>NZ_JBFBBI010000003.1:1209383-1217823 GCF_040682535.1 Kribbella sp. NPDC051137
CCTTGGTCTTTTCGGGCGGTTTCCGGGGCCCCGCCGCGCGGGGGGGCCCCCCCACCCGCACCCCCCCGCGCCTCCGCTCCGCTCGGCGCCGGGGTCGGGTTGGGGGGGTAGGTCGCCTGCTGTGGTCGGGGGTGCCGGCGGCTTGCGGTCTGGTTGTGGTCGGGGCCCTGGGTTGGGTTGCGCGGTTTGGTCGCCGTCCGCGCGAAGGCGCTCCGTGGAACGCCTTCGCTTCGCTCGGCTGGGGTCACGGCCGGGCGCGGGGGTGCGAGGCGGCTTCGCTTCGCTCGGCTCCTGGGTTGGGTTGGGTGGTTTGGTCGCCGTCGGCGCGGGAGGTGCTTCGTGGTGCGCCTTCGCTTCGCTCGGCTGGGTCGGGTGGGGGTGCTCGGGTGGCTCGGGTATTGGAGTTGGGTGCCTGGTGGGGTGTCGAGTGGGTGGGTTTGAGGGGGTTGGCTGAGGGGTGGCTGAGATTGGTGGGGTGGCAGTTCGGGGGGAGGTGGGGGTGGCTAGCTTGAGGGGGTGCGTGGTGAAGGCTTGGTGGCTCCGCTGACGGTGGGGGATGCGCTGCGGGCTTGGACGTTGGATGTGCCGGTGCTGGTCGGAGTGCTGGTAGTCGGCGCCGTGTACCTCGCGGGGGTTCGGCGGGTGCGGCGGTCCGGTGGGGGTTGGCCGGTGTGGCGGACGCTGGTGTTCTTCGGGGCGGGGCTGGGGAGTGTGGTCGTGCTGACCATGTCCTTCCTGGGGACGTACGACCGGGTGCTGTTCTGGCCGTACGCCGTACAGAACGTCCTCCTGCTGGCGTTGACGCCCGTGTTGCTCGCGTTCGGCGGGCCCGTGCAGTTGATTGCGTTGAACTTTCCCTCGGTGGGTGCGGGGCGGATGGTGCGGGTGTTGACGTTCCCCGCCGTCAGCACGTTGCTCGGGGCGACGCTGCTGCCGTTGGTCTACTTCACGCCGTACTACGAGGCCGTACTGGAGAACGGCGTACTCCACCAGCTGCTGCGGCTGCAGCTCGTGGTCGCCGGGTGCCTGTTCTTCTGGCCGATGCTCGGTGGGGAGTCGTTGCCCGCGTGGTGTACGCCGCCGGTGCGGGTGGCGATCGGGTTCCTGGACGGGCTGCTGGATGCGCTGCCGGGGATCCTGATCATGACGAGTCCCGGGACGTTGGCCGCGACGTACTACCTGTCCGTGCGGCACGGGTGGGGGCCGGCGCCGCATCAGGATCAGCGGTTCGGGGGCGGGCTGATGCTCACCCTGGCGGAGATGGTGGGGTTGCCGTTCCTGGCGGGGCAGCTGGTGGCGTGGATCCGCGCGGACCGGGCCGAGGCAGCGGCGGTGGACCGTCGGCTCGATCGGGTGGTTGCCGAGCGGGCCGCGGCGGGGGAGCGCGAGCCCGAATTGATGCGCCCCTGGTGGGAGACCGACCCGGGTCGGCTCGCCGACCGCTTCCGCCCGCAACGCGACGACGATTGAGCGCCGATCGGTCGAGTACGCCGCGTCGTCGCCGCCGCGGTAAAACGTCTACCCGTTGACGCGGACGCTGACCGCGATCCGGCGCCGTGACCCGAGCCGACCGCGTCGGCCACCGTCGCGGTCGGCCGCTAGCAGCACGCCTCGCCCCTGGGACCTGCGGAAACGCGGGCTCGGGGCGAGCGTCTGCAACCATCAGCGCATGCCTGGACTACGGGAGCTGTGGGGCGACGTGATTCCCGACGCGGGACCGCTCGCCGACAAGCTGGTACGCCGGTACGCCGGGAAGCGGCGCGCGTACCGCGACGACTACCTGCGCCACGTCCTCGCCGCGCTGGACTCGTTGGAACAGCTGGCCACCGACCCGGTAGCGGTCCGGCTGGCGGCCTGGTTCCACCGGGCGGTGCACTCCGAGGAGAACACCGCGCGGGAGGATGCCGAGGCGTCGGCGCAGCTGGCGGAGGAGCTGCTGCCGACGTACGGCGTCACCGAGGTCCGGGCTTCGGAGGTCGCGCGACTGGTCCGCCTGACGGGTGGTGATGCCGGCGACGGCGCGAACGCGGACGTGCTGCTGGACGCGGTGGACGCCGTACTCGCGGACCCGCAGTACGCGAAACACACATCCGAGGTACGCCGCGACAGCCGCTTCGACGTCGGGGTACGCCGGGAGCAGATCCAGGCCCTGCTGGCGTCGGAACGGCTCTATCGCACCGACCTGGCCCACGACCGCTACGAACAGGCCGCCCGCGCCAACCTCACCGCCGAGTTCGACCTGCTCGACGGCCTCACCCCGCACGCCTGGCGAGGCTGGCAACACGCGGGCCTGACAGCACTCGCGGTACTGACGGCCTTCGTCGGTTTCGTGGCGGCGTTCGCGTCGATCGGCCAGCCGTGGAGATATCCGGCGTTCCGCGACGATCCGCACTGGCAGCCGATCCTGGTGACCGTACTCGCCGCCGCGTCGGTCGCAGGGTTGTGGTGGGCGGCACGTCGCAGCGACCGTGTCGCCCGGCTGATCCCCGCGGTGCCGGTCGCCATCGGGGTGATCGGCGTGGTGGTGATCCTGCTCAACATCCCGCCCTCCAACGGCGGTTCGGGTGCCGGACAACGTGTTCCGTTGTTGATGATCACCTGTTTCCTGCTCGTCCTGGCCGGCGTTGCAGCCTTTGTCGCCGGCCGATTCCCGCGCGGTACGTCGACCAACCGCGGCCAACTACTGGCCGGACTTGGTGCGGTGGTCGTCGTGGTGCTCGTCACCCTCTTCGTACTCGACCCGATCCAGCGCGCGTACCTGTACAGCGCCGACGAGTACCTCGACAACCGGCACGTGCCGGCCGACGTCGACGTCGCTTCCGTCGTGGACGGCCGCACGCTCTGGTCGGCGCCGGGCGGTGCGTACACGGTGCGGTCCCTCGTCGGCACCGCGCACGGGATCGCCGTCGCGAACGGCCGCGGCACGGTCGAGATGATCGACCCCAAGACCGGCAAGACCCGGTGGCGGTACACCCGCGCCGACACCGACCGCGAGGCCAAGCTGTATCCGGTCGACGGCGGTCAGCGGCTGCTCGCGATGTTCGACCAGGTCGGGTACGCCGTACTCGACACGGACACGGGCAAACGTACGGCGGCCTGGCCGGACGGATCCCGCGACGACGAGATCGAGGACAACGATCCGCTGGTCACGTCGAAGCAGTACACCGTCGGCTCGGACAAGGTGTACGGCACCGACCTGGACGGTTCGCACCGATGGACGTACGAGCCCGGTCGCTGCACGAGCACGGTCGCGACCGCGGTGGCGGACATCGCGATCCTCGACGTCGGTACGAGCTGCCGGCAGGAGCCTGCGCACCTGATCGGGCTCGACCTCGAGAGCGGCAAGCAACGCTGGCGCACCGATGGGGACCTGAGCGACCTGACCGCGGCCGGCGACCTGCTCGTCGGTATCCGGACCGAGTCCGAGGGGAAAGTCCGGCGGCTGGTCGCGATCGACGCGCACACCGGCGCCGGCAAATGGACGGTGGACCTGCCGAAGGAATGGGCCTGCCCGCCGCAGCTCATGTGGTCCGGCAAACGCCTCGTCGTCACCTCGTGCCCGAACCTCGCGAAACGCGATTCCGAAACCGTTGTCCGATTCGTTGACCCGGGCAACGGCCAGGCGACGTCGACCGCGCTGGTCGCGGTGCCGGTCGGCAGCCGGATCGCGGTTACGACGGACAGTCGCGTGTTCATGATGAGCCCCGAGGGCGAGACCAAGTGCCGCATCATGAAACTCACCGAGGGCACCGCCCCCACTTACGTCCCGCTCGACGGCGTCGGCTGCGGCTGGGGCGTCGCCGCCGCGGGCAACCTGGTCCTCGTCAGCACCCGGGACTCCCTGGTCGCCCTGCGATAGCCCTCACGTCCACGCTCGCGGGGTCGAGCGCGGCCGCCGGCAGCGGCGGCATGGGGCGGCATGGGGCGGCATGGGGCGGGACATCGTACGGTGTGATCGTCGCCGGGCTCGCGGGGAATAGGCCGGGAGCGGCGGGGGTTGCGTGCTGTGTCGGAGCGTCGAGAAAGGGCGAGGATGAAACCCACCGAGTTCGTGAAGGTGAACGGCCAGTTCTGGGGGGAGCACCTGAAGGGGGTCGCCGGGCATCTGCCGGTCAGCCACCGGACGGAGCTGCCGGGGCCGATGCTGTTCCCGCGGATGATGGTGCTGACCGAGACGCCGGACTGGAACATCCTCGAGCTGGTCGGGCTGAGCCGGGAGTACCGCACGCTCGAGGTCCGGCGGCAGAAGCTGGCGAGCGTCGAGGAGTACTTCGGGCTGCGCCCCGGCCCGGGCGACGCCGACGTGGTCATGTCGCTGCCGGGGGAGAACCTCTTCAAGGACGCGACAATCGCGACGACGGCCGGACGGCAAGCGATTTCGGAACGGTTTCCGACGGCAGCGAACGTGCTCGGCGAGGTGTACGCCGGCCCCGGGGACGAGCTGCTGCGGTTCGAGCCGGGCAACTACTCGACGTTCGACCGGACGCTGCTCGTGCACACCGCGGGCGACTCGCTGCGGGTGCACTGGGTGAACTTCGCGATCGCGATCCACCGTTCGGAGCCGGCCGGCAAGTACCTGGACTTCCTGCAGACGTATTCGAACGCCCGCCCGCACCTCGACCCGATCGGCACCCTAAGCCTCCCGGTCGACCCCGCCGTACTGAAGGCCGACGCGTTCGAGAGCACGTACCTCGCGCACGGTCTGCAGGACAGCACCGTCGACGAGTTCCTCGACAAGCACGAGGAGATCCTGCTGTCGGTGTTCGGGGCGACGAAGCTGGTCCGCGAGCCCGCGCTCGGCGACCTGCACCCAGACTTCATCCTGGAGCGCGCGGACGGCAGCCACGTCGTCGGGCGGCTCGAGCTGCCGGTCGTTGACACTGCCAACGGTAAGAAGCGGCGTCGGGTGTTCCGGAGGCCGGTGCAGGACAGCGCCGCCGAGCTGGCGAAGTACGCGGAGTACTTCAAGGCCGCGGACAACCGGGCCCAGGTGAAGTCGAAGTACGACGTCGAGGTCACCGACCCGCGGCAGCTGCTGATCGTCGCGTCGCACGAGACCGTCACACCGGCCTCCGGCGTCGAGGTCGTCGACTACGACACGATCCTGCGGCTGCACCTGTCGTGACGCAGTACTTCGTCTACGGCCGCGACCGGGCCGGCACCGACGTCAAGGCCGCACTGACCGAGGACCACTGGACCTTCATGGACGGGTACGCCGCCGAGCTGATCGCCCGTGGCCCCACCCTCACCGAGGACCGGGAGCACTCGACGGGCAGCCTGCACATCGTCGACCTCCCGTCCGACGAAGCGCTGCACACCTTCGTGTACGACGAGCCGTACTACCTCGGCGGGGCTTTCGAGACCGTCGAGGTGTACCGCTTCGAGAACCGCACTGCCCGCACGATGTGGGAGTTCGCGAACGCCGTCGAGGGGTACAACCGCTACCTCGTGCTCACGAAGGACGCCGCGCTGCCAGTCACGTCCGACCACCTGATCGTGTATGGCGACCTGTTCGACGGCGACGTGCACGTCGGGCGGGCCGCGCTGCTGGAGGCTCCGTCCGCGGACGCCGCGCGGGCGCTGGTCCAGGCAGCGGATGCCGAGGTACATCCTTGGGAGTTCGGCGGCAGACGGTAGCGAGCCGGCCTGGCACACTGGGCCGACGCGAACGTGGAAGGAGCCGGCGGATGAGGCGACGCCCGGTGAACTCGTCGAGCGTGCGGTCGGTCGGCTGGTCCGACGGCACGCTGGAAATCGAGTACGTGAACGGCTACGTCTACCAGTACTTCGGCGTCCCGCAGCCGACGTACGCCGGCCTCCTGGCCGCCCCGAGTATCGGCTCCTACGTGAACAAGCACATCAAGCCGTACTACGAGTTTCGCGAGCTCTGAGTTTCTGCGCATCGCGCGGCGGGCACCGGTGAGAAGTTCACACGGGGTGTCGCACTCGGAGGTCTACATGCGCACTCACACCGGATCGCGCGCCGTCGCGGTCATCATCGTCGTCTGGCTGTTGATCGGACTGGCAGCCGCAGCACAGCGGCACTACCTCTCCGGCTCCAGTGAGAACTGCGCCAAGGTCGGTACGACGTTGGTGACGATCGTCGCAGGTCCGCTCAACTACCTCGGGGCGAACCCGAAGATCGGCTGCGCGGCGCCACAGCCGTCGCGATAGGAGCACCGGTCGAACCTGTCTCGCCGTACTGTCCCCGTAGAGGCTCCTGCCCGAGGAGCCGGGGGAGGACCGGACATGCTGCGCGACCGTATCGAGGCCGATCTCGACGAGTTCGACGTACCCGGTGCCAGCTGGGCCGTGTTCGAGGACGGCGTCGTCACCGAGACCGGCACGGCAGGAGTTGTCACGGCGGGTGACACGCGCGCCGTAACGCCGTCGACGCTGTTCCAGGCGGCGTCGATCAGCAAGCCGTTGACCGTGCTGGCGATGCTCAGGCTGGTCGACCGCGGTCTGCTCGAGCTCGACGAGGACGTGAACCGCAAGCTGAAGTCCTGGCAGGTGCCCCCGACCGGCAGATGGCAGCCCACAGTCACCCTGCGCCAGCTCGCCAGCCATAGCGCCGGCCTGACGGTGTCCGGCTTTCCCGGGTACCCGCGTGACGCGACCTTGCCGACAACGGTGCAGATACTGGACGGCACTCGGCCGGCCACAAACATCGGCGTACGCGTCGATCTCGTCCCAGGCACCCAGTTCCGGTACTCCGGTGGCGGTACGACGGTGATTCAGCAGCTACTCGAAGACGTCACGAGCATGCGCTTCCGTGACCTCATGCAGGAGCTGGTGCTGCAGCCACTCGGCATGTCCGAGAGCGACTACGCACAACCGCTTCCACCGAACCTGCAGGGGAACGCAGCCAGCGGACACAACGAGCTAGGCCAACCGCTGAACGGCAACTGGGACGTGTACCCACAGTTGGCAGCCGCAGGGTTGTGGACAACGCCAACGGATCTCGCCAAGTTCGCAATCGGGGTAGAACGCGCGTACGCCGGTGCGGAAGGCGCACTGCTCTCGCCCGAGCTCGCCAGGCAGATGCTGACTCCACAGATCGCCGCCACCGAGCGGATCGGCGGGCTGAACCACCTCGGCCTCGGCGTCTTCCTCGACGAATCGGGGGCGCGCTACGGCCACAGCGGCGGCAACAAGGGCTTCTGCTGCCACCTGATGGCGTACCGCGACACCCGGCAGGGCGCGGCGGTGATGACCAACGGTGACTCGGGCATGTGGGTCGTACTGCGTGCCTTCGCCGCCATCGCCTCTTCCAACGGGTGGCCGGCGTACCCGCAGGCGGTGGAGCAGCCTGATCTGCCGACGGCCGAGTCGCTGGACGAACTGGTGGGCACCTATCGGCTGACCAACGGGGTGCGTCTGGTGGTGAGAGCGTGGGACAGAGGGCTTGGGATCCAGTTCGAGGGCCAAGTGCCGCTGGAGTTCGGTGCCCTGTCGGCGGACCGGTTCGCTGCGGCCGGTGTCGATGCGCAGGTCGAGGTACGCGGCGGACGCCTGGTCTTCCTGCAGGGCGGTGCTGAGTTCGAGTGCGTCCGGGAATAGGTCCCGGGGGAGGCCGGTTACAACTGGTGCCGTCCGGTTCATGACCCCGGGCCTCAACCTAAGCCGCTTCGAGCGGCCACTCGCCGAGAGGCGTCTGCTGGACGGTGCTGTACGTGACGAGGTGGGAGCCGGCCAGGCTGGTTCCCACCTCGTCGTCTCACCCGCCACGAAAACCACTTGTGTGGTGAGGCATCATGGAAGTGTCGCTCGCGGAGACGCCTGGCGTTGCCCGAGTGAGTGATGTGACCAGAGGGACGAGCACTGCTTCCCTCGACGCCGGGTCACCGGCGGC
Organism: Kribbella sp. NPDC051137; assembly: GCF_040682535.1. Lineage (NCBI taxonomy): Bacteria > Bacillati > Actinomycetota > Actinomycetes > Propionibacteriales > Kribbellaceae > Kribbella > Kribbella sp. NPDC051137. The sequence continues at coordinate 1,217,239 of NZ_JBFBBI010000003.1, forward strand.
GAGGACGGGTGCCGGGAGCCTCGGACAGCGGTCCAGGACCCCGATTTGCATCCGCACCATGAAGGTCAGTAATGTTCTTCTTGTTGGACGGAAGCGCAGGACGCGAAAGCGGCCGGCCCGCCAACAAACTCCCTGAAGGTCTCGGTAGCCGAAACACGCCTCGGCGGTTTTCGGACACTGAGTCACGCAGAGAGACTGGATCGAAAAAGGCCGATTTGACCGGCCGGAAGCGAAACAGTAAAGTAAGTCGAGTTGCCCCGGAGCTTCGAACGAAAGTGAGAAGCGCGGTGTGCGCCCGATTCTTGAGAACTCAACAGCGTGCCGAAAGTCAATGCCGAAAGATGCATTAACCCCGTCTACAGGCATTCAATGTCTGTGGCGGATTCCTTTGAAATATAACGGATGACAAGCCAGTAATGGTTTTGTTTCTGATTCAAAGGATCAACTGAAGTTGTTGACTCTCTGGGCTTTGGTCCGGTTTGTCTATATTTTTCAACGGAGAGTTTGATCCTGGCTCAGGACGAACGCTGGCGGCGTGCTTAACACATGCAAGTCGAGCGGTAAGGCCCCTTCGGGGGTACACGA
>NZ_JBFBBI010000004.1:0-472815 GCF_040682535.1 Kribbella sp. NPDC051137
TAAGGACGTCGACGTCGCTCGTTGCACCGTCGAGCGGCTGATGCGCGCCGAAGGCCTGCAGGGCATCAGCCGGGAGAAGACCCGCAAGACAACGGTCGCGGAGGGCGCGGCGACCCCGCGGCCTTGCGACCTCGTGCAGCGGCGGTTCGTCGCCCAGGCTCCGAACCGGCTGTGGGTGGCGGACCTGACCTACATCCGCACGCACTCCGGCTGGGTCTACGCCGCGCACCGATCTCGCGCTCGATGCCCTCGATATGGGCTTGTGGCACGGCAGCGAGCCGGCCAGGACCTCACCGGTCTCGTTCATCATTCGGACCGCGGCGTGCAATATCGAGCTGTCCGCTACACCGAGCGGCTCGCAGAGGCCGACGCCGTCGCGAGCGTCGGCAGCAAGGGTGACAGCTACGACAATGCGATGGCCGAGGCGTTCAACTCGCTGTTCAAGGCCGAACTGATCCGCAACCCCGTCACCCGCCCCATCGGCGGTTGGAAGAGCGTGGCCGACGTCGAGATCGCCGTCGCCGAGTACGTCGACTGGTTCAACCACCGACGACTCCACGGCGAGATCGGACACGCCCCACCAGCCGAGTTCGAAACCAACCACTGGGACGACATCACAACCGGGCACTACCCTGAAACACCCGTCCTCACCAAGGCCGGATCAAAGTAATCGAGTCTCCACGAAACCCGGGGCGATTCAGTCGAGTGTTCTCGCCACGGGATGAGCTCGTCGGACTTCGACTTCGCCATGATGACGTCAGTAATCGAGTAGATGTTGCCTACTGGGTCTGGCTTGTGACTGAAGGCCGTCTCAAGAGTGAGGTCCAATCGTCCACCAAGCCGGACCACCGGCTGGTTCTCGGCTCGAATGACAACCGCTTGGACGCCAGGCGGCTCGGACCGGCCCTCGATGCTGGTCGTCACAGTCGTCATTGACGACGAGCGAAGGCCGGTTCAGCGGTGGACAACCATCGCGATCAGTGCGAGCAAGGCGGTGGTGGTGGCAAGGAAGGCAACAAGCGTGACGGCGCCGGCCGCGCTGGGCAGAGGCTGCTTGGTCGTCAGCGCTTGACGGATCTGCCGGGTACGACGGAACCCGTGGATCGTTGATGTGATCGCGGCCGCCAGGCAGGTGATGGCGGCGACACCGTCGAGGTTGGTGATCTTCCCGCGCGCGATGTACAGCAGCAGAGCCGCGAGGAGGAACGCGCCGAGCGCCGTGCCGAGCCAGTCGTTGCGGGCAGCAGTTGCCGGGTCGTGAGGATTGCGCCGTGGTTCGTGGTTCATGGTTTTGCCTTCTCCGATCCAGTGCTCGCCGGATCGGCGAGTGTGTCGATGGCATCGATCAGTTCACGGAGGGCGGGCAGTGCGGTGGTCAGCAGGTGTTGCCAAGCGGGGTGGAGCTCGGAGAGTGCGTTGTGCAGGATGGATGCGTTCGTCGTCTGCCAGCGCTGTACCGCGTCGTCGCCGGCCTCTGTCAGGGTCAAGGACACGGTCCGCCGGTCCTGGCCGCCGCCGCTGCGGGTGACGAGCGCCCGGTTCTGGAGCCCGTTGACGAGTGTGGTGACCGAGTTGGGGGCCAGGCGGAGCATCCGGGCGAGTTCGCTGGGTCTGGCGCCGGGGTTCTCCGCCAGGCAGGACAGCATCTCGAGTTGCGCGACAGAGAGGGTGTTGTCCGGATCGCCGGCGCGCGCGGCGCGGCGCATCGCCCGCCGGAGCCGCGCGATGACCTCAGCCAGCGCGGCCTCGTCCCGTGGGTAGGCGTCGCTGGAGCGCGGGGCCGGTGCGTTCATGCGGTCCTCTCGTGGGGCGCTGTTCCTGCCGCGGTGACCGCAGCGACGACTGCGGCGGCGAACAGCGCGATCACTGCGAGGCGAGGCCCTGCACTGGGTGAATTCATGGTGTCCGCCACATGCAGGAACAGGGTAACGACCGCGACGCCGAGTGCTGTGCCGAGCCCGCGGGCCATGTTGACCAAACCGCCGCCGGTCGCGGACATCCGGGCCGGGATCGCTCCCATGATGGCCGAGTTGTTCGCGGGGATGAGGATGCCCAGCCCGAGCCCCAGCAGCAACAGCCAGGCGGCCACCCAGACAGCGACACCGGGAGCCACGATCAGAGCCGCCGACGCGACGACGCAGACCGCCCCACCGATGAGCGCGCGAGCACGAGCGCCCACACTGGACGGGAGAGCGCGCTCGGCGAAGACCGCTGCGATGGCGAAGCCGGCGGGTAGTGCGGTCAGCGTGAGGCCGGCGCTCCCATGCGCGCCCAGGACCTGGGGGAAGAGCGTCAGCGGGCCGAACAGCAGTAGGTAGGCGAACAGCGCTCCGACAAGTCCGATCGAGACCGCGCCGGGGCGCAGTACGGACAGGTCGACCAGGGGGTTCGGCGCGCGCCGTTCCCGCAGTACGAAGCCTGTGATGCCCACCGCTGAGACCGCGATCAACGTGACCGCTGTCCAGAGCGGCAACTGCAGCCCGGAGAAGGCGGACACGCCGAGCAGGAGTGCTGTCGTCGAGGCGCCGAGGAGGACCAGGCCGGGCCAGTCGAAACGACCGAGTTCGGTGCGTTGGCGGGTCCGTGGGAGCAGATAACGTCCGGCAATCAGCGCGACCACGCCGACCGGTACGTTCACCCAGAAGACCCATTGCCAGCCGACGGATTCGACGAGTACGCCGCCGAGCGCGGGGCCGAGCGCAAGCCCGAGGGCCTGTGCTGCTGCCTGCACGCCGAGTGCGGCGCGCATCTTCTCCTTCGGCACGCTCGTGACCACGAGGGCGACGCTGTTGGCCTGAAGCATCGCCGCACCGATCGCCTGGACGATTCGGAACCCGATCAGCCACTCGAGCCCCGGCGCGAGCGCGCACGCTGCCGATGCCGCGGTGAATACGGCGAAGCCGTAGAGATAGATCAGCTTGCGCCCCGCCGCATCGGCGATCCGTCCGGCGGCAGCGACCAGGCCGACGAGGGCCAGCAGGTACGACAGCGAGACCCACTCCACTGCGGCCAGCGGGGCCCCGAACTGCTTCTGCAACGCGGGGAACGTGAGAGTGACGATGCTCGCGTCGAGTTGTCCCATGAACGCCCCGAAACACACAGTGCCCACCGCCAGCCAGCCCGCCATCCGGTGCTCCCGCACCACCCGCGGCCGGGCCCGCTCAGCCAGCATCATCACCTGTGAACACCCTCCGAAACCGATTGTAGATAGTTCTGTGTAAGAACATCATACATTCGACTCTCCCGTTCAACTAGTTAGTTCTGTGCGATGAAGTCACTACAAGAAGTTCTTAAAGAGAATGAATCTGGTGTGATTAATGGGATGACGGTGCTGCGGGCCGGCAGGCCTGCTGAAGAGAGGAGGAAGGCACTGACTGCGAGCGGTGCGGTGGGCTGCGCGCCAGTCGAAGCTGACCGGCGCGCGGTTGCACGTCGTACCAGCTTGGAGGCACGCCACGAACTCGACCTCCGGCCGGGGGCACGCACCCTAGTGGATCGACCTCAGCCGTGTGGTCGCCTCACTTGAGACCGTCACGAACTCTGAAACTGGCCTCAACTGTCGGCGACCGCGGACAGGAGATCCAGGCGCCGACGGTACTGCCTCGGTAGATACCACCTGGAGTACAAGATCGTGCCGGCAGAAATTGCGTACAGCACGCACCACCACGAGTGCGACGTCGCAGCCGCGACGGATGCGCATGCCATCAGGCAACCCAGCGCAGTGCTGAGCTTGGGGTTGAGTTGCCCGCGACGCTTGGTCAGACCATGGCGGGCGATGCGAAGGGCACCCGCGCGGATCTCGGCGTCAGTTGGTAAAGGTCCGGGTACGGCGGCGCGGGTCGCAAGCCGTAGCTTGTCGGCTGGGAGGCCCCGTCGATGCTGCTCCTACTCGTGCCGCCATCGAGGTTCGTATCGCCAAGCAGCGATGCCGAAGACAAGACCAGCGATGCCGGCGGTCGTCCCGCATTCCGCCCAGCTCGATCCGTCGGTCTTCCAGAAGCCCGCCGTGCACACAGCACCGACGAGCCCGATCCCGGCGGCATACAGCCACCTTCGCGGATATGGGAGTCGGATCTTCACCGGCTCGTCATCACCGCCGGACCTCCACCCGTGCCAGCCCGGCTAGTGAAACCTGCAGCTGTCGTCGCTAGCGTGACCGGCTCCGGCCTCGGGATGCGTGCGATGGGCGAGGCGCCGATGCATATGAGCAACGTCCAGGTGTTGCGCGGCCCACTGGTGTGTTCGGTGGCTGGAAGGGGCGGCTGATCTTGGCCGACGTGAAGTGGGCTTCCTGCAACTCGAACAACTGCTCATGGTCTGTTTCATGCTCTCCGGATGTCAGGTGGATTCGATGTCGCGGCGTAGGAAGGTCGTACTGCGCTCCAAACACCTCCTCACCGAACCGCTGACCGGGGCGAGGCTGTGAGCAACGGCGTATCGACCTTCAAGCCGCCGAAGAGCAAGGCCGCGGCCGGCATGCTCGCGATCATGGGGACGATCACGATCGCGATGTTCGCCGGTATCACCTCGCTGGCGCTGACCTCCCATGTGTGTGTCGCCGATGACCCCCCGGATCACCGGTGCGCCCGCTGGGAGGCGCTACTCCACTATCAGAGCGTGCTGCGTCTGAAGGCGCGTCTCCTGTTCCAGCCGGGCGTGATGGTCATCAACGTCCCGTGGCAACTGGGGTCGGCAGAGTCCCCCGATGCCCGGCGTCTCGAGGGCGCCGCGCTCGACCAGCGGATGCAGGAGCGCGCCAACCCGCTCAGCGCTCGGCAAGAACGAGGACGAGATCGCGGTCGGTCAGAGTCAGCATCTGATCCTTGGGCGGGTTGAGAACCACGCCGTACGCCGGTGGCTGGTAGAACTGCTCGCGGATCCGATAACCGAGCGCGGTCTCGCCGTCGCGCGCGGCGGCCTCGGCAATCGTGGCGAAGTTCGCGGGCAGGCCGGGCACGAGGTATCCGGCGGCGGGCTTGAGGTAGATCTCGGCGCCGGTGGGGTTGAAGAGGTCCACGAAGACGGCGGCGCGGATGACCTCGGCGAGTTCACGGTTCGTGTCGTCGTTGATCTCGCTGACGATCGAGTACGGGTGTTCGAGGGACGCGGCGAGATCACGCAGGTGCAGCAGCGTGATCAGGGTACGAGCGTCCGACTCCTGCGCACTGAGACCGTCGGTGGACAGCACGATCGCGTGCTGGCAGGACTGCGGATCGAGACCTTCGAGATCGACGCGGCTGGTCGGATCGCACGCCTTCGTCTCGATGGTCAGGTTGGTGGTCGTGGCGATCCTCTGGTCAACCAGTTCGGAGCATGCGACCCGCAGTACCGATCCAGGAAACGCGAAGGCGTCGAGCAGTTCGATGATCTGCGGTGCGCGCTTGTTCCAGCCGAGGAGCAGAGTGGTTTCGGGATGCGGGTTGCTGGGTCGGTGGGGTGAGATCGCGGATTCGACGATGCGCGGGGGAGTCTCGGTCAGTTCGATCAGCGTGTCGTCCTCGGCGAGCACGATGACCTCGTCGGTCGCGACGATCGGCTGGTCGGCGGACGGGTTCAGGTGATCGATCCGTCGGCATGGCGCAGTCCTACCGGCACGCCGAAGCTCGTACGCGTGGGTCGCGGTACGTTGCCGTCCTCGACTCTGTCGATCTGGTCGGCGGACACGTACATTTCGCGCTCGAGGGCACCCTTTCCGTCGACTTTCAGGAAGCCCTTCCGCAGCAAACGGGCGGCCAGCGGTTCCGGTATGTCCGGCTCGGCGCCACCGATCGCGCGACGCAGTACGCCGATGATCCCTCCAGCCGTCCCTTCGCCGGTCTGACCGGCAGTCGTCACCGCCTCCGGATCACCCATCTTGACCAATTTGACACTGCCCAACTCCGCGCCGCTGCGATCGAGAACACGCATGTTCTCGCGGACCCCGTCGATCGGCTCACCCTCAGTACCGACAATCGGCTCGTCCATCGGATACCACGTCCTTCGTGTCCTCTGCCCGGTTGCCCTCGCGCCGGTCGGACAAACCAGTGCTCCGCAGGGCTCCGGTTGCTGCGCTCCCTCTCGCCCCTGCTCCGTGCGCTGCCCACCCGCCTTCCGGCTTGCGCCGGCGATCTCTTCCGGCTGGCGCCGGGTTGTTGGCGGCTGCAGTCGGTCACTTGCCTGCTGCCGGTCGCGATCTGCTCGCGTGCGACCGTCTCATACGACCCGAGCCGCTCGAGAGGAATGAACGTCGAGGCCCACCTTGCGCCGCGGGAGGGCCGCATTGCGCGGCATGGCTCTGCCCGGGTTCTGCTGCGACCGACTGAACACAGCTGGCTCGACATCGGAGGGGGCCATGTGCACCGGCTAGCCGCGCTCAGAGCAGGTGCCAGCGAACTGTGGCATCGCCACGAGTAGAGGGTCAGAGCGGCGGCGCGGCTGCGTTGTCCGCTCGGTGGCGTTTTGGCGCCTGGAGCCGTTGGCATCGTCGGGTGGGGCTCCTGCCGAGCATCGCCAGTCCCGCGTCGACGGTAGTCAGGCTGGTTGTGTTCGGAGACGGACGAGTCCGGCGGTTGGCGTGGGGTACCGAGGGGCGGGATGAGTGGAGCCGAGACGGAGGAGGGTGACTGATGGCGGGCGAGCGGCAGACGGTGGTGGTTACCGGGGCGAGTGGTGGGATCGGGCGGGCCACGGCGGTCGCGTTCGGCAGGCGCGGGGCGAGGGTCGCGTTGTTGGCGCGCGGGGAGAAGGGGTTGGCGGGGGCGGCGAAGGAGGTTGAAGCCGCCGGCGGTTCGGCGCTGACCGTACCGTTGGACCTGGCCGATTACGACCAGGTCGAGCGGGCGGCCCAGCGGGTGGAGGACGAGCTCGGGGAGATCGATGTGTGGGTCAACGTTGCCTTTACGACCGTTTTCGCGCCGTTCATGAAGATCGAGCCGCAGGAGTACAAGCGCGCGACCGAGGTGACGTACCTCGGGTATGTGTACGGCACCCGCGCGGCGCTGGACCGGATGAAGCCGCGCGACCGGGGCACGATCGTGCAGGTCGGATCAGCGCTGGCTTATCGGGGGATCCCGTTGCAGTCGGCGTACTGCGGCGCCAAACACGCGGTCCAGGGCTTCCACGACTCACTGCGTTGCGAACTGCTCCACGACAAGTCCAATGTGCATGCCACGATGGTGCAGATGCCCGCGGTGAACACGCCACAGTTCTCCTGGGTGCTCTCGCGGCTTCCGAAGCATCCGCAGCCGGTGCCGCCGATCTTCCAGCCGGAGGTCGCTGCCAAAGCGGTTCTGTACGCCGCGGACCATCCGAAGCGCCGCGAGTACTGGGTCGGCGGCCCGACCGCGGCAACGTTGATCGCGAACAAGTTTGCTCCGGGGATCCTGGACCGCTATCTGGCGCGAACCGGCTACAAGTCGCAGCAGACCGACCGGTTCGATCCACACGAGGCGGCCAACCTCTGGGATCCCGCGGACCGGGAGGACGGTCACGACTACGGCGCGCACGGCATCTTCGACGAGCGTTCCACGACCCGGAGCTACCAGCTGTGGGCCTCGCAGCACCACGGTCTGCTCGGGCTGATCGGTGCGGGCGCGGCGCTCGCAGCCGGACTGGCAGCGGTCCGCTCGCGGAGCCAGTAATGCCGCTACAACTGGAGGACTACGGTTTGATCGGCGACACCCGAACGGCTGCGTTGGTCGGGTACGACGGATCCATCGACTGGCTGTGCGTGCCGCGCTTCGATTCGGCTGCGTGCTTCGCGGCGCTGCTGGGCGACGAGTCTCACGGTCGATGGCTGCTCGCGCCCGCCGGAGGACATCGTGCGACCGATCGCCGGTATCGGGGCGACTCGCTGGTGTTGGAGACCGACTTCACCACGGCCGACGGGACGGTTCGAGTGTCCGACTGCATGCCGATCGGCAGCGAACATCCCGATGTCTTCCGCCGGGTCGAGTGCCTGTCCGGCCGGGTTGCCATGCGCAGCGAGGTGGTGATCCGGCTCGACTACGGCAATGTCGCGCCATGGATCCGGGACACCGGCCGGCGCAGTACGGCGCTCGCCGGGCCCGACCGGCTGACCTTGGACGCCGACGTCGAACATGTCCGGCGCGCCGGCGACCTGGTGGCGGAGTTCGAACTCGCGGAGGGAGACCATGCCGACTTCCGGCTGACCTGGACCGCGCCGAGGGACCAGCCGCCGAAGCATGTCGACGTAGGGCGAGCGATCCAGCGAACCGCGAAGTGGTGGCACGAGTGGTCAGCGCAGTGCCGGTACGACGGCCGCTACCGGGACGCCGTCGTACGGTCGCTGATCACCCTCAAGGCGATGACGTACGAGCCCAGCGGCGGCGTCGTCGCTGCCCCGACGACCTCGCTGCCCGAGCAACTCGGCGGCGTCCGCAATTGGGACTACCGGTTCTGCTGGATCCGCGACGCCACGTTCACACTCCTTGCGCTGCTGGACGCCGGGTACGAGTCCGAGGCGAAGGCCTGGCGCGAGTGGTTGCTCCGTGCACTGGCCGGGCGGCCCGAGCAGATGCAGCTGATGTACGGCGTCGAAGGCGAACGCCGTCTCACCGAGTACGAGCTCGACTGGTTGCCGGGATACGCGAACTCGCGCCCGGTCCGGGCTGGAAACGCCGCCTCCGAGCAGTTCCAGCTCGACGTGTACGGCGAACTCATGGACGCGCTGCACCAGGCCCGTGTCCACGGCATCCCGCCGGAGGAGTCCGCGTGGGACGTCCAGCAGGCGTTGATGGAGTTCCTGGAGCAGCACTGGAGCGACCCCGACGACGGAATCTGGGAGATGCGCGGACAACGCCGGCACTTCGTCCACTCCAAGGTCATGGCGTGGGCCGCGGTCGATCGCGCCGTACGGGGGATCGAGGAGTTCGGCCTCCCGGGACCGGCAGACGACTGGAGGCGCCTTCGGGCGGAGATCCATGACGAAGTGTGCGAGAAGGGCTACGACCGCGATCGGAACACGTTCACGCAGTACTACGGCTCACGTGCCCTCGACGCGTCGGTCCTGCTGATGGGCTCGGTCGGATTCCTTCCGGGCTCGGACAAACGGTACCGGGGAACGATCGACGCGGTGGCCGACGAGCTGTGCCACGACGGATTCGTCAGCCGCTACGGCGTGACCGGTAAGGCTGAGCAGGTCGATGGGCTGCCGCCGGGCGAAGCGTCGTTCCTGCCGTGCACCTTGTGGCTTGCGGACAGCTACATCCTCTCGGGCCGCAAGGAGCAGGGCCGGGATGTGTTCGAGCGGGTGCTGCGGCTGAGCAACGATCTCGGCCTGCTGTCCGAGGAGTACGACACCGGGCAGCAGCGCCTGGTCGGGAACTTCCCGCAGGCCCTCACGCATCTCAGTCTGGTCACCACCGCGTTCGACCTGGAGTCCAGGCACGGCCCCAGTCAGCGGCGGGCGAGGAAGGGACGGACACGATGACGTCCGGCCCGTCGTCGTGGCGCCGTCGGATCCCGGTCATTGTGCTGTCGTTGGTCGGTCTGGGGATCGCCACGACGCTGACTCTCTTCCAGGTCGGCGTACTGAACTCGGTCTGGGATCCGTTCTTCGGCGACGGCAGTCGTCGGGTCCTGACCTCGTCGGTGTCCCAGGCGTTGCCGCTCCCGGACGCGTCTCTGGGTGCCGCGGCCTACCTGCTGGAGGCGATCCTCGAGTCGATCGGCAACGTCGACCGGTGGCAGACGCGACCTTGGATCGTTGCCGCCGCGGGCGTGGTTGCCGCCGGTCTCGGGATCGCTGCGCTCGGACTCGTCGCACTCCAAGCGTTGCTGGTCAGGGCCTTTTGCACGCTGTGCCTGTGCTCGGCGGCCATCTCGCTCCTCGTCGCAGTCCTCGTCGTCCCCGAGGTATTGGCTGCCCTCGGGACGATCCGACGTCGTCGGCGTGACAGGCCATGATGTGGGTCAGGGGAGTGGGCGGCCGCCGGTGACGGCGATCCTTTCGCCGGTGATGTACGTCGAGTCGTCGGAGGCGAGGAAGACGTACGCCGGGGCGAGTTCCGCAGGCTGGCCGGCGCGGCCGAGGGGCGTGTCCGCGCCGAACTGGTCGACCTTGTCAGAAGGCAGCGTGGCCGGGATGAGCGGGGTCCAGACCGGACCTGGTGCGACCGCGTTCACGCGGATGCCCTTGGGCGCCAGTTCCTGAGCCAGGCCTTTGGTGAAGTTCAGGATCGCGGCCTTGCTGGTCGCGTAGTCCAGAAGCCCGGGGGACGGCTCGTAGGCCTGGATCGACGTGGTGTTGATGATCGCGGAGCCTTCGGACAGGTGCGGAAGTGCGGCCTTGCACAGCCAGAACATCGCATAGACGTTGGTCTTCAGCACGCGATCGAACTGGTCGGTGGTGATGTCGGCCAAGCCGTCGACCGACATCTGGTACGCCGCGTTGTTGACGAGGATGTCGATCCCGCCGAGTTCCGTGAGGCATTGATCGATGAGGTGTCGGCAGTGTCGCTCGTCCTGGATGTCGCCGGCGAGCGATGCCGCGGTACGGCCGGCGTCGCGGACCAGGCGACAGGTTTCGCTCGCGTCCTGCTCTTCGGCTGCCAGGTGCGAGATCATCACGTCCGCACCCTCCCGTGCGAACGCGAGCGCGACGGCTCGCCCGATGCCGGAATCGCCGCCGGTGATCAGTGCCCGTTTGCCGGTGAGCTTGCCGGAGCCCTTGTACGTCGCTTCGCCGTAGTCGGGCTCCGGCGTCATGGCGCCGCCATGGCCGGGGTGTTCCTGACTCTGCGGCTTCTGCTGATCGGGTGCGGCGTACCGGTTGGTCGGATCCGTACTCATTCGTGCCCTCCAGGACAGTCGATATACCTCTGTTGAGGTCGAGGTGGTACGCGTCAGTCGGAGCTCAGGTGGAGTCCTGGCCGACGCGGAAGTGCTGGCGGTAGACGGATTCGGCCTGGCGGAGGGCCTTGGAGCCGATTCGGGCGAGCGGGCGGGCGTTGACGATCAGCGGTTCGTGATCGGGGCCGTATCCGGCGATCTGCCCGGTCAGCAGCCACGGGTAGCGATCGCGTTCCGCGCCGAGTTCGGCGTACTTGAGGAGCCGCCGGGCGACCCACTCGATGGTTGCCCGCGGCCACCAGGCTTCGGGTTCGACGGTGGTTACGGACAGACCCGGAAGCTGTACGTCGGCCTCGTAGTCCCGGCTCGGCCCGTCTCGCTCGTCGGCGAGCGGGCCCTCGGAGTACCGCAGATACACGGGGCTGCAGGTCTCGACCAGGTCGACGACGCCGGCGAGGTCGTCGACCTGCCGGGGATCACGGTGCGCCGTACCGGGCGCGAACAGAGGCGACGTCATGCGTACGCAGTACCCGTAGTCCGCAGCGCATACACGAGTGCGCGTCGGGCTCCGGCGGAAACCTCTGGGACGTGCATCCGTACGCGTCTGTCGCCTCTTGAGTTGATACCTGTGGCTATGGTAGTTGTCATAGGAAAACAATTGCGGGTAGACAACGATAGGCGGTCGGATGAGCGTACCGGAGGGTATCTGGCAAGTTGGGCTGGTGACAGACGACACCGCTGTACGGGTCGTCGTGCGGGGGAGTCTGACCGCGGACGGGACAGCAGTTGCCCGGGAGAGCCTGTTGAGCGCATTCGGGTACGGCGTCGGGGTGGTCCTGGATCTCACCGGCGTGAGCGATGTCGCGGAGAACGCGGGCTTGTCGCATCTCCTCGACGTGGCCCAGCGACGCTCATGGTCGGCGCGCTGCGGGCTCGAGGTCGTGGCGACGCATCCGGATATCCAGCACGTCCTGTGTGCAGCAGGTCTCTGAGGCTCGCCCGTCCGGCTTGAACCGGCGCACATCTGGACAGCCCGACGTGGGCTGATGGTGCGCCGATTGGTTTCCTCGGGGGAGGGTGGGGCACCGATCGGCGAACCTGTTCAGGAAGGTGATGGCATGACCACCGCACGAGATCTGATGACGCCAGGCGCCGAGTGCGTGGGGGAGAAGGAGACCCTGGTCGCGGCGGCCCAGAAGATGCGTGACCTGGACGTCGGTGCGCTTCCGATCTGCGGCGAGGACAACCGGCTGAAGGGCGTGCTGACCGATCGTGACATCGTCGTGAAATGCGTCGCGGACGGTGGCGATCCGACGAAGGCGACAGCGGGCACCTTCGGTCAGGGCAAGCCGGTGACGATCGGCGCGGACGATCCCATCGAGGAGGCGCTGCGGACCATGGAGAAGTACCAGGTACGGCGCCTGCCCGTCATCGACGGCCACGACCTGGTCGGCATGCTCGCCCAGGCCGACGTCATCATGGCCGCCCCAGGCCGCGCCGGCCGGACCGTCAGCGACATCTCCGAGCCGTCCTGACCCGCGCCGGAAGGTACACCGACCTGGAGCCCGCCGCTTGCTACCTGCTGATCGCGCGCCTCGACCTAGGCCAGTCGCGGTTCGGGTTCGACGAGTTGGTCGATGAGGGGTGCGAGGCGGTGCAGTTCCTCGAGGTGGGTGGTGCTGAGCTGGTCGAGCTTGGCCTCGCCGGCCTCTGTCAGCGTCAGGCGAACGACGCGGCGGTCATGAGCGTCGTTGCGACTGCGTTGAATGAGGCCGAGCTGCTCCGTCCGGTCGATGAGTTGTACGGCGCTGTGGTGCCGGGTGCACAGGTAGTCCGCCAGTTCACCGACCTTGGGGCCGAGCGGATCGGAGTGCCCGCGGATCGCGAGCAGGAGTTGATGCTGGGTGGTGGTGAGGCCGACCGCGGCTGCCTCTTGCTCGCTCCAACGCAGGAACTGCCGCAGGCCGACACGGAACGCCAGCAACCGGCGGTACTCACGGTCGCTGAGTTCGTCGTTGCTCTTGGAAGACTGCATCGTGCGGTGATAATATCACGGCAGGATACATGGGCGAGGCAGTTGACGTGACAAGGACCGGATCCTCGCCACGCCCGTTCCGAGCAAACCTGGTCTCGCCCCTTCTCAGACCGACATGGAGAAGGTGATGACGCACATGGCTACCGAGTCCATGAGCATGCATCCGGACATCGCGGCCTTGCGGGCCAAGTACGACGCGGCCGCGGAGACGGGGATCGCTCAGGCGATCGACGGGCTCACGTTCCTGACCGGGCTCTTTCTGGCGATCTCGCCGTGGGTGGTCGGGTTCAACAGCTTCACGACGTTGACCGGGAACAACCTGATCGTGGGCGTCGCGCTGGCGCTCATGGCGGTCGGCTTCGCGTCGGCGTACGGGCGAATGCACGGTATGGCGTGGGTGGCACCACTGATCGGTGTGTGGACGATCATCGCTCCGTGGGTCGTCAGCGGCGATGTCGCGACCACCCGGACGATCTGGAGCAACGTGGTGACCGGCGCGATCGCGCTCCTGCTGGGCCTCGGTGCGCTCTCGCTCGGAAGGTTCCGCCGCTGATTCCGTACTGGGTACCTGTAGGTCCTGATCGGAGAAGGGAGGGATCATGCAGGATGCCTTGCTGATCTCGGCAGGCGTGCTCGCCTGCCTGGCAGTCGGCCGCGTGTGGATGGGGTACCACGCCGGCGAGCTGAGGCATGTGAAACGTCGCACTGGACGGCGATCGCTGCCGCACTAGGCGACAAATGCGCTCCCGCGAGAGTTGCTGTCCTCTCGCGGGAGCGGCGCTGCCGCCAGGCCTAGTCGGAGCTTTCACGGTCTTCGAGTCCGACGGATTTGCGGAGCTCCGTGGCGGCGTCCCGAAGGTCGCTCGACGGGTCTTTGCCCTCCATCAGCTCGGCCAGCGCCGCCGCGACCGCGTTGAGCTTGTCCTGCAGGGCTTCGTCGGAACGAGATTGCGAGTTCTGCAGCAGGGCGACCAGCAGGAAGGTCACGATCGTCGTGGCCGTGTTGATGATCAGCTGCCAAGTGTCGAGCGACTGGATCACGAAGTACGACGGCGCCCACACCAGTACCAGCAACACGCACATCGCGAAGAACCAGGCGCGGGAGGCGAACTCCGAGGCCTTTGTCGCGAACCGGTCGAAGAAGCTCAGCCGCGACGATACGTCCGACGGCATGTGCGCATGCTGGGCGCCCTCAGTAGCCGTTGCCATCACAACCTCCGTAGCTCACGTGGAGACTCCTGCACAAACCCGGTGCCCAAGCTCGAACCGTCCGGCGGGGTCTCAGAGGTCAGCGTGCTTCTCGACGGTCTTCTTCAGCTCGTCCTTGGACAGGCCTGAGGTTCCAGGGATGTCGGCATTGCTCGCCTGCTTCGCGAGTTCGTCCCGGGTCATGTCGCCGGGCTGCTCTCCGAGATGCTGTTTCCGGCTGGCCGCGAAGGCTTCGCCGAGTTCGGTACGGCGTTCGTCGGACAAGTTGGAGCGCATGCCCGGGAGCACCTTCGTCTCCTCCTCCTCGACGTGGTGCGAGACGGCGTCGATCAAGTTCTGCAGGACGCCGTCGAAGTCCGGTGAGGTGGGATCGGTCCCGGCCAGCTTGGCGAGCAACTGGTCTGCCTCGATGTGCTCCTGCTGGCTGTGTGAGACGTCTTCCTTCTCGCCGGCTTCTGCCGCGGCGACGGGGTACACCTCCGCCTCTTCAGCACGACTGTGAGCTGTCAGCAACGTCGTGAGCACCGGCAGCAGATTCGGCCGCTTCTCCGGGTTGTCCTTGAGCTCGTCGAACAGTCGTTCCACCTCACGGTGATCTTGCATGATCAGATCGATGACATCAGCACTCATCACAGCTCCTTAGGTCGGCCGAGTGCCGAGCCGGTACCCGCGCCACACCGGCCTATGCCATCTGGGCCTCGGCTGCGATGAGATTGATCATCAAGGTGCGGTTCAGCCGGAAGCGTCGGCGAACGCGGCAAGGCCCTGGACGAGTGCGCTGCGGTCGTCCGGCGACATCAGATCGAGAACTCGGTCGATGTCCCGCTGCCGGTTCCCGCGCAGCCGGGTGAGCAGCCGTCGCCCCTTGGCGGACACCACGAGCTGCACCTGGCGCCGATCGGCCGGCGGCGTGTTGCGCAGGATCAGCCCGTCGTCGACGAGGCGTGCCACGAGGCGGCTCGCCGACGGGGCCGACAGATCGAGGAGTCCGGCGACCTCGCCAAGCCTCAGCGGACCGTGGCGTTCGACCGACAGCAGCACACGCAGCTGTAGCACGGACAGCTGCGGAGCCGCGGTCATCGCCTTCAAGGTCAGCTCCACCAGCGCCAGCGAGGCCTGCTCGACCGCCGCGCCGTCACTCGCGCTCTCGAACCCGGACAAAGCACTGGCCACAACCGAATCCTACCGTCCCGCAAGTCCCCTGAGGCACTCAGGTAGTTGCAGAATGACAATAGTTGTGCGGTGGCGAATCAGACCGCGATTGCGGTGCGCTCGGCTTGCGGTGATGCGTCGGGGGGATTTGTGGGTACCGGCAGTCAGGTGACGAGCGACCGGGAGGACACCGTGGCGAACCTGCGAGAGACTGCCAAGCGAGTCGTCGGTGCGATCGGCGACGTGAAGGGGCTCGATCGCATCAGTCAGCCTGTGGCCGATCTGGTGAGGCGGGCCACCGGGCCGGAGTTGGTCAAGAACGCTTTGTCGGGAACGTGGCTGGGGCACCCGGTGCATCCGATGCTGACGGATGTGCCCATCGGAGCCTGGGTCATGGCGTCCACGTTGGACTGGACCGCGGGCGACAAGGCCCAGGAGACAGCTCGGCATCTGGTCGGTCTGGGTCTCCTGACTGCCGTGCCGACGGCCGCCGCGGGCGCTTCCGATTGGTCGGACACCGTAGGGTCGGATCAGCGGGTGGGGGTTGTCCACGGGCTCGCGAACCTGACCGCGACCTGCCTTCAGGTGATGTCGTGGACGGCGCGCCGGCGTGGACACCACGCGGCGGGAAGGGCGCTGAGTGCTGCGGGCCTCGGCATCACGATGGGCTCCAGCTACCTCGGTGGGTACTTGTCCTATACGCGTGGCATCGGCGTCAACCGGACTGCGTTCGAGGCGACGGTCACCGAATGGGTAGACGTTGCCGAGCTGTCCGATCTCAGCGCGGACAAACCCACCCGTGTGTCCGCGGACGGAGTCCCGGTGGTACTCGTTCGCCGAGAGGGCAGCGTCGATGCACTGTCCGCGACCTGTGTTCACGCGGGCGGGCCGCTCGACGAGGGCGAACTCGTCGACGGTTGTATCCGTTGCCCATGGCATGCGAGCACATTCCGCCTGACAGATGGCAAGGTCGTACGCGGCCCCGCGACCGTCGATCAGCCGAGCTGGCAGGTAAAGATCGACCAGGGTCGCGTCTTCGTCCGCTCGTCGAGTGCACACGAGACGCCGTGACCACGACGATGGTGTAGATGGCGGCGACCGTGGCCGAGCATGGACGATGCTGGCTGGGCGATCTGCCGCAGAGGTATCCAGCACGTCGGTCATTGATCGCCGTCGGCCGCCGCTGTGGCCTCCGGTACGCCGTTGTCGTCGGCGGTCGGTCAGAGGAAGTCGAGGGCTTGCTTGACGAAGTCGTGGTGGTACTGGAAGACGCCGCCGTGGCCGGCGTCGGGGTAGATGATGAGGTGGCTGTTGGGGAGGCGTCGGTCGAGGTCGTAGGTGTTCTTGGTGGGCACCATTTTGTCGTTGTCGCCGTTGGCGACGAGGACCGGCTGGTGGATGGTCGCGAGGTTTGCCGGCTGCTCCAGGCCCCAGCGGTGGATGGCCTTGAGTTGGGCGCGGAACGCGCGGATGGTGATGGGCTTGTCGCGGTCCTTGGTGCGCTCCTGCAGGCGGGCCAGGAACTCCTGGCCGGCGCGGATCCCGTTCGGTGTCCTGGTGAAGAAGAGGAACTGCTTGGGGTCGGTCCGGGTCAGCAGCCCGCGGGCGGTGTCGACGTACGAGATCCGGGTGACCTTGTCGATGCCTTCGCCGCCGGCCGGGCCGGTGCCGGCGATGATCAGCTTGCGGACCAGTGTCGGCTCCTGCTGGACGATCGCCTGGGCGATCATGCCGCCCATCGAGAAGCCGAACAGGTCGACCTCCTCGAAGCCGAGGGCGCGGATGAAGGTGACGGCGTCCTTGGCCATCGCCTGGATGGTGGTCGGGGCGGAACCGGTGGAGGCTCCGACGCCGCGGTTGTCGAAGGTGATCAGCCGGTGTTTCGCGGCGATGCCATCGACAACCCGTGGGTCCCAGTTGTCCAGTACGGCGGCCAGGTGGGTCAGGAAGACCACTGGGACTCCGGTCGTGGGACCGAGTTCGCGGTAGGCGAAACGGACTCCACCCGCGGAAAGCTTCTGTGTCGGGGTGTCCTTCCACAGTGCCGTCAGGCTCTCGTTCTGCGGGGCTGGTGACTCGTTCATGTCCGTTCCTTTGGCTCGGCGCCCGGGTGCCGGGCGGCGCTGGCGATGATTGGAGTATGATCATAATACTATGAGACCCGCAAGGGCTTACGGATGTAATACGATCGGCTGACGGTCCGGCTGGACGGGTGGAGGTATCGATGGCGCGCTACGCCAAGGAGCACAAGGACGCGACACGGCAGCGGATCGCCGAGACGGCCGGCCGCCGGTTCAAGCGAGCTGGTATCGACGGCTCGGGGATCGCGACGCTGATGAAGGATGCCGGGCTCACCAACGGCGCCTTCTACGCCCACTTCCAGTCCAAGGACGATCTTGTCGCCACGATCGTCGCCGATCAGCTCCGTGGTCAGGGGGAGTGGATCAGGGGTACGGCGACGAGCCGCGCCGGGGTCGAGCGGATCGTTCGGGAGTACCTGTCACCGGCTCATCGCGACAGTCCCGAGGAGGGCTGTCCGTCTGCGGCGCTCCTCGACGAGATCGGGCGCTGTCCGGACGCCACCAGGCAGGCCTACACCGACGGCGTGCTGAGTTTCATCGACGACATAGCCGCCGTGCTGGCGCCGGACGATCCCGCATCGGTGCGCGTCAAAACGCTCAGTGTCTACGCGCAGTTGGTGGGGACCATGCAGCTGGCCCGCGCTCTGACCGACGCGCAGCTCGCCGACAAGGTTCTCGAGGAAGGCATTCGGAACGCACTGGCGGTACTCGGAGTAGCCGGGTCATCGGTTGGGTCGCAAACGGAAGGCGGGGCCGGGTAGCGACTCGATCGCGTCGAGCTCGACGTCGTGGTTCCGGTCGCAGTGAATCTCGGCGTGGACCTGGCCCCCGCAGTCGCGGTGCCGCGCCTCCACGGCCGGTCCCGCCGGGTCGGCCCGGTACTTGTCTCCCCACTGCATGAGCCCCATCACCGCCGGGACCAGGTCCATTCCCTTGGGTGTGATCACGTACTTGGGCCGACTACGTGAGCCGGGCTCCTGGTAGGTCTCGGCGGCCAGGATCCCTTCTTTCACGAGCATCCGCAGTCGTTCCGCGAGGAGATTGCGCGGGCAGCCGAGGACGCGCTCGAACTCGCTGAACCTGGACGATCCGTACCAGACCTCACGCAGGATCAGGATCGTCCACTTCTCGCCCACGATTTCGAGCGTACGGGCGATCGAGCAGTTCGAGGTGTCCCGATCGAGGTGCGGATCCAGGCCGGCGGCTTCGCTCATGGATGCAGTCTAATCGCCCTGGGTTTACTTTTCTATACTCAGCGACCTATGCTGGTGGCCAGCACCCGAACCACTGAGAAGATCACGCACAAGGCGGGCTGACATGAAGGCATTCGTCGTCGAGAAGTACGGCAAGGACGGCCTGCGCGCCGCGGCTGTACCGGAGCCGACCGTCGGAGACCACGACCTCCTGGTCCGGGTGCGGGCCACCGCGGTCAACCCGCTGGACAAGATGGTCCGCGACGGTGAGTTCAAGCAGCTCCTGAAGTACAAGCCTCCGTTCGTGCTCGGCCACGACGTGGCCGGAGTCGTGGCCCGGGCCGGTTCCGCCGTACGTGACTTCAAGGTGGGGGACGAGGTCTACGCCCGGCCGCGCGACCTGCGGATCGGAAGCTTCGCCGAGCTCGTCGCGATCGACGAGCGCGACGTCTCACTCAAGCCGGACTCGCTCACGTTCGAGGAGGCGGCCGCGGTGCCGTTGGTGGCATTGGCCGCCTGGCAG
This sequence comes from Kribbella sp. NPDC051137, assembly GCF_040682535.1. Lineage (NCBI taxonomy): Bacteria > Bacillati > Actinomycetota > Actinomycetes > Propionibacteriales > Kribbellaceae > Kribbella > Kribbella sp. NPDC051137. The sequence continues at coordinate 18,985 of NZ_JBFBBI010000004.1, forward strand.
ATTCTCGTCGAGCGCGCCCAGGTGAAACCGGGGCAGAAGGTACTCGTCCATGCCGGGGCGGGTGGGCTCGGGTCGACGGTCATCCAGCTCGCGAAGCACCTCGGCGCCACCGTAGCGACGACCACGAGCGCCTCGACGGAGGAGCTGGTCAGGAGCCTCGGCGCCGACATCGTCGTCGACTACACGAAAGAGGACTTCTCGTCGGTCCTGTCCGGCTACGACCTCGTGCTGGACTCCCTGGGCGGGACGAATCTCGAGAGGTCGCTGACGGTCCTGCGGCCCGGCGGCCTCGCGATCGGCGTCGCGGGCCCGCCGGACGCCGGGTTCGCCAAGCAGGTCGGGGCACCCTCGTTCATGGGCGCGGTGCTGAACCTGCTGAGCCGCAAGGTCCGCCGGCGGGCCAAGGCGTTGGGCGTCCGGTACGAGTTCTTCTTCATGAGGGCCGACGGCTCGCAACTGCGCGAGCTTCGCGCCCTGTACGACGGCCGCGACCTCCGGCCGGTCATCGACCGGGCCTTCCCGTTCGACGAGACCCTGGAGGCGATGGCGTACGTCGAGCAGGGCCGCACGAAGGCCGGCAAGGTCGTGATCACGGTGGACGGCGCCGAGGCCTGAGGCCTGCCGTGTCGCAAGGGCGGTGTTGCCGGGCGGGTCAGCTGGCGAGTTTCGTGAGGATTTCCTGGGCGGCTTCGTCGGCGGTCTTGTGGGTTGTGTCGATGAGTAGGTCGTTGGTGAAGCCGCTTGGTCGAGGATGCGGGCCAGTTCGGGGTGGCGCTGGGCGTGCCATTGGAGGGCTGCGGGATCGTCGTCGTGGCGGATCGTCAAACGGGACAGGACTGCGTCGGATGCTGCTGTCAGGCGGACGTGCAGCAGGTGGTTGGATCCGAGAGCGGTTGCGTTGCGGCGCAATTCGTCCAGGGTTTCGATGACGGTGGCAACGATGAGCACGTGGGCGCCGGCGCGGCGGAAGTTCCTGGCGATTGTCTGCAGGTTGTCCAGTGCCAGTGTGGTCTGGAACGGATCGTCAGCGGGTGCCGGCCATGATCGGCGTAGCCAGTCGACGTCGATGACCGCGCCAGGGATACCGCGTCGCTCCAGCTCGTCGCCGAGTCGCTCGGCGGTGGTCGTCTTTCCGGTGCCGACGCTGCCGTTGATCAAGACGGTGTCGAACGTCGGGTCGGGCATCGACTGATGGTATCCGTCTGAGGCGACAAGGCGGCCTACCTCCGGCTGTTCAGCCATTCGTACGCCTCGAAGCGGTGGTTGTCCTCGATTGTCGTGTGGTCTTCGTCGGGGAACGACGCCTCGATTCCGGGGACGAGTTGCGCGATGCGACGGCCGTGCACGATCGGCATGTTGCGGTCTCGCGCTCCGTGCCACAGCCTTACCGGCACGCGGATGCCGGTGAGGTCGAATCCCCAAGGCTCGATGAGCGATACCCAGTCGTCCCACCAGCCCTGGTCGCCGTTGCCCAAGCTCTCGCGCACGTCCGCGGCGAGGTACTCGGCCGCCTCTCGGCTGTGCGCCAAGTCCTGTTCCGCCCGGTCGCCCCAGCGCTCCAGCCAGCCGTCCGGATCCGAGAACTTCGACAGCATCGTCTCGGCGTCCTGCCGCCAGTTGGCACGCGCGGCTACGCGGTCAGCGAAGTACCGGTCCAGTTCTTCACGTGCTCCTTGCGACCAGCCCTCGGCGTAGTCGAAGTCCTCGGCTGCGTACGGCGCGGGCGACGCGAACACGCAGGCTGCGACCACACGCTCGGGCATCATCGCGGCACAGGCGAGTGCATAAGGCCCGCCGCCGGAGAATCCCCAGACCGCGAACCGCTCCAGCCCCAGGCGGTCCGCGATCATCTCCGTCTCGGTGGCGATATCCGCGATGGTCCGCCCGGGTACCGCAGTCCGCGAACCGTACCCCGGCCTGTCGAAGCTCACCAGCCGAAGCCCGGATCTCGACGCAGCCTCGGCGCCCGCGGCGAACAACAACCTCGATCCCGGACTCCCCGGATGCACGATCACCGCCAACCCGTCCTCCGGCCCGCCGTCCTCGACCAGGACCTCGCCTCGCTCCGTCACGAGCAAGTGCGTGCATATCTGCTCCATGGCGCACATTGGTAGCAGCTTGGCCGAGCGGTGGCCAACGATTTGGGTGGTGGACACGGGCGTGTGCTTCGCGACTTCGCGGTCCAACGCGCCTGCCTTGCGTACGTGTTGCTAGGGGTTTGTGGTGAGGCGGAGAACCCGGGCGGAGGGCTCGGGGGTGTCGGTGGTGACGGTGAGACCGGCGTCGGTCCAGGTGTAGGTCCAGTCGGTGGTGTCGGTGGGGAAGTGGGGGCTGAGGGTGGCGCGGGGGATCGGGAGGGTGATGGTGGCGGGACCGGGGGTGCGGTGCCAGAGGGTCAGGTAGGTGGTTTGGGGGGAGTTGAGGGCCAGAGCGAGCCAGTCGTCGGTCCAGCCGGGGAGACCCAAAGGCCAGCTGGGGGTGAGGGTGTCCAGAGTTTTGAGGATTTCGCGGTGGGCGGACAGCGCCGAGCGGACCAGGTCCAGCTCGGGTGCGGTCATCCGGTTGAGGTGGCCGGAGAGATAGAGGCGGCCGGGGATGCCGTTGACGAGGGCGAAGGTGAACTGTTCGCGGGTGGTTCCGGTGATCGGGTAGGCCCAGTGGCCGGCTTGTTCAGGGAGCAGGGCGGCGGGAGCGGCGGCGGTGATCGGTGCGTAGAGCAACGGATCTTCCTGGTCCGAGGTCGACTGCAGGTGCAGGCGGGACAGCATCGCGTAGTCCATCCGCATCGCCCCGGACGCGCAGTTCTCGATCAGCAGCTCCGGATGCCGCGCCTGCAGCTCGTCGAGCCAGTCGAGCAGGGCGCGGTTGTGCTCCAGGAGCCCCTGGCCGAGCGACGTACCGCCCTTGTCGGTGCCGGGGCCCGTCATCGTGTTGTTGTCGAACTTGAAGAAGCCGACGCCGAACTCCTCGACCAACCGGTCGACCGTGTCGTCGAGGTGCTTGCGGGCGACCGGGTTGCGGAGGTCGAGCAAGTAGCGGCCGGATTCCGCGATCCGGATGCCGCGGCGGGTCAGGAACGCGTCGTCGGGCAACTCGTCGGCGATCGGTGAGCGTACGCCGATGACCTCCGGCTCGAGCCAGAGACCGGGGACCATGCCGTGCGAGTGGATCCGGTCGATGACCTCGGCGAGCCCGTTCGGGAAGCGGGTGGTCGAGGGTTGCCAGGCGCCGACGGTGTTCCACCAGTCGCCTTCGGCGTACCAGCCGGCGTCGATGCAGAAGTAGTCCGCGCCGGCCTCGGCGGCGGCGTCGATGAGCGGTAGGAGCTTCTCGGTGGTCGGGTCCCCGAGCAGGGTGTTCATGTAGTCGTTGAAGACGACCGGCATCCGGTCGTCGGCAGGACGTCGACGGCGTACGGCGCGGCGCTGGCGGGTGAGCGCGGCGAACACGCTGTCGCGGTCTGTCCCGGACACGAGGGACACCGGTACGGACGTGAACGGCTTGTCCTCGGTGACTTCCACGCTCCACTGGTGTTCCTGGTCGGTCGGGCCGCTCAGCACCAGGTATCCGCCGCGGTGGCTCTCACCGATCTCGTAGTGCCATGGTCCGTTGTGCTCGATCTGCCAGCCGAGCGCGTACGGCGTACTCCGGTCGACCAGGACCCCGATCGGGAGCTGTTCCCCGCTGGACCAGGACCCGAGGTTGGTGACCGCGTGCCGGGTCCGGGCGACGTGACGATGGCCCTCGCTCGTGATGTCGGCGAGCGCTCCGGAGCGCAGTGGCTGCACCGACCATCTGCTCTCGGCCATCCAGCTGTTGGCGGCGGAGTAGAGGTCGGCGTCCACGGACCCGACGCCGACGGCGAGCGACGACAGGAACGTCAGCACGAGCGATCCGGGGCCTGCAACGGACGCCTCCGACCAGGTGCGGACACCGGCTCCCGCCTCGAAAACGCTGGTGACGCGCAGCCCGGAGTCCGGGTCCTCCTGAAGGATGCGCAGCGTGCCGCCGCTGTCCTCGTGCCGCACGTACCGCAGCCGCTGACCGAGCACGGTCTCCGCGTGCCGATTGCTGCTGGGCGAACGGCCCGACCCGACGGCGGACACCTCGACCAGTGGCTGGCTGGTGTCCTGCTCCGGATGGAGGATCAGCCGCACCGGGCCGTCGTCGAGGGCGAAGGTCAGGGTCAGGTCGGGGGTGCTCCACTGCAGCATGGTCACAAGGCCTCATTCACGACGCTTTGCTCGAGGAGGTAGTCCTCGACGGTGAACAGATGGGCGGACATCCGGGTCCGGGCCCGGTCCGGGTCATGTGCGGTCAGGGCGGCCAAAATCGACAAGTGCTCCCGGTGGGCGGTGTCGTCGGCGCCGGGCTGGGTGATCGAGCGGCGGAGCCGGTCTCGCATCGTGCGGCCGCCGAGGGCGTCGATCAGCGCCGCCAGGACCGGGTTGCCGGCTGCTTCCGCGATGATGCGGTGGAACGCGATGTCGTTCTCGATGACCGTCTCGTGGTTCGGTTCGCTGTGCGCCAGTTCGGCCTCGTTGTGCCGAAGCAGTTCGGTGGCGGCGTCGAGCTCCGCGACGCCGATCCGCTGCGCAGCCGCCGCGGCGGCCTCCGTCTCGAGCATCCGGCGTACCGAATGCAGATGCGTGGTGCCGCTGCCGTCCTGCAGGTCGACCACGAAGCCGATCGGTGCCAGCAGCATCGAGGGGTCGAGCGTGGTGACGTAGGTGCCGTCGCCCCGCCGGGTCTCGAGCACGCCCATCATCGACAGCGCTCGGACCCCCTCGCGCAGCGGGTTGCGGGACACGCCGAGGGCAGCGGCGAGGTCCTTCTCGACGGGCAGCCGGTCGCCGGGCTGGAGCCGGCCGTCGATGATCAGTTGCCGGATGCCCTCGACCACGACATCGGTCTGCGAAACGCCAGGGGCGCGGGGCTCGGCGGTCATGGCTGCGCGTCCGTGGCCAGGCGTGCGGCCCAGTAGCTGCCGTCCGGGAAGCGGTAGGTCTCGAGTGACTCCGTGTGCATCTCGGCACTGTAACCGGGGGCGACCGGGAGGACGTACGAGCCGTTCCGGACCACGCAGGGCTCGACGAAGTGCTCGTGCAGGTGGTCGATGTACTCCGTGACGCGGCCGTCGAGGCTGCCTGAGACGGCGACGTAGTCGAAGATCGACAGGTGCTGCACCAGCTCGCACAGGCCGACACCACCGGCGTGCGGGCACACCGGTACGTCGAAGGACGCGGCGAGGAGGTAGACGGCGAGCACCTCGTTGACGCTGCCGAGACGAGCGGCGTCGAGCTGGCAGTAGTCGAGGGCGCCGGCCTGGAACATCTGCTTGAACAGCACGCGGTTCATGCCGTGCTCGCCGCTGGCGACGCCGATCGGCGCGACGGCCTTGCGGATCGCCGCATGCCCGAGCACGTCGTCGGGGCTGGTCGGTTCCTCGATCCACAGCGGGTCGAACTCGGCGAGCGCCTTGACCCACTCGATCGCCTGCGGCACCTCCCAGACCTGGTTCGCGTCGATCATCAGGTGACCGTCCGGTCCGAGCACCTCGCGGGCGATCCCGCAGCGCCGGATGTCGTCGTCCAGGTTCGCGCCGACCTTGAGCTTCACATGTTTGTAGCCGGAGGCAACGGCCTCCTCGGACAGCCTGCGCAGCTTGGCGTCCGAGTACCCGAGCCAGCCGGCCGACGTGGTGTAGCACGGGTAGCCGGTCGTCTCGAGTTCCGCGATTCGTTGCTTGCGGCCCGGTTCCTGGCGGGCGAGCAGCGCGATCGCCTGGTCGGGAGTCAGTACGTCGGCCAGATACCGCAGGTCGGCCGCGTCGACGAGTTCCTCGGGCGACATGTCGCACAGCAGCCGCCACAGCGGTACGCCGGCCCGCCGGGCCGCCAGGTCCCAGACCGCGTTCATGACCGCGGCGAGCGCCAGGTGGATGACGCCCTTGTCGGGTCCGAGCCACCGCAACTGGCTGTCCGACTGCAGTTCCCGGTAGATCCCGCCGAGGTCGGCGCACAGTTCGTCGACGTTCCGGCCGATCAGCGGTTCGGCGCGCTGCCGGGCCGCCGCCGCGCACAGGTCGGTACCGCGCCCGATGGTGAAGGTCAGGCCGTACCCGGCCAGCTCCGGGTCGTCGGTGCGCAGGACAACGTACGCCGCCGAATGGTCGCCGTCCTTGTTCATCGCGTCGGAGCCGTCGCTGTTCAGCGAGGTCGGGAAGCGGACGTCGACGACCTCCACCGAGGTGATGCATCGCATGGCGGGCCTCTCACAACTGGGCGATAGATGGGATCTTTATCCATCTTTGGTGCAGCCAAGTATGGACCAGCCGGAGCGACGGCGCTACGATCCCGGAAATTCATGGGATTAATACCTCGTCGTCTCGACGGAGGACTGCTGGTATGAGCAACCTGGTGAGCTCTGACCGTTCCGCCTCGCAACGGCTGTACTACGACCGTCCCGCAGCGACCTGGCTGGAGGCGCTGCCGATCGGCAACGGCCGGATCGGCGCGATGTGCCACGGCGGCGTCGGCAAGGACCGGATCGGGCTGAACGACGAGACCCTGTGGTCGGGAGGGCCGGAGACCGTACGGTCGTTGTCGGCTCCGCTCGGCGCGACCGGTGCGGACGCCGTACAGGCTGTGCGCGACGCGCTTCGGGCAGGCGACGTCAGGCGGGCGCACGAGTTGGCCCGCGGCTTTCACTCCGGCTATTCGCAGGCATACCTGCCGGCGGGTGATCTCCTGCTCGACATCCGGGTCGCCGGCACCACGCCCGACGCCGCCGCGGTCACGCAGTACCGTCGCGAGCTTGATCTCGACGGCGCCATGGTCACGACGGCCTACGAGGTCGGGGGAGTGGCGGTGCGGCAGGAGGTCTTCGTGAGCGCGCCGGACGGTGTGCTGGTCCAGCGATTGACCGCATCCGAGCCGGTACTCGCGCTGACGTGCCGGTTGACGTCGCAGCTGCAATCGCACCCGCGCGGCATCGAAGACGGGCTCGGTCTGATCTTGCGAGCACCCGCCGACGTCGCCCCGCCGCATCGCGAGGTGCCGGAGCCGATCCGGTACTCCGACGGCCCCGATCGCGGCATGTCGGCGGCGATCGCGTTGCGCGGCAGGACCGACGGAGAGCTCCGGGCGGACCCTGTCGAGCTCACTGTCGACGGTGCAACGGAGATCGTGCTGATCCTCGCGACCGCTACGGGGTACGACGGTCCGTACGCCGTCCCGCAGCGCACCGGCGACGAATGCCTGACCGCCGCGGACCGGACCGTGCGCGCCGCCCTCGATCGCGAGTACGGCGACCTGCTCGCTGATCACCAGGCGGATCACCGACGGCTCTACCGGCGCGCGTCTCTCGAGCTGGCCGGACCAACCGAGCCGGCCGGCTTACCGACCGACGTACGGGTCGGCCGATCAACCGCCGACGATCCGGCCCTGGCCGCGCTGATCTTCAACTACGGGCGCTATCTGATGGTCGCGAGTTCACGACCGGGTGGCCTGCCGACGAACCTGCAGGGGATCTGGAACGACATCCTGCGGCCGCCGTGGAGCTCGAACTTCACGGTCAACATCAACACCGAGATGAACTACTGGCCGGCCGAGACCACCAACTTGTCCGAGTGCCACGAACCCCTGTTCAGGTTTATCGAAAAACTTGCCGAGTCGGGCAGCCGGACCGCGCAGGAGCGGTACGGGTGCGCCGGATGGGCCGCGCACCACAACGCCGATGCCTGGTGCTGGACGAACCCGGTCGAAGGCGACCCGCGGTGGTCGAACTGGCCGATGGCCGGCGCGTGGCTGGTGCGGCATCTGTGGGACCACTACGAGTTCACGGGCGACCTCGAATTCCTCGGCAGGTGCTGGCCCGTGGTGCGCGGCGCGGCGGAGTTCTGTCTCGACTGGCTGGTCGAGATGCCGGACGGCAGCCTCGGTACGGCGCCGTCGACGTCTCCGGAGAACGACTACATCGCGTCCGACGGGCAACCTGCCTCGGTGACCGAGTCGGCGACGATGGACATCGCGCTGATCTCGGACCTGTTCGAGCGGGTCGAGCGCGCGGCGGAGCTGCTCGACCTCGTCGATCCGATCGTGGGCGAGCTGTCCACCGCACGGAAGCGGCTGCCCGAACCCTTGATCGGCGCGCGTGGTCAGCTGCAGGAGTGGGCGGCCGACCTTCCGGAGGAAGATCCGCACCATCGGCACATGTCGCACCTGGTCGGCGTACATCCTGGCGACGCCATCACTCCGGACGGCACGCCCGAGCTCGCGGCGGCGGCCCTGCGGACGCTGGATCTGCGGGGCGACGAGGCGACGGGCTGGTCGCTCGCGTGGAAGATCTGTCTACGGGCCCGGTTGCGCGACGCCGCCGCGGCGCACCGGCTGGTGCGTGCGTTCCTCCGACCGGCCGACGACGCCGCGACGGGGCGGCCAGGGAGCGGTGCGGGTGTCTACCCGAACCTGTTCTGCGCGCATCCGCCGTTCCAGATCGACGGCAACTTCGGCGCGACAGCGGGCATCGCGGAGATGTTGCTCCAGACCCACAACGGCGAGATCGAGCTGTTGCCGGCGCTGCCGGCCGAGTGGCCGAGCGGCCGTGCCGCCGGCCTCCGGGCTCGTGGCGGCGTCACGGTCGACATCGCCTGGACATCGCAGGGCATCGAAGCAGTCCTCACCGCCGACCGGGACCAGGAGCGGGTCGTCCGCCACGGTGCCGATCGGGCGCTGGTGCGGTTGACGGCCGGGATCGGTCAGCGCGTGAGCTCGTCCCTGATCGCCGGCCGGGACGAGGAGGTCTCATGGCAACGCTGACAACCGTCCGGCCACCGGCCGGTGAGCTTCCAGCTCGGCCCAAGCGACGCCGGCGCCGGGAACGCGCCGGCATCAAAGGACTGCGCCGCAGCCTTCGACGGCACTGGACGCTCTACCTGCTGATGGTTGTGCCGCTGATCTGGTTCGCTGTCTTCAAGTACATCCCGATGTCGAACGCCGTGCTGGCGTTCAAGAGCTACAACGTGACCAAGGGCATCTGGGGAAGTCCGTGGATCGGCTCGCAGAACTTCGAGCTGTTCTTCCGCAATCCGGTGTTCTGGACCCTGGTGAAGAACACCTTCGTACTCTCGGTCTACACCGTCGGAGCGAGTTTCCCGCTCGCCATCGTGCTCGCGCTGGCGTTGAACGAGGCCCGTCAAGGGCTGTTCAAGCGGACGGTCCAGCTGGTCACGTACGCGCCGTACTTCATCTCGACCGTCGTGGTCGTGTCGATGACGATCCTGGTGCTGTCCCCGCGGCTCGGCATCGTCAACGAGGGGTTGGGGTTCTTCGGCGTACCGGCGATCGACTTCCTCGGGAATCCGGACTACTTCCGGCACATCTACGTGTGGTCCGACGTCTGGCAGACCACGGGGTACTCCGCGGTGATCTACCTGGCCGCCCTGGCCGGGATCGATCCCGCGCTGCACGAGGCGGCGAAGGTCGACGGTGCCGGCCGGCTGCGGCGGATCATGCACGTCGACCTGCCGGGCATCATGCCGACCGCGGTGATCATCCTGGTCCTTGCGGTCGGCAACATCATGGCGATCGGTTTCGAGAAGGCGTTCCTGCTGCAGAACCCGCTCAACCTGAGCCAGTCGGAGATCATCGCCACCTACGTGTACAAGACGGGCCTGCTGAACGCGGACTTCAGCATGGCGACCGCGGTGGGCCTGTTCAACTCGGTGATCAACCTGGTCCTGCTGCTGGTCGTGAACATGGTCGCCAAGCGGATCACCGGGAACGGACTGTGGTCATGAGCATCGACACGCAAGTCAGGACGTTGCCGAGCAAGCGCGTCGAGCGCCGCGCGGCGCGGGCCCGCCGGATCCGCGAGCCGCGCGCCGACCGGATCTTCATGTTCTGCGTCTACCTACTGCTGGCGGTGTTTCTCGCCGTCGTGCTGCTGCCGCTGCTGTACGTCCTCGCGAGCTCGTTCAGCAGCCCCGAGGCGGTCTCGTCCGGCCGGGTGCTGTTCTGGCCGGTGGACTTCTCGGTACGCGGGTACCACGCGGTGTTCGAGAACCCGCAGATCATCCAGGGCTACCTGAACTCGTTGTTCTACACGGTCGTCGGCACGGTTGTCAGCGTCACGATGACGATCGCGGTCGCGTACCCGCTGTCCCGCCGTACGCTGGTCGGCCGGAACGTCGTGATGACGTTGATCCTGTTCACGATGCTGTTCACCGGCGGACTGATCCCGACGTACCTGGTGGTCCAGTCGGTCGGCCTGCTCGACACCCGGTGGGCGCTGATCATCCCGCAGGCGATCGGCGTCTGGCAGGTCATCATCGCTCGCACCTACTTCCGTACGGCGATCCCGGACGAGCTCGTCGAGGCCTCGCAGCTGGACGGCTGCGGCGACCTGCGGTTCCTCTGGTCGGTGGTGATCCCGCTGGCCAAGCCGATGATCGCGGTGGTCGCGCTGATGTACGCGATCATGCAGTGGAACTCGTACTTCGACGCGCTGATCTACCTGAAGAACCCGGACCTGTTCCCGCTCCAGCTGGTGCTGCGGAACATCCTGATCCTCAACACCACCGGCGGCGGGGCCGTCGACGCCTCGGTCGTGATCCAGCGTCAGCAGCTCGCCGACCTGCTCAAGTACTCGCTGATCGTGGTCGCGAGCGTGCCGGTGCTGCTCATCTACCCGTTCGTCGCCCGCTACTTCACCAAGGGAATCCTGATCGGCGCCGTCAAGGGCTGATCCTCAACCTCTGTGAGGAACCCATGTCTGTAAAGCTCAGTAGGAAGAGGCGTGCCGCGATCGCCGGAATCAGCCTCCTCGCACTCGCCCTCGCGGCCTGTTCCGGAGGCGGTGGCTCGAACGCCGCGGAGGGTAAGCCGCTCCCGACGATCACCGGCAACCCGGCGGTCACGCTGAACGTGTTCGCGCCGCAGTCGGCCGACACGAACCTGGCCACGAACGACTTCACCAAGCTGATCCAGCAGAAGTTCAACATCACGATCAAGTGGCAGACGACGACGTTCGACGGCGGTCCGGCCAAGGAGAAGCGGCAGATCTCGCTGGCCAGCGGCGACTACCCGGACCTGTACCTGCTGATCCCGTGGGTCGACCAGTTCAGCCAGACCGATCTGCAGAAGCTGTCGACGCAGGGAGTGGTCGTACCGCTGAACCAGCTCATCGACCAGTACGCGCCGAACATCAAGAAGGCCCTCGACGCCACCCCTGAGTGGAAGGCGATGGCCACCGCGCCGGACGGCAAGATCTACGGCCTGCCGCAATGGGTGGACTGCTTCCACTGCTCGTATCAGGACAAGCTCTGGATGAACTCGGCCTGGCTGAAGAAGCTCGGACTGCAGCAACCCAAGACCACCGAGGACATGCGCAAGGTCCTCGAGGCGTTCAAGACCCAGGACCCGAACGGGAACGGCAAGGCCGACGAGATCCCGCTCAGCGCCGACGTCCGAGACTTCCTGATCCCGTACTTCATGAACGCGTTCATCTACGACCCGCAGGGATCCAGCGGGTACAACAACTCGGCCCTGGTGCTGAACAACGGCAAGGTCGACATCCAGGCGAACAAGGACGGCTGGCGCGAGGGACTGAAGTACCTCAACTCGCTCTACAAGGAAGGCCTGATCGACAAGGGCGCCTTCACCCAGAACGGGGACGCGCTCTCCCAGCAGGGCAACCACGCCGGCTCGGTGATCCTCGGTTCCGCGACGGTGCTGCACCCCGGCATCTTCGTCAACACCGGTTCGGCGGACGGCCGGGACAAGCAGTACGACGCCGTACCGCCGCTGACCGGGCCGGAAGGCAAGAGCTACACCGGCTACAACTTCCCGAGCGCGCCGGGTGCGACCTTCGTGCTGACCAGCAAGGCGACGCCGGAGAAGCAGATCGCGGCGATCAAGATGCTCGACTACATCTTCACCGACCCGGGCCAGATCAACGGCCAGTTCGGCATGGAGGGCAAGGGCTGGACCAAGCCGGCCGCCGGCGACGTCGCACTCGACAAGTCGCTGAAGCCGACCTTCAAGCAGATCCCGCAGAAGCCCGGTACGGCGCCGCGGAACTCCGGCTGGGGTGCGATGGCGCAGTACAACAACACCGCGCACTTCCGGAACTCGGAGGCGATCGGCACCGACATCTACTCGCAGGCAGGGTACGAGCGGAAGCTGTACGAGGCCACCAAGTTGTACGCCGGCCACGAGGACAAGGCCGAGATCTACCCGTTCTGGAAGGTGTGGATCGACCCCAGCCTCGCAAGCGAGCTCGCCACGCTGCAGACCAACATCGACAGCTACGTGCAGCAGAACGCGCTGCAGTTCATCACCGGCTCGAAGAACCTCGACACCGACTGGGACAGCTACGTCAAGGGTCTCGACGGTCTCGGCCTCAAGCGCTACCTGGAGATCCAGCAGGGCGCGTACGACAAGATCCCCAACAAGTAATCCTGACGAGGAGCGACCAGTGCCGTTCGACGCAACTTTCGAATCCCTGTCCGGCTTCGAGTGCCCGGAGTGGTTCCGGGACGCGAAACTCGGCATCTGGTCGCACTGGGGACCGCAGTCGGTGCCGCGGTACGGCGATTGGTACGCGCGCCACATGTACCGCGAGGGCAGCGACCAGTACCGCTACCACCTGCGGACGTACGGCGACCCGTCGGAGTTCGGCTACGAGGACGTCGTACGGCGGTGGAAGGCGGAGCGTTTCGACCCGGACGAGCTGATGGATCGTTTCGTGGCGGCCGGCGCCCGGTACTTCGTGGCGCAGGCCGTCCACCACGACAACTTCTTCAACTACGACTCCGCGGTCAATCCGTGGAACTCGGTGCAGGTAGGCCCCGGCAAGGACGTCGTGGGGCTGTGGAGGGCTGCCGCGGCCGGGCGTGGGCTGCCGTTCGGGCTCACGGAGCATCTGGGTGCCTCGTTCACCTGGATGAAGGCCACCGAGGGCGGGGAGGTGCCGGATCCCTGGTACACCGACGATCCAGAGTGGCACCGGTACTGGCTGGACTCGGTCACCGAGATGATCGACAAGTACCAGCCGGACCTGCTGTACTCCGACGGGCCGCTACCGTTCGGGAAGGTGGACTACACACCCGGCCTCAGCGCAGTCGCCCACCTCTACAACACCAACCCGCGCGCCGTGTACCAACAGAAGGACCGGAGCCCCGAAGTGAGCGCGGTCGGCATCATGGACATCGAGCGCAGCCAGACGCCAGGAATCCATCCGGCGCCCTGGCAGACCGACACCTCGGTCGGCGACTGGTTCTACAACGTCCGCGACGTGTACAAGACCGCGGGCCATGTGATCGAGATGCTGGTCGACATCGTGTCGAAGAACGGCAACCTGTTGCTGAACGTGCCCCAGTTGCCGGACGGCACGATCGACTCCGAGTGCGCGCAGCTTCTCGACGAGCTGGGCGCCTGGACGCGAGTCTGTGGCGAGGGCATCTTCGGCACGCGGCCGTTCCGCGTGTACGGCGAAGGCCCATCGACGGTGCTCATCGACGGCTTCACCGAGGACCGGGTCAGCTGGACGGGCACCGACTACCGCTTCACCCGCCGCGACAACACCCTCTACGCCTTCCAGTTGGCCTGGCCGTCCGACGCCCGCGCAGTCATCCGCAGCCTCACCGGCCACGAGACCGTCACCGATGTCCGCCTGCTCGGCCACGGCCCGGTCCCGTTCCAGCAGTCGTACGGCGTCCTGGTGGTCGACCTCCCCGCCACACCACCGCTCGAGACAGCCAACTGCCTGGCCGTCGACCTGGCGGCCGTGTGATGGAGGTTCGGCTGGCGTACGGAGAGTCGGGCCTGGTTGTTGACGTGGATCCGGCGCGGACGACTGTGGTGGAGCCCGTGCATCATGAGGGGGCCGTGGATCCGGTGGGGGTGTTGCGGCGGGCGCTGCGTGCGCCGGTGGCCGGGGCTCCGTTGCGGGAGCGGGTACGGCGAGGGCAGACGGTGGCGATCTCCGCGTGTGACGGGACTCGGCCGCAGCCGCGGGAGTTGATGATTCCCGCAGTACTGGCGGAGCTGGACGGCGTGGTCGACCTGGACGACGTGGTGGTGCTGGTCGCGACCGGTACGCATCGGGGCAACAGCGACGCGGAGCTGCGGCAGATGTTCGGCGACGAGGTCGTCGACGCCGTACGGATCGTCAATCACGACGGACGCGACCGGGACCAGCTGGCCTGGATGGGGGCCCACGGCAACGGTGTGCCGGTCTGGTTGAACAGGCACTGGGTGGACGCGGACGTCAGGATCACCACCGGCTTCGTCGAGCCGCACTTCTTCGCCGGGTTCTCGGGCGGACCGAAACTTGTCGCACCGGGTCTGGCGGGTCTCGACACCGTGCTCGTACTCCACGACGCGGCCCGGATCGGCGACCCGCGGGCGACCTGGGGAGTGATCCAGGGCAACCCGGTGCACGACGACGTACGGGCGATCGCCGATGCCACCGGTGTCACCTTCGCCCTGGACGTCGTGCTCAACCGCGACAAGGAGATCGTCGCGGCGTTCGGTGGTGACCTGTTGCCGATGCACACCGCCGCCTGCGCCGTGGCGAAGCGGATCGCTATGCAACCGGTCGACGCCGCGTTCGACGTGGTGGTCACGACCAACTCTGGTTTTCCCCTCGACCAGAACCTGTACCAGTCGGTCAAGGGGATGTCCGCCGCGCACCAGATCGTTCGCCCCGGCGGCACCATCATCTGCGCGGCGGAGTGCCGTGACGGCTTCCCGGATCACGGGTCGTACCGCTCGGTGCTAGCGTCTGCGCCTTCGCCGCAAGGGCTTCTCGAGCAGATCGCCGGCCAGGAGACCGTTCCCGATCAGTGGCAGGTGCAGATCCAGGCCCGGATCCAGGCGACCAGCCGGGTCGTGATGCACACAGGTTTCCTGTCCGACGCCGAGCTGGCCGCCGTACACCTGGAGCAGACGACCGACATCTCCGCGGCGGTCGCCGCAGCCGGCCCGGACGCACGCGTCTGTGTACTCCCTGAAGGCCCGCAAACCATCCCGTACATCGCGAACCACCCTGGAGCCCGATGAATTCGACCGAAGCGCCACCGCAGTACGTCGGCTACCTCTACGTGCACTTCAAACGCGAGGACGTCGACGGCGAGCAGATCTACTTCGCGCTGAGCGACGGCGATGATCCGTTGCGGTTCGACGACCTCAACGGCGGACGCCCGGTACTGCGATCGTCGGCGGGTGAGCACGGCGTACGTGATCCTCATGTCGTGCGCTCTCCGGAAGGCGATCGGTTCTACCTGGTCGCGACCGATCTGTGCCTGTACGACTGCCTGGACTGGGATCGGCACCAACGGCACGGAAGCCGTTCGATCATGGTGTGGGAGTCGGCCGATCTGGTGGAGTGGGGCGAGGGCCGGCTGGTCGAGGTGGCGCCGCCCGCGGCGGGCAACGCCTGGGCGCCGGAGTCGGTCTGGGACCCCGAGCAGGACGCGTATCTGGTGCACTGGTCGTCGACGCTGTACGACGATGCCGAGCACACGGGCGACAGCTACAACCGGATCATGTGTACGACGACGCGCGACTTCCGGGAGTTCACGCCGCCGCGGGTGTGGATCGATCGGGGCTGGCAGACGATCGACGCCACGGTGATCCGGCACGACGGCATCTATTACCGCTTCCTGAAGGACGAGCGGAGTCGTGGCGGCGACGCACCGCTCGGCAAGTCGATCTTCTCCGAGACCTCGACCTCCCTCACGGGCACCGCCTGGCAGCCGCTGGCCGAGGGCATCGGCCTCGGTGCGATCAAGCAGGGCGAAGGTCCGCTCGTGTACGAGTCGAACACGGAGGAGAAGTGGTATCTCTGGATCGACGAGTTCACCCCGGACCGTCGGTACGTACCGTTCGAGACGACCGACCTCGCCGGCGGGACCTGGAAACCCTGTGCGGACTACCGCCTGCCGGAGAGTCCCTGTCACGGTGTCGTGCTGCCCGTGACCGCCGCGGAGTACGAGCGGCTCCGTACCACCTGGATCTGATCCGCGCGGGCTCGTCAGGGGCTGGTACGGCGGTAGTAGTCGCGCCAGATCAGGCGGTGCAGCGGGATCCAGCGGGGGATCGAGCGGAGGCCGGGGACGAACGGGACGAGGACGAGGCCGAGGGTCAGGACCATCATCAGTGCCCAGACCTGGGCGTCTGCGTTGTCCGACGTCGAGAACGGTTTGACCTGGTACCAGAAGGTGTACAGCCACATCCACGGCTGGCCCGGGTAGTTGCCGGTCTCGTTCATCATGCCCCACTGGTCGCCGCCGAGGTTCCTGGCCCGGGCCTGGTCCTCGAGGTACGCGCCGTCGGCCAGTAGCAGCAAGCCGCGGGTGGAATCTCCCTGGTAGAAGGTCCCGCTGGAGTCGAGCGAGCCCTCAAGCCCGCCGGACCGAGCCAGGTCCAGGAACTTCGCGCCCAGCACGGGGACCGGGCCGAAGGCGGACGACGGCTTGACCGCGGCGGGCGCACCGTCGGGTGCCTTCGACAACGCGTCGGCGTACGCCGCTGCCCATTCCTGCTGGTTCTTGGGACTCGCCGACGTCCAGGCGGTCAGCGCGCTGCTGAGGGCCTGGTCGCCGCGGACGCCGCGCAGCGGGGTGATGACGAGATCGTTCGCGGAGTCGACCGGGATCCGCACACCGGCCCAGTTCTGCAGATCGAGCGGGCCTAGCGTCTGGCCGCTCCCGGCGCGGTTGTACGGCGGTCCGTACTGCGCGCTCGTGGTCGTGCCGGCGAGCTCACCGGTCGCGGTCGCGACGACGTCGTTCGGCGCCTTCTGCGCCCAGTCGGACAACGTGATCGGCTTCTCGTCGGGTGACGAGAACACCGCCGCCAGGACCGTGGTGAGCACCGCCACGACGACCAGTGCAACGACGAATTCCTTGACCAGGTCGTAGGAGCGGGTCGGGAAGTCGTGGGCGTCCGGTGTCCGATGCCGGCGTACGGCTGCGGAGGCGGTCATGACGTGCCCTCCTCGTCGGTACGGCCGGTCTCGGCGACCTCGGCGACCTCGGCGTCGATCGGTGGTACGACGCCGTGCCGCCGGACCAGGATCACGTGCAGCACCACGACCACGCCGACGCCGAACGGCAGCAGGGCGATGTGCCACATCAGCATCTGGCCGGGGTTCAGGACGTTGAACCAGGCGCCGACGCCGACCGAGTTGAGACCGTCCTTGGCCTGCGTGCTGATCCACTGCGAGTCGAAGTTGGACTGCGAGAGGTAGCCGGTGAACGCCGTGCCGATGGAGCCGACGAAGCACAGCACGCCGGTGATCCAGGTCAGCGCGCGCCGGCCCCGCCACGCGGCCATGAAGAACTTGCCCCACAGATGGATCACCATGAACGCGAAGAACAGCTCGACACTCCACAGGTGCAGCGAGTTCACGAAGTGCCCGGTCGACGAGGTGTGCCACCAGGCCGGCCCGCCGAGCGCCAGGACGGCGCCGGACGCGAGCACGACCAGCAGGGCGGCCAAGGTCAGTACGCCGAAGACGTAGATCCACGAACTCACGTACACGGGCTGCCGGTCCGGGAGCAGTTGCCCGGGCGGGACCGTCCGGCTGAGCCGCTCCCGCAGACGGACCGTCCAGTTGCCCCTGGCCGGCCGGTCGGGTGCCGCAGTACGGCTGGCGATCGAGGTCATGGCCGGTCCTGATCGTCGTCGCCGTGCCGGAACGGTACGACGATCGCGAGCGCGAAGACCACGATCATCGCGAGGATGATGACCAGGTTGGTCACCGAGATCTGGATGACTCCCCAGTGAACGTAGCTGCCGGCCATCATGCCTCCTCCGAGAGAACTTTCTCCCACCGTCCGCGCGGACGCGGTCCATGAGCAGGGTCCTTGGACTCTGGTGGCCGGGACCAAAGTCGTGGCAGCTCTCAGCGGCGCCACAGGTGTAATGTCCGGTGCTATGAGTTCGCTCGATTCGTGGGCTCTGAGCAGCCACACGGCAGCCGGCGTGACGCACCCGACGTACCGGAAGGGCACCGGTCCGGGTGTGATCGTGATCCACGAGATCCCTGGTATCACCCCCGCGGTGCTCGAGTTCGCCGAAGAGGTGGTGGCTCGCGGTTTCACGGTCGTGATGCCCTCGCTGTTCGGCCGGCCGGGTGCTCCGGCCACGGTGCTCGAGTCGGTTCGGAGCATCGCGGGGATCTGCGTGAGCCGGGAGTTCACGATGTTCGCCAGGGGACGGACGACACCGGTCGCGGCCTGGCTGCGGTCGCTGGCTCGCGAACTCCACGACGAGCTGGGCGGACCGGGTGTCGGCGCGGTCGGCATGTGTATGACCGGTGGCTTCGCCCTCGCGATGCTGGCCGATGCTCCCGTCGCGGCGCCGGTGCTCGCCCAGCCTGCTTCACCCGCTCCGGTCGGTGCGGCGCGCAAGGCCGACCTGGGACTCAGCCCGGCCGACCTGGCGTCGGTCAAGGCGAAGGCCGCCGCGGGATGCCAGGTGCTCGGCCTGCGCTACGAGGGCGATCCCGCCGTCGGCACACGGTTCGACACCCTTCGCCGGGAGCTCGGCGCGAACTTCATCGCGGTCGAGTTCCCCGGCCGCAAGCACTCCACCTTGACCGAGCATCGCCGGCAGGAGGGCGTCGACCGCGTACTGGCGTTCTTCGAGGAGAAGCTGGGCACGCACTGAGACGGTCAGGGGACGTGGACCGCGATGACTCCGGCGACCGAGCCGGCGATGGACTCCGCGCGCCGGCGGTCGAGTTCACCGGCTGTGCCGAGGACGCGGACGATGCCGTCGTCGACCTCGACCTGCCAGTTCAGGTCTCGTGCCCGCAGTTGGTCGAGGATGTCGTTGCGGATCCGGGAGTCGCGGCCGGCCAGGTAGTGGATGACGTCGCTGCGGCTGATCACGCCGACGACCTGTTCGCCGTCCACCACCGGCAGGCTCTTCACCATCGTCTCCCGGAGCAGATCGATCGCCGCGTCGACGTCCTCGTCCGCGTGCACGCTCATCACCAGGTTCGCCATCAGCTCGGCGACCCGGCGCGGCCGGAAGACCGCGGAGAGTCTCAGCGGGTACGACGGAACGCGATCCTCGACCAGCAGCATGTCCGGGATGAGGTCCGCCTCGCTCACCACACCCACCAACCGGCCCTGACGGTCGACGACCGGCAGCGTGGTGATCTGGTTGCGATCGAGCAGCCGCAGGGCCTCACTGACCGGAGTCTCACCGAGCACGGTGATCGCGGGCGTCGTCATGAGTTCTTTGACGCGCATCGTGAGCACTCCCTTCTCCGGGGGCCTCGAGGGTGGTGGCGATCTGGCGGGTCCAGGCGCGGACGTCCAGCCAGTCCCGGGAGTCGCCGACGAGTCGTTCGAGGTCGTCGTCGTGCAGCACGACGTCGGCCTGGAGGTTGCCGGCGAAGGTCTTGACCGGGGGAGCACCGAACTCGCGAGCGAGACGCGCCACGTCGGCCGGTACGGGTTGGGCCTGCTGCCGGCTCGCGCCGAGCGGTCCGGAGTGGAAGAGCCAGACGCGACGGGTGCGGAGCTGACGTTCGTGCCGGCGGAGGAAGCGCACGGCCTCGGGGAGCCAGCGGCCCTGGTAGATCGCGCTGCCGAGGACGACAGCGTCGTACGGCGTGACCGCCTGGACGGCGCCGATCTCGCGGACGTCGACCGCGAACCCGGCGGCGCGGAGTTCGACACCGATGGCCGCGGCGATACTCGCGGTCGCGCCCATCTTGGTGGCGTAGGTGACCAGCACGGTCATCGCTCTCTCCTTAACGGCTGAGCAGACGGGGCTTACCGATCGGTGGCTGCCTCGTCCTGGTCGGTCTTCTCGTCGGCGGGTTCGTCCGGTGCGTGGGCGGCGCGGTGGCGTTCCTGGTAGAGCTCGACGCCGAGGTGCCTGATGATCGCCTGGCCGGCGCCGGGCGAGCCGGCGGCCCGGAGGCGGGCGTCGCGCTGGATGCGGGCCTTCTCGATCTCACTCATGGCATTCCCTTCTCGCAGTACCAGCACACGCCGGATCCGAGACAGCGGACAGGGCTGAAGTTCCCGCCCCGGTGGACCGGAAGACCCTGGTCGACGGCCGGTGGCGCGCAGACGATGGACATCTACCTGGACGAAAGGACGGGACCATGGCCACGAGCAGGCGCTGGAGCGTCGACATCTTCATCGACGAGCACGAAGGCGAGCGGACCACGCACGCGGAAGCCCGGCTGCACACCAACGACAAGACCCACCTGGTCGGCCACGGCGACGCGCACCGGAACCCGGCCGACACCGAGATCGCCGAGATCGGCGACGAACTCGCCGTCGCGCGGGCCCTCTCGGACCTGGCGCACAAACTGCTGCACGCGGCCGCGTCCGACATCGAGGCGATCACCCACAAACCCGCACACGTGCACCGCTGATCGGCCTAGGACCTGTCTGGTAATCCAGACAGGTCCTAGGCCGCTCGGGACCTTCGTCTCTGGGAAGCGTTGACGATCAGCCAGACCCTCGATGCAACCGCTGCCGTCCGGCGGCGGCTGGGGAGGGGGAAGACTGATGAGATTCATCCGATCGACCGCGGTGATCGCGGGGATCGCCGCACTGGCATTGGGGGCAGGGACGGCCGCCGGAACGACTCGTGGGCCGACGCCGGGTATCACGATCGCGAGTGCCCCGGCAGGACCGGGTAACGCGCAGTTCGTGCCGGGCGCGAGCAACGTCGTACCGCCGACCGCACCGCCGGCGACCGACATCGGGACGGCCAAGCTGCAGACCGCGGCGGCACCGTTCTACGCGTGTCCGGGGTTCAGTGGGCTCGAGAGGCAGAACCCGTTGGCGGATCTGTACGCCGACAAGTTCACCTGGGCGCCGTACGCGGCGTACAAGGTCGGCAACGGCGGCGGGAACATCAACTGGTCGCTGAATCCGTACAAGAACGCGAGCTGGTACATGTGGTTCCACTCGCTCCGTTGGCTCGGCCAAGGAATCATCGCCGCGGGTAAGGGTGATCTGACCGCGCTGACCCGGGTGAACACGATCGCGTACGACTGGTACCGCGACAACCCGTACTCGTGGAAGGCGAACGTCGGCGCGTGGGAGTCCACGATGCACCGGACCAACGTGCTGATCTGCCTGCGCCAGGCGGTCCTGTCCGGGCTGCAGGTCACGACGCTGCCGGCCAAGTACACCTGGATCGACACCGCGCTGCTGAGCCACGCCCGCTTCCTGACGAACTACTGGAGCGGCGCCTGGAACCACGGCACCGACGAGAGCATCGCGCTGTTCGGCGTCGGAGTGACGCTCAACCGCAGCGACTACAAGAACCTCGCCGTGCAACGGCTGGCAGCCGGCATCACGACCTCGATCGACGCCCAAGGGTCGACGAACGAACAGTCGGCGGGGTACGCGGCGTTCAACTACAGCCTCTGGGGCCGGGCGATCACCGTGCTGCAGAACGGCGGCGTCAGCCCCGGCACGACGATCTCGACGCGCCGCGACCTGCTCGCCAAGTGGTTGACGCTGGCAACGAACTCGCTCGGCAAGCTACCGCAGATCGGCGACACCGAACTGCAGGCGACGTACCCGTACGCGGGGACACCGATGGAGTACGCCGGGTCACTCGGCAAGTCCGGCACCGCGCCGCCGTGGCGCGTCGGCGTCTACTCGGCCGGCTACGTGTTCGGGCGGACGGGCTGGGGGACCGATCCGGCCCGCGGGTTCACGGGCGAATCGGCGTACAGCATCAGGTTCGGGCCGGCGCGCGCGTACCACGGACACAGCGACCACACGAGCATCACGTACACGGCCCGCGGCCGGGACATCATCATCAACGGCGGGTACGCCGCCTACTCGGCCGGAGTCTGGCGGACCTGGACCGTGAGCCCGTCCGCACACAGCGTGCTGACGACTCCCGGGTCGACCGACGTGAACCCGGTGACGAAGCTGAACGCCTACTCGATCAAGGCGAACGCCGAGTCCTACCAGTTCAGCGACGTACCGGGCGCCGGCATCAGCCGGGTACGGCGGGTCCTGGTGCTGAAGGACCCGGACCTGATCGTCACCTGGGACACCGCGTCCGCGAAGGTCGCGCAGGCCTTCCAGACGTTGTGGCACCTGCCGTCGGACCAGCGCGCGACGGTCTACTCGCGGACGACGGCGACCGCGATCGCACCGGGTGACACCACCCGGACGGTCATCTTCCAGTTGCCGTTCAGGCAGGCGCTCCCGGCCGGTGCGACGTTGGTGAAGCAGGGGCAGAGCAGCCCGATCCAGGGCTGGACCTACCCGACCAGCAACGTCCGCAAGTCCGCTCCGACGGTCATGATGGCCCGCTCCGGCAAGTCCGCGTCGATCCTGTCGTTCGTCGTACCGGTCCGTGCCACGGGAGGCGTCACCTACAAGACCTACTGGTCGGGGACGACGTACGTCGTGTCCCTCAAGGTCGGCGGCGTCGCCGCGGCCATCGGTATTACCGCCGGCGGCTCGCTCTACCGGATCGGATAGGAGACGGTCATGACACCCCCGGTGCTGTCGGCAGCACATCTCGGCAAACGATTCGGGGACCGGGTCGCGGTCGACGATGTGAGTTTCACGGTGGCACCGGGGGAGACGTACGGCCTGCTCGGGCCGAACGGCGCCGGCAAAACCACGACGATCCGGCTGGTGTGCGGGCTGCTGCGGGCCGATCAGGGGGAGGTCCTCGTGGCAGGCTCCCCGATCAGGCCGGCGACGCCGGCCGCCAAACGGTACGTCGGGTACGTTCCGCAGGACATCGCGCTCTACCCGGACCTGACCGCCTGGGAGAACCTGCGGTTCTTCGGCCGGCTGTACGGCCTGCGCGGCGCCGCCCTGAACCGTCGCGTCGGCAAGGTCCTCGAGCTGATCGGGCTGACGGACCGGGCCGGGGACCGGGTGGAGTCGTTCTCGGGCGGGATGCGTCGCCGGCTGAACATCGGCGCCGGTCTGCTGCACGAGCCGACCCTGCTGGTGCTGGACGAGCCGACGGTCGGCGTGGATCCGCAGAGCAGGCACGCCGTGATGGAGAGCGTCCGGTCGTTCGGCGCGTCGGGGATGGCGGTGCTGTACACCACGCACTACATGGAGGAGGCGGAGCGGCTGTGTGATCGGGTCGGGATCATCGACCGCGGCCGGCTGGTTGCCGAAGGCACCCGCCGGCAGTTGGTCGCACGGCTCGGCGAGCGCGATCGGATCACTCTGGCCGCGAGCGGCGACCTGACCGGTCTGGCGGAGAGCTGCCGCGGCCTGGCCGGTGTCGACCGGGCCGAGGTCAAGGACGGTGAGGTACAACTGCTCGCCGCCGAGGGGCGCCGGCTGCTGCCCGGCGTACTGGACGCCGCCGAGCGGTCGGGTCTATCGATCCGCTCGGTCGAGGTGGACGAGCCGGATCTCGAGGCGGTCTTCCTGCATCTGACCGGTACGGCGCTACGGGAGTGATCGTGTTCGGTGCCTGGGTGATCGCCGCCAAGGACCTTCGGCAGCGTTTCCGCGACCGGTCGGCGTGGATCCTCGGATTCGTGGCGCCGGTGGCGGTGGCGGCGCTGATGAGCTTCGCCTTCTCGGGAGTGGAGAACTTCCACGCGAAGATCGCGCTGGTCGACAACGATCGCGGCCAGATCGCGATCGCATTGCGGACCGCGCTCACCGGTCCGGAGTTGTCCGACGTACTGACGGTCCGGGAGAGTCGTGACGAGGCGGAGGCGCGGCGCCTGATCGACAGCGGGGACGCCGGCGCGGCACTCGTCGTACCGCAGGGCTTCAGCGCCGCCGCGGTCGGCGACGAGCCGATCGGTCTTCGCGTCCTGGCCGACCCGGACGAGCCGCTGCAGGCGCAGGTGACACGCGCGCTCGCCGATGCGTACGTCGCACAGCTCAACGCCGACCGGCTCTCCGTCCACGCGGCGCTGGCGGCGGGCGTGCCGCGGAGCCGCGGCGCCGAGCTCGCCGCGGCGGTGGCCGGGCTCCGGTTGCCCGAGTCCGTGCGGGAACAGGCGACCGGGTACCGGCAGCTGACGACCGCGAGCTACTACGCGCCGGCGATGGGGATCATGTTCGTGCTGTTCATGGTCGGATTCACCGCGCGCAGTTACTTCACCGAGGAACGGACCGGGACGCTAGAGCGGATCGGTGCGGCACCGCTCGGCCGGGGCGTCGTACTGCTCGGCAAGTCGCTGGCAGCGTTCGTGTACAGCGCGCTGAGCCTCAGCGTCCTCGCGGTCGTGTCGTCCGTGGCGTTCAAAGCGCACTGGGGACCTCCGGTGCCGGCGGCGGCGCTGATCCTCGCGATGTCGACGGTTCTAGTGGCATTGACCGCGCTGGTCGTCGCGGTCGCCCGCACTGAACGGCAGGCTGACGGGCTGGCCACGATCGTCACGTTCGCCCTGCTGTTGCTGGGCGGCAACTTCGTCCTGATCAGCCAGGCGCCGGAGACACTGCGCAGGCTGGCCCTGTTGACGCCGAACGGCTGGGCCTTGCGGGGCTTCACCGACCTCGCGGCCGGGGCCGGCGCTGCGAGCGCGGTCGTGCCGGTCCTGGTGATCCTCGCCATGACGGTGGTACTCAGCGGGGCGGCGGTCCTGCTCGGACGACGGAGGACCTGATGAGAACCGCATTCGTTGTCGCCGGCGCATCGCTGCGCCGGATGCTGCGCGATCGCACCGCGCTGTTCTTCCTGGTGATTCTGCCGGTGGTGATCATCGCCGTGATCGGCTCTGTGGTGCAGAACCCCGGCGGCTTCCGGATCGGCGTCCTGGCGGGCCAGACCTCGGGCTCGGGGTTGGTGACCAGTCTGGTCGACGAGCTGAAGACGGTCGGGCCGGTACACACGATGGCGGACGAGACGGACGCCCGCACGGCGCTGCGGCGCGGCGAGCTCGACGCGGTCGTGCTGATTCCCTCCGGGCTGGACTCGCAACTGCTGGACGGTCGCGAGGTCCGGATCCCGGTGCTTGCCGGTGGCGCCGAGTCGACGCAGAGCGCCGTACGTTCAGCTGTCTCGGCCGCGGTGGCCCGGCACGCGGAGCGGGTGCAGGCGGCGGCCTTCGCGGCCCGGTGGACCGGTACGTCGATCGCGCAGCAGTTGCCGCGCGCAACCGCAGTGCAGCTGGTGACGCCCCGGATCGCGATCAGTACCGAGAACGTCGCCACCGGCAGCAACTACCTGCCGCTGGGCTTCAGCTACAGCGCGCCGACCATGCTCGTGTTGTTCGTCTTCATCAACGCGCTGGCCGGCGGTGCCTCGATCGTGCAGACCCGGCAGCTGGGGATCTACCAGCGGGCACGGGCGGCGCCGATCCGGACCGGCAGCCTCGTCCTGGGCGAGACACTGTGCTACCTGACGTTCGCGTTGCTGCAGTCGGTACTGATCGTCGCCGTCGGTGCGCTGTTGTTCGGCGTGAGCTGGGGCAATCCGCCGGCCGCTGCGGTGCTGATCGGTACCTGGGCCCTGGTCGGGACCGGTGCCGGGATGTTGAGTGGTGCCTTCTTCAGAACCCCGGACCAGGCGTCCGCGATCGGGCCGGTGATCGGCATCGCGTTCGCCATGCTGGGCGGCTGCATGTGGCCGTTGGAGATCGTCCCGCACGCGGTGCGCGTCCTCGGCCACCTCACTCCGCACGCGTGGGCCGTCGACGCCTGGATCACGCTGCTGTCCCGGGGCGGCAACATCGTGGACATCGCTCCGCAGTTGGCCGTCCTGGCCGGGTTCGCGGTGGCCATGCTCGGCCTTGCCGCGATCGTGCATCAGCGCCAGTTGACGGCCTGAGCAGCGGCGATCCGGCGCCGGACGAGGATCGCGAGGGCGGGGATCAGGGCGACGGTGACGGCGACCAGCAGCTGGTGGGCCGCCAGGGGCTGGAGGTCCAGGAGGTCGCGGAGCGGGTCGAAGAAGACCGGGAGGACCTGCAGGAGCAGCGCGCCGGCTACTGCGGCGTCGAGGAAGCGGAAGCGTCGTACGCCGGCGGTGCGGTGGCGGAGGCGGCGTGCGGGGCCGGGGCGGCGGAGGGCGAGGGCTACACCCAGCTGGGAGAGGCCGAGGACGAGGTAGGTCATCGTCTGCCACGGGCCGCCGGTGCGGTGGACCCAGTAGGCGGCAGCGAGGGTGACGGCGCCGATCAGCGAGCCGCTCCAGGCTATGCGTCGCCACAGGCCCGCACCGAGGATCTGTTCCTGGGGTGAGCGCGGCGGCTTCCGCATGGCGTCCGGGTCGGCGGGCTCCGCGCCGATGGCGACGCCGGGCAGACCGTGGGTGAGCATGTTGATCCAGAGGATCTGGCCGGGCAGCAGCGGTACGGCGAAGCCCAGCAGCGGCCCCAGCAACATGACCAGGATCTCGGCCAGCCCGCCGCTCAGCGCGTACCGCAGGAAGGTGCGGATGTTGGTGTAGATCCGCCGGCCTTCCTCGATCGCGGCCTCGACCGTGCCGAGGTCGTCGTCGGTGAGGACGAGGTCGGCGGCCTGGCGCGCCACCTCGGTCCCGCCCTTGCCCATCGCGACGCCGATGTCGGCGCGGCGCAGCGCCGGCGCGTCGTTGACGCCGTCGCCGGTCATCGCGACGACGTGCCCGTTCGCCTGCCAGGCCCGCACGATGTCGAGCTTCTGCTCCGGGCGGATGCGTGCGAAGACCCGTCCGGTGGTCGGGTCTCTGCCGTCGTCGATGTCGGCACCGGTGACGACCTCGCCGTCGTGTACGCCGATCCGGTCCGCGACGGCGAGCGCCGTACCCGGTGCGTCGCCGGTGATCAGCAACAGGTCGACGCCGGCGTTGCGGAACGAAGCGACCACGTCGGCCGCGTTGTGCCGCACCGGATCGGTGATCGCGACCAGCCCCACCAGGTGCAGAGCGTCCTCGGTCCGCGGGGCGTCCGGCGTGACGATCTTGTCGGCGACGGCCAGGACGCGGTAGCCGGCCTCCGACAGTTCGGCGGCGACGCCCTTCGCCCGGTCGATGTCGCCGTACGGCGTGACGTCAGGCGTCAGCATCACCTCGGGCGCGCCCTTGCCGATCACCAGGAGATCGTCGCGGCCGGGTTGTTCGTGGACGGTGGTCATCCGCTTGCGGACGCTGTCGAAAGGCAGTTCGTGCAGCCGTGGGCAGGCGGTCGTGAGTTCGAGGTGGTCGACGCCGCCGCGCTGGGCCAGGGTGAGCAGCGCGGCCTCCGTCGGGTCACCGATCGGCCGCCACACCGGATCGTCGTCCGTGGGTGGCCGCAGGGCAGCGTCGTTGCACAAGGCAACATCCCGCAGCAGCCGCCGGACCGCGACGCCGCCGTCTGCGGAAGAGAGAGCTGACTGAGCGCCGACGGACGACGCGAGCTCGCGGGCGGGGGAGGTGGCGCCCGGCGCGAACTGGTCGAGCGGTGGAGAGCCCACGAGACGGCCGGCCGGGTTGTAGCCGGAGCCGGTTGCTTGCGCTGATCCGGACTCGGTCCAGAGGCGTTCGGCGTGCATGATGCCCTCGGTGAGGGTGCCGGTCTTGTCGGTGGCGACGACGGTGACCGCGCCGAGGGTTTCGACGGCCGGCAGTCTGCGGACGACGGCGGCGCGCTGCGCCATCCGGTGCGCGCCGATGGCGAGGGCGAGCGTGACGACCGCCGGCAGCGACTCGGGTACGGCGGCGACCGTGAGGCTGACCGCGGTGACGATCATGTTCGGCAACGGCAGCCCGCGGACGAGCCCGGCGACGGCGACGATCGCGGACAGTACGACGGCCGCGATGCTCAGCACCCGGCTGAGCCCGGCCAGCCTCCGCTGCAGCGGCGTCGCCCGGGGACGCTGGCCGGACAACAGCGCCGCGATCTTGCCGAGCGCGCTGTCCGGGCCGGTGCGGGTCACGACGCCGGAACCGCGCCCGCGGGTCACGACCGTTCCGGCGTACAACTCCTCGGACGCCGACTTCTCGACCGGCACCGACTCGCCGGTGAGCGCGGACTCGTCGGCCTGCAGCCGGACCGCGTCGAACAACTGCAGGTCGGCGGGCACGATGTCGCCCGCCTGGAGCAGGACCACGTCCTCCGGCACGACCTCGGCGGCCGGTACGACGGTCGCGCGGCCGCCACGTCGTACCGTGGCATGCGGCGCCGCCATCCGGTTCAGCGCCGTGAGCGCGTGTTCCGCCCGGATCTCCTGCACCACGCCGACGGTCGTGTTCAGTACGACGACGACCAGGATCACGGTGAGATCGGTGAGGTCACGGAGACTGGCGGTCAGCGCCGCGGCGGCGATCAGCAGCAGGATCATCGGATCGCGCAGCTGCATGAGCACGCGCCGCCACGGCGACGGCGGGCGCGGCGCGGGATTGGTGTTCGGCCCGTGCTCGGCAAGGGAGAGCGCGGCCTGGTCCGCGGTCAGCCCGCGCGGATCCGACTGCTGAACGGTCATCGGCGCAGCTCCACGTCGTGCCGGGTGCCGTCGTGGTGGACCAGATCGAGCGCGATCACGAGGACCAGGCAGAGAATGAACGCCGCGAGCAGCAGTTCGGCCGCGGCGGTCTCCGCGAGCCCGACGGTCACGGAGTACAGCACCACAGCCGCCACCGCCGCCCCGCCCTCGACGCGGCCCAGCCGACCGTGCCGGTGACCACCGCGGATCACCAGGAACGCGAGCGCGCCGAACCCCAGGCCGACGGACGCCATCGCGCGAGCGGTGTGGATCATCGCGATCTCGCCGAACCCGAGATAGCCGAGATACGACGCCAGCACGACGACGAGTAGCACCAGCGCGATGACGTCACGGGAACGCAGTCGCATCGGACTCACCTCCGGCGGGAAGGCTTCGGCCGAGGGAGCGACACCAGGGTCCAGCCGGTGACGAACAGCACGACCAGCGTGACCCGGAGACCCTCGGACCATCCACTGGTCCAGACGGCGGTGGCCAGGACCTGCGGGAAGAACACGAGCCAGACGAGGATCTCGACGACGATCGGCAGCCCGCGGATCCAGGCCGCCAGGTCGTCGAGCTGCCCGTTGTGCATCAGTACGAAGAAGACGATCCACAACCCGGTCATCCAGACGGACCAGCCCGTAGCGGACGGCGGCACTCGCCGTACCGCTGGGGTTCCTGCCGACGGCTTGGACATCACGGCTCCTTACGGCTCGGGCATCGCCCTCACCTCGACCCTGCCTCGCAGCACACGGCCGCACACGGGCCTTTGTCCCCCTTCGAACCGGGCCGATCAGTCCTGCAGAATGCCGAGGTCCTTCCCGATCACCCCGTCGACGCCGAGCCGGCGCGCGTCGGCGAGGTCTGCCTCGGTATCGACCGGCCAGGTGAGGACGACCTCCGAGCCTTGCCGCAGTTCGGTGACCGTCTCAGGCGTGAGTAGCCGCCGGTGGACGGACACGCCGTACGCCGGTCGGCGGCGCAGCCGGGATCGCAGCCGCCGCAGGCCGCGCCGGCTGCCCGCGGACAGGACGAGCCGGAGGTTCGCGGTGTCGCGGAATGCGGGGAGCATCCACCAGTGCTGGGTGCAGATGGTGATCGTGGTGTCCGGTGCGACAGCCGCCAGGACGGTCGCCAGTCGCTTCGGGAGCCGCGGGTCGATCCCCTTCAGGTCGAGCATCAGCCCCGGATCGCCGTTGGCCGCCGCCAGCAGCTCGGGTACGCCGACCAGGTGCAGGTCGCGGCGCCGGACGAGCTGGCCGTTGTCCCACAGCAACCACGGGCCGACCGCTTTGTGGTGACGTACCTCCAGCCGGCCGCGGTACGCGTGGACGTCGGCCTCGACAAGATCCGCACCGAGCTCGAACGCGGTCCGGAGCGTGCCGAGAGCGTTGCCGGCCCGATGTGCGACGGTCAGCGGCCGGGTCATGCCGGGTCTGGCTCGGGGTGTCGTTCGGTGAACCAGCCACGCCAGCGTACGAACCAGGCGCTGCCGCCGATCAGCAGCGCCGGAACCCAATACAGCAATGCGGTGAGTGCGACCGCGCCAAGCGCCTCGCGCCAGGAGATGCCGAGGGCGGCCAGGCCGGCTACCAGGGCGCCGTCGCGCGGGCTCGCTCCCTGGACGCCGGGCAGTACGCCCGCGATCTGACTGGCCCCGAAGACGGCGACCAGCTGGAGACCGGGCATCGGAGCGCCGACCGCGTCGATGGCGCCGATCAGCAGTCCGAAGATGGTCGCCTGGTAGCCGATCGACAACAGGATGCCGAGCGCGAACACCTTCGGCGACGGCCAGGGCCAGCGCGCGGCGAGGGCGGGTCGGCGACGGTGCACGACGAGCGCGACCACCAGTACGACGGCCGCGGCACCGAGGGCGATCGCCAGCACCGTCAACGGCAGCGTCACTCCGGTGACCACGACCGCGACGACCAGACCGACGGCGCCGATGAAGCGGTCGAGCGCGACCTCGGCGACAGCGCTCGAACGCCGCAAGCCGATGCTGTCGAGGCGATGCACCCGCCACAGGTCGGCCCCGGCGTGCCAGGGCGAGACGAGTCCGAGGATCTCGCTCTCCGCGTAGGCACGAAGGTGCCAGCGCCGGCTACGGCCGCTCCTCGAGATCGCGTGCCAGCGCAACGGGCACAGGACATACTTGCCGACGGCGAACGGAAGCAGCCCCAGGACGGCCGGGAGCAGGGCGGCATGCGGGACGCGGTCGACGTTCCAGAGCGAGACGGCGACCGCGACGACCAGTACGCCGAGGCGTACGCCGCGGTGGCCGGCGATCGTGCGTATCGCGCGCCCCAGCCGCGCGAGCTGTTCTCGGCCCAACTGCATGAGGGGTCCTTCCGGGGCCTCGCCTTCCAATGTCAGGACAATAGCCGGTCGATCCAAGGCGTGGACCTTTTGCCCTGGTGCCGACGGGCGGTCCGGCCCTGGTGCGCACCCTGTCCGGTCACCCAGC
This sequence comes from Kribbella sp. NPDC051137, assembly GCF_040682535.1. Taxonomy (NCBI): domain Bacteria; kingdom Bacillati; phylum Actinomycetota; class Actinomycetes; order Propionibacteriales; family Kribbellaceae; genus Kribbella; species Kribbella sp. NPDC051137. The sequence continues at coordinate 49,836 of NZ_JBFBBI010000004.1, forward strand.
GTGGAACGAGGAGCGTCGAGGGAGGGGGGAGTGATGGTCGCGGAGGGTGAAGCACCGACGTGGAGTCTGCCGCGCCGCGGGTGGCAGATCGTGCGCGAGCTCGCTGTGATCGCGATCGCGATCACGCTCTACTTCGGCGTCCGCGGGCTGATCACCACCCGGATCGGCACCGCCTACCACAACGCCGTACGAGTGATCGACCTCGAGAAGTCGGCCGACATCTTCGTCGAGCCGAGACTCCAGCGGGCGGTGATCAGTCATGGCTGGCTGGCCGAGGCGCTCGGCTCCGTGTACATCTACGGACATTGGCCCGTGCTGATCGCCACGCTGCTGTGGCTGCTGATCCGGCACCGCGACACGTACCCGAAGTTCCGGAACGCGATGCTGCTGTCCGGGGCGGTCGGACTGGTGATCTTCGCCGTGTTCCCGGTCGCGCCGCCGCGGTTCCTGACCGCCTACGGCTTCGTGGACACGGTCACCGACCGGATCCCGGCGTACCGGGTGCTGCAGCCGCCGGGATTCACGAACCAGTACGCCGCGGTCCCGAGTCTGCACTTCGGCTGGAACCTGTTGATGGGGATCGCCGTCGCGAGCGTCGGCACCCACTGGATTCTCCGCGTGTTCGGCTGGGTGATGCCGATCCTGATGTTCGCCGCGATCGTGCTGACCGCGAACCACTACATCCTCGACGGCGTCCTCGGGGGCGTACTCGCCCTGCTCGGCCTGTTGGCGGCGTTCCGCCTCTCCAGGAGGCGGCCCGCCGTCCGCGGTCATCCGTCCGGACAGCGGAGCAGCAGGGTCGAAAGTCCGTGGTGATCCGGTGCGGAGGGCCCTGCTGGCCACGTGTGCCGCGAGGTGAGGTGGAGGTGCAAGGAAAGGGCGACAGAGAGGAGAAGCCATGGCGAGCACGTTGCAGCACCGGGACAGCCGGCGGCAGTTCGCGGAGCTGTTCGACTGGGCCGAGGGCCTGCCGAGCCTGTTCACGGTGCCGGCCGCGATGCGCGGTGTCCGGATCGAGGAGTTCACCGACGAGGGCAAGTACGTCGTTCGCGCCGAGCTCCCCGGGATGGACCCGGACAAGGACGTCAAGGTCGAGGTCGCGAACGGGATGCTGACCATCTCCGCGACCCGTCAGCAGGAGGAGCACGACGGTGCCCGCTCGGAGTTCCACTACGGCGCACTCACCCGTCGGGTGCTGCTGCCGGACGGGGCGGACGAGAAGGCCGTCGTCGCGAAGTACACGGCCGGGATCCTCGAGGTCACTGTGCCGATCTCGGCGAAGGCTGCCGAGGCGCGCACGATCACGATCGAGCACACCGACTGACACATCCGGGCCCGGCCGGCCACACCCGGCCGGGCCCCCGTCCTGGAAGGACCCGAAGATGAAGCGGTTGGTGATCCTCGGCGGCGGCACCGCAGGCACCATGGTGGCCAACAAACTGCGGCGCCGGCTACCGCTGAGCGAGTGGCGGATCACGGTCATCGACCGCGACAGCCGGCACCTGTACCAGCCCGGCCTGCTGTTCGTACCGTTCGGCGGCCGCGAAGACCTGCGGAAACCGCGCCGCCAGTTGCTGCGGCAGGGGATCCGGCTCCTCACGGGTGAGATCGCCGAGGTCGACCCGGTCGCGAAGGACGTCCACCTCGCGGACGGCGAGATCCTCCGCTACGACTACCTGGTCGTTGCCACCGGCACCGGCCCACGGCCGGACCAGACACCGGGCATGCTCGGTCCCGAGTGGCACCGCAGCATCCACGACTTCTACACGTACGACGGTGCCTGCGCACTGCGGGAGGCTCTGCAGGGCTTCACCGGCGGCCGGCTCGTCGTCCACGTGGTCGACCAGCCGATCAAGTGCCCGGTCGCTCCGCTGGAGTTCACCTTCCTCGCGGAGGCGTTCTTCCGGCACCGGGAGATGCGGGACCAGGTCGAGCTCGTGTACGTGACACCGCTGGACGGCGCGTTCACCAAGCCGATCGCGGCCCGGCACCTCGGCAGGTTGCTCGACGAGCGGAAGATCAGGCTCGAGACCGACTTCATGGTGGAGCGGGTCGACGCCGAGCGGAAGACGCTGGTGAGCTACGACGAGCGGGAGGTCGGGTACGACCTACTGGTGACGATCCCGCTCAACATGGGCGCCGACTTCGTCGCGAGCTCCGGACTGGGTGACGAGCTGAACTACGTACCGGTCGACAAGCACACGCTGCAGTCGACGGCGTACCCGGACGTCTTCGCTGTTGGCGACGCCAACGACATCCCGACCTCGAAGGCCGGTTCGGTGGCGCACTTCGCCAGCGACGTCTTCGTCGAGAACTTCCTCCAGTACGTGGACGGAGCCCCGATGACGCACAGCTTCGACGGGCACTCGAACTGCTTCATCGAGACCGGTGACGGCAAGGGCCTGCTGATCGACTTCAACTACGACACCGAACCACTGCCCGGGCGGTTCCCGCTGGGGTGGCTCGGACCGCTGTCGCTGCTCCGCGAGACGCGGGCGAACCACTGGGGCAAGGTCGCGTTCCGCTGGATCTACTGGCACGTGCTGCTTCCCGGCCGGTGGTTGCCGCTGCCCGCCGCGATGTCGATGAAAGGAAAGGTACGGCAATGACCACCATCCATACCGACGCCGAGGGCTTCCTGACCGAGTACGGCGAATGGTCCGAGGAGCTCGCCGGTCAGCTCGCCGAGCGGATCGGGATCGAGCTCACCGACCAGCACTGGACCGTGATCCGGTTCCTCCGCGACGACTACCTGACGCACGGCGAGACCGCGACGTTGCGCCGGACCTCGACCCAGACCGGCATCGGCGTGAAGCAGTTGTTCGTCCTGTTCCCGGGCAAGCCGGCCAAGAAGATGGCGTACGTCGCCGGCCTGCCGAAGCCCCGTGGTTGCGTGTGAGAGAAGGAACCGCCATGACCACCACCTTGCCGTTGGACGTCCCGAACTTCGGGGACGAGGCAACCGTCGGCCGCAAGCTGGCCATCATCTGCTCGAAGGGCAATCTCGACATGGCGTACCCGGGCCTGATCCTGGCGAACGCCGCGCTGGGTGAAGGCGTGGAGACGCACCTGTTCTTCACCTTCTGGGGCTTCGACATGATCACCAGGTCGCGGATGCACGACCTGAAGTTCACGATGCTCGGCAACACCGCGACGCACCTGCCGCAGGGCCTCGGCGGCCTGCCCGGGATGACCGCGATGGCGACGCACCAGATGAAGAAGCAGATCGAGGAGATCGGTGTTCCGGACGTGCCGGACTTCCTGGAGCAGATCGTCGCGTCCGGCGGCCACCTGTGGGCCTGCCGGCTGTCCGCCGACATGATGCACCTCGACGAGTCCGACCTCTACGAAGAGGTCGAAGGCATCATCAGCGCCGCCGACTTCATCGAGAAGACCGAAGGCGCCCAACTCCTCTTCATCTGAACCATCCACCCCGCCGCCGGCGCTCTGGTCGAGGACCTCAGCCGCCGGCGGCCGCCGCGGGGATGACGGCGACCGGGCAGTCGGCGTGGTGCAGGACGGTCTGGCTGACGGAGCCGATCAGCATGCCGGCGAAGCCGCCGCGGCCGCGGGCGCCGAGGACGATCAGCGCGGCGTCGGCCGAGAGCCGCAGGATGTGTTCGGCGGGATGGCCGGTGATGTGAATCAGTTCGGCGTCCTGGCCGCCGCGGGCGTGGACGGCCGCGCGGAGCTCGTCCTCGGTGATCCGGTGGAGGTCGGTGCCGGTGGGCTGGGCGGCGATCACGCGGACGGCGAGATTGTGCCGCTGGGCGTGCCGGAGCCCGAAGTCGAGGGCGACGTTGCTCGCGGGTGAACCGTCGTACCCGATCACGACGCGGACACCGGCGAAGGCACCGAGGTCGGGGCGTACGACGACCACCGGGCAGCGGGCGTTGGCGGCCAGGTCGAGGCCGGTCGAGCCGACCAGCGCGCCGAGCATCACGCCGAGACCGCGGCTGCCGATCACCACGACGGCGGCGGTGCCGGAGGCTTTCACGAGTGCCGCGGAGGGCGACCCGCTCTCGATCCGGGAGTCGATCACGATCCCGGTTTCGAGCCCGCGGGCCTGCGCGACCGCCTTGTAGACCACGTCACCCGCCTGGGACGGCGAGTCGCCCGGCGTCAGTGCGTACACCAGATGCAGCGGACTCCGGAGTGCGGCCGCCTCGATCGCGGCCCACCGGATCGCGACGGACGCGGCCGGTGAGCCGTCGATGCCGACGACCACGGGCTTGTGCTTCATGCCGGCTCCTTCACAGTGAGGCAGATGCCGTCCCCGGCCACGAGCAACGAGCGCAGCCGGCCGACGAAGCGGGCGGCCGGGGCGCCGTCGACGACGTCGTGGTCGACGCTGACGGTGAGCTGCAGGAACTCGCGCTCGACGAGTGCTCCTTGGAAGAGGATCGGCCGCCGGGCGATACCGCCGATCACGATGCTCAGGGTGTGCAGCTGGAAGCCGATGCCCCAGCCCGCACCCGCGCCGAACATGCCGACCGCGGTCACACCGATGGTCCCGGCCAGTGCTTGCTGGCGACGGGGCAGCCGGTGCAGGGCCCCGAGCAGCGCGACCCGGACGAAGCCGGGCAGCACGAGGTACGCATGCACCCACGGCTCCTTCCGGACCGACGGGCTCAGGTACGGATCGGCCTTGACCCCGTGGATCTCGTCGTGCAGCTCTACGACGGTACGGCGGCCCGCGTCCCGGAGCACGTGCGTGAAGGCGAACGGTTTCCCGTCCACCTCGACCTCGATGGGCAGTCCGACGTCGACCTGGTCGAAGACGACCTCCCGGCCGCGCAGGTCGCGGTACGCCTGGACCGTGGGATCCGCGGCCACCGCGGCGGCGACGCAGTGGATCACGAAGGCGGTGAAGAACCCTTCGTTCCCGTGCCGGCGGAGCGCCGACCGGGCTGACGTGACGTCAACCTCGAACAGGCCGTGGATGGCATGCCTCCGTCGGGCGGCGCGGCCGGTGTCGATCACCAGCTGCCGGACCCACGGCACGGCCCTGATCTGTACGCCCACGGTCCACCTCCCGGGTCTCAGCATCAGCCGCCTGGGCGGTGTCCCGCACCGGCCGATCGGTCCACGGCCCGCGGGACCTTCGGCCCTCAGCCGCCGAGTTGCCGCGCGTGGTCGGGGATCTGGGTCTGCATGTCGCGGGGCGGACGTTCGTAACCCTTCGACGGCGGGCGCGGCGGCAGCTCGAGCGGGAGCCGCTGGACCTCGTGGTACGGCATCGTGGACAGCAGGTGGGCGATCATGTTGATCCGGGCGGAGCGCTTGTCCTCGCTCTCCACGACGTACCACGGTGCCTCGGGGATGTCGGTGTGGACGAACATCTCGTCCTTGGCCCGCGAGTAGTCCTCCCAGCGGCTGATCGACTCCAGGTCCATCGGGGACAGCTTCCAGCGCCGCATCGGGTCCTCGAGGCGGCTGCGGAAGCGCTTCTCCTGCTCGCCGTCGCTGACCGAGAACCAGTACTTGCGCAGCAGGATGCCGTCCTCGACGAGCAGCCGCTCGAAGATCGGGCACTGGTGCAGGAACCGGGCGTACTCCTGGTTGGTGCAGAACCCCATCACGCGTTCGACGCCGGCGCGGTTGTACCAGCTGCGGTCGAACAGCACGATCTCGCCGGCGGCCGGCAGGTGTTCGACGTACCGCTGGAAGTACCACTGGGTGCGCTCGCGCTCGGTCGGCGCGGGGAGCGCGGCGATCCGGGCGACGCGCGGGTTCAGGTACTCCGTGACCCGTTTGATCGTGCTGCCCTTGCCGGCGGCGTCGCGGCCCTCGAACACCACCACGACCCGCGCCTTCTCGACCCGTACCCACTCCTGCAGTTTCACGAGCTCGGCCTGCAGCCGCAGCAGTTCGCGCTCGTAGACCTTCTTCGGCAATCGCTTCATGTGTGAACCATCTCGCACACCGGGTCACCGCGGGAGGGGACTTTCGGCCCTACGAGCGTCGCGAGGCCCGGAGTTGGCTCGAACCATCGAGCCGAAGGAGAACGCATCATGCAGTACGTCGCACCTGGAAAGCAGGGCAGTCCGGTCGAGGTCGAGCCGCGGTACGAGAACTACATCGGCGGTCACTGGGTGGCGCCGACGGAGGGGCGGCACCGGGTCGACCTCAGCCCGGCCACGGCCGAGCCGATCACGGAGGTCGCGGACTCGACCCCGGCCGACGTGGAGCTGGCGCTGGACGCCGCACACGCCGCGAAGGACGCCTGGGCCGAGAAGTCCGCGGCCGAGCGGGCCGAGGTCCTGAACGCGGTCGCCGACGCGGTCGAGGCGAACAAGGAGATGCTGGCCGTCGCCGAGAGCTGGGAGAACGGCAAGCCGGTCCGCGAGACCCTGAACGCCGACATCCCGCTGGTCGTCGACCACTTCCGGTACTTCGCCGGCGCCGTACGGGCCGAGGAAGGCCGGACGACCGAGATCGACAAGGACCTGGTCGCGTACCACTTCCGGGAGCCGCTCGGCGTTGTCGGGCAGATCATCCCGTTCAACTTCCCGCTGCTGATGGCGGCCTGGAAGCTCGCCCCGGCGTGGGCGGCCGGCAACTGCTCGGTGATGAAGCCGGCCTCGCCGACGCCGTGGTCGATCCTCAAGCTGGCCGAGGTGATCGGCGACGTCGTACCGCCCGGCGTGTTCAACATCGTCACCGGCCCGGGCGCCGAGATCGGCAAGGCGCTGGCCACCAGCCCGCGGATCGCCAAGATCGGCTTCACCGGGGAGACCGTCACCGGCCGGCTGATCATGCAGTACGCCGCCCAGAACCTGATCCCGTCGACGGTCGAACTCGGTGGCAAGAGCCCGAACATCTTCTTCGGCGACGTGATGGCGCACGACGACAAGTTCCTGGACAAGGCCGTCGAAGGCCTCGTGCTGTACGCGTTCAACAAGGGCGAGGTCTGCACCTGTCCGTCCCGGGCGCTGATCCAGGAGGACATCTACGACGCGTTCATCGAGCGGTGCCTGGACCGGATCGCATCGATCAAGCAGGGCAACCCGCTCGACACCGGGACCCAGGTCGGCGCCCAGGTGTCACAGGCGCAGCTGGACAAGATCACGTCGTACGTCGGGATCGGCCGCGAGGAAGGCGCCGAGGTCCTGATCGGCGGTGAGCGCGCGAAGATCGACGGCGACTTCGCCGAGGGCTACTACTTCCAGCCGACCGTACTGCGCGGGCACAACAAGATGCGGGTCTTCCAGGAGGAGATCTTCGGCCCGGTGCTCGCGGTCACGACCTTCAAGGACGAGGCCGAGGCGCTGGCGATCGCCAACGACACCCTGTACGGACTGGGCGCCGGCGTGTGGACCCGCGACGGCAGCCGCGCGTACCGGATGGGCCGCGGCATCAAGGCCGGCCGGGTGTGGACGAACTGCTACCACCAGTACCCGGCGGGCGCGGCGTTCGGCGGTTACAAGATCTCCGGCATCGGCCGCGAGAACCACCGGATGATGCTCGACCACTACAGCCAGACCAAGAACCTGCTCGTCAGCTACAGCGACGAGCCGCTCGGACTGTTCTGATGCCCGACCGGGTCACGGCCACCGCGCCCGCGCTCCAGGCGATCCGTCGCCTGGTCGCGGACCGCGGGCCGGTCATGTTCGTGCAGTCCGGCGGCTGTTGCGCCGGTAGTACGCCGATGTGCTACCCGATCGACGACTTCCTGGTCGGGCCGGGCGACGTGCTGCTCGGCGAGCCCGAGGGCTGCCCGTTCGTGATCGACAGCCGCCTCGACCAGGCCTGGGGTGAGACCACTTTCCTGCTCGACGTCGCGCCCGGTGACCCCGAGGGCTTCTCCCTCGGCGCCGGGCCCGGCCTCCGATTCGTCACCAGATCCACAACCTGTGCTGTTGAAAGGACCACGATGAAAGCCGCAGTCGTCACCGACTTCCACAAGCCGCTCGAGCTCCAGGACCTGCCGGTACCCGAGCCCGGGCCGGGTGAGGTGCTGGTCCGGATGGAGGCCAGCGGGTTGTGTCACACCGACATCCATGCCGCCCACGGTGACTGGCCGGTGAAGCCGGTGCCGCCGTTCGTCCCTGGCCACGAGGGCATCGGGATCGTCGAGAAGCTGGGCGACGGCGTGACCGAGCGGGCGCTCGGCGACCGGGTGGCGATCGCCTGGCTCGGGTACGCCTGTGGCAAGTGCCGCTACTGCATCGGCGGCTGGGAGACGCTCTGCCTGGAGCAGCGGAACTCGGGCTACTCCGTGAACGGGAGCTTCGCCGAGTACGCGGTCGTCCCCGCTGCCTTCGCAACGCCGGTACCGGACGGTGTCTCGTCGCGGGACGCTGCGCCGCTGACCTGCGCGGGCGTGACGACGTACAAGGCGATCAAGGTGGCGCACGTGCAGCCGACCGAGACCGTGGCGATCTTCGGTGTCGGCGGGCTCGGCCACCTGGCGCTGCAGTACGCCCGGATCGTCGGCGGCATCACCGTCGGCGTCGACATCGAGGAGAAGAAGCTGGACATGGCCACGGTGCTCGGTGCGGACCACGTGGTGAACGCCGCGAAGACCGATCCGGTCGCGGCGATCCAGGCACTCGGCGGCGCGGACGTCGCCGTCGTACTGGCGGCGAATCCGCAGGTGTTCGACCAGGCGTTCCAGTCGCTGCGCCGCGGTGGCCGGCTGGTCTGCGTGGCGCTGCCCGCCGACGACGCCGCGCTGAGCCTGCCGATCTTCGATACCGTTCTGAACGGCAAGACCGTGATCGGATCGATCGTCGGCACGCGCAACGATCTCGCGGACGTCTTCGCACTGCACGCCGCCGGCCGGACCGAGGTCGTCGCCGTCGACCGCAAGCTCGACGACGTCAACGAGTCGATCGCCGACGTACTGGCCGGTGACATCCCGGCCCGGATCGTCTTCGAGTTCTGATGAACATGTTGGTGGGCTGCCCGGCGGAGACCGAGTGGCACGAGAACCGGGTGGCGGTCACGCCCGAGGTAGTGGCGCGGCTGCGCAGGTCCGGCCTCGACGTGATCGTCGAGGCCGGAGCGGGCCGTCACGCCTCCTTCCCCGACGAGGCGTACGTGGCCGCCGGGGCACGCGTTGCCGAACGGTCGGAGGTCTTCGCGGAGGCTGACGTCCTGGCGGTCATCCGCCGCCCCGACTGTGCACGGCTACGTGCCGGGCAGATCGTCATCGGCCTGCTGCAGCCGTACGACGCGCCCGAGGAGCTGGCGGCGGTCACGGCGCTCGCCTTCGAGGGCCTTCCGCGGACGCTCAGCAGGGCGCAGTCGATGGACGTGCTCAGCTCGCAGGCCAACGTGGCCGGCTACAAGTCCGCGGTCCTGGCCGCCGACACGTTCGGCGGCTTCTTCCCGATGATGATGACCGCGGCCGGAACGGTCCGTCCCGCCAAGGTTCTCGTGCTCGGCGGGGGAGTGGCAGGCCTCCAGGCGATGGGTACGGCGCGGCGCCTGGGCGCGCTTGTCACCGGGTACGACGTACGCACGGCGGCGCGGGCGGACATCGCGTCGACGGGTGCCGCCGTACTGGATCTGGGCGTGACCGCGGAGGGGGAGGGCGGTTACGCGCGGGCGTTGACAGCCGCGGAGCAGGCGGCGCAGCGACGAGCGCTCGTGGACGCGATCGGGTCCTTCGACGTGGTCATCACGACGGCCCAGGTGCCGGGGCATCGGCCACCCGAGTTGGTGCCGGCCGAGGCCCTGGCAGTGATGGCTCCGGGCTCGGTGGTCGTCGATCTGGGCGCGGGTCCCTTCGGAGGCAACGTTGCGGGGTCGGTGCCGGACGGGCAGACCGTGACGGAGAACGGCGTCGTCGTTGTCGGGGCGGGGAACCTTCCGGCGCAGGTGCCGCGGGCCGCGTCGTCCGCCTGGGCGCGCAACGTTGCCGCCCTGCTCGAACACCTGACCCGGGACGGCTCTGTCGTCGTCGATCCCGAGGACGACATCACGGCCGGCCTGCTGGTGCGTGCGAAGGAGAGAGTCTCATGAACGCCGTACTGCTCGCCGACATCACGGTGTTCGTGCTGAGCGTGCTGGTCGGCTTCGAGGTCATCTCGAAGGTGCCGGCCACTCTGCACACCCCGCTGATGTCCGGTGCGAACGCGATCCACGGCGTCGTCGTGGTCGGCGTGATGATCATTGCCGCCGGCATCGATACGACGGCCGGCTACCTGCTGTTGTTCGTCGCGGCCGCGTTCGCCGCCGCCAACGTGGTCGGCGGGTACGTCGTCACCGACCGGATGCTGGGGATGTTCCGATGAACACCACGACCCATCTGCTCTATCTGGGTACGGCGGTCTGTTTCGTGCTCGGGCTGCACCTGATGAACTCGCCCGCGACCGCGCGCCGGGGCAACCAGCTGTCCGCGTTCGGGATGGCCGTGGCCGTCCTGCTCACGATCGCCGTCCTGATCGACGACCGGGTCATCACCCTCACGGCGGCCGTTGTCCTGGCCGTCGGTGTGGCGGCCGGATCGGCCGCCGGTCTGGTTGCGGCGCGGCGGGTGAAGATGACCGCGATGCCGCAACTGGTGAGTCTGTTCAACGCGGTCGGCGGCGGGGCGGCGGCGCTGATCGCGTTCAGCGACGCCCTGCCGGGCTCGGCGAACCAGCCGATCAGTACGACGCTCACGACCTTCCTCGACGTGTTGATCGGAGCGGTGACGTTCTCCGGTTCGCTGGTCGCGGCGGGAAAGCTGGCGGGTGTGGTGCCGGGAAGGCCGCTGACCTTTACCGGCGGGCGAATGCTGAACCTGTTGCTCGCCGTGACCGCACTGACCGCCGGAGTCCTCTACACGGCCCACACAGGTGAGCTGGGGGCGCTCGGCGTCCTGGCCGGTGCCGCGCTCGGGGTCGGCGTACTGATGACGCTGCCGATCGGCGGTGCCGACATGCCGGTGGTGATCTCGCTGCTGAACGCCTGCACAGGTACCGCGGTGGCGATGGCCGGTTTCGTGATCGGGAGTACGCCCCTGATCATCGCCGGCGCACTGGTCGGCGCGGCCGGTGGCATCCTCACCAAGCTGATGGCCGTCGCGATGAATCGCTCGCTGCTGAGCATCGTCGCCGGCGGCTTCGGTACCGGTGACGAGCAGAGCACGCCCGCCGTCGCGGCGACCGGCACGGTCCGGACGGTGACCGCCGACGACGCGGCGCTTCAGCTGGCGTACGCCGGCAAGGTCGTGATCGTGCCCGGCTACGGGCTCGCGGCAGCCCAGGCGCAGCACGAGATGGTCGAGCTCGCCCAGGCGCTGACCGAACACGGTGTCGACGTCAGCTACGGCATCCACCCGGTCGCGGGCCGGATGCCCGGGCACATGAACGTGCTGCTGGCGGAGGCCAACGCGCCGTACACGCAGCTGAAGGACCTCGACGAGATCAACCCGCAGTTCGCCGCCACCGACGTCGTACTCGTCGTCGGCGCCAACGACGTCACCAACCCGGCGGCCCGCAGGCCGGGGAACGCGGTGTCCGGGATGCCGATCCTCGACGTCGACAAGGCCCGCAGCGTGATCGTGGTCAAACGCTCGCTCGGTCACGGGTACGCCGGGGTCGACAACGAGCTGTACACCAACCCGCGCACCGCGATGCTCTTCGGCGACGCGAAGGCCGTGCTGTCGGCGCTGATCAGTGAGCTACAGGCCTATGTGAGGTGAGGGGCGATGGACAGAGACGCTCTACTGGGTGCCGCGGTGCTGGCGCCGTCGATGCACAACACCCAACCGTGGCGGTTCCGCTTCGTCGGGGAGACGGTCGAGGTCTATCGGGACCGGACGCGGGAGCTGCCCGCCGAGGACCCGTCACGGCGGATGCTGTTCGTGTCGATCGGCGCGGCGATCTTCAACCTGCGGGTCGAGGCGGCGGCCCGGGGGACCGGCTCGGTCGTGCGGCACCTGGTCGATCAACAGCGGCCGGATCTGGTCGCCGTGGTCGAACTGGAAGGACCGCCCAACGAGGCGATGGCCCGGCTCGCGCCGTACCTGACGCAACGCCGTACCAACCGCGAGCCGTTCAGCGCCGACCGGCTGCCGGCGCAGCTCCGGGTCGAGCTCGACCTGTGTGCGCGGGTCGAGGGCGCCGTACTGCAATGGCTCGACACGAAGTCCAGGCAGTGGTGGATCCGGATCGCGACGAACGAGGCCGCCACCGCGGACGACGAGGACCCGGCCCGGACGGCCGAGCGCCGGCAATGGGTCGGTGGTGATCGGCAGTACGACGGGGTGCCGTCCAGCGCGCTGGGATCGCGGATCGCGGGAGGCAACCCGGTGGTGCGAGAGCTGGCCGCGACCGACGTCGACCTGGGACGTCCGGTGGCCGACTTCGAGAAGGAGCCGCAGCTCGCCGTACTGGCGACCCGGTACGACGGCCCGATCGAATGGCTCCGGGCCGGACAGGCACTCGAGCACGTACTGCTCGAGGCGACCTCGCGTGGGGTCTCGACCTCGTTGCTGAACCAGGCACTCGAGCACGCGGAGCTCCGCGGCCAGATCAACGATCCGCTCGAGCCGTGGCAGCGTCCGCAGGCGGTGATCCGGTTCGGGTACGGCCCGCCGGTTCCGCCGACGCCGCGGCGCCCGATCGCCGAAGTCCTGATCCGGGACTGACGGTGGTCCGGCGAGGACAGGACTTTGGACCCTGACCGGCCGCGGACAGCCGCGAGAGTCTGAAGAGGCAGGGGAGAGACCGGCTCGCCGGAAGCGAACCACAAGAGGTGGCGAAGGCCACGAGACCCACCGTCGTCAAGACGGAAACGCTCCGGAGAGCCGGTCCCCTGCGGCCAAGCGGGCGGACGCAGGGGAGATCGTGATGAGCACCAGGAAGCAACGCTCCGGGGAACTGTGGGTGCTCATGCAGGCTCGTCGGCTGGGCGTCGGGCGCAATCCGTTGCGCCGGCGGTCGGACCGCATCGAAACGGTACTTCTGTGGTGTGTGCTGGTCGCGGCGCTGGTCGTGATCCCGGCATCCGCAGCGGTCGGCACGGGTATCTCGCACTCTCTGGAGGCGTCGGCCGCGCAGCGGCGCGCAGCCCTGGTGCAGGTGCCGGCACACACGCTGCAAGGCACCGAGAGCGCGGTCTCCGACACGCCCGGAAGCCCGCTGTCGCTGACGCAGGTGTCGTACGTCGACCCGCAAGGCGTCGAACGGCAGGGTCTCGCGAGTGTCGTGATCGGCACCCCGGCCGGTACGTCGATGACGATCTGGCTGGATCACGCCGGCAACATCGTGACCGCACCGCGCTCCCGCTCCGACAGCCAGGCGTTCGGCGGCACAGCAGGTGTCCTCATCGCCTTCGCTTCATGGCTGCTGCTCTGGGGCCTGTTCTGCCTGGCGCGCATCCCGCTGAACCGTGAGCGCGCCCGCGACTGGGACGCCGACTGGCTCACCGTCGCCCCCCGCTGGCTCCGCGGCCAGAAGTAGCGCGCTGAGTCGACCTGGAGTCACCTGCGACGGGAGATGCGGTCCATCGTGGTTCGGATCGAGGCTTCCGTGGGTTGCGGCCACAGCACGTCCCAGGTGTGGAAGACGATGCCGATGCCCCAGCCGAAGATCGGGAAGACCGGCCAGAAGAAGCCGGCTCCGCTGACGTACCAGATGACCACCAGGAAGGTGTTCACCAGGACGTACGCCGTCAGGTGACCCGCGAGTTCACGCCGTTTGCGCAGCTCGGTCACCGCTTGCTCCCGCAGTTCCTCGTCGGTCGGCGGCGGGGTCGTGCGGACCAAGAGTGTCTTGTCGTCCATGACTGCCTCCTTGCTCACTTCCACTGTCTGCCGGGACCGCACAGCCGGTCAGGGCAGCAAGACGTGGCTTGGGCGGGACCTTTGGCTCTGCTGGTACGGCGGCGTGCGGCGCACGGTGGGGGCGACCAACGAGTGACGGAGGAGCGAGCGAGATGAGTACGGCGACGTATCCGGTTCGGGTGGACGGGGCGCTCGACGAGGGACTGAATCGGTGGTTGTGGCTGGTGAAGTGGGTGCTGGTGATTCCGCACCTGCTGGTGTTGTTCGGGTTGTGGATCGCGTTCGCGGTGCTGAGTTTCGTGGCGTTCTTCGCGATCCTGTTCACCGGCCGGTATCCGCGCGGGATCTTCGACTTCAACGTCGGCGTACTGCGCTGGTGGTGGCGGGTGCAGTTCTACGCGTACGGCGCCTTGGGGACGGACAAGTATCCGCCCTTCACGTTGCGCGACGTGCCGTCGTACCCGGCACATCTCGAGGTGAGGTATCCGGAGCACCTGTCCCGCGGGCTGGTGCTGGTGAAGTGGTGGCTGCTCGCGATCCCGCACTACATCGTGGTCGGGTTCTTCGTCGGCACCGGGACCTGGTTCGCGTCGCGTGCCGACGATCGCGCCTGGACCTGGAGCGGCGGGCTGGTCGGGCTGCTCGTCCTGGTCGCGGCGATCGTGCTGCTGTTCACCGGACGCTATCCGCGATCGGTCTTCGACCTCGTCCTCGGGATGAACCGCTGGGCGTTGCGGGTGGCGGCGTACGCGGGCCTGATGGTCGACCAGTACCCGCCGTTCCGCCTGGACATGGGCGGTGACGACCCCGGTACGACGAAACTCCACGAGCCGCCGCCCACCGGTCCGCGCTTCGCCGGTCCGCCCGCCACGGGTCCTGCGCACCAGGAGCCGGAGGCGCGGATGTCCGCCGGTCGGATCGTCACGCTCGTCGTGGGCGTGGTCGTCGCGCTGGCGTCCCTGGCCGGCCTGGCCGTCGGCGGTGCGCTCGCCTGGCTGGACGAGGGACGCCGGGACTCGGCGGGCTTCGTCACCTCTGGCCAGGTGGCGCTGAGCAGCACCGGGTACGCGATGACCACCGAGAACTTCACCGTCAACACCGGCTCCACGGGTCTTCCCCGCAGCTGGTTCGGCGACGTCCGGGTGCGAGTCGCGAGCACTGACGGTACGCCGGTGTTCGTCGGCCTCGCCCGATCGGCCGACGTGAACAGGTACCTGGCCGGCGTCGGCTACACGACCGTCAAGGCGATCGGGCCGGACCGGACGACGTACGCCGACCACGCCGGCGGAGCGCCGTCGGTGCTGCCCGCCACCCTGAAGATCTGGGAGACCCAGGCGTCCGGACCGGGCGACCAGACGATCACCTGGCCGGTGCGGAACGGCGACTGGACGCTCGTGGTGATGGCCGCGGACGGCAGCCGGAACGTCAACGTACGCGCGGATGTCGGCGCGTCGGCACCGGCTCTCGAGTGGGCCTGGATCGCGGTCCTGGTCAGCGCGGCCGTGACCTTGCTGCTGGGCGCGCTGCTCGTGGTACTGGCGGTCGTCCGGCGGCCGAAGCCGGGACCTTCGACCCTGCAACCAGCACCACCCGCGCGGATGGAATGACTACGAGGGACATCACCGACATGAGGGACGGATCATGAGCGTACGGGTTGGGATCAACGGGTTCGGGCGGATCGGGCGGGACTATCTGCGGTGTGTGCTCGGACGCGGACCCGGTGATATCGAGGTGGTCGCGATCAACGACGTCGCGCCGCCGGAGACACTCGCCCACCTGCTTCGCTACGACTCGACGTACGGACCGCTGAAGGAAGAGGTCGAGCACACCGGCGACACGATCAAGGTGGCCGGGCAGACGCTCCGCGCGACGGCCGAACGCGACCCGGCGAAGCTGGACTGGGGCGCGGTCGGCGCGGACGTCGTGATCGAGTCGACCGGCAAGTTCCGTACCCGGGAGGCGGCCGGCGCGCACCTGACGGCGGGCGCCCGCAAGGTGATCCTGTCCGTACCGGGCAAGGGCGTCGACGCGACGATCGTCCTCGGCGTGAACGAGGACGCCTACGACCCGGCGGTCCACGACGTGATCTCGAACGCCTCGTGCACGACGAACTGCGTCGCGCCGATGGTGTCGGTGCTGCACCGGGCGTTCGGGATCGAACACGGCCTGATGACCACGATCCACAGCTACACGAACGACCAGGTGCTGCTGGACTCACCGCACAAGGACCTGCGCCGCGGACGTTCCGGCGCGGCGAACCTGATTCCGACGAGCACGGGCGCGGCCCGCGCGGTCGGCCAGGTGATCCCCGAGCTCGCCGGGAGGATCGACGGGGTCGCGGTCCGGGTTCCGGTCGAGGACGGATCGCTCACCGACCTGTCGGTGCAGCTGCACGAGGCCGTCACGGTCGAGCTCGTGAACGAGGCGTTCGCCGAGGCCGCGGCCGGGCCGTTGAAGGGCATCCTGCGCTACACGACCGATCCGATCGTGTCCCGCGACATCGTCGGCGACCCGTCGTCGTGCATCTTCGACGCGCCCCTCACCCAGGTCCAGAACCATCTGGTCAAGGTCTTCGGTTGGTACGACAACGAGTGGGGCTACACGAGCCGGCTGGTCGACCTCACCGAGCTCGTCGCGGCATCGCTGCACTAGGAGGAACCATGAACAGCGAGTACGTCGTCCGGCTGAACGGTGAGGTGGATCCGGACGAGGCCAAGGCAGCGCTCGATCCGTCGCAGGTCGGCCTGAAGGTGTCCCGGCTGGCGGAGCTGGCGCAGCAGGGGATCCGGGTGCCGGAGGGGTTCGCGGTGACGGCGTCGGCGTACCGGGAGTTCGTCTGTGACTCCCGGCTGGGGCCGACGATCGCGCAGGCGCTCCGGCGGTTCCGCGCCGGCCGGGACCTGGTGGTGGCCGCGGCCGAGATCCGTTCCGCGTTCCGGGACGCGTGGCTGCCGCCCGCGGTGGTGGACGAGATCGTCGCGGCGTACGCCGAGCTGGGCGGCGACGGGACGGACGTCGCGGTCCGGTGCAGCCCGCGGGTGGCCGCGGACGGCCTGCAGGACGACGTGTTCCTGCATCTGAGCAACGTCCAGGATGTCCTGGCGGCCTGCCGGCGATGCTTCGCGTCGCTCTACGGAACCGTTGCGGTCGGCAACCGCGAGGCGCTGGCGATCGACCAGCTCCGGGTCGCGATGCCGGTGGTCGTGCAGCCGATGGTGCGCGCCGACCTGGCCGGCTCCGGTACCGCGCGCCGCGAGAGCACGTTCGTCCGGGTGCGCGCCTCATGGGGTCTGGCCGACCACGCGGACGCCGACCTGTACTCGGTGCATCCCGGCGACCGCCCGCTGGTCGTGCGGCACCGCGGCGCCAAACAGCTCAAGACCGTGTACGCCGACCCGCGAGGGACCCTCGAGGTTCCGACGACCGCGGACGAACGCGCCGGCTGGGTGCTGACCGACGACGATCTTCGGGAGCTTGCCTCTTGGTCGGTGGCGGCGGACCGGCACTTCCGCCGCCCGACGACACTGGAGTGGGCGAAGGACGGCCTGTCCGGCCGGCTGTACGTCCTGGAGGTGCGCCCGGCCGTTGCGTCCGAGACAGTGCTGCGCGTCCGCGGACGCGCCGTCCCGGAACCGCAGTACGGCTGATGTTCGAGATCCGGATCCACGGCCGCGGTGGCCAGGGCGTGGTCACCACGGCCGAGCTGCTCTCGGTCGCGGCGTTCAGCGAGGGACGGCACGCGCAGGCGTTCCCGACGTTCGGCTCGGAGCGGACTGGCGCCCCGGTGGTGGGGTTCTGCCGGATCGACGACCACCCGATCCGCTCCCACGAACCGGTCGCCGCACCGGACGCGGTGATCGTCCAGGACTCCACTCTGCTCCACCAGCCCGACGTCCTCGCGGGCCTGGCCGCGGATGGGTACCTGCTCGTCAACACCTCGCGGCCGCTGGGTGAGCTCGGGCTGGAAGTGTCCGGCCGGGTGCTGTGTGTTCCGGCGACGGAGTTGGCCTTGACGCATCTGGGCCGGGCGTTGCCGGGCGCCGTACTGCTGGGTGCGTTCGCCGCGTTCACCGGTCAGGTGGGACTCGAGTCCGTGGTCGCGGCTGTCCGGGAGCGGTTCGCCGGAGCTGTTGCTGATGGCAACGTTGCAGCCGTTCGCCATGCCTATGAGGAGGCTCGGCATGCGTTCGCAGATTGAGGGTTCGCGGGCGGTCGCGCAGACGGTGGCGCACTGCCGGCCGGAGGTCGTGTGTGCGTACCCGATCTCGCCGCAGACGCACATCGTCGAGGCGCTGAGCGTGCTGGTCGCGTCCGGCGAGCTGGCGCCGTGCGAGTTCGTCAACGTCGAGTCGGAGTTCGGCGCGATGTCGGTCGCGATCGGCGCGTCGGCGGCCGGCGCGCGGGCGTACACCGCAACCGCCAGCCAGGGACTGCTGTACATGGCCGAGGCCCTGTACAACGCGTCCGGGCTCGGACTGCCGATCGTGATGACGGTCGCGAACCGTGCGATCGGTGCTCCGATCAACATCTGGAACGACCAGAGCGATTCGATGTCGCAGCGCGACTCCGGCTGGATCCAGCTGTACGCCGAGAGCAACCAGGAGGCGGCCGACCTGCACGTCCAGGCGTTTCGGATCGCCGAGGAGCTGTCGGTGCCGGTGATGGTGTGCATGGACGGGTTCGTCCTGACCCACGCCGTCGAGGGGATCGACGTACCGTCGCAGGAGCAGGTGGACGCGTTCCTCCCGCCGTACCAGCCGCGGCAGCTGCTCGATCCGGACGCGCCGGTCACGATCGGCGCGATGGTCGGGCCCGATGCTTTCACGGAGGTCCGCTACCTCGCGCATGCCAAACATCTGCGCGCCCTCGACGTGATTCCACGGGTGGCGGACGACTTCGCGCGGTCGTTCTCGCGGAGCGCCGGCGGACTGGTCCGGCCGTACGGGTGCGAGGGTGCGGAGACCGTCGTCATCGCCCTCGGCTCGGTCCTCGGCACGCTGAAGGACACTGTCGACGAGTTGGCGGACCCGCGCCTCGGAGTGCTCGGGCTGACCACGTTCCGTCCGTTCCCGTACGACGCGGTGCGGGCGGCGCTCCGCGACGCGCGCCATGTGGTCGTGCTGGAGCGGGCTGTCGCGGCCGGCATGGGCGGGATCGTCACGGCCGACGTCCGGGGGAGTGTTCCCGGCGCGCGGATCTCCACGGTGGTTGCCGGTCTGGGCGGTCGTCCGGTCACGAAGAAGTCGTTGCGCGAGCTGCTCGCCGGGGTGGATCGGCTGGAGCCGTTGACCTTCCTGGACCTCAAGCGCGATGTCGTCGAGCGGGAGATGACGTAGACATGCCAGTACAACGGATCAAGTTCTACCAGACCGGGAGCTTCGCGGTCGGCAATCGGCTGCTCGACCCCGCTCAGCGAGCCGTCCAGGCGGACGCCGGCCGGACGAACTCATTGACGACGGGACACCGGGCCTGCCAGGGCTGCGGGGAGGCGCTCGGGGCCAGGTACGTTCTCGACACGGTGATGCGTGCCACCGGCAACAAAGCGGTGACCGTGAACGCGACCGGTTGCCTGGAGGTCTTCTCGACGCCGTTCCCGGAATCGTCGTGGCGGGTGCCGTGGCTGCACTCGTTGTTCGGCAACGCTCCGGCGGTGGCCACCGGTGTCGCCGCCGCGCTCAAGGCGAAAGGACGGACCGACGTCCGGGTGGTCGGGCAGGGCGGTGACGGCGGCACCGTCGACATCGGCCTGGCCTGCCTGTCGGGGATGTTCGAGCGCAACGACGACGTGCTGTACGTCTGCTACGACAACGGCGGCTACATGAACACCGGCGTACAGCGGTCCGGGGCGACACCGCACGGTGCCGTGACCACGACCACGCCGGCGGGAAACTCGTTCGGGCAGGGCAAGAGCCTGCCGCTGATCGCGATGGCACACCGGATCCCGTACGTCGCCACCGCGACGGTCGCCGACCTGCGGGACCTGGAGTACAAGGCCGGCCGGGCGATGGAGTTCCACGGCGCGCGGTACCTGCACGTCCTGGTGCCGTGCCCGCTGGGGTGGCGTACGGCGTCGGACAAGACGATCCAGGTGGCCCGGATGGCCACGGAGAGCGGCATCTTCCCGGTCTTCGAGGCGATCGACGGTGAGGTGACCGATGTGACGCCGATTCGCCGGCTGCACCCGGTGGCCGACTACCTGAGCATGCAGGGACGTTTCGGTGCCACTCCGCGCGCGGACGTGGTCAGCAGACTCCAGGCCGAGGCGGACCGCAACATACGAACCTTCGGATTGACGGTGAGCTAGATGCCCGAGAAGCACCCCTACGCGATCACGCTGGACGTCGGGTCCAGCCTGGCGAACAAGACCGGATCGTGGCGGACCGAGCGTCCCGTCTACCTGGACCGGATGCCGCCGTGCAACGACGCCTGCCCGGCCGGCGAGAACGTCCAGGAGTGGCTGGCCCGCGCCGAGGAAGGCGACTACGAGGCGGCCTGGCGGCAGATCATGGCCGACAACCCGTTCCCGGCGATCATGGGCCGGGCCTGTTACCGGCCGTGCGAGACCGCCTGCAACCGGGCGACCCTGGACGAACCGGTCGGGATCAACTCGGTCGAGCGGTTCCTGGGCGACGAGGCGATCAAGCAGGGCTGGTCGGTGACTGTCGAGGCGGAGCCGAGCGGCAAGAGCGTGCTGATCGTCGGCGCCGGCCCGTCCGGACTGTCGGCGGCGTACCACCTGGCGCTCCGCGGGCATCGGGTGACGGTCCGGGACGACTCGCCGCTGGCCGGCGGCATGATGCGCTACGGCATCCCGTCGTACCGGCTGCCGCGGGACGTGGTCGACGCCGAGATCCGGCGGATCGCCGACCTCGGTGTCCGGCTGGAACTCGGTACGCCGGTCAGGTCGCTCGACACTGCGCTCGCGGAGTTCGACGCGGTCTTCCTCGCCGTCGGTGCGCACGTGGGACGCCGGGCGGACATCCCGGCCGGGGACTCGGCGCGGATCGTGGACGCGGTCTCGCTGCTGGCCGGCCTGGAGAAGGGCGAGCAGCCGCTGCTCGGCCGCCGGGTCGCGGTGTACGGCGGCGGCAACACCGCGATGGACGTCGCCCGGACCGCGCGCCGGCTCGGGGCCTCGGACGCGGTCGTGGTGTACCGGCGGACCCGGGAGCGGATGCCGGCGCACGAGATCGAGGTCCGCGAAGCGCTGGACGAGGGCGTCCGGATGCGCTGGCTGTCGACGATCGTGTACGCCGGCGAGGACCGGGTGCGGATCGAGAAGATGCGGCTGGACGAGACCGGGTTCCCGCAGCCGACCGGCGAGTTCGAGGACCTCGACGCCGACGCGGTGGTGCTCGCGCTAGGCCAGCAGGCGGACCTCGCGCTGGTGGACGGGCTGCCCGGCGTGGAGGTCGCCGACGGGGTGGTGCAGGTCGACGGCGCGATGATGACCGGCTACGCCGGACTGTTCGCCGGCGGCGACATGGTCCCGGGTGAGCGCACGGTCACGGTCGCGGTCGGCCACGGCAAACAGGCCGCCCGGAACATCGACGCCTGGCTGCGCGGTACGGCGTACGTCCACCCGGACCGGCCCGAGCCCGCGTCGTACGACCGTCTGAACACCTGGTACTACGCGGACGCGCCGGCCACGCTCCGGCCGCAACTCGACGTCGCGCGCCGGATCACGACGTTCGACGAGGTGACCGGTGGGCTGACCGCGGAGAACGCGCTGTTCGAGGCGCGGCGCTGCATGTCCTGCGGCAACTGCCTCGAGTGCGACAACTGCTTCGGCGTGTGCCCCGACAACGCGATCATCAAGCTCGGGCCAGGACAGGGCTACGAGATCGACCTGGACTTCTGCAAGGGCTGCGGGCTCTGCGCCGCGGAGTGCCCGAGCGGAGCCATCACGATGATCCGCGAACGCTCGTGAGCACTCAGGCGCGGCCGAGCAGGCCGTAGTGGCCGTCGTACCGGGTGTAGAGGGCTTGCAGCCGGTTGACCTGCTTGTTGCTGAAGAGTACGAACGGGACTCCGGTCAGGTCGAGGTGTCCGGCCGCGATCGCGAGGCTGCAGCGGTCGGCGGCGGTCAGCGTGATCGGAGGCGTGGTGACCTCGAGGCCGATCGGGTTCGGGCGGGTCTGGACGACCCGGTACCGGCGTGGCCCGGTCCGGAGCACGATGCTGTCCTGGCGGCTGTACCGCTCCTGGAACAGGTGGAAGCGGTAGTCCATCGCCTCGAGCACCACGATCGCCTCCGCCACGGTCATCGCGGCCGGAACACAGGCCTTCTGACGGGCGACCTTGCGCCGCTCGGGCGGCAACAGCTCCGGCGGTACCGGTGGGAACTCGGTGAACCGGTCCCGCAGGCACTCGGCCAGGGCGTCCGGAAACAGCTGCAACTGGGCGATCGTGCGGGCCGCGAGCAGTTCGACCAGGCCGGACATCGTCGCGGCGGCCACCTGTGCGCGGACGCGCCGGCCGGCGGGCAGCTGTACGTCGACCTGGGCTACGAGCGGTCTCCGCAGGCCGGGTTCCGGCAGCCGGGTGAGCCGCACCCGGCTGTGCGGCCCCAGCGCCCCGAGAATCGGCGCCAGATGGTCGTGGATCACCGCCGCTGCGTCGGTCGGCACGATCCCCGACGTACGGACCGGAATCGGAGTGCCCGGCCGCAGCGGCAGCGCGAACTCGAATGTTGCGTTCATGATCCCCCCTTGGGACTAGCAAGCCTCAGGCTGACAGCTGGCCACGGGCGGGGGGCAGGTCCGTTGGGCCCTGAAACAGGGCCGTTGGTCCCTGCTGCACTCCACGGTACGAGTCGCACGATCGAAACGGAATACACGCAGCCAAGGGGAGCCGCCGTGGACGAGCCCGGCACGGTACGGCCGTTGGACCGTCCACCGATCGTGGTCGGGTACGACGGTTCGTCCGCGAGCGACGCCGCGGCGCGCTGGGCCGCAGGTACGGCGCAGCGCCTCGGGCGGCGCGTCCGGATGGTTCACGTGATGCCGTGGCCGGTGATGCGCAGTACGAGCGGCACCTCGGTGCTGGTCGGACGGGACGTGCTCGGTCATGCCGCCGAGCGGCTGCTGGAGAAGGCTTGCCGGCATCTCCGGGCGGACTACCCGGAGGTGGCGATCGAGGCCGATGTGGCGATCGGCGATCCGGTGCCGATCCTGTCACGGGAAGGCGCCGGGGCGCTGATGCTGGTCCTCGGGTCGCGAGGACTGGGGGAGGTGCGCGAGGAAATCGCGGGCTCGGTGATGACGCACCTCGCGACCCACGCGGCGTGCCCGGTCGTCGTCGTACCGACGGGCTGGTCGGCGCGCCCCGGCGACGTCGTCGTCGGCGTCGACGGATCGGCGTACAGCAGCAGCGCGGTCGAGTTCGGGTTCCGGCTGGCCGAGGCCGCGGGAGTGGGGGTCAGAGCCGTGCTCGCGTGGCACGACCCGCAGAGCACGGGGCCTGGCGACATGCTCTTCCCGGTGTCCGACCTGGACGCCCTGGAAGAGGACAGTGGCGCCGTTCTCGGTGCGGCGGTCGCGGGCCAGGCCGTCGATCATCCCGACGTGAAGACCACCGAGAAGCTCGTCCACGGCCTCGCCGCGAAGGTCCTGGTGGACGAGTCGCGCGACGCTTCCCTGCTGGTCGTAGGCTCCCACGGGCTCGGCCTGCTCCGGAGCCTGCTGCTCGGCTCGGTCAGCCGCGCGATCCTCCGCCACGCCACCTGCCCGGTCGCCGTAGTGCGCTGAGCCGGTCGGCCCTGGTGGGGACAGGACGTTCGGCCCTGCCGGGGGTCCGGGCGGCGGCCGACCGTGGAGGTATGAGGGTCTCCACCGATGAGCGGCCGGCGCTGCCGCAATTGATCGACGGCTGGGTGGCCGACGGTCTGATCACCGCTGAGCAGGCCGACCGGATGCGCGCCTACCTCGGCCTGACCGGGTCCCCGGAGGAACCCAGAGGACCCCGGCGTACGCCGGTGGTCGCGGAGGCGCTTGCGTACCTCGGTGGAGTGATCGTCCTGGTCGCCGTCGGGCTGATCGCTGCGCGGAACTGGCAGTCGCTGTCGACGGGCGCCCAGCTGGGCGTGGTCGGCGGGGCCGCTGTTGCCTTGGTTCTGGCGGGTTTCGGCGTTCCCGGACCTCACACCGCGCGCAGGGCCCGGTTGCGGTCCGTTCTTTGGCTGCTCGCCACGGCGGGCACCGGCGCGTTCTTCGCACTGTTTGCCGACCGGCCGCTGAAGCTCGACGGACCCGCGGTCGGGTTGGTGGCGAGTTCGGGAGCTGCTGTCCTGGCAGCTGTGCTCTGGTGGCGGTTACCGGTGCTTGCGCAGCAGGCAGCGTTCGTGATCTTGACATCGTTGGTCGCGAGTACGGCGGTCGCCCAGTTGACCGACCGCCCGCAACTACCCGGGCTGGCTGTCTGGGGAACCGGCGTCGTCTGGTTCGCCCTCGGCTGGCGAGCGATCGTCACACCGCGACGCCCGGTACTGGCTCTCGCGGCGGCTGTGGCCTTGATCGGGACGCTGATGATGCTGCCTGCCGACGCCGGCAACGTGCTCGCGATCTGCACTCTCGTAGCGGTCGTCGTGGTCGCCGTGGTCATTCGTGACTTGCTGCTGCTCGGGGTCGGTGCGCTCGGCGCGCTGAACATCCTGCCCACGGTGGTCACTGAGTGGTTCCCGGGGAGGTTGGCGGCACCGCTGGTGCTGCTGGCGGTGGGCGCGTTGCTGGTGACCGCCGCGGTCTACGTAGCGAAGGGGAGGGGAAGACATGACGAACGTTCAGGTCACGGTGCGAGGTGAGGTTCCCGAAGAGGCTGCCGGTTACGCGCTGGAGAAGATCCGGCACGCCGTCAGCCGGACACCTGCCGTCGACCAGATCCACGTCGTACTGACCGTCGTCGGCAATCCGGCCAACGAGGAACCGGCCGTGATCGAGGCCGAGGCTGAGGTCGCCGGCGCGCCCGTTCACGTGCACGCTGCCGCCGCGTCACTGACCGCGGCCGTCGACGACGCCGCCGACCGTCTCCGTCGCCGGCTGACCGATCTCCGCGAACGCCCGCGGTCCCGGCGGCACGCGAAGGTCGCCGTTGTCACCGCATCGGAGGAGGAGCAGGAAGATGACTGAGAACAGCTCCGGACGGCCCCCGGAGCGGCATGTCGCCGACGTGCGGGCCCGGTGGGCGATCGCGATCGCCGTGCTGGCGATCATCGCGCTGGCGGTGACGATGGTTGTCCTGGTCAACGACTCCGGTCAGCCGTCCGGTACGTCGCCGACACCCGGCGCCACGGTCACGCAACCCGGCCCGACAGTCACGGTCACGACGAACCCGAAGCCGACCACGAGTACCCCGGCCCATCGCACGTTCCCGTACCAGCCGCTCTGGCCGTTCACCTCCGAGGCCGACGCGGCCGGCTGGCAGCAGGCCTATCGCAGCGGCGGCAAGCAGCCCTGGCACCTGGACGCGGGGCAGACAGCCCTGTCGTTCACCACCGGGTTCCTGCAGTTCCACGAGATCGATCTGATCGTGTCGCACTCCGTCCAGGGTGATGACGCCTACGTGTCGGTGGGGTACCGCCCCGAGCACAACCAACCTGCGGTCGCCGCGGTCGTTCACCTCGCCCGGCTGGGACAGGGCAGCGACGCGCCGTGGGAGGTCGTGGGGACGCGGGACAGCAGACTCACGGTGACGCAGCCGCGGTACGGCGCCGTCGCACGGTCGCCGCTGACCGTCGGCGGGCGGATCACCGGTGTCGACGAGGCCGTGCGGGTCGACGTACGGCAGACCTCCACCGGTGCGCGGCTCGGAACCTTCTGCTGTGTCGCCGCGGGCGGTGCGGGACAGCCGTGGTCGGCGCAGGTGACGTTCACCGCCGCGACGGACCCGGCGCTCACGGTCGTCGCCTCGACCGGCGGGCACTACCAGGGCGTCGAGGCCTTCGCGGTCACGGCGATCCAGAACCAGGCGAACGCTAACTGAGGACCGTCTGGCTGACAGGTCCGGATTTGGCAGTAGGGAGATGACGATCATGCAGAAGAGAGCAGCACTGAACGAGCTCGGCCTGAGTGTGGGCAAGAAGGCCCGGCTGCGCCGGATCCTGTTCGACCACGGGCTCAGGAACGGGACGGCATTGTTCCTGCCGTACGACCAGGGACTCGAGCACGGGCCGCGGGACTTCTTCGCGAACCCGGCGTCCTCGGACCCGCGGTACATCATGTCGCTCGCCAAAGCCGGCGAGTTCAACGGCGTGGTCCTACAGATCGGGCTGGCCGAGAAGTTCTTCTGGGAGTACGCCGGTGAGATCCCGCTGATCCTGAAGCTGAACGGCAAGACCGACATCCCGCCGGACGCCGCGGCGTTGTCGCCGGTGCACGCGAGCGTCGAGGACGCCGTACGGCTGGGCGCCGACGCGGTCGGCTACACGCTGTACGTCGGATCGCCCGCGCAGGAGACGGACTTCACGCAGTACCGGACGATCCGCGCGGACGCGGAGCGGCTCGGGATGCCGTTGATCGTGTGGGCCTACCCGCGCGGCTCGGCGATCGAGGCGAAGGGCGGGAAGGACTCGTTCTACGCCGTCGACTACGCGGCCCGGGTGGCCAGTGAGCTGGGCGCGGACGTGGTGAAGGTGAACTTCCCGCAGCCGGCGAAACGGGACAACGTCAAACCGCCGTACGAGGAGATCTTCTCCCCGCAGCAGGCGATCGACGGCGTCGTCCGGTCGGCGAACCGCACGCTCGTGCTGGTGTCCGGTGGCGAGCGGGCCGGTGACGACGCGATGTACCGCAAGGCCGAGCAGGCGATGGACGCCGGCGGCCTGGGCCTGATCTTCGGCCGCAACGTCTGGCAGCGCGGGTACGACGAGTCGCTCGCGTTCGTCGACGGCCTGAAGGAGATCCTCGTCCAGCATCCCAGCGACTGAAGGGAACCTACCGGTGATGAAGGAACACATCCTCGTCGGTGTCGACGGCTCGCCGGAGAGCCGGACCGCCTTGCGCTGGGCCGTGCACGTCGCTGAGCGACGGGGGCTCGCGGTTCGGGTGGTGCGGGCCTACCAGAACGATCTGGACCGGTGGCCGGCGATCGGGATGGCCGGGTACGTGCCGCCCCCGATGGTGCTGGACAAGTTCCAGGAGGAGCTGGACGAGTCGGAGCAGGTGGCCCGGGACCGGCTCGGAGACGGCCGGGTGTGCGGCGTGCTGGTGGACATGGACCCGGCCCGCGCGATCCTGAAGGAGGCCGCCGACGCCGAGCTGGTGGTGGTCGGGACCAGGTCGCCGAACAAGATGTCGGCGGCGCTGCTCGGCTCCGTGGCCACCGCGGTCACGGCCAAGGCACCCTGCCCGGTGGCCGTGGTGCGCGGTGAACTCCGGACCGGCCCGATCGTGGTGGGGACCGACGGTTCACCGGACTCCGAGGACGCGGTGGACTTCGCGTTCGAGCAGGCCGAGCGCACCGGCGACCCGCTCCAGGTCGTGTACTGCTGGCAGCCGCAGCCGGAGTACGCGGCGTCGGTCGCCACCACCGGGCAGTTGCTGGAGAACTGGCTGGCCGAGAGCCTCGCGCCGTACCGGGACAAGCACCCGACGGTGCGGGTGCGTGCGGAGGTCCGGGAGGGCCGGGCCCGTGCGCAGTTGATCAAGCTCTCGGAGACGGCCTCGTTGACGGTTGTCGGGTCGCGTGGCCGCGGCGGCGTCAAGGGTCTGCTGCTCGGCTCTGTCAGCCAGAGCCTGCTGCACCACGCGGATTCACCTGTAGTGATCGTTTGCCGACACAAGGAGTCATGATGCGCCACTTCCTGGTGGTTTCCGACGTGATGACGAAGGACGTCGTCACAGTCGCCGAGGACACGCCGTTCAAGGCCGTCGCCGCAGTTCTCGCCGAGCATCACATCAGCGCGGTACCGGTCCGCGGTACGCACGGCTGGATCGCCGGCGTGGTGTCCGAGACGGACCTGCTGTACAAGGAGAAGAAGCAGCGTCCGGGCCGGTTGCACCGCAAGGCACGCGCCAAGGCAGACGCGCTGACTGCCGGGCAGCTGATGACGAGTCCCGCGGTCACGATCGAGGGCGGCTGCACGCTGGACGAGGCCGCCCGGCTGATGGCGGCCCGCGGCCTCACCCGGCTGGTCGTGATGGACGGCGACAAGCTCGCCGGCATCGTGACCCGCTCCGATCTGCTCAGCGCGTACGTCGCCTCCGACCAGGAGATCCTGGCCCGCGTGCACCGCGACGTCGTCGACCGCCACCTGTGGGACGACCCGCAGGCCGTTCAGGTCGCCGTACAGGAAGGCGTGGTGACGCTGACGGGGCAGGTGGAGCGACGGAGCACGGTCGCGTTCGCCGACCAGCTCGTCCGCGGCGTGGACGGTGTCGTGGCCGTACGCAACGAACTGACCTGGATGACCGACGACACCACCCGCACCCCCGGAGGGGTCTTCTACTAGTGCCGACGGCCCGGTCCCGTCGGCGTCATCCTCGTAGCACCTCGGCGGTCCGGTGCGAACGTGCTGCGCTCGGCGAGTTCGATCGTCCACAGGGTGACGGTGGTGGCGATCGAGATCGTGAGCAGCAGGATGACCGGGAACGCGGCACACACGACCGCCGGGACGGCGAGTACCGGCGTGAGCCAGGTCGTGCTGTCGTCGGTGAGCAGTAGGACGGTCGCGCCGGTGAGGATGAGGGCGACGGCACTGATCCCGCGCCCGGAGATGAAGTTGCTGTCGGCAAGAAACACCAGGTAGGCAGCGACCAGAGCTGCCACGGGAATCGTGGCGGCGAGGTCGCGGCGGGGAACTGTGGCCATGCTCACCTCGCGGTGGAGATGTCGCGGCCGTCCAGGGCGGGGAGTGCGAGGGCCACGAGCAGGGTCGTGCCCGCGAGGAGCCAGAGATAGCTGAGTTCCAGGCCGGCGCCGAGCGGGCCGCCGTGGAACGCCTGGTGGATGGGGGAGTAGGGCTGCCAGGACGCGAAGCGCGGAACCATCAGCCCGGCCGCGTAGACGACGTACCCCGCAATGGCGGCGGTCGCCGAGACGGCGACGGCGGTGGTACGCCGGCCGGTCAGTGCGCCGACGGCCAGGGCGAGTACGCCGAACTCGAGGCCCAGCAACGTCATCGCGAGCGCGCCACTCGCCGCGGCGGAGACGCTGATCCCGAGCCCGAAGATCTGGCTGCCGAGCGCGGTGGCGGCGAACAGGGCGAGTCCGAGCACGGCTACCGACGACGCGAGGGCGAGCGCCTTCTCGACGACGACCCGGGACCCGGAGACCGGGGTGACGAGCAACAGTTCGAGCGTGCCGCGTTCTTCCTCGCCGGCGATCGCCCGGGCACCGTGCCCGACGGCGTAGACGAGGAACAAGGCGGGCAGCAGCAGTGTGAAGAGCTCGGCATTGAGGAAACCGGCGCCGGTGGTCATCGCGTCGAGGTTGAAGAACTTCCGCAACTCGGCGGGCAACGACTGGTACAGCTGTTGCAGGTTCGGCATGTCGCGGATCGACGGCCAGAGCGCGGACTCCAGCAGGACCAGCACCGCGATGGCGATCGACCACCCGAGCAGGCCGCGGCGGGCGTCGTACAGCGACTTCAGGTAGATGGTGCGAAACATGGCGCTCACCCGTTGTAGTAGTCGAGGAACACGGTTTCGAGGTCGGCCTCGTGGCTGAGGACGTTCGTGACCTCGTACGGCGCGGCCGCCCTGAGCAGCCCGGCCGTCGACCCGCTGATCACGAGGTGGGCGGTGTGACCGTCGACCGACAGCTCCTGGACGCCCGGTACGGCGCGCATCCGGTCGACGGGCGGCGCACCGGCGAACGTCAGGTCGAGCCGGCGACGGGCGGTGGCCCGCAACGCCTGCACGGACTGGACCGTGACCAGCCGGCCGGCGCGCAGGATCGCGACCCGGTCCGCGACCGCGTCGACCTCGGACAGGACGTGCGAGGACAGGAACACGGTCCGCCCGGCGTCCCGGGTCTCCCGCAGCAGCTCACGGAACTCGCGCTGCATCAACGGGTCCAGCCCGGTCGTCCGCTCGTCCAGGATCAGCAGGTCCGGGTCGTGCATGAACGCCTGCACGATGCCGACCTTCTGCCGGTTGCCCCGCGACAGCGTGCCGATCCGGACCCCGAGGTCGAGGTCGAAACGCTTCGCGAGCAGGTCGATCCGGGACCGCTCGACGCCGCCGTACAGGTGCGCGAAGTAGTCGAGGTACTGCGTGCCGGTGAGGTCGGGGTAGGCGACGAAGTCCCCGGGAAGGTACCCGATCCGCCGTTGCAGTGCGTCGTACTGGTCGGCGGCGTCGAAGCCGAAGACGACCGCCGATCCCGCGGTCGGGCGGATCAGCCCCGCGAGCAGCCGGATCGTGGTGGTCTTGCCGGCGCCGTTCGGGCCGAGGTACCCGAGCACCTCGCCCGGCGGTACGTCGAGGTCGAGGCCGTCGAGCGCGGTCCGCCGGCCGAACCGCTTGGTCAGGTTGCGGGTCCGGACGACGTGGTCCATGTCAGGTCTCCGGGTGGTGGACGACCGCGACCGGGCAGTGTGAGTGGTGCAGGAGGCCGCGGGCGACGGAGCCCATCCGGAGTTCGGAGAACGCCGTGCGGCCGAGGCCGCCGACCACCACCAGGTCCGCGTCCCGGGACTCGCGGGCCAGGACGAGAACGGGATGGTCGACGACCCCGTGGCTGTCGACGTGGACGTCCGGGTACTTCGCGGTCCAGCCGTCGAGGGTCTGCGCGAGCAGCTCGTCGGCGGTCTCGATCCACGGCCGGGCCGGGTCGAACCAGCTGTTCGGGTCCGGGTACGTCTGCCGTACCTCGATCGCGTGCACGCCGAGCAGTTCGGCGCCGTTCGCCTCGGCGAGCTCGAAGCCGAACCGGAGCGCGTCCTGTCCTTCGACGGACCCGTCGATGCCGACCACGATCCGGTGGTACGCCGGTGCCGCCGGGTCCCAGGTGTCCGGTACGACGACCAGCGGCACCTTGGTGGCGAGCGCCGTACACACCTGGGAGGTGGAGCCGAGGACCAGTTCGGCGAACCCGCCCATCCCGCGGCGGCCGATGACCAGGGCCTGTGAACGTTCGGAGAGGTCGAGCAGGATCTGGGCGGGGTGGCCGTGCCGGACCTCGAGCGACGCGTTCCGGAAGCCGAGCCGGTCGAGCTCGTCGAGCGCGTCGCCGAGGACCTCGGTGCCGTCGTCCGGCTTGTCCGACGGTACGCCGGCCGGCAGCTCCCGCTGGCGGTCGACGACGTACACCGCGTGCAGCGGCGCTTTCCGGAGCGTGGCGTAGGACGCTGCCCAGGTCAGCGCGATCAGGCCGTCCCGGGATCCGTCGATCCCGACCAGCACCGGCAGTTCGTTGGTCATGGCGCCTCCTCGGGGCGCTTCCAGTCAAGTCCCGCAGCACGCGCGGGGGCAGGGCGGAAGGTCCCGGCCGGCGGCGCTGAAGGTCCCGGTGGACAGGAGTTCTTCGGCCGCTGCCGGCGCCGGCCGGACGGCCGAGAGTCGAGGTGGGAAGTCTCGTTCAGGGAGGTTCGGAGATGAAGGCATTGGTCTACAACGGTCCCGGGCAGCGGAGTTGGCACGAGGTGCCCGACCCGGTGCTCCAGGATCCGGAGGACGCGATCGTCCGCGTCGACGCGGTGACGATCTGCGGCACCGATCTGCACATCCTGAAGGGTGACGTGCCGGCCGTGCAGCCGGGGCGGATCCTCGGGCACGAGGCGGTCGGCACGGTCACCGCGGTCGGCACCGGTGTCCGCGGCGTGGCGGTCGGGGACCGGGTCCTGGTCTCGTGCATCACGTCGTGCGGACGGTGCGAGTACTGCCGGCAGGGGCGTTACGGGCAGTGCCTCGGTGGCGGCGGCTGGATCCTCGGCCACCTGATCGACGGCACCCAGGCCGAACAGGTCCGGGTCCCGTACGCCGACCGCTCGGTGTACAAGCTGCCGGACAACGTCAGCAACGAGGACGCCGTCCTGCTCGCCGACATCCTGCCGACGTCGTACGAGGTCGGCGTACTCAACGGCAAGGTCTCGCCCGGCGACACCGTGGTGATCGTCGGCGCCGGGCCGATCGGGCTGGCCGCGCTGGCGACGAGCAAGCTGTTCACGCCTGCCCGGGTCGTGGTCGTCGACGCCGCCGACTCGCGCCGCAAGGCCGCGCTCGAGCGTGGTGCGGATCTGGCTCTCGGCCCCGACGAGGACGTCGAGGCGAAGGTCCGCGAGCTGACCGGCGGACTCGGCGCGGACGTGGCGATCGAGGCGGTCGGCGTACCGGCCACCTTCGAGCTCTGCACCCGGTTGGTCCGGCCCGGTGGCACGGTCGCGAACGTCGGTGTGCACGGCGCACCGGCGACGCTGCACCTCGAAGACCTGTGGATCAAGAACGTCACGATCACGACCGGACTGGTCGACACCTTCTCCACCCCGCGGCTGCTGTCGATGCTGGCCGCCGGCCGGCTGCAGATGCCGGGCCTGATCACGCACCGCTTCGGTCTCGACGAGATGCAGGACGCGTACGACGTGTTCAGCTCGCCGGCCACCACCGGAGCACTGAAGGTCGCCCTGTTCGGCGAGCAGGGGTTCTAGCGCACCGCGAAGAGCCGCGGTCCCCCAGGTGACGGGGACCGCGGCTCTGTTCAGGCGTTGACGAACGTGATCGGCTGGACGATCTCGATGCGGGTCCCGAGACGGTCGCAGGTGGGAAGGTCGTGGTAGACCTCCCAGCTGTCGCCGGTCGGGGTGGCGCCCTCGGTCTCCATCCACTCCTCGGCAATCGCGTACGTCTCGGCCAGCTTCTGGTCCGGGTCGGTGTGCCAGACGGCGAGCACCGGGCCGGCGGGGAGCGTGGACGGTTCGACGAGGCCGTTGTCGGCGATGGGGGCGGCGACCGGGAAACCTGCCTCGACCTCGACCAGACCGTCCGGAAGCGGGTGGCATCGCGCGAACGGATAGCCGGCCGATGCGATGCCGTGGTGCCGCAGGTGCTCGGCGACCACCGCGCAGGCCGACGGAACCCAGTCCGGCAGCTGCTCGGGGATCACCTGGGTACGCCGTACGGCGGTCGCTTGTTGGTAGTGGAACCTGACCTGAGGCGTCATGATCAGTGGACCACCGCGATCGGGCAGTGCGTGTGGTGCAGAACGCTCTGGCCGACCGATCCGAGGAGCAGGCCGGTGAATCCGCCGTGGCCGCGGGTTCCGACGACCACCAGGTCCGCGGACTCCGAGTGCCGGACCAGGGCCTGCCCCGCCGACCCTGTCGGCAGCTCGCTCGTCCACGGCACGTCCGGGTGGTCCTCGGCGGCACCGGCCACCGACTCGGCGACCAGCAGCCCGGCCTCCTCGCGGACCTTGTCCTCGTCGAACTCCAGCATCGACTCGCCGTTCAGGTAGGTGAGGTACGGGCTGGTCCACGCGTGGACGGCGACCACCCGGGCGTGCATCGACTCGGCCTGGTCGAAGGCGAACTCGATGGCCCTCGCCGAGAACTTGGAGCCGTCGACCCCGACGACCACGGTCGGCTCCGGCTGCGGGTGCGGCTGGAAGTCGTGCGGGATCACCACGACCGGGCAGGTCGCGTGGGTGGTGACCTGGACGGCGACAGAGCCGACCATCAGGCCGCTCCAGCCACCGAGACCGCGGGATCCGAGAACCACCAGCCGGGCGTCCTGGGCGGCGTCGACCAGGGTCTTGGCGGCGGCGCCGCCGATCAGGCTGGTCTCGATCCGCAGGCCGGGGTGCTCCACCCGGAGCTTCGCGGAGACCTCGTCGAGCCGCTTCCGGCGCGCCGTCCGGACCGCTTCGAGCGGTACGACGTGCCCGGGCGACGGGCGGGTGACGATCACGATCTCGAAGGCCTCGACGATCCGCAAGGGTGCCATCGCGCGGTCGGCCGCGGCCGCGGCCCAGTCCAGCGCGGACACGCTGCCCGGCGAGCCGTCGTACCCGATCACGATCGGTGCGGGGTGTGTCGTCATGGTCTGCCTCCTGGGGTTCGGCCGCCGACGCGGGACGGCGCCGGCCTGACTTCAGCGTCTGCCGGGCCCGGATGCCCGGCCAGCGGCATACGTCCCGGGCAGGGAGGGCCGTTCGGCACGCGGATGGGGTGAGAAGGGCTCTGACCGTCGCGGCCGGGAGCTTCCAGGATGAAGGTGTCGGATGAAAGGGAAGGACAGATCATGACCACAACGTCGCATCGGCAGCAGCACCTCCCCGCTCCTGTGATGGAGCCGGACGGTGATCGGCGGCCGATCATCACCACCGCGGCCGGGCGGGCAATGGCCGTACTGCGGATCGCCTACGGACTCACGTTCCTGTGGGCGTTCTTCGACAAGCTGTTCGGCTTCGGGTACGCGACCAAGTCGGGCAAGGCCTGGATCGACGGCGCCGACGTGACCGCCGGGTTCCTCAAGGGCTCGAGCGGTCCGATGAAGGGCTTCTACCAGTCGCTGGCCGGTGACTGGTGGGTCACGCCGCTGTTCATGGTCGCACTCGCCGGCCTCGGGCTGGCGCTGACCCTGGGGATCGGCCTGCGCGTCGCGGCGGTCGGCGGAGTGCTGCTGTACCTGATGATGTGGTCCGCGAACCTGCCGCCGACGACCAACCCCGTGCTGGACGACCACATCCTCGGCGCCGTCACGGTCGTCGTCCTCGCACTGGTGGCCGCCGGCAACGTGTGGGGCTTCGGCAAGTGGTGGAGCAGCCTGGACTTCGTCCGCAAGTACCCGTGGTTGCGGTGAGCCCGATGACCAAGCCGGTCATTCACGTAGGAGTCGACGACTCGTGGCGTGACACCGGTGCACTGGAGTGGGCCCTGCAGGAGTCGTTGCTCCGGCGGGAGCCCCTTCAGGCGGTACACGTCATCGACGAGCGGATCCGGACCGTTGCCGGGATCCCTCCGGACCTGGTCGACGACCAGGCGACCGAGCTCGTCAACTCCGTGCAGGGTTACCTGGACGAGCAGTCGGGCGGATCCGACCACGAAGCCGGGTTGCTGGTCGGGCCGCCGGCCCGGACCCTCACCGAGGCGGCCGCGGAAAGCCGGATGCTGGTCGTCGGCCGCCGCGGGATGGGGACGTTCAAACGGCTGCTGATCGGATCGACGTCCGAGGCGGTCGTGTCCCGGACCGCGGTACCGGTCGTGGTCGTGCCGGACCGCTGGAAGCCGTCCGACCACGCCGGACCTGTGGTGGTGGCCCTGGACCAGGGCGACGGCGACGCCGCGGTACTGGAGTTCGCGATCACCGCCGCGCGGGAGCGGAAGGTGCCGGTCCGGATCGTGTACGTCTTCGACCTGCCCGGCCTGTACGGCTGGGAGGCGGTGAACGCGGAGGGCGTCAGCGCCGATCTGCGGGAGCAGGCCGAACGGCACTTCGAGAACGTGACCGCCGAATGGCACCAGAAGTATCCGGACGTCACCTTCGAGGTCGACGTACGGCGTGGGCACCGGGTCGACGGTGTGCTGAACGGTGCCGCGAAGGCCGACGCCCAGCTGCTGGTCGTCGGCGCCCATCACCATGCCCGGGCCGCGGCCGTCTTCCTCGGCACCGTGACCCGGGGCGTCCTGCATCACGCGGCGTGCCCGCTGGCCGTCGTACCTGTGTAAGGGAGAACGATGAGTACCTGGAACCGGACCGGACCGGTCGTGGTCGAGGTCGACGGGACCGCGGAGAACCTCCGCGTCGTGGACTACGCGTGCGCCGAGGCGTTGCGCGAAGGCGCCAAGCTGGTGCTTGTCGCGCCGTACGCCGCGCACAGTTCGTACTCGCCGATGACACCGCAGTACACGCCTGCACCGCCGGCTGAGCTGGCGGACGCGGCACTCCGGGCGGCGGTGGCCCATGTCCGGCACCGCGAGGGGTACGCGACCGAACTGGCCGCGCTCGCGGAGGAGGGCCCGCGGATCCGGGTGCTCGCGCATGCGGCGCGGACGGCACGGGCGCTGGTGATCGGGCGGTCCCGCAGCCGCGGACCGCAGCGGTTGCTGCACACCCAGGCGAACCTGACGCTGGCGGCACGGGCCGGCTGCCCGACGGTCGTCGTGCCGTTGTCCTGGAAGCCGTCGCTGCTCGACCGGAAGGTTGCCGTCGGCATCGACGGTACGCCGTTGTCCGCCGAGGCGCTGGAGTTCGCGTTCGCCGAGACGGCCGGGCGGGAGGGGGATCTGACCGTCGTCCACGCCGGTGTCCCCGCCGAACGGCCGTTCGCGGACGAGGATCCGGAGTGCTCGTGGATCAGCCGGGCCGACTACGTGCTGTCGGAGACGCTCGCGCCGTGGACCAGCCGGTTCCCGGACGTGAAGGTGACCCGGTACCTCAGCAGCCGGCCGCCGGCCGCGGCACTCGTACACGAGAGCAGCGCGGTCGGCCTGATCGTCGTCGGCGCGCACAGCGGCCCGTTGCCGATGGACCCGGTGGCGCGGCGCTCGCTCGCGGCGATGACCTGCCCGATCGCGGTCGTGCCGCATCACCTGACCGACGACGAACGGCTGCAGATCGTCCGGCATGGCAGAGCGGCTGTCCGAACGCACTGAAGGGAGTCAACGATGTCTGCACGTGCACTGATCGTCTACGAGTCGATGTTCGGGAACACCGAGCGGATCGCGCGGGCGGTCCGCGACGGGTTGCAGGAGTACGTCGAGACCGAGACCGTGCCGGTGAACCGCGCGCCGGACGTCGTACCCGCCGACGTCCGGCTGGTGGTGGTCGGGGGACCGACGCACGCCTTCTCGATGAGCCGGCTGTCGACACGGCAGGAGGCCGGGAAGCAGGACGACCTGGTGACACCGGTCGAGGTCGGCATCCGCGAGTGGCTGGCGGCGCTGAAGCCACCGGCCGGGACGAAGGCTCCGCGGGTGGCGACGTTCGACACCCGGATCGCGCGCGTCCGCCGGTTGCCCGGCTCCGCCGCGCGCTCCGCGGCCAAGCTGCTGCGCCGGCTGGGCTACCGGCTGCTGAGCACGTCCGAGAGCTTCTTCGTGAACGAGACGACCGGGCCGATCCAGGACGTCGAGATCAAGCGCGCGGAGCGCTGGGGCCGGGATCTCGGACGCCTGCTGACCGACGCGGCGAAGACCGCGTGAGGGGAGTGGACGGACGATGATGAACTCGACAGGAGGCGCGGCGTTCTGGTCCGTGCTGATGCTGGTGCTCTGGGTGGCGATCGTCGGCGGTGCGGCCTGGGTGACGGTCTGGCTGATCCGGCATCCACGCCGGCAGCCGCGCCCGCAGCTGCCCTCGCCCCTGGACATCCTCGAACGCCGGTTCGCCGCGGGTGAGATCACCCAGGAAGAGTTCGACGACGCCCGCGCCCGGTTGCGCGAGCACCAGCTCGACCTCTGAGCGGGGGCCGGGGCTACCAGGACCGGATGCGGCGGCCGGTGATCCGGCGGGGCTCGATGGCCAGGTAGGTGTCACGGGTTCCGCCGGCCCACGGCTCGACGTTGTCGTGGACGGCCTCGATCTCGGCCGCGACGGCCGGGCGGACCGTACCGTCGACCAGCACGCTCCAGCCGTCGTGCATCCCCTCGTCGAAGGCGTCGAGCTGGAACACGATCGGCGCCAGGTCGTACTGCGCGACCGTGCTGTCGGACGCCGTCCGGAAGATGACGAGGTCGCCCAGCGTGCAGTAGTTCACCGGGATCACGACCAGCCCGTCCGAGCCCTGGTAGGCGATCCGGCCGACGCTGCCGGCCTCGATCAGCCGCCTGCACTCGACCTTGCGCATCGGCTCGAGGGCGGGTGCGACCGGCGGGCGGCGAGGGGTCCGTGGCCGGTCCGCTGCGGTCAGGTCCTGGACGCTGAGGTCGAGGGCGTGCGACAGCCGGACGAGTTCGGCGCCGGTGAGGGCGGCGGGACGGGTCTCGATGTACTCGATGCGGTCCGTGGCCAGCCCCGAGCGTTCGGCGACTTCCGCCGTACTGAGACCCAGGGCCTGCCGGCGGTGCCGGATCCGGGTGCCGAGGTCGCTCGACCCGCTCGTCTGTGTGTCCATCACGGTCTCCCATCGATCACGTCCAGACTTTCAGCCGGACGGCGCCGTGGGCAGGGTCCGAGGTCACCTCCGAACAGGCCGGACGGCACCGTCCTCGCGGTACGGGCCGGGCGGGTGGTCCCGCCGAAGGTCCCGGGCGGCTCGGGACCGAGGTCCCTGGCGAGTAGCGTGGTGGAGACGGGAAGCTGGACCGAGACCCGGTGCGGATCCGGGCAGAAGGAGACCGTCATGACGATCAAGGTGTTCCTGCTCGACGACCACGAGGTGGTGCGGCTGGGGCTGCACCAGCTGCTCGACGCCGAACCGGACATCGAGGTGGTCGGGGACGCGGGAACCGCGGCCGAGGCGATCGCGCGGATTCCCGCCGTCCGGCCGGACGTCGCGGTGCTGGACGTCCGGTTGCCCGACGGGGACGGGGTGAGCGTGTGCCGGGAGGTCCGCTCGGGCATGGAGGACCCGCCGGCGTGCCTGATGCTGACGTCGTTCTCCGACGACGAGGCGCTGTTCACCGCGATCATGGCCGGCGCGGCCGGGTACCTGCTGAAGCAGATCAACGGCCAGGCCCTGGTGGACGCCGTACGTCGCCTCGCGGCCGGCGAGTCGCTCCTCGACCCGTCGATGACGGCCAGGGTCCTGGAACGTCTCCGGCACCCGGCCGAGGCCGAGGACCCGCGGTACGCCTCGCTGACGGAGCAGGAACGCCGCATCCTGGCCGAGATCGCCGAGGGCAAGACCAACCGCCAGATCGCCCAGTCGCTGTACCTGGCCGAGAAGACCGTCAAGAACTACGTGTCCTCACTGCTCCGCAAGCTGAACGTCGAACGCCGCACCGAGGCAGCGGTTTTCGCCATCGAACACCAGAAGCGTCAGGGTCGCGCCTGAACCGGGCACGTACTCAGCCGAGGAAGTGCCCGGCCGGCGGGCGGTGCCAGGTGCTGCGCTGGGTGGCCTCGATGGCCGCGCTGATGTCGGCCGACCACCGGCGGACCTTGTCCCAGTCGCGGGCGTCGCCGGCCAGGTTCCCGGCGGCGAGCCGGCGGGCGAGGAAGCCGGTGGCGGTCTCCGGCTCCAGCCGGCCGGCGAACGTGACCGCGGGGGTCGCGCCGATCTCGTGAGCGAGATGACGGACGGTGGAGGGCATCTCCTGGTCCTGGTCCTTGTCGGGACCGACCGGGCCGCTGTGGAACAGCCAGACCTGCCGCTGCCGGAGCTCGTCGACGTGGTGCCGCAGGAAGTGCACGGCCTCGTGCCGCCACCGCCTCGTGTAGATCGCGCTGCCCAGGACGACCGCGTCGTACGGCGTGAGGTCCTTGACGCGGGCGACGTCCAGCACGTCGACGTCGTGCCCGTGCGCGCGGAGCTCATCGCCGACGGCCTCGGCGATGCCGGCGGTTGCGCCCGTCTTGCTGGCGTAGGCGACCAGTACCTTCTTCGACATCGCGACCTCCTTCTGGTCACTTCAAGCACATCACCCGCCGCCGTACGGCGGCAGAGCCGAACGGCCCGCGCTACGCGGGACCTTCGAGCGCACCCTGAGGAATCACTGCGACCGGGCAGGGTGACTGGTGGAGCATGGTCTGGCTGACCGACCCGAGCAGCAGCCCGGCGAAACCACCCCGGCCGCGGGACCCGACGACGAGCAGTTGTGCGTCGGCGGACCATTCGAGCAGCAACTCGGACGGATTCCCCTCGACCTCGACGATCTCGGCCTCGTGGGCCGGTGCGTGCGTGCGGATCGCCGCCAGTACGTCGTGGTCGTCGTCCTCGTCGTCCAGAACCGTGACGATCCGGGCGGGCAACCCGTGCCGGCGGGCGTGGTCGAGCCCGAACTCGACGGCGGCGTCCGCGGCGCGCGAGCCGTCGTACCCGATGACGACCCGGCTGCCGGAGAGCGCGTCGTCGCCCGGCCGGACGACGACCACCGGACACAGCGCGTGGGTGGACAACTCGAGGCCGGCCGAGCTGACGATCAGGCCGAGCAGCCGTCCGCTGACCCGGCTGCCGATCACGATCAGATCCGCGGTCCGGGACTCGGCGAGCAGGACGGCGGACGGGAAGCCGTCGACCCGGCGGCCCGACACCCGCACACCGGGTTCGTACCTCCGTGCCAGCTCGACCGCGTCCGCGACGATCCCGTCGGCCTGCGCGCGGAGCCCCGGTGCCACGTCGCTCGGGCCGAGCGGAACCCGGAACTCGGCCCAGACGAACGCATGCACCAGGTGCAGTTCGGCGCCGCGGGCAGCGGCCTCGGCGGCACCCCAGCGGATCGCGTTCTCGCAGTCGGGTCTGCCGTCGATGCCTATGACAACCTTCATGATGCCCTCCACTGCCAGTTCCGGACCTCGGGGAGGTCCTCGCCGTGCTCGAGGATGTATTCGTGGTGCCGGGCTCGTTGGTCGACCAGCCACTGCCGTACGTCGGCTGCGCGTTGTGCGAGCCCCGGGACCCGGTCGATGACGTCCAGCGCCAGGTGGTACCTGTCGAGGTCGTTGCGCACCACCATGTCGAACGGCGTCGTCGTGGTGCCCTCCTCCTTGTACCCGCGGACGTGCAGGTTGTCGTGGTTGGCCCGCCGGTACGTGAGCCGGTGAATCAGCCACGGATAGCCGTGGTACGCGAAGATCACCGGCCTGTCCGTCGTGAACAGCGCGTCGAAGTCCGCGTCGGGCAGTCCGTGCGGGTGCTCGCTCGCCGGCTGCAGCCGCATCAGGTCGACGACGTTGACGACGCGGATCTTCAACGTCGGCAGGTGCTCGCGCAGCAGACTGACGGCAGCGAGCGTTTCCAGTGTCGGTACGTCGCCCGCGCACCCCATCACCACATCGGGTACGCCGCCGTCGTTGCTCGCGAACTCCCACACCCCGATGCCACGGGCGCAGTGCAGCGCGGCCTCCTCCGGCGCGAGCCAGTCGGCCTGCGGCTGCTTCCCGGCCACGATGACGTTGATGTAGTCCGTGCTGCGCAGGCAGTGATCCGCGGTCGCTAGGAGCGTGTTCGTGTCCGGCGGAAGGTAGACGCGGATGACCTCGGCCTTCTTGTTCACGACGTGGTCGATGAACCCGGGGTCCTGGTGCGAGAAGCCGTTGTGGTCCTGCCGCCAGACGTGTGACGTGAGCAGGTAGTTGAGGGACGCGATCGGCCGTCGCCAGGGGAGTGCCCGGGTGACCTTCAGCCATTTCGCGTGCTGGTTGACCATCGAGTCGACGATGTGCACGAACGCCTCGTAGCACGAGAACCAGCCGTGGCGTCCGGTGAGGAGGTACCCCTCGAGCCAGCCCTGGCAGGTGTGCTCGCTGAGGATCTCCATCACCCGGCCGTCGATCGCGAGGTGCTCGTCGGTCGGCAGCACCTCGGCGTTCCACGCCTTGCCGGTCACGTCGTACAGCGCGTCCAGCCGGTTCGAGGCGGTCTCGTCCGGCCCGAAGACCCGGAAGTTCCGGTACGGCGCGGCGGCGCGCATCACGTCCCGCAGGTAATACCCGAGCACCCGCGTCGGCTCGTGTTCGGAAAGACCCGGGCCCTCGACCGGTACGGCGTACTCCGCGACCGCCGGCAGCTCGAGGTCGCGCCGCAGCAGGCCGCCGTTGCTGTGCGGATTCGAGCCCATCCGGCGCGCGGGCACCTGCTGCAGGAGGCGTGCCACCGGGCGGCCCTCGGCGTCGAACAGCTCCTCCGGGTGATAGCTCCGCAGCCAGTCCTCGAGCATCCGCAGGTGTTCCGGCGACGTACGGACACCGGCGAGCGGCACCTGGTGCGCGCGCCACGTGCCCTCGACCGGTACGCCGCCGACCTCGCGCGGTCCCGTCCAGCCCTTCGGCGTCCGCAGGACGATCATCGGCCACGGCCGCCGCGGTACGGCATGACCCGCACGGGCCTCGGTCTGGATCGCGGTGATGTCGTCGAGGACCCGGTCGAGCGTGAGTGCGAGCGCCTGATGGACGTGCTCGGGCTCGGCGCCGTCGACCAGGTACTGCCGGTACCCGTACCCCTCGAGCAGCTGGGTCAGCTCGTCGTCGCCGATCCGGGCCAGGACCGCCGGGTTCGCGATCTTGTAGCCGTTCAGGTGCAGGATCGGCAGCACCGCGCCGTCGGTCGCCGGATCGAGGAACTTGTTCGAGTGCCACGAGGTCGCCAGCGGACCGGTCTCCGCCTCGCCGTCGCCGATCACACACGCGACGACCAGGTCCGGGTTGTCGAGGACTGCGCCGTACGCATGGCTGAGCGAGTAACCGAGCTCACCGCCTTCGTGGATCGAGCCCGGCAGCTCCGGCGCGACGTGGCTGGGAATGCCGCCGGGGAACGAGAACTGGCGGAACAGCCGAGCCATGCCGGCAGTGTCGCGCGACACGGCCGGGTAGAGGTCGCTGTAGCTGCCTTCGAGCCAGGTGTTGGCCGCGATGGCCGGTCCGCCGTGGCCGGGGCCGATGACGTACATCATGTTCAGGTCGCGGCGGCGGATGACCCGGTTGAGGTGGGTGTAGAGCATGTTCAGGCCGGGCGTCGTACCCCAGTGACCGAGCAGCCGCGGCTTGATGTGGTCAGGACGGAGCGGCTCGGTCAGGAGCGGGTTGCCGAGGAGATAGATCTGGCCGACGGCGAGGTAGTTGGCCGCGCGCCAGTAGGCGTCCAGATCGGCGATTTCCTCGTCGGAGAGGGGTTTTCCGGTGAGTTCGTGCATGAGATCTCCAGGATGTCGTCGACCGCGTCGAGATCGCGGTGGCGATGGGTGATGAGGAGCGTGGTGCGTCCCTCGGTGGCGTCGGTGATGTCGTGGATCAGGGCGTCGGCGGTCGGCCCGTCGAGGTGCGCGGTGGGTTCGTCCAGGACGAGGACGGCGGGGTCCGCCAGCAGCGCGCGGGCCAGGACCAGGCGTTGTCGCTCGCCGCCGGAGATGCGCGCGCCGCGTTCCCCGACGGCGGTGCCGAGACCGTTCGGTTGCCGTCGTACCCAGGCGCCGAGACGGACGCGGTCGAGCGCGTCGAACAGTTGGTCGTCGGTGGCGTCCGGTTTGCCGATCAGCAGGTTCTCGCGGACGGTGGCGTCGAAGACGTGGTCGTCCTGCCCGCAGAGCACGACCTGCCGACGGTATGACGCCTCCTCGAGCGATGCCAGCTCCGTCCCGCCGAACGTGACCCGCCCGGCCTCGGGCGCGAGGAATCCGATCAGGGCCGCGGCCAGCGTGCTCTTCCCGGAGCCGCTCGGCCCGATCAGCCCGACCCTGCGTCCAGGACGGAGGTCGAGGTCGACGCCGGTCAGGACCGGAGCGGAGGCGCCGGGCCACCGGACCGTCAAGTGCTGTGCGGACAGCGTGCCGGAGTCGGCACTCTCGGAGCCCCAACAGACCGACGGGGACGGCAGATCGGCGAGCGCGCGGAGGCGGGTCGCGGCCTGCCGGCCGCGGACGAGGTGACGGGCGGCGGCCGGGAGCGGTGTGACGAGTTCGAAGGCCGCCAGCGGAGTGAGGACCAGTACGGCGAGTACCACGCCGGCGAGCCGCCCGTCGCGGACGGCTGGGACGCCGACCAGGATCTCGCCCGTCACGGTGCAGGCGAGGGCGGCGTTCGCCACGGCCGCGCCGACGCCGGTCGAGAACGCCGAGCGGCGAAGGATTCCGGTCAGCCGTCCGTCTTGCTGCCTGATCCGGTGCAGCCGCTCGTCGGTCGCGCGGTACGCCGTCAGATCCGCCAGGCCGGTGAGGAGTTCGTGAACCTCTGTGGTCAGAGCCGACCTGGCCGGCGCGAAGCGTCGTTCGGCCCGTGCGGACAGGACCAGTGAGGCCGCGGGAGCGCCCAGACCGGCGGTGGACAGCCCGATCAGCAGGACTGCACCGGCAGCCGGCAGGATCGCGGTCAGCACGGCGACCGTGGCGATCCCGGTGAGCAGGCTGACGGCGATCGGCAGCAGCCCACGGACGAGCAGGTCCTGGATCGCGTCGACGTCCCGGGTGACCCGGGTGAGCAGGTCACCGGCGCGCGTACCGCCGAGCCCGGCGGGGGCGGCGCGGTCGAGATCGATCCACGCCCGCACACGGGTCCGGCCGAGGACCCGGAACACCGCATCGTGGCCGACGAGCCGTTCGGCGTACCGCAGGACGCCCCGTCCGATGCCGAACGCGCGGACCGCGACGATCGCCACGGTCAGGTACAGCACCGGTGGATGCTCGGCGGCGCGGGAGATCAGCCACGCCGAGGTCGCCATCAGCCCGATCGCACATCCCGTCGCGAGCATGCCGAGCACCGCCGCGGCGACCAGTCTGTTGAGCTCCGGCCGTGCGACGGACGCCAGCCACCGGAACGTCGTCATGCCGGCACCGCCGTACGGTCGAGGTGGATCACGTGGTCGCAGAGGTCGAGCAGTGCCGGGCGGTGCGTGACGAGGACGACGGTGCGGCCCGCGAACGCGGCCGGGAGCGACGCGAGGAGTGCCTGCTCGGTCTGCGGGTCGACGCTCTCGGTCGGCTCGTCGAGCAGCATCAGCGTCGCGTCCCGCAGGATCGCCCGGGCGAGCGCGATCCGACGCCGCTGCCCGGCCGACACGCCGGCACCCCGCTCGCCGAGCACAAGGTCCAGCGGTACGTCGACCCGTGCCGCGCGCGCAGCCCGCCGGACGGCAAGCTCATCGGCCTCGCCGAGCTTGATGTTGTCCGCGACGGATCCGGCGAACAGGACCGGGTCCTGGCCCATCCAGGCGATGCCGCGGCGCCACCGCTCCAGGTCCGCCTCGGCCAGGTCGGTGCCGCCGGCAAGTATCTGGCCGCGGTCCGGGCGGATCGTCCCGAGCAACAGCCCGAGCAGCGTGGACTTCCCGCCCCCGCTCGGGCCGACGACACCGGTCACCTGCCCGGCCGGAATCACCATCGACACCTGGTCGAGCACCTCGGCGTCTCCTCGGCTGTGAATGGTGACGTCGCGCAGCACGATGCCGGCTGCCGGGTCGGCGACTCGGGTACCGGGCTTCGGGACGGGCTGTTCGATGACTTCGAACAGCTGGTCCGCCGCGGCCAGCCCTTCGGCGCTCGCGTGGTAGTGGGCGCCCAATTGGCGGAGCGGCAGGTACGCCTCGGGGGCGAGGATCAGGACCAGCAGCGCGGTCTCCAACGACAGCCGGCCGTCGACCAGCCGAAGACCGACGGACACCGCGACCAGCGCGACCGACAACGTCGCGACCAGTTCGAG
The DNA here is from genome assembly GCF_040682535.1 of Kribbella sp. NPDC051137. NCBI lineage: Bacteria > Bacillati > Actinomycetota > Actinomycetes > Propionibacteriales > Kribbellaceae > Kribbella > Kribbella sp. NPDC051137. Next base: position 94,722 of record NZ_JBFBBI010000004.1, read on the forward strand.
CACCAAGGACGAGAGGAAGGCGATCCGCAACGTCGCGAGCGTCGTACGCCGCTGCCGCTCGGTCAACCGCCGGATCGTCGCGACCTGCGCCCGCGAGCGGCCGAACACCTTCAGCGTGCCGATCCCCGCGAGCACGTCCAGGAAATGATGGGCGAGGGTCTGCAGGGTCTCCCACTGCCGCGCGGTCGCTGCCTTCGTCGTCAGGCCGACCAGCACCATGAAGACCGGGATCAGCGGGAGCGTGACGACGACGATCAGCGCGCTCAGCCAGTCCGCCGTGAGCATCCGGGCGGCGACCACCAGCGGTACGACGGCCACCAGCACGAGCTGCGGCAGATACCGCGAGAAGTAGTCGTCGAGCGCGTCGACGCCACGGGTCGCGAGCGTGGTCAGCTCCCCGCTGCGCTCGCCGGTCAGCCATCGAGGGCCCAGGGCAACGATCTGCTCGAGGAACCGCAGCCGCAACTCGGACTTGACCGTCGCCGAGCAGCGCTGCGCGACGACCTCGGCGGCCCAGGACAGGACGGCCCGGCCGAGCAGGACGGCCGCGAGGGCGATCACCCGGTCGCGGAGCCGCCCGAGATCGAGGCCGCCGAGGAAGGCGTCCGCGATGATGCTCGCCAGCAACCACGCCTGGAACAGGATCAGCGCGGCCTGCACGGTGCCGATCACACCCGACAGCACCAGGAAGATCCTGGTGCCGCGGGTGTACCGGAGGAGGCGCCGGTCGACGGCCGGCATCAGGCGGTCTCGGCCGGTGCGGGCCTGGCCGGCGTGCCGCGCTGCGGGATGTCGTCGCGCGTGAGCCGACGGCGGAACACCCAGTAGGTGTAGCTCTGGTAGAGGAGCACGATCGGCGTGAAGACGACGGCCACCCAGGTCATGATCGTCAGTGTGTAGTGGGTCGACGAGGCGTTCGTCGTGGTCAGGCTGAAGGCCGGGTCGGTCGTCGACGGCAGCACGTTCGGGTAGAGCGTGACGAACAGCGTCGCGGACGCGAACACGATGGTGGCCGCCGTACCGAGGAACCCGAGGCCGTCGCGGCCCATCCGGGAGGCGGCCACGCCGGTGATCAGGGAGCCGGCAGCGAGGACCGCGAGGACCCAGGTGATCCACGAGCCGTCGTACGTCTGAGTCCAGAGCAGGAAGGCGGCCGCCAACGGGACGGCGAGTCCGGCGAGTGGCAGGACCAGTGCGCGCGCCCGGTCGCGGACCGGGCCGTGGGTCTTCAGTGCGATGAAGATCGCGCCGTGCAGTGCGAAAAGCGCCAAGGTGGTCAGCCCGCCGAGCAGTGCGTACGGGTTGAGCAACGTGAAGAAGTTGCCGGTGAAGTTGTGCTCCGCGTCCAGTGGGACGCCGCGCACGATGTTCGCCAGCGCGACGCCCCAGAGGAGCGCGGGTACGGCGCTGCTGATCACGATCGCGAGATCCCAGCGCCGGTGCCACGCGGCATGCTTCTGGGGGTCGTGGAGCTTGTTGCGGTACTCCAGCGCGATACCGCGCACGATCAGCGCGACCAGGATCACCAGGAGAGCCAGGTAGAAGCCGGAGAACAGGCTCGCGTACCAGAACGGGAAGGCCGCGAAGGTGGCGCCGCCGGCGACCAGCAGCCACACTTCGTTGCCGTCCCAGACCGGGCCGATGGTGCGAAGTGTGACCTGACGGTCGACGGGGTCCTTCGCGACGGCCTGCAGCAGCATGCCGACGCCGAAGTCGAAGCCCTCGAGGACGAGGTAGCCGGTCCACAGGACCGCGATCAGCAGGAACCAGATATCGGTGAGATGCACGGGAAACTCCTCAGTACAGGAACGCGGCGTCGGGTTCGGCGAGCTCGGGACCGGACTCGGACTCAGCCCCGGCGGGCGCCACCGGTGCGGCCTTCGCGAACCGGAGCAGCAGGGCGACCTCGATCACCGCGAGTACGGCGTACAGGACCGTGAAGGTGATCATCGAGGTGAGAACGCTGCCGGCGCCGACGGTCGGGGAGACGCCGTCGCGGGTCTGCATCAGGCCGAACACGATCCACGGCTGCCGGCCCATCTCGGTGAAGATCCAGCCGAAGCTGTTCGCGGCCAGCGGTAGTAGGGGGAGCACGATGGCGGCCCGCACCAGCCACTTCGACGGGGATCTGCCTTGCCGGCGGAGGTACCACAGCGATAGCAGGGCCACGAGCGCGGCCAAGGCGCCGAACAGGATCATCAGACGGAACGTCCAGTACGTCACCGGGATGTTGGGCTTGTAGCTGCCCGGGCCGAAGCGTTGCTCGTACGCCTGCTGGAGGTCGTTGATTCCCTGGACCTTGCCGTTCCAGCTGCCGGTCGCCAGGAAGGACAGGCCGTGCGGCACGGTCAGCGACCACATCTCACGCTGACCGTCGAGCGACCCGATCGTGAGCAGCGAGAAGCCGGCCGGCTGAGATGTCTCGTACAGCGCCTCGGCCGCGGCCATCTTCATCGGCTGGGTCTCGGTCATGATCCTGCCCTGGATGTCGCCGGTGACCAGCACCGCGACGGCGGCGACCAGGACGGTGACCGCACCGAGCTTCACGGCCGGCCGGAACAGGTCCTGCCGTTCCTTGCCGCCGCGGAGCAAGTGCCACAAAGCGATGCCGAGCATGAAAGCGCCGCCGGTCAGAAAACTGGCGGCGAGGGTGTGCGGGAAGGTCACCAGCGCGACCTTGTTGGTGAGCACGGCACCGAAGTCGTGCAGCTCTGCCCGGCCGGCGGCCTGGTTGTAGGTGTAGCCGACCGGCCATTGCATCCAGGAGTTCGCGGCCAGGATGAAGTACGCCGACAGCATGGTGCCGATGGCAACGAGCCAGATGCTCGCCAGGTGCACCTTCTTCGGCAGCCGGTCCCAGCCGAAGATCCACAGTCCGAGGAACGTGGACTCGAGGAAGAACGCGAGCAGCCCTTCGATCGCCAGCGGGGCGCCGAAGATGTCGCCGACGAACTTCGAGTAGGCGCTCCAGTTCATCCCGAACTGGAACTCCTGCACGATGCCGGTGACGACACCCATCGCGAAGTTGATCAGGAACAGCTTGCCCCAGAACTGCGTGAGCTGCCGGTACTTCAGCTTCCCGGTCCGGTACCAGGCCGTGTGCAGGCCGGCGACCAGCGACGCCAGGCCGATCGTGATCGGTACGAAGAGGAAGTGGTAGACGGTGGTGATCCCGAACTGCCACCGTGCCAGGTCGATCGCATCCATGGTGATCAGCGTCCTGGTCACGGCGGGTGACGTCCTAGAGGCAAAGGTCCCGGGCCGCCGGGACCCAACGGCACTGGCCCCCGGCGGTCCCGCGCGGTGAGGTGGGTGCGGTGGCGGAGGGAGCGGTGATGGAGAAGGTGGGAACGCGGCCCGAGACAGGCTGGGACGTGCTGGCGTCGGACGGGTCGATCGTCCGGATCCGCCCGCTGCGCGCGGACGACGAGCCGGCGCTGGACGCGATGAACGACCGGGTCTCGGACGAGTCGATGTACCTGCGCTTCTTCGGCATCAGCCGGAACATGGCCACCGACTACACCCATCATCTGGCGGCCGAGCAGGACGATCATCTCGCGCTGGTCGCGGAGTACGGCGAGCAGGTGGTCGGCATCGCCAGCTACGAGGCCTTGCGGCCCGGCGAGGCCGAGATGGCGTTCCTGCTGCAGGACTCGGTCCAGGGGCGGGGGATCGGTACGTTGCTGCTGGAGCAGCTGGCCGCGACGGCCCGGGAGCACGGTATCGAGCGGCTCCGGGCCGACACCCTCGGAGAGAACGCGAAGATGCTGCGGGTGCTCGCCGATTCCGGGTTCGAGCAGGTCCGCAAGCTCGGCAGCGGGGTGGTCGAGCTCGTCCTGGACACGGCGTACCACCCGGCGACCCTGGAGAAGATGGCCGATCGTGAGCGGGCGGCCGAGAACCGCTCGTTCCGGCGGTTGTTCGCGCCCCGGACGGTCGCGGTGGTCGGCGCCGGCCGCAAGCCGGGAAGCATCGGCCACGAACTGCTCCGCAACATCGTCAACGGCGGTTTCACCGGCTCGACGTACGCCGTGAACCCGAACGCCACGGACGGCGGGCTGATCGCGGGTGTCCGGGCATACCCGTCGATCTCTGCGGTGCCGGGGGTGGTCGATCTCGCGGTTGTCGCTGTGCCGGCGGAGGGTGTGCTGGAGGTGGTCGAGGAGTGCGGGAGGTGCGGCGTCGGCGGTGCGGTGGTGCTGACGTCCGGGTTCTCCGAGCTGGGCGCGGAAGGACACGAGCTGCAGCGGGAGCTGTTGGCGATCGCGCGCCGGCACAGCGTCCGGCTGATCGGACCGAACTGTCTCGGGCTGGTCAACACCGCACCGGACGTACGCCTGAACGCGACCTTCGCCGAGGTCGCACCGACCCCGGGAACGCTCGCGATCGCGGCGCAGTCAGGTGCGGTCGGGATCGCCGTACTGGAGCACGCCGGGCGCACCGGCCTGGGTATCTCCGAGTTCGTTTCCCTGGGCAACAAGGTGGATGTCAGCGGCAACGACATCCTGCTGCACTGGTGGGGCGACCCGCGGACCGCGGTGATCGGGCTGTACCTCGAGTCGTTCGGGAACCCGCGCAAGTTCGGCGGTCTGGCCCGGATGATCGGGCGGACCAAGCCGATCCTGGTCGTCAAGGGCGGCCGCTCGGCCGGCGGGCAGCGGGCGGGTGCGTCGCACACCGCGGCCGCCGCCACACCGGAGACCGCCGTCGACGCGCTGTTCGCCCAGTCCGGCGTCCTGCGGATGGACACCGTCGAAGAACTCGTGGAGACCGCCCGGGTGCTCGCCGTACCGCCGCTGCCGCAGGGCCGTCGGCTCGCGGTCGTCGGGAACGCCGGCGGCGCGGGGATCCTCGCCGCGGACACCGCCGCGCGGCTGGGGCTCGAGCTCCCGGAGCTGAGTACGGCGATCCAGCAGCAGCTCGGCGAGACCGGTGCCGTGGGCACCGGGAACCCCGTCGACCTCGGCGCGGCGGCGTCGCCGGCCAGCCTCGAGCAGGCCCTGAAGGTCATCGCCGGAAGCGGCGAGATCGACTGTCTCGTGGTGAACTACGCCGCGACCCGGGCCGGCAACGTCCAGGACGTCTACGCCGCGATCGCCGCCGCCGGAATCCAGGCGGAGCTGCCGATCGTCGTGAACTGTGTGGGATCGGCGCACGCCGGACCGGAGATCGCGCTGGCGGACGGGCGGCGGCTGCCGGTGTTCCCGTTCCCGGAGAGCGCGGTGCGCGCGCTCGCGCACGCCGTCCGGTACGCCGAGTGGCGCGCCCGGCCGCAGGGCGTCGTACCGGAGCTCGCCCGGGTCGACGCGGCCGGTGCTCGTAGGGTCGTCCAACGGTTCTTGCGGCGATCACCCGAGGGCGGCTGGCTGGATCCGGGGGAGTCGGGTCGGCTTCTGCGGCGGGCCGGCGTACCGGTCCTCCGGATCCGGATCGCGGCGACACGCTCGGCGGCACTGGTGGCCGCGGAGGCGGCCGGCTATCCCGTCGCCCTGAAGACGGGCGCACCCGGTGTGGTGCACAAGACCGACATCGGCGGGGTGCGGGTCGGCCTGGCGAACGCCGTACAGCTGGGCACGGCGTACGACGAGATCACCAAGGCCACCGGCGATCCGCATGTGCTCGTGCAGGCGATGGCGCCGAGCGGGACCGAGCTCGTGATCGGCGTGGTCCGCGACCCGCGCTTCGGCCCGCTGCTGATGGCGGGCAGCGGCGGCGTACTGACCGACGTTCTGGCGGACCGTCAGTGGCGAGGTCTCCCGCTCACCGACCTGGACGCCCGCGACATGCTCCACTCCCTCCGCTGCGCCCCGCTCCTGGCCGGCTACCGAGGCGCCCGAGCCGCGGACCAGGACGCCGTACTGGACGTCGTCCACCGCATCGCCTGGCTGGCCGCGACCGTGCCCGAACTGGCCGAACTCGACATCAACCCGCTGATCGCAGCACCGTCAGGCGCCGTCGCCGTGGATATCCGCGCCCGCCTGACCCCCACGATCCCCGAGCCCGACTGGCACGCCCGCCGTCTCCGCCCGGACCAGCCCTGACCCGAACTCGGCGCCGGACACACGACGGGATATGCCTCGTGATCAGAGGCGTACGCGTTCCAGGTGGTGCGGGGTGACGGCGGTCCAGTCGAGGTCGTCCTGGATGCGGCGGGCGAGGACGGCGCGGGCGTGGTCCTCGCCGTGGACGACGTACACCGTCTCCGGCGGTCGTGGTGCCGAGGAGAGCCAGCTGATCAGTTCGTCGGAGTCGGCGTGCGCGGAGAACTCGGACAGGCCGACGATCTGGGCGCGGACCGGGACGTAGCGGCCGTGGATCTTCAGAGCGCGGGCGCCGTCGAGCAGGGCGCGCCCACGGGTGCCGGGGACCTGGAAGCCGGGCAGCACGACGGTGTTGCGCTTGCCGGGAAGGAGCCGCGCCAGGTGGTACAGGACGCGTCCGCCGGTGGCCATGCCGGACGCCGAGATGACGATCGACGGGCGACCAGGGTCGCTGATCCGCATGGACTCCTCGACGGAGTGGACCAGGCGCAACGTACCGGGATCGAACGGGTCCGGGCCGCCGACGACCTCGGGGCGGAGTTCGGCGGACTTGTTCGTGACGGCCGCGCGGTACACGTTCAGCGCGGCGAGCGCCATCGGGCTGTTGACGTACACCGGCAGCCCGGGGATGAGCCCGTCGCGCATCAGACCGGCGAGCTCGTGCAACAGGACCGCCGTACGGTCGATCGCGAACGCCGGCATCAGGACAACGCCGCCGCGTTCCGCGGTCGTGGTGATCAGCCTGGCGAGCTGGGCGTGGTCGACCGGCTGGTGGTGGCGGTCGCCGTACGTCGACTCGACGAGGACCGTGTCGACGGCCGGCGGAAGCTCCGGCGGGCGCAGCAGCGGGTGCTGCCGGCGGCCGAGGTCGCCGCTGACCAGGAGCCGTCGGCCGTCCACTTCGAGTACGGCGAACGCGGAGCCGAGGATGTGACCGGCCCGGTACAGCGTGACCTCTGCGTCCCCGAGACCGACGCGGCCGTCGGACGGACGGAACAGGCGGATCGCGGCCTCGGCATCCTCGGCGTCGAACAAGGGCTGCGGCGGATCGTGCCGCGAGTAGCCGCCGGCGCGGGCGTGCTGGGCGTCTTCCATCTGCAGGTGGGCAGCGTCGCGCAGCACGATCGCCGCGACCTCCGCGGTGCCCGGGGTGCTGATCACGGGCCCGCGGAAGCCTTCCCGGACCAGGCTGGGCAGGTAGCCGCAGTGGTCGAGGTGCGCGTGCGTGACGACGACGGCGTCGAGCGTCGCCGGGTCGATCGGGAACGGGTCCCAGTTCCGCCGGCGCCACTGCGCCTCGCCCTGGAACATGCCGCAGTCGATCAGGATCCGCTGCCGTTCGTGCTCGACCAGGAACTTGCTGCCGGTGACCGTGCCCGCGGCGCCCAGGAAGGTGAGCGTGCTCATGAGGCGGGTTCGAGGTGCAGGGCGACCTGGACGAGAGCGCGGAGCGCGGCGATGGTCTCGGCGATCTCCTCGTGCGAGGTGACCGGGTGAACCGTCCGGAAGAGGTCGTTGCGGAGGTCCTCGAGGCGGTCGACGAGGTGCTCGATCTCGGTCGCGATGAACCGGTCGTCGGGCTTGGCGAGCAGCGGCAGGATACGGCTGCGGTAGGTGATGATGGTCTGCTGCGCCTCGGTCAGCCGGCGCTCCTCGAGGAACCAGTTGTCGGACCGGCCGGTCTCGGCGATGTCCTCGAGCTGGGCTTCCCAGCGGTCGATCTCCTGCTGCAGTTGCGTGGTCATGGCTGGCTCCTTCGGTCATCCCCAGCGTCGCCCGCGGGACCTGGCGCGCGCTGCGGGCAAGAGTCCCGACCTGGCGGGCCGTTCGGCAGGCTGAGGACCTTCGGCCCTGTCCCGGCGACGTGCTGCGCTGTTCGCTGGAGGTGAGGAGGAGGATCGAGATGAGGCATCCGTTGAAGGTGTCGGACGTGATGACGCGGGACGTGATCACGGTGGCCGAGGACACGCCGTACAAGGAAGTCGTGTCGCTGCTCGCGCAGCACCACATCAGCGCGGTCCCGGTGGTGAACCGGTACGGCGGTATTGGTGGCGTCGTGTCGGAGACGGATCTGCTCCGGAAGGAGGAGTTCCAGCGGCGGCACTCGCCGTGGCTGCTGCGCTGGTGGAGTTCCGACGCCCGGTCCAGGGCAGCGGGGGTGCGGGCCGGTGACGTCATGTCGCATCCCGCGGTGACGATCGTGCAGACGGCGACGATTCCCGAGGCGGCCCGGTCGATGGCGGCGCACGGGATCACCCGGCTGGTCGTCACCACCGCGGACGACGAGGTGCTGGCCGGCATCGTCACCAGGTCGGACCTGCTGAAGGCGTTCCTGGAGCCGGACGACCGGATCCTGCAGCGGATCCGCCGGGACGTCGTCGTGCACGCGCTGTGGGACGATCCGCGCGCGATCGGCATCACCGTGCAGGACGGTGTCGTGACGTTGTCCGGCGAGGTCGGCAATCGCAGTACGGCGGAGGTCGCCGCGAAGCTCACCCGCGACATCGACGGTGTCGTCGAGGTCGTCGACAACCTGGTCTGGGCGTACGACGACACAGCGGCCTCCCCGCACCCGCTCCCGTCCCCCGAAGTCCGCCGGCACCCGAACTCAGGCGGCCTGGCCTAGAGGGCGGAACGCGTTCAGCTGGACCACTCGGTCGATGTCCTGCCCGCGTACGACGCCGACCAGGCGGCCGTGCTCGGTGACGAGCGCCAGTTCGTCCGTGGCCGGCGGCATCCGCGTGACCAGGTCGGCGAGCAGCTCCTCCGGACGGGCAAGCGGTACGTCGGCCAACGGCCGCTGGACGTCCGCGATCCTGACGTCCCCTCGACGCGCAGCAGGAACCTGCGCGAGCCTCCGCAGCGAAACGGTCCCGGTCGGGGCGCCGTCGAGGTCGACGACCGGGAAGACGGTCTCCGGCGTACGCGGCGCCACCTCGGTGACGAACCGCTCGACCGGCATCGCGACGTACGCCGTCACCGCCGGCCGCGACATCACCTCGGCGACCGTCGTTCGTCCCAGACCGATCCGCAACCGCGTCATCCGGGACTCCGTGCCGACCGACATGACGATCACGAAGCCGATCATCAGCAGCCACAGACCGGTGAGCTGACCGCTCAGCCACTCGGCGAAACCGAGCCCGGCGAGCAGATAGCCGATCACCTGGCCCGCACGGCCCGCGGAGAGTGCGGCGCGGTCGCGGTCGCCCGAGCGCCACCAGAGCACGGCACGCAGGATCCGGCCGCCGTCGAGCGGCAGGCCGGGCAGCAGGTTGAACACGGCGAGGAAGACGTTCATGATGCCCAGCCACCACAGCGCCATCACGAACAGCCGTGGTGTTCCGGCGAGGTTCAGCAGTACTGCGATTGCCCCCGACCCGACGCCGAGTCCGAGACTGGTCAACGGTCCGGACGCGGCGACCCAGAACGCGGTCCGCGGTGAAGCCGGCTCGCCGTCCAGCACAGTCGCTCCCCCCAGCATCCACAAGGTGATGCGCTGAACGGGAATACCCGCCCGCACCGCAACCACCGAGTGCGCGAGCTCGTGCAGCAACAGCGAGCCGGCGATCAGGAGCCCGCACACCACGCCGGCCGTCCAGTAGACGCCGGACGAGTGTCCGGGTGCCAGCTGCGGCAGGACCGCGGTCGCCAACCCGTAGGCGACCAGCAGGATGAGCACGAGCAGCGACCAGTTCGCTCCGGCCTCCACGCCCGAAATCCGGCCGAACCGAATCGTCTGCTTCATCTGCCCTCCTGCCGGTGCCCCGGGAGACGGAGGAAGTCAACCGCCGCTGATGCAGCGGGCCGAGTTGTACGGTGCACGGCTTGGGGTCCGTTTCCCCGTACCCTTTGCCCTGGCTTCCTCCGCCCACCTTCAGTACAGCTCCGGGCCCGCGGATCCGAGCAGGGCCGAAGGTCCCCTCCCCGCCGGGTCCCCGGACTCGTCGCGGTAGCCCGGGACCTTTGGCACTGTGCAGGGACGGCGGGTTCGGGCTACAGCTTGGCGTATGACCGACTCTGCCCGGACCTCGCAACAGTCGGGCCCTCGAGATCCGTGGTTCCGGCAGCATCCGGTCACGGCGCTCGTGGTGGCCGCCGTCCTCTATGCGTCGGTGCTGATGCTCACTGTGTTCACCGGGAAGCCGGGCGACGACTACTTCCTGCTGTACGTCTTCCCGGTCGCGCTGATCGCGGTCACGTTCGGCCTGCGTGCCGGTGCGGCTGCCGGTGCGGCCGCCGTGGCGCTCATCGTCGTCTGGGTGGCCGCGCGCGACGTCTCGCTGACGACGAGTGGCTGGGCCGCGCGCGGTGCGTCGATGCTGGTGCTCGGCCTGGTGCTGGGCAGGGCGTCGGACCGGTTGCGCCGGGCCGAGGTGGAGCGCCGGCAGTTGGAGGCCGGGGCGCTGCTGCACCGCGAGGCGATCGAGATCAACGATTCGCTGGTGCAGGGTATGGCCGCCGCTCGATGGTCTCTGCAGGCCGGTCAACTCGAGGCAGGCCTCAAGATCCTCGACGAGACCCTGGGCCAGGCCCACGAGCTGGTCTCGGACCTCATCCGGCGAGCTGGAATGAGCGGCCGGTCAGAGCCGGTGGGCGAGCCGTAGAAGCAGGTCTCTGGACGGATCCGCGCGGGACCTTCGCCCCTGCTGACGCGGCCGGGGGTGGCCGACGCTGGCATTGACGGCGTACCGGCTGAAAGGAAGCGGAGCGATGCGCAAGCACATTCTCGTGGGAATCGACGAGACACCCGAGAGCCAGGTCGCCCTGCACTGGGCGGTCGGCGCGGCGCAGGGGCGCGGGCTTCCCGTCCGGGTGATCAGGGCCTTCCTGAACGAGCTCCAGCGGTGGCCGGGGACGGCGCTCGAGGGATACGTTCCGCCGGAGGTGCCGCGGAAGAAGTTCCAGCGGCAGCTCGACGAGGCGGTGGAGTACGCGCGGGACCGGCTCGGGTACGACGGTGCCTCCGGGTGGCTGGCCCAGGAGGATCCGGCGACCGCGATCCTGACCGAGGCGCCGGCCGCGGAGCTGGTCGTGCTGGGCAGCCGGTCACCGAACAAGCTGTCGGCCGCGTTCCTCGGATCGGTGGCGACGGCGGTCGCGGCGAAGGCGCCGTGCCCGGTCGTCGTCGTACGGCATCCACGTCGTACCGGATCGATCGTGGTGGGCGTGGACGGCTCCGAACTCTCGGAGGACGCCCTGGCGTTCGCGTTCGAGGAGGCGGAACGGACCGGGCAGCCCGTGAAGGCCGTCCACTGCTGGCAGCCTGCGGAGGAGGCCGGAGCGCCGGCCACCAGGCAGCTGCGGGAGGTGTGGCTCGCGGACAGCCTCGCGCCGTACGAGGAGAAGTACCCGGCCGTCAGAGCGCGGGCGTATGTGGTCGGCGATCGTCCGAGCGTGGTGCTTACCGACATGTCGGCGAGCGCGTCGCTGGTGGTCGTGGGGTCTCGCGGCCGCGGTGGCGTCGCCGGTCTGCTCCTCGGATCCGTCAGCCAGAGTCTGCTGCATCACGCGCAGTCGCCGGTCGCGATCGTTCGTGGAGGAGCAGGATGACTGCCTGGAACCGGCACGGGCCGGTGGTGGTCGAGGTCGATGCGACGCCGTGCGTCGTGGACTTCGCCTGTACGGAAGCCCAACGGATCGGCGCGGAGCTGGTGCTGGTCGCCCCGTACTCGCGGAGCGATCCGGAGCCGGCTGATGCCGCCGTACAGGCGGCCATGGATCGGGTGCGGCGGCGGGGTGCGCAGGCGACCGTGGTCACCGAGGAAGGTGCCCGGCTCCGGGTCCTTGCCGATGCGGCCCGAGGGGCCAGGATGCTGGTGGTCGGCCGGTCGCGCAGCCGCGGGCCGGACCGGCTGGTGCAGGCCCAGGGCAACCTGACGCTGGCGGCGCGGGCCGGATGCCCAGTGGTCGTCGTCCCGGCGTCGTGGCGGCCGTCGCTGGTCGAGCGGAAGGTCGCCGTCGGCGTCGACGGTACGGCGTTGTCCGCGGAGGCGCTGGAGTTCGGGTTCATGATCGCCGCCGGGCGGGACGCGGACCTGATCGTGGTGCATTCCGGCGGGCACCTAGGCGCCGAGACGGACCCGGAGTGCTCGTGGATCAACCGGGCGGAGTACGTGCTGTCGGAGTCGCTGGCGCCGTGGACGAGCCGGTTCCCGACGGTGAAGGTGACGCGCTTCCTGAGCAGCCGGCTGCCGGCGGCCGCATTGGTCCGGGAAAGCGGTGCCGTCGGCCTGGTCGTCGTCGGTGCGCACGCCGGCGCGGACGCGGCCGACCCGGTCGCGCGTCGCTCGGTCGCTGCGATGGACTGCCCGGTCGCGATCGTCCCGCACGACGGCGTGGGCCCGGTGGAAGGACGTCTCGCGCCGACCGTGCCAGGGCACGCGAGGTAGGACGGGCGGGGAGTCAGTCCGTCGGCGCGCGGAGCTCGACGATCGTGCCGTGCGGGACGTTGCCGGTGATCTCGACGGTGCCGCCGAGGGATTCGGCGCGCTCGGTCAGGTTGCGGAGTCCGCTGCGGCGGCTGGTGGCACCGATGCCGACGCCGTTGTCGGAGATCCGGGCGACGATCTGCCCGTCACCGACCACGACCTCGACCGTCACCTCGGTCGCCCGGGCGTGCCGGACGATGTTCGACAGCGACTCGCGGATCGCGGCCAGGATCTGCGGGCGTACGGCGGCCGTCACCATGGTGTCGATCGGTCCGGTACAGGTCAGCTGGGCCCGGAACCCGAGCGGCTCGGTGTACTCCGCGACGAGTGCCTGGACGTCGGCGCGCAGCGAGCTGGCTTCCGGGGGTCGCTGAAGTTCGAAGATCGCGGCGCGGAGGTCGTGGATGGTGGTGTCGATGTCCTCGACGGCCTGCGCGAGGCGCGGCTGATGCTCGGGCCGGACCAGCCGGTGCATGCCCTGCAGTTGCAGACCGGTGGCGAACAGCCGCTGGATGACCAGATCGTGCAGATCCCGGGCGATCCGGTCGCGGTCCCCGAGGACGGCGAGCAGGTCGCGGTCGCGCTGCGCCTGAGCGCGTTCGAGGGCGAGCGTCGCCTGGCCGGCGAACATCCGGACGAGGTCGGCACCGTCGGTCAGCCGGTCGCTCGTTCCTTGCAGCGATGCCATCGCGAGGAGACCCCCGGTGCCCGTCGTCCCGCTCGGCAGCGGCGCAATCGTCGTCCGGCCGAGCCCCTCGCCCTCGGGGAACTCGCCGACCCCTCCGGAGTCCTTCAGCAGCTCGGCCAGGTCCTCGACCACGACCTTCTGGTCGCCGGCCAGCGCCCGCCCCACGACCGGAAGATCCGCCGGGATCCGCCGGCCGACGAACCGCCGGAACTCTGCCGGTCCGTCGACCGCGCGCACGACCAGCTCGGTCTCTTCCGCGATCAGGATCGCGGCGACGTCCGTACCCGACACCTCGCGGGACCGCCGCGCGATCAGCTGCAGTACGTCGTCCGGGTCGAACTCGCCGAGCATCAGCTGGGTGATCTCCGCGGTGACCTCGTGCCAGCGGCGGCGCTGCTCGGTGTCGGCGTACAGCCGGGCGTTGTCGATCACCACGCCCGCCGCCGCGGCCAATGCCACGACCGTACGCTCGTCGTCCTCGGTGAAGTCGGCGCCGTCCGCCTTCTCGGTCAGGTACAGGTTGCCGTACACGTGGTCCCGGGTGCGGACCGGTACGCCGAGGAAGCTCTTCATCGGGGGGTGGTTCGCCGGGAAGCCGTAGGACTGCGGGTGCTCCGCGAGGTCGTGCAGCCGGATCGGCTCCGGGTGCTCGATCAGCAGGCCGAGAATGCCGTGGCCCTCGGGGTAGGGGCCGATCGCGGCGATCTGCTCGTCGGTCACGCCGCGCGTCAGGAACCTCATCAGCCGTCGTCCGTCCGGGGCGAGCACCCCCAGGGCGCCGTACTGCGCGTCCGCCAGTTCGCACGCCGCCGCGATGATCCGGTCCAGCGTGCTGGTGAGATCGAGATCCGCCCCGATTCCGACCACCGCGTCGAGGAGGGCGCGCAGCCGTTCCTGGTACGCCATGATGTCGTCGACCCGGTCGAGCAGCTCCCGCAAGAGGGCGTCAAGGCGTACACGGGACAGACTGCCGAACTCCAGCGCGCCCTCGTCCCAGCCCCCGGCGCCCGAGCGTGTGCCATCAGCCACCCATCACACAATACGGAAAGTCACAGCGGCTGGGAACCGAAGCACACCAAGGGCCGTTCGGCCCTACCGGGAGTCGCACTGCGGAACGCAGCATGACTGCTGTGTCCGAACAAGCAGAAGTAGATCCATGATCCACGTCGGAATCGACGACTCCTGGCGGGCGACGGGCGCCGTCGAGTGGGCTGTGCAGGAGGCGCGGCTACGCGGCGAATCACTGTATGTGGTGCATGTCATCGAAGACCAGGAGCAGCCCGGACCGGACGCGAACGCGATCGTCGAGGAGGCTGCGGAGTACCTGGCCGAGCGGCTGGAAGGCGTCGAGCACAGTGCGTCGATCCTGGTCGGGCCGCCGGCGGCGACGTTGGCCAGGTCGGCCGCGGACAGCCGGATGCTCGTGGTCGGGCGGCGCGGGGACGGGTTGCGGCAGTTGCTGATCGGGTCGATGTGCGAAGCGGTGGCGATCACCGCCACGGTGCCGGTGGTCGTCGTACCCGAGCGGTGGACTCCGGGCGACCATCTCGGTCCGGTCATCGTCGGGGTCGACGGTACGGACCGCGACTCGGCGGCGCTCGCCTTCGCGGCGGAGGCAGCGGCCGTGCGAAAGCAGCCGCTGAGGCTCGTGCACGTCTGGTACCAGCCGGCCATCTACAGCGGAGATCTGCCGAGCATCGGCGAGGAGTGGTGGCAGACGGCGAAGCATCGCCTGGAATGTCTCGCGGACGAGTTGCGCGTGGCGTACCCCGACCTCCCTGTGGAGACGGAGATCCGCAGCGGCCGCCCGGTGCCCGAGGTGGTGGCCGCAGCGACGGACGCCGACGCACAACTCCTGGTGATCGGCGGCCGGAACCGCCGCTGGCCGGCGAAGCTTCCGGGCTCCGTCACCCGCGGCCTGCTTGAACAGGGCGACCGCCCGCTCGCGGTGGTCCACGACCTGAACTGACTCCCGTCCGGCATGGTCCGTTGGGCCAGGAGGTCGGGACGTTAGGCCCTGCCGGGCGGAGGCCCCCGCCGGGAACCTCGGAGCATGGCCAGCGTTCAGTCAGCGAGCGTTCGCGGTCTCTCGGCGGCGGATGCGGTACGGCGACTTGCCGCCGAAGGCCCGAACGAACTCCCCGCACCCCGCCGGGCCGCGCCCTGGAAACTGCTCGCCGGGCAGATGACGCATCTGTTCGCGCTGATGCTGTGGGTGGCGGCGGTGCTGGCGTTCGCCGGTGGGCTCGCACCACTGGCCGTCGCGATCGTGGTGATCATCGTCCTGAACGGCGTCTTCGCGTTCGCGCAGGAGTACCGCGCGGACCGCGCCGCCGAGCGGTTGCGGGACCTGCTGCCGGCCAAGGTGCAGGTGATCCGGGACGGCCTCGTGAGCAGTGTCGACGCGACGCAGTTGGTCCGGGACGATCTCGTCCTGCTGTGCGCGGGCGATCGGGTGTCGGCCGACCTGCGCCTGGACACGGTGCACGCCCTCGCGGTGGACGAGTCGATGCTGACCGGTGAGTCGGTCCCGGTCCGCCCGGCCGCCGGCGATCAGGTGTACGCCGGGACGTTCGTGGTTCAGGGTGAGGCCGAGGCGATCGTGATCGCGGTGGCCGGAGGGACCCGGTTGGCGGGGATCCAGTCGCTGACCGAGAGCGCGCAGCGGCCGGCCAGTCCGTTGACCCTCGAGCTGCATCGGCTGATCCGGGTGATCGCGGCGATCGCGGTGGCGGTCGGCGTGTCGTTGACGGTGGTCTCGCTGCTGCTCGGCCTCCGCCTCACCGAGGCGTTCCTGTTCGGCGTCGGCGTGATGGTGGCCCTGGTTCCGGAGGGCCTGCTGCCGACGGTGACCTTGTCCCTGGCCCGTGGCGCCCAGCGGATGGCGCACGGCAACGCCCTGGTCCGACGGCTGGACGCGGTCGAGACGCTCGGCGCGACGACATACGTCTGCACCGACAAGACCGGAACGCTGACGATGAACCAGATGGAGGTCCAGGAGATCTGGACGCCGCGCGGGCCGGTCACGATGAACGGCCACGGCTACGATCCGCAGGGTAGCGCCGACGGCGAACCGGTGGCGATCGAGGCCGCGGCTCGGGCCGCGGCTGCGGCGATCGCCTGTATCAGGGGCCGGGCCGTGCGCTCCAAGGACCGGTGGGTCGCGGAGGGCGATCCGATGGAGGTCGCGCTCGACGTGCTCGCGCGGCGGCTCGGGGTGCCTGCGGTGGATCCGGACACGATCACGCACCGGGTGACGTTCACCAGCGAGACCCGGTACAGCGCGGTGGTTGCCGGAGGCAACACACTGGTGATCGGGGCGCCGGACGCGCTGCTCCAGTACTGCGATACCGACGGCGCGGCCGCTGCCGCGGTCGTGGATCTGGCGGGACGCGGCCGGCGGGTACTCGCGGTGGCAGCGGCCCCCGGAGTGCTCGTACACGACGGACTGCTGGAGCTGGCCCCGAACCGGCTGAACCTGCTCGGCGTGGTCGGGCTGGAGGATCCGCCGCGGACGGACGTGCACGCCGCGTTGACCACGTGTCGCGAGGCCGGTGTCCGGATCGCGGTGGTGACCGGGGATCACGCGGCGACCGCCGAGGTGATCGCCCGGGAGGTCGGCCTGCTCGGGCCTGGCGGACTGGTTGTCACAGGCAACGAGCTGCCCGCGGACGACGAGCATCTGGGCGAGCTGCTCGACCGCGACGACGGTGTGGTGGTCGCCCGGGTGACCCCGGCGGACAAGCTCCGGATCGCGCGGGCGTTGCGCGCCCGCGGCCATGTGGTCGCGATGACCGGCGACGGCGTCAACGACGCCCCGGCACTCCGGGAAGCGGATGTCGGCGTCGCGATGGGCGCCTCGGGCAGCGATGTCGCCCGCGCCACCGCCGACCTGGTCCTGCTCGACGACCACTTCGCCAGCATCGTGACCGCGATCCGGCTCGGCCGGGCCACGTTCTCCAACGTACGGCGTTTCCTCACCTACCACCTCGCCGACAACGTCGCCGAGCTCGCGCCGTTCGTGGCCTGGGCGCTCTCCGGCGGATCGATCCCGCTCGCGATCGGCGTCCTGCAGGTCCTCGCGCTGGACATCGGCACCGACGTACTGCCTGCCCTGGCCCTCGGCATCGAGCGTCCGGGGCCACGCGTCCTGGACGGCCCGGCGCGGCATCACCGGTTGGTCGATCGCGGCCTGCTGTTCAGAGCGTTCGGGCTGCTCGGGTTGACGGAGGCGGTGCTCGCGATGGTGGCGTTCCTGCTGATCCTGTCCGGGCACGGGTGGCACTTCGGTGCCCAGCCGTCCGGCGCCGCGCTTGCGGTTGCTTCTGGTACGGCGTTCGCGGTGATCGCGTTGACGCAGTACGCGAATGTGTTCGCGTGCCGCAGTGAGCGGAGCACCGTCTTCAAGGTCGGGTTCACGACCAACCGTCCGCTCTTGCTGGCGCTGTCGATCGAGGTCGTCCTGCTGATGATCTTCCTCGGCGTTCCACCGGTGGCGCACCTGCTGGGCGGCGGCTGGCCGTCGTACCAGGGCTGGCTGTACGCCGGCAGCGCCGCGATCGTGCTGCTCCTCGTCGACACCGCAGCCAAACTCCTCCGCGGAGGCGTCCGCCGATGAGCATGATGCTGGATCGGTTGCGGCGGCTCCGTCCCGTCGGTACGCCGGGTGGCGCCGGACCTGTCGGCGTACCCGAGGACAGCCGCGCCGGCGTACCGGCGGAGCTCGTCGCGGTCTTCGCGGCGCTCGACGCCACGATCGCGGAGTGCGAGGAGGTGCGCACCCGCTCCGGACAGCAGGCCGCGGACCTGATCGCCGCGGCCCGGACCGAGGCGGCCGGACTGGTGTCCGACGCCCGTACCCGTGCGACCGGTGAGCGAGCGGAGATCGCCGCCGCGCTCCAGGCCCGTGGTGACGCCGAGGTGGAGCGGACCCGGGCCGGGGCGCGAGCCGATGCGAGCGACGTACGGCAGGCGGGCCTGCAGCGGCTGGACATCCTGGTTGCGGCGGTGCTGGACCGGCTCCGCGCGGACATTCAGAGGACCGGCACGTGAGCCCCGGCTGGGTGGCGGCGACCGTCCGCGCGAAGGCGATGGCCCGCCGTCGCCTGGGAGCGGGCGCTGCGCATCGGCTCGCCTCGGCCCCGAGCCTTGCCGATGCGCTGGGCATGCTCGACGGCACGGCATATGCACGAGCCGCGATGCCAGGTGCTTCCGGGGCCACGCTGCCGGAGGCGGAGCAGTTGGTGGCGGCGGCTGAGCTGTGGCAGTTGCGCGTCCTCGCGGGTTGGCTGCCGAGGTCAGCCGTCGGCCTGGCCCGGGCCCTCGGGGCGCGCTACGAACTCCTGAACATCGAAGCGCACGCCCTGGCGCTGGGCGATCCGCGCCGACGGTCGACCTACCACGAACTGGGTAGTTTGGCGCTGTCCTGGCCGAGGATCGCGGCGACCACCTCGGTCGCGGAGTTGCGGGTGGCGCTCGCTGCCTCGCCGTGGGGCGATCCGGGCGACGAGTGGGCCGAGACACTGCATGACCTCCTGCTGATCCGCTGGCTGCGGATGCTCGCGGCCGAGGCACCGCGGGCCGGCGAGTGGGTGTCAGGGGCGGCGGTCCTCATCGCCGCGAAGCAGTTGCTGGTAGCCACGAGAGGTCCGGCCGAGAGCGTCGCGCGGGCACTCGCACCGCTGATCGGGTCGGACTGGGTGCGGACGCGTTCGGTTCCGGGTCTGCGAACGGCCGCGCCGTCCGCCGGGCGCTGGGTCTTGGACGGCATCGGCTCGCCCGCCGAGATCTGGCGAGCGGAGGCAGGGCTGGCCGCCCGGATCGAGTCGGACGGGTTCCGGCTGCTGCGGCAGGGAACGCCCGGTGTGGATCCCGTGCTGGGGGCCGTGGCGGTGCTGGCGGTCGACGGGCGGCGAGTGCGGGCCGCGCTCGCGGACGCGGCGTACGGCACAGGTCCGGGCGAGGTGCTCGATGTCCTGGCGTGATGCTGTCCGGCCGGTTCGGATGCAGCGGATCGCACTGGTGGTGCCGAGTGCCCAGCAGCGGGATTTGCTTGACCGGGTGAGTACGGCGGGAGTTGTCGAGCTGGATCCGCCACGGTCCGACGTCGAACTCGCGGTCGTCGCGGACCGTCGGCCGGAGTGGTCGGACCGCGAACTGGAGCTGCGCCGGCGGACCGCACAGGCGGTCCCGCACGGGCCCGTGGCCGCGCTGCTCGGATGGACACCCGCGGCGACGCTGGGTGAGCTGACCGACGAGTTGACGCCGGTCGGCGGTGCCGCCGTACCCTTGCCGTCGCCGCCCGGCGTCCAGCCGCCGACCCTGTTGCGGCAACGCGGCCGCGGGCAGTCGTTCGAGGTGCTCGTGCAGACCTACACGACGGTTCCGTACGCCGATGTCGATCCCGCGCTGCTAGCCGGTCTGGCCTACGTGGCGATGTTCGGGATGATGTTCGGCGACGTCGGCCACGGACTGTTGCTGCTGCTCGGTGCCGCGATCGTCCGGAGCCGTCGCTTCGCCCGGCTCGCGAAACTCGGGCCGGCCTGGCCTTTCCTCGCCGGCGCGGGCGCGGCGAGCGTCGTGTTCGGTGTGCTGTACGGCGACATGTTCGGCCCGACCGGCCTGGTACCGGTCGTGTGGCTCTCGCCGGTGGACAGCGCCGTCACCCTGCTGCTGACCGCGATCGGCGCCGGGGCGGTGCTGCTCGCCGGTGCGTACGCGCTGGGCATCGTCAACCGGTACCGCGAAGGCGGGTGGGGGTACGCGCTCTACGCGCGGACCGGCATCGCCGGGGCGTTGCTGTTCCTGGCCTTGGGCGGTGTTGCCGCAGGCATCTACTTCGACAGCGGCGGGTTGCTGATCGGGGCGGTCCTGCTCGGCATCGCGGGCGTGGTACTGACGTTCGTCGGACTGCTGGCCGCTTCGGACGGTGGCGGCGCCGGCGTACTGCAGGCGATCGTCGAGCTGTTCGACGTCGTGGTCCGGCTCGGATCGAACGTCGTCTCGTTTGCCCGGCTGGCGGCGTTCGGCCTGACCCATGCGGCGCTGGGGGCGATCGTCTGGAGCGGGACCGTCGCGTTGTGGAGCGGCGGTTCGGTGCCGGGTCGGCTGGGCGCCGTGCTGGTGCTGATCGTGGGGACGAGTGTCGCGTTCGCGCTGGAGGCGTTGGTGGCAGGGATCCAGGCGCTGCGGCTGGAGTACTACGAACTCTTCTCGCGGGTGTTCGAGACGGACGGGCGACCGTTCCGGCCTTGGCGCCTGCCCGCGGATGAACTGCCTGCGGACGAACTGGAGGTGACATCGTGAAGGAATTCCTGACCCGGCATCGGTGGGCGGCGCTCTTGCTGGCCATGGTGAATGTCGTGCTGCTCACCGGAGCGCTTGCGGTGCTGATCGTGATCGTCACGGCGGACCGGGGAGCTGCGGCTGCCCGGCCGGATGCCGCGGCGGCAGCGGTTCAGGTCGTGCAGGCGGCCGGGCAGGTGAACGGCTCGGCCCTGCTCGGCGCGGCGATCGCGATGGCCGGTTCGGCCGTCGGAGCCGGAGTGGCGGTCGCGTACACCGGCGCGGCCGCGCTGGCCGCGATGAGCGAGCGGCCGGAACTGTTCGGCCGCGCGATGGTGGTGGTCGGCCTGGCCGAGGGGATCGCGATCTACGGTCTGATCGTCGCGATCATCCTGGTGGGGAAGGCCTGATGACCCAGGTGGTGGTGCTCGGCGACCCGATCCGCACGGCCGGCTACGGGCTGGCGGGCGCCAGGTTGCTGATGGCAACCACAGCCGACGAGGTACGGCGGCAGTGGTCGGAGCTGTCCGCGGATGTGGGCGTCGTCCTGCTGACGGCCGCGGCGGCCGACGCACTCGGCCCGGAGCGCCTTGACGCAGCAGCCCCGCTGACGGTGGTGCTACCGGCATGAGGAATCAGTTGCCTGCTGCGGCCGACGCGGCGCTCGGCACGGTCCGGTCGGCGTTGCTGGCCGCGGCTCGCGCGGACGCTGCCGTCGTACTGCGGGATGCTGAGTCGCAGCGGGATGAGCTGCTCGAGCAGGCACGCCGTACTGCGGAACAGATCGTGGCGGATGCCCGTGCGGAGGGGGAGGCCGATGCGACCGCGAGCGTCGCGATTCGCTTGGCACAAAGTCGCCGGGAGGCCCGGCGATCGGCGCTGTCCGCACAGCGTGAGCTGTACGAGGAACTCTGCCACCGCTGCCGCGCGGCCGCCTCAGCGTTGGCCACGACGCCTGAGTACGAGGGGCTTCGACGACAGCTGATCGAGGAGGCTCGCCGGCAGCTCGGCCCCGAAACAGTGATCGCGGAGAGCCCGGCCGGCGGCATCGTGGCATCCGCAGGGGCGGAGCGGGTCGACCTGAGCCTGCCGACGCTGGCAGATCGTGCGTTGGACCGCTCGGCGCCGGAGGTGGCCGGCCTGTGGACGCCGTGAGGCACGCGGGGCGGGTTCGGCGGGTGAACGGGCCGCTCGTCGAGGTGACCGCCGTGCCGGACGTGGCGATGTACGAGGTGGTGGAGCTGGGCACATTGCGGATTCCGGCCGAGGTGGTCGCGATCGACGGGGAGACGGCCACGCTGCAGGCGTTCGAGTACACCGGCGGGCTGATGGCGGACGATGCGGTACGCCGCACCGGGCGACCGCTGGCCGCGCGGTTGGGGCCGGGGTTGCTGGGACGCGTCTTCGACGGCCTGCTACGTCCGTTGTCGTCGGCACCGACCTGGCTGTCTCCGCAGACCCTGGGCCCGGGTGAAGGAGCCCGATGGCACTTCGTGCCGAGCGCGGTAGTCGGCCGGCAGGTCGAGAACGGCGCTGTACTGGGCACCGTCGCCGATGCCGGGTCGATCGAGCATCGCGTACTGGTGCCGCCGGGGGTGAGCGGCGAGCTGCGGTTCCTGGCGGGTTCGGGCAAGGTGGCCGACGACGACGTCGTCGCCCGGGTGGGTGCGACCGAGATCGGGCTGTTCGAGCAGTGGCCGGTGCGGCGGCCACGGCCGTTCGCGGCGCGGGAGGAGACGTTCGTACCGCTGCAGACCGGGCAGCGGGTGCTGGATCTGCTGTTCCCGATCGGCGCCGGGTCGAGCACCGCCGTACCCGGTGGGTTCGGCACCGGGAAGACCGTACTGCTGCAGCAGCTCGCGAAGTGGTGCGACGCGGACGTGATCGTGTACGTCGGCTGCGGCGAGCGGGGCAACGAGATGGCCGACGTGCTGGGCGAACTGGCCGAGCTGACCGACCCGCGCACCGGCGGCCGGATGATCGACCGCACGGTGATCCTGGCGAACACGTCGAACATGCCGATGATGGCCCGCGAGGCCGGCGTCTTCACCGCGATCACGGTGGCGGAGTACTACCGCGACATGGGCTACCACGCGGTCGTGGTCGCCGACTCGACCTCGCGGTGGGCCGAGGCGCTGCGCGAGTTCGCCTCCCGGACCGGCGCGCTGCCCGCGGAGGAGGGATACCCGGCGGATCTGTCCTCGTCGCTCGCGGCGTTCTACGAACGCGCCGGCCGGGTCCGTACGTCCGGCGGCCGGACCGGAGCGGTCACCGTGGTCGGTGCGGTGTCGCCACCCGGCGGGGACCTGACCGAGCCGGTCACCACGGCCACCGAGCGGTTCGTCCGCGGGGTGTGGTGCCTGGACCGCGATCTCGCGTACGCGCGGCACTACCCGGCGGTCAGTTGGTCGACGTCGTACTCGCACGACGCCGATGCGGTCGCTGCTTGGCAAGCCGGCCACGGCAACGCCGGCTGGGCCGCACGCCGGGCCCGGGCGATGGACGTGCTCGCCGAGGCCGCGCGGCTCAGCGAGCTCGCCGAGATCGTGGGAACTCGCACCCTGCCCGGCCGGGAACGCATGACGATCCTGGGCGGGCGCCTGCTCCGCGACGCTGTACTCGCGCAGAGCGCCCTGAGCCCGGTGGACGCGACCTGCTCCGCGGAGCGCGGCGCAGCCCTACTGCAACTCGTGCTCGACGTCGTCGACCGCTGCATGACCCTGATCGACCGAGGCGTCGCAGCGACGGAGCTCGAAGAGTTCGACTTCGGCACGCTGGTGCGGGCCCGCGAGGAAGCCCCGGACCTCTCCGCGTGCCGCATCGCGCTGATGGCCGCGCTCGAGGCGTTGCCATGACAGACATCGAGTACGGCGACGTGCGGTCGCTGGAGGGATCGCTCCTGGTGGTACGAGGGGTTCGTGGCGTCGGCTGGGACGAGTCCGCCGTGATCAGGGTCGACGACGGGAGCGAACGTCATGGCGTGGTGCTCGAGGTGGCTGACGACCTCGCCGTCGTGCAGGTGCTGGAAGGCACCGTCGGGATGCGGCGCGGGGGAGTCGGGGTGCGGTTCAGCGGGAGCCCGTTCCGGATCCCGCTCGGCGGCTGGCTCGGCCGGACGTGCGACGGGCGGGGCGAGCCGCTCGACGGTGGCCCTCCGGTCGTCGGTGCGACGACGGCCGCGGTCAACGGCTGGCCGCTCAACCCGGTCGAACGGGATTCGCCGCGCGAGCCGGTGCTGACCGGGGTCTCCGGGATCGACGCCCTGACCACCGTCGTCCGGGGGCAGAAGCTGCCGATCTTCTCCGTCCCGGGGCTGCCGCACCTCGAGCTGGCCACCCAGATCGCGGCACAGGCGTCGGCGGGCGGTGACCCGTTCGTCGTGGTGTTCGCGGCGATGGGGCTACCGCATGCGGACATCGACTTCGTCCGGACGGCGCTGGAACCGCGGGCCGCCGCGGGGGAGCTGGTGATGGTGCTGAACCGCGCCGACGACCCGGTGATCGAACGGTTGCTGGCGCCGCGGGTCGCGTTGACGATCGCCGAGCATCTCGCGTTCACCGGTGGCAGCCACGTGCTGGTGGTGATGTCGGACATGACCAGCTACTGCGAGGCTGTTCGCGAGGTCGCGGCGGCACGGCAGGAGATCCCGGCACGGCGGGCGTATCCGGGGTACCTGTACAGCGACCTGGCATCGCTCTACGAACGGTGCGGACGGATCCGCGGGCGCCCGGGATCCGTGACGATCATGCCGGTCCTCACGATGCCCGCGGGTGACATCACCCACCCGGTGCCCGACCTCACCGGGTACATCACCGAGGGCCAGATAGTGCTGGCCCAGGACCTGAACGCGCGCGGTCTGTACCCGCCGCTCGACGTCCTCGGATCGCTGTCCCGGCTGATGCGGCACGGCGCCGGCCCGGGGCGTACCCGGGACGATCACCTCGAGGTCGCGGCGCAGGCCGTGGCGGCGCTGGCCCGGGCGCGGCAGGCGGCCGAGCTGGCCGACCTGATCGGTGCCGGCGCGCTGAGCGACACCGATCGCGGCTATCTCGCGTACGCGACCGCGGTCGAGGACGCACTGCTGCGCCAGCGCTCGGACGAGGCCCGCGGGTTCGACGAGACGCTCGACCGTGTGTGGCAGGCGCTGTCGGTGCTGCCCGCACGGGAGCTGACGATGGTGTCGAAGGCCCTGCTGGACGAGCATCTGGGGCGGAGATGACCCGCGGGCCGGCCACCGGCCGGGCAGGACGGCTGGCGCTCACCGCCCGGCTCGCCACCGCGCGGCGGGCCGTGCAACTGCTCGATCGCAAGCAGCGGGCGCTCGCGGTCGAGTGCGAGCGGCTCGAGCTGATCGCGGGACGTGCCGCCGAGGACTTCGGCCGCAAGGCACGGACGGCGACGGAGTGGCTGCGCCGGAGTGCTGCCCTGGACGGTGAGCGGACCCTGCTGAACTCGATGCCGGAAGCAACCGTTGAGGTGCGGATCGGGTACGAGGTGACGATGGGCGTGCGGCACCCGACCAGCGCCGTGGTCGCGTTCGGCCCGGAGCAGTCGGTGGCCGGCAGCTCCGCACTGGTCCACGCGTTGCGGGCGCACCGTACGGCGCTCACCGCGGCAGTGCAGCTCGCCGCAGCCCGGCGTTCCGTCGTACTGGTGTCGGAGGAACTTGCGCTGACCCGGCAGCAGCAGCGCGCGCTCGAGCTGCGCTGGATCCCGAAGCTCGAGCAGCAGCTGACCGTCCTGGTCCAGCGCCTCGACGAATCCGAACGTGAGGAGAACGTCAGGCTGCGCTGGGCAGCCGGGCGCGGGGAGGAATCATGAAGCAGATCCTGGTGGTTCTGGACGACTCGGCCGCGGCACTCCGGGCCGCGCAGCTGGCGATCGACCTGGCGGCGGCGCTCGGTTCCGGTCTGACCCTCGTCACAGTGGTCGAGGACCACGTGCTCGACGCACGGTTGCGGGCGGCCGCGATCCCGGAGGCCGCCGAGCGACGTCTCCAGGGGGCGACGACGATGCTGTCCCGGATGACCGCGCGTGCCGTGCTGCACGGCCTCCGGACGCATCAGCAGATCCTCAGCGGTCCCGGAGTCGAGCGGGTCCTGGCGGCCGCCGCCGAGTGCGCCGCCGACCTGATCGTCATCGGCCAGGACCCGTCGCCGGTGAACGTCCCGCACCTGCTGGAGTTCACCGACCGCCCGGTCCTGGTCGTACCAGGCGATTGAGATCGTGCCGGCGGACCACGCCCAGCAACTGATGGTCGGGCTGGACGACCAGTGCGAGCTCGCTGGCGCCCATCCGGACGGCGAGGTCGGCGAGGAGGTCGTTCGGACGTCCGACCGGTACGCCGGTCAGCGGCCGTCGTACGTCGCGGACCCGCGTCGACGGCCACCAGCTCCGGGGGAGTCGCACCAGGTCGTGCAGCAGGACTGTGCCGGCGGCGCGGCCGTCGATGTCGAGCACCGGGTAGGCGACCTCAGGAGTTCCGGGCAGGATGCCGGCGAGGAAGTCGTCGACCGTGGTGGTGTCGAAGGCGAGGACCTGGGGCGGGCACATCACGTCGTCGACGTGCCTGTCCCCGAGCGCGATCCGCATCCGGGCGGTGCGTGCGTCCCGCCTGGCCGCCGTACCGATCGCGACCCCGGTCAGGATCAGCCAGAGCCCGGCGAATCGGCCGTTGACGCAGAGTCCGGCCCCGAGCGCAGTGACGAGTACGCCGAGGGCGCTGCCGGCGCGAGCCACCTCGAGGGCTGCGCGCAGCGGGTCACCGTGTCGCGACCGCAGGGCTGCGTGGAGAAGCTGGCCGCCGTCCAGCGGATCGCCCGGGAGCAGGTTGACGACGGCGATGAACACGTTGATCGCTCCCAGCCACCACAGGGCACCGACGATCAGCGGCGGGCCCCCGGCGACACTCAGCACCGCGGACCCGCCACCGGCCAGCACGCCGAGCCCGGCGCCGGCCAGCGGACCGGCGATCGCGCTCCGGAACGCCGTACGGACGGA
The DNA here is from genome assembly GCF_040682535.1 of Kribbella sp. NPDC051137. Taxonomy (NCBI): domain Bacteria; kingdom Bacillati; phylum Actinomycetota; class Actinomycetes; order Propionibacteriales; family Kribbellaceae; genus Kribbella; species Kribbella sp. NPDC051137. Next base: position 121,163 of record NZ_JBFBBI010000004.1, read on the forward strand.
CACCGGCTCGCTGCTCAGCACCCTCGCCCCTCCCAGCATCCACAGGGTGATGCGTTCCACGGGCACCCCTACCCGCAGCGCAACCCTGCAATGCGCGAGCTCGTGCAAGAACAGCGAGCCGGCGACCAGCACCCCGCATACGCCCCCTGTCACCCAGTACGCGGTGGCGCCGTACCCGGATGCGCGCCCGGGCAGGCCGACTGTGGCGAGCCCGCCGGCGACCAGCAGGACGACTACGAGCAGCGACCAGTTCGCACCGACCTCGATACCGAAGCCCCGGCCGAACCGAATCGTCTGCCTCATCTGCCCTCCAGCCGCCGCCCGTCGGGCGAACCACGGTCGTACCGGAGGCAACGCTTCCGTGCGGCACCGGCGATGTGAAGGACCCAAAGTCCTGACCTTGCCGGGACCTTGGGTCCTTTCCTGCGGGGCGTCCGGGGATCAGCAGGCAGACAGGGCGGTTTGCCAGTCGCCGTTCGACGTGAGGTGTGCGGTGAACCAGACGCCGCCGATCGTTCCGTCGCGATGAGGTTCGGCTTCCTCGTGGTGCCAGGTGATCGGGGGAAGTTCGGTGAGTACGGCGCCGCCGCGGCTTTCGCAGCCGCCGTTGAGGCCGTCGACGTACTGGACGAGCAGCAGCACCTCGGCGGTCTGCCGCGAGCTCTTGGGTACGGCGCCGATCTCGGGGGACTCGCTCGCCAGCGACCTGGCTGCGGCGAGGTCGCGAGCGAAGCGGGCGGCCGCCGGGTGGCCGTTTCCGAGCTCGCGCAGGAGCTCCGCGGAGGTCCGCGGCTCGGTCGATCCGGCGAACGCGAACGATCCCATCGAGTCGCGACGGGAGGCGAGGTCGCTGTAGGTCAGGATCACCGCGGTGCGGAGATCGGCCGGCAGGCCGGCCGGGATCGTCCGCGCGACCGGACGGAGGTCCGCGGCGCTCACAAGGTGAGCGATCCTCGGGGTGACGGCGGCCCACGGTGGGCCTGCCGCGTTGATCGCGGACGCCGCGGTGCTCAGTTGCCGGTCGAGAGCGCCGGCAGCTGCGAAGAACGCGGCGAGGGCATCGGCGGCGCTGTGGGTTCGCGTCGGCGTTTGTGTGGGGGACAGCGGGGTGCGCGTACCGGGCGACAGCGACGTCGTTCCCGGCGTCGCCGTGACGGTGGTCGTCGGTACGGCAGGTGCCGCCGGGCCGCCGGTGTTCGAGCGGCGGGTGATGATCGCGGTCGCGGCGACGGCCAGTGCCAGGGTGGCGACGACCGAGACGACGACAAGCGCCACCCGGCTGCGACGATTGGCTGGTCCTGGAGACGAATTGGTCATGGCGTTCCACCGAGTGTGGCGAGTCGTGGGGCATGGGTGACGCGGAAGACGGGGTACTGCGGTGCGATGCGCTCGAACTCCCTCAGTGGTGCGTCGCGCTCGACGGGGAAGTGCCCTCGGGCACCCGGAGCGAGCTCAAGGTAGTGGCGGAGGATCGGTGCACGCGCATCCGGGGCGACCTCCTCGAGGAGCACTTCCTCGCGGTAGCCGTGCCGCAGTACGGCATGCCCTTGCGCCGCGTGGATGTTGTGGACCCAGTTGGTCCCGTCGCCGAGCATCGCGACCAGGTACCGCTCACCGTGGTACTGCGTGAGTACCAACGGGAACGCGATCACCCGGCCGCTCTTCCGGCCGACCACCTCGAGCGTGACCGCCCGCGCGGGCGCGGCGAACCCGCTGGCGTACTGGATCGCGCTGAGCCGGTTCAGGAACCGCGCCGCCCGGTTGAGCCGGCCGCCGCGGTACATCCACCGGTCGAGTCCGTGCAGCCATCGCATGGTTCACACCCGCCGCGGTACTTTGCCGGTCGCGGTCTCGACCAGGCGCATGACCTTGTGGCCGGTGTCGGAGGTCGTGCCGAACATCAGCGGGCAACCGCCCGCGATCACCGTGACGCCGTGCTGTACGCCGTACACCAGAGCCGGCTGCGACACGCTGCCGTCGCCGTACCCGCGATGCATCCAGACCTGGTCGATGCCGAGCGCGACGCATTCGCGCATCGTCTCCTCGGCGGTCTCCGGCCGAGTCGCGATAACCACCGCCTCGACGCCGCCGGGAACGGACGCGAGGTCGGGGTAACACGGATCGCCCTCGGCCTCGTCGGCGTTCGGATTGATCGCGAACACCTCGTACCCACGGTCGCGAAGCCGCCGGTACACGACGTTCGCGCCGTGCCCCAGCGGGTTCCGGGACACGCCGGTCACGGCGATCCGGTGGTGCGCCAGGAAGTCAGCGGCCGCCTGCTTGATCGTCAGCATGTGCTGTCACCTCCAGGACGGGGCGGATGCGCCGGGCTCGCCGGCGCATCCGCCGGATTGCGGTCAGGCCATGTGGTGCTCGTGGCGGTAGACCGACCGGCTCGCGGGCATCGCCGCCAGCGCGGCGAGGATGACCACACCACCTGCGATCCACGAGGTCCACGCGGCCGCGTTCGTGTCGGTGTAGGTGAAGACCCACGGCGCGATGAACGCCGCGACCCCACCGAGCGCGGTGACGCCTTCGTCGAAGTAGGCGCCCGGCATCGCAAGCGCGATCAGCGCCAGCACTGCGACCACCCCTCCGATCACGGACATCGCCCAGGTCCCTGTGGTGTCGACGGTGACCCACAGCGGCGACAGGGCCAGGTACAGGCCCGCGAGCAGGCTCAACCAGTCCTGCGGGCGCGTCCAGGCAGTCGACTGGATGTCTGCCATGTCGCTCATCTCCCTCTCTTCCCTGTTCGGCTGACCGGGTCGATCAGCTCCCTCACCGTGATCGTTTCTCCGCCGGTGGTGTTTCCGTAGGGACCAATGTCACCGGTTCCGGCGGACCTTCGGCGGTTCACAGCTCCGGTACGGCGAGCAGGGGTTGGGCAACGGCGTACGTCACCACAGGCCCGTCGCGGCAGACCAGCAACGGGCCGAGCTGACAGTGCCCGCACAGGGCGATCCCGCATTTCATCGAGCGTTCGAGCGAGACCCGGATCCGCTCGGCCGGGACCCCTGCGCGGAGCAGGACCTGGGCGCTGAAACGCATCATCGGCTCCGGGCCGCAGAGGAACGCGACGGTCCGTTCCGGGTCGAGCCGTAGCCGGGCCAGTGGCCCGGTGACGAATCCGACCGTCCCGTCCCAGCCGGCCGCAGGGCCGTCGACGGTGAGCTCGACATCCAGGTCGTCGCGTGCGGCCCAGGCCTCCAGCTCGGCACGGAACAGGAACTCGGCCGGGGTCCGCGCGCCGGCGATCACGACGACCTTGCGGTACGCCGCCCGATCGGCCAGCGCGGCCAGCACGACCGGACGCAGCGGCGCCAGTCCGACACCGCCGGCCACCACGACCAGATCGTTGCCGGCGGCACCTTCCGGTGCCCACGTCGTACCGAACGGGCCGCGGACGCCGATGACGGTTCCGGTGGTCGAGTCGTGCAGCGCCCGGCTGACCGCGCCGACGGACCGCACGGTGTGGAGCAGGGTCGCGTCCTCCATGCCGCTGATCGAGATCGCGACCTCGCCGACGCCGTACGCGTAGAGCATCGCGAACTGGCCCGCGTGGAACGGGGCGAGCCGATCGTCGAGCGGCTCCAGCCGGAGCGTGGCCGAGTCGCGGGTCTCGGTCGTGCGACCGGCCACGCGGTACCTCGAGGGCAGCATCGGCTCAGGCATACAGATCCAGCAAGCGCGCCCGGGTCGACTGCAGCCGGTCGAGCAGGACGCCCATCAGCTGCCGGGTCAGAAGGTACCCGAGCCGCGGGTCCTGGTCCGCGAGGACCCGTAACTGCTCCGCGGCGAACGCTGTCGCCTCGACGGTTCCGATCGCGCGCGCACCGAAATGCCAGCGGAACGGCGGAACCAGCCAGGACCACCCGAGCACGTCATCGGGGCCGAGGGTCTCGATCACGACATGGCCCCGACCTGGTACGGCGGTGTCGAGCGCCACGCGGCCGTGCCGGATCCACCAGCAGTAGCCGGCCCGGCCGCCTTCGTCGAAGATCCGCTCGCCGTCGTCGTAGAACTCTTCGTGCGACGTGCGCAGGAGGGCCTCGCGTTCGTGGGCGGTCAGACCGTCGAACAGGTCAGGCATGAGCGAGCCTTCCGACTTCCTCGGTGAGATCGATACCGACGGGGCACCAGGCGATGCAGCGACCGCAGCCGACGCAGCCGGACCCGCCGAACTGGTCGTGCCAGGTGCCGAGTTTGTGGGTGATCCACTGCCGGTAGCGGCTCTCGCCGGAGGTGCGGACACTGCCGCCGTGCACGTACGAGAAGTCGAGCTCGAAGCACGACGACCAACGCTGCCGGCGCTCGGCGTGGTCGCCGGTCAGGTCCGTGACGTCCTCGGTCGTGGTGCAGAAGCAGGTCGGGCAGACCATCGTGCAGTTGCCGCAGGTCAGGCACCACTCGGCGACGTCCTCCCAGTGCGACGACTCACGACTGCCGACCAGCAGGGCCCGCAGGTCCACCTCGGGCATCGCGCGGCCCATGTGCTGCGCGGCGGCCGCGACCGCCGCGGCCGCACCGCCGGTCTCGTCGGCAGTCGCGTCGCGATGGTCGAGCCGGTCGAGCAGCTCGAGTCCCGCCTCGGTGCCGGCCTCGACGACGAAGTGGCCGGTCATCTCGGTGAGCGTCAGGTCCGCTCCCGGTCCGGCGGCGGGTCCCGTGCCCATCGAAGCGCAGAAGCACACCTCGCCCGGCTCGGTGCAGTTCACCGCGACGACGAACAACGCCTGGTGACGGGCGGCGAACGATCCGTCGAGCCGCAGCACGTCGCGGAGCTTTCCGATCGCGGCCAGGTCACACCCGCGGACGCCGAGCAGTGCGTACCGCGGCGTTTCCTCCTCGGCTGCCTGGAACGACCCGTCCGGGCCGGTGGACCACAGCTTGCGGTGCGGAGGGTGCAGGAAGGTCTTCCAGGACTGCGGCCCGGCGGAATGGCCGAACAAAGCGTCGTCCTCGCGCCGCCGCAGCCGGTAGTGCCCGGGGCCCGTCTCGACACCCCAGCCGGCCGGCAGTTGGCCCGCGCTGGTGAGTTCGGCGAGCTGGATCGCGCTGCCGGAGACGGTCGGCCCGACGACCCGGTACCCGTCCGCGATCAGCTCCTCGACGAGGGCGCCGAGGTCGTCGATGATCGCCTGGTTCATAAGCGTGATCGTCCCGAGGACCGCCGTACGGTCCAAGGGCCTAAGGTCCCGGTCGCGGCGGTCGTCCGTCCCTGGTGGATCGCAGTACGGTCTGGTGTGCTCGCAGACGATGGATACTCCGACGCTTGCGGTGTTCAAGCTCGCCTCGTGTGACGGTTGCCAGCTGACGGTGCTGGACTGCGAGGACGAGCTGCTCGCGCTGGCCGGCCGCGTCCGGATCGCCCATTTCCTGGAGGCTTCCAGTGCGGTCCGGCCCGGGCCGTACGACGTGACGCTGGTCGAGGGGTCGATCACCACGCCTGGGGACGCCGACCGGATCCGGCAGATCCGGGCCGAGTCGAAGGTGCTGGTGGCGATCGGCGCGTGCGCCACGGCCGGCGGGATCCAGGCGTTGCGGAACTTCGGCGACGTGGCCGAGTTCGCGTCGGTGGTGTACGCCCGGCCGGACTACATCGAGACCCTGGCCACCTCGACGGCGATCGCCGACCATGTCGCGGTGGACTTCGAGCTGCGCGGCTGCCCGATCGACCGGCGGCAGCTGCTCGAGGTCCTGACGGCGTTCCTGGCGGGCCGCAAGCCGGACCTGCCCGACACCTCGGTCTGCACCGAGTGCAAGCGCCGCGGGCTGACCTGTGTGATGGTCGCCGAGGGTACGCCGTGCCTCGGACCGGTCACGCACGCCGGATGCGGCGCGCTGTGCCCGGCGTACCGGCGGGGGTGCTTCGGCTGCTTCGGGCCGATGACGAAGCCGAACGTGGCCGCCCTCATTCCGCGGTTGCGAGCGGCGGGGATGTCGGACGGTGACGTGGACCGGGTGTTCCGTACGTTCAACGCAGCATCCGGAGGATGGTCGTCGTGAGTCACCGTGCGCGGCAGCTGAAGGTCAGCTCACTCGCCAGGGTGGAGGGGGAGGGCGCACTCCACGTCACCGTCCGGGACGGCGAAGTGGAGCGCGCGGACCTGCAGATCTACGAACCGCCGCGGTTCTTCGAGGCGTTGCTGCGCGGCCGCGGTTACACCGAGCCGCCGGACATCACCGCGCGGATCTGCGGTATCTGCCCGGTCGCCTACCAGACCAGTGCGTGCAACGCGATCGAGGACGCCTGCGGGGTCCGGGTCGGCGGACCGATCCGGGAGCTGCGGCGACTGCTGTACTGCGGTGAGTGGATCTCGAGCCACGCGCTGCACATCTACCTGCTGCACGCCCCGGACTTCCTCGGCTACCCGGACGCGATCGCGCTGGCCGCGGATCACCGGGAGATCGTCGAACGCGGGCTGATGCTGAAGAAGTCCGGCAACGCGATCCTGGAACTCGTCGGCGGCCGCGCGATCCACCCGATCAACGTCCGGGTCGGCGGCTTCTACGCGGCACCGGGCCGCGCGCAGCTGGACCGGCTCGCCGAGCAGTTGCGGCCGGCGCTGGACGCCGCGATCGCGACAGTGCGGTGGGTCGCCGGGTTCGACTTCCCCGACCTGGAGCTCGACCACGAGCTCCTCGCCGTCTACGACCCGGCGCAGTACGCGATCGAGAGTGGAACGACGCTGCGCCGGAGCAACGGCCCCGCCTTCGAAGTCGATGCCTTCAGCAATCATGTGGTCGAGGAGCAGGTGCCGCACTCGACCGCCCTGCACGCCTCCCTCGACGGGGGCCGGTACCTCACCGGTCCGTTGGCGCGGTACACCCTCAACCACGAACACCTGTCGCCGCTGGCGCTCGGGCTCGCGGCCGACGTCGGCCTCGGGAGCGAGTGCCGCAACCCGTTCCGGAGCATCGTGGTCCGGGCGATCGAGGTCGTGTACGCCGTCGAGGAGGCGCTGCGACTGATCGAGTCGTACGAACCGCCGGAGCCGTCGTACGTCGTCGTACCGGCGCGCGACGGGGTGGGGCACGGCCTGAGTGAGGCGCCGCGGGGACTGCTGTACCACCGGTACGGGATCGGTGCCGACGGGCTGGTCCGGTCGGCGACGATCGTGCCGCCGACGGCGCAGAACCAGGCCGCGATCGAGGAGGATCTGCGGCGGCTGGTCGCGGCCAACCTGCACCTCGGCGACGAGCGGCTGACCGGGTTGTGCGAGCAGACGATCCGCAACTACGACCCCTGCATCTCCTGCTCGACGCACTTCCTCGACCTCACCGTGGAGCGGCAGTGACGGCGGCGGTGGTGGTGATCGGCGTCGGCAACGAGTACCGCCGCGACGACGGCATCGGACCCGCCCTGATCGCGGCGCTCGAGGACCGGTGGCTGCCCGGGGTCCGGCTGCTCGTGTCGGACGGCGAACCTGCGCGGCTCATCGACGACTGGTCCGGCGTACCGCTGGCGATCGTCGTCGACGCCGTACTCTGCGAACCATCCGACCCGGGCGAGTTCTACCGCACCGAGGTTCCCTTACACCAGCACACGGCGGCCGGCAGCGCCGAGCCGGCTGCCGAGGTGCACACGCATTCGGCGGGCTCGCACAGCCTCGGTATCCCGGACGCGCTCCGCCTCGGCGAAGCGCTCGATCATCTCCCGCAGCGGCTGGTCGTCTACGCAGTCGAAGCCGCCGACGTCTCCTTCGGCACCGATTTCTCGGCCCCGGTTGCGGACGCCCTGCCCAGACTCGTCGACGCAGTACTGGCCGAGCTGAAGTCTGCACGGACGGTGGCGCGATGACCGGAGCGACCATTCCAGTGCGCCACGGCTGACCAGAGGATTGACCAGGCATCGGGTAAGGAATGCCGGCCTGCGCTAGTCCGTGGTGGGTCCGGCTTCCAGGCGCCTCTTCATCCCGTCCCAGATCCGCTGCTCCTGGCGCACTCCCATCCAGGTGATCAACGGCCCCAGCAGCCGGAACGCGCCCTTCGGCAACACCTGTCCGGACCAGCGCATGCAGGTCCCCCGCGGGGACCGTTCGAACGTCAGCGTGTACTCGATCTCGGCCTGCTCCATCGTCGTGACGGAGGCGAGCAGTCGCGGTCGCTCGAAGCTGGTGTACTCGATGAGCATCTCCGCGGTCCGCCCTCCGGACCGCACCGCGGACCGGAATCGGGTCCCCTTGCCGATCGGTCCGGCGGTCACCATCTCGGCGCGAACCATGCTCGGGTTGTAGTGCGGCTCGTTCGTCTGGTCGGCGACATAGTCGAACACCACCTCGACGGGACGACCGACCGTGATCTCACCCTTGATCCTTGCCATGTCGAACCTCCAACGACGACCGAACCACCGGCTCCCGTAAAGCGCCACAATGTCGACGAGCGGGGGAAGCCAACCGCCGCTACTGCAGCGGGCCGAGATGTACGGTGAACGGCCTGGGGTAACCGCTACTCCGTACCCTTTCGCCTGGCTTCCCTCGCCTACCTTCAGTGAAACCCGCCCCGGCGCCGCGCCGAAGGGCCGAAGGTCACCTCACGGCAGGGTCGTCGCGTCCGTCAGGCGCTGAGGAATTCGACGAAAGCGAGGAAGTCGAGACCCTCCTCAGCGTGTGGACATCCAGGTGTGGCTGTCGCCCGGCTTCAGTTGCCGGGAGTGTCCGTAACAGCGGGCTTCGATGGCAGGGCCCGGCCCGGCGTCGACCGTGAGCGTGACGGCCGTGCTCGAGATCTGCGCGACCAGGCGGTGGCCGTGGTACCGCAGCGCCATCTCGAAGGTCCCGAGCTTGGCCGGCCAGCGGGGGCGGAAACGGAGTACGTCGTTGGCCGTCGTGAGCCCGGTGAAGCAGCGCTGGATCAGGTCGGCGCTACCGGCCATCGCCCCGAGATGGACGCCTTCGGCGGTGGTGCCGGTGCGCAACGCCTCGCCGGCGTCACTGTGCAGTGCCTGCTCGAGGAACGCGAGCGCGCGGTCCGGGTCGAGGGTGGCCAGGCCCCAGGCGTGGACGATCGCGCTGAGCGTCGAGCCGTGGCAGGTGCGGGCGAGATAGTACTCGACGGTCCGGCGGATGACGGCGCCGGACAACCGATAGCCGAGCCGCTCCAGCAGGGCATGCAAGTCGTTGCTCGGCAGCAGGTAGAGAAGCATCAGCACGTCGGCCTGTTTGGAAACCTGGTAGGACGCCACGTCCCGGCCCTCGGCCTCGAGGATCCGGTCCAGCCGGCGGATGTCGCCGTACTCCTGCCGGTACCGCGCCCAGTCGAGCTCGGCGAGCTGCTCGTAGCCCTCGAACTGGCTGATCACGCCGTCGTGGAACGGTACGTACATGCGGCGGGTGAGCTCGTCCCAGTGGTTGCGCTCCTCCTGCCGCAGACCGAGCGAGTCGACGAGTTCGGTACGCCGCCAGGACGGCAGCCGGTCCAGCGCGCGGGCCGCGGCGCCGAACAGCCAGACGGCCATGACGTTGGTGTAGGCGTTGTTGTCGACGCAGGTGTGGAACTCGTCGGGGCCGACCACGTCCCGGATCACGTACCGGTCGCGACCGGTGTCGTACTCGGTGAGGCCGGCGAAGAACCGGGCGATCTCGACGATCACCTCGGCGCCGTGGTCGGCGAGGAAGTCCAGGTCGCCGGTGACCTCGACGTACTGCCACATCGTGTAGGCGACCGCCAGGCCGACGTGCCGCTGCCGGTACGATCCATCCTCGGTCCAGTGCCCCGACAACGGGTTCAGGTGGATCCGCGGGCTCTCCTCGCGTCCGTCGCTGCCCGACTGCCAGGGGAACATCGCGCCGGGAAGACCGAGCCTCCGCGCCGCCAGCCGGGCGGCGGGCAGCCGGCGGTACCGGTAGCGCAGCAGGGCGCGGCTGAGTTCCGGCATCCGCAGCGTGAGCACCGGGAAGACGAAGAGCTCGTCCCAGAAGACGTGCCCGCGGTACGCCTCGCCGTGCAGGCCGCGCGCCGGTACGCCGGTGTCCGCGTCCACGCTGTGCGGCGAGACCGACTGCAGCAGGTGGAAGATGTTCAACCGGAGCGCGCCGAGCGTGCCGTCGTACGTCTCCTCGAGATCCACCGCGAACCGGCGCCACAGCTGCGACCATGCGAGCACATGCGCGTCCAGGAGGTCCGCGAAACGTGGCGCGTTGTCGAGCGCGAGCCGGGTGGCCAGGCGCGGTTCGGAGATCCCCACATCGCGGGAGCCGTGCAGCGCGACGATCTTCTCGATGCCGACGACGTCTCCCGCCGTGACGTCGACGGAGAGTTCGGCGTACGCCGAGTCGCTGTCGCTGGACGTCGTCCATCCCTCGAGCGGCGATCCGCGGTGCGTGGCAACGGTGCGGGTGCCGACCGTGACGCGGTGGCGGGACTGGCTCAGGGTCGCCGTGACCAGCAGATCGCGATCGGCCTCCGGGCGGAGATCGGTCAGGTGGCGGGCCGCGAGCTTGCGGTACCGGTCGACGCCGGAGTTCGTGACGTCGCCGTGGACGGCCGACCCGATCCGGAGCCGGCCGGACCAGTTCACGACGGTGACGGCGAGGGTCTGCCCGGCGAGATGCGGATCGGCCATGCTCGCGAAGCGGCGCTCGACCCCGCGCAGTTCCCGGCCGGCCGGGTCCCGGAGCGCGAACCGGCGGGTCACCACACCACGCCGTACGTTCAGCTCGAGATCGTGCTGGAGGACCTCGCTGTTGTCGGGCGTCCACCACTCCCCGTCGTCGACGGCGACCGTGAGCGGCAGCCAGTCGGGCAGGTTGACCAGACTCTCGTTCTCGACGCGGGCGTCGCCGATCGTGTCGGTCAGCCGGTTGTAGTAGCCGGCCAGATAGGTCCCCGGATAGTGATGCTCACCCGCCATCGATCCTGCCCACGCTCCGCGGGTCGCGAAGTACCCGTTCCCGGTCGTGCACAGCGCCTCGCGCCGGCGCTCGTCGGCCGGGTCGTACCCGCTGAACGCGAGGATCCACTCGGGCAGGGCGTTCATGTCCCGACTGTGCGCCGCCCTCGAGAACCCGCGTAGAGCCGAAGGTCCCTCGGGCCGGCCCTGTTGGTCCCCGTCCCCGGCCGGTGACGAAGTCGGGACCTTTGGCCCTGGAGAAATCTGCGCTAGTCCGGTTTGGTGTGGCCGAAGGGCAGCCGCTGGTGGGCTGCCACCGAACCGAGGGACGAGGGGGAATTCTCATGCGTGAACGCTTGCGCCTCGGAGGACGAGCGGGACTGGTACTGCTGGCCGGCGTGAGCCTGCTGCTGGCCGGTGCGTCGATCTCCTCCGCAGCCGGGCAGACGGCGACGAAGACGGCCACGTCGGCCGCCGTGGTCGTCAAGAACAACGACTTCAACGGTGACGGCAACTCGGACGTGCTGTCCGTCGACACCGCCGGGCGGCTCTGGCTCTACCCGGGCAACGGCATCGGAGGCTGGAAGTCCCGTATCGGGTACAGCTACGGCTGGGACGCGATGACCGCGATCCTCGCGCCGGGGGACTGGGACGGCGACGGGCACGCCGACCTGATGTCGGTCGACGGGTCGGGGTACCTGCGGCTGTACTCCAGTGACGGCAAGGGAGGTTGGCTCAGCTGGAAACGCTTCGGCAGCGGCTGGAACACGATGACCTCGGTCTTCGGACCGGGCGACTTCAACGGTGACGGCCACATGGACCTGCTGGCGCGGCAGAACACCGGCCAGTTGTGGCTCTACCCGGGCGACGGCAAGGGCGGCTGGCTGCCCCGGGTCGGGTACGGGTACGGCTGGAACGCGATGACCTCGGTGCGGGGACCGGGCGACTTCGACGGTGACGGCTTCGTCGACGTGACCGCACGCGACGGGAGCGGCAACCTGTGGCTCTACCGCGGTGACGGCAAGGGCGGCTGGCTGGCGGGCCGTACGCAGATCGGAAGCAGTTGGCAGAACCTGACGGCGATCGTGACGCCGTGGGACTTCAACGGCGACAAGAAGGTGGACCTGCTGGTCCGCAACGCCTCCGGTCAGCTGTACATGTACCGCGGCAACGGTACCGGCGGATGGATCCTGCCGCCGGTGCTCGTCGGCACCGGCTGGAACAGCATGACCGCGATCACTGCCTGACATCGCGACCGGTCCGCGTCACCAAGGTGGCGCGGACCGGCATGGGTCGTCAGGGCGTGAATCTGCAGGGGCGCCGGCGCGCGCCGAAGGGTACGGGCGAGCACGATCTCGTCTCCTCAGACGAACGACGTCGGGGGCCGACCGCGGATCGAAGTACACCGATGCGATCGGCAGCACGCCGGCCGGCAGTTCCGTGATGTCGTCATGCTTCTCACCTCTTCGTACTCCGGCGGATCACCGTCAGTCCACCGGCTCGGAGCCGTTGTAGTGACGCAAGAACAGCTCCTCCAGCGTCGGCGGCGTACTGGTGATCGACTGGACGTCGAGCGCCACCAGCCGCTGGAGGGCGTGGTTGAGCTCGGCCTGGTCGACCGTGAAACGAATCTCCTGACCGTCCTGCGACAGGTCGTGTACGCCGGGCAGCCCGGCGAGGCCGTCCACGGAGTGACTGGTGACCGCCGTGACCGTCGTCCGGGTCAGGTGCCGCATCTCGTCGAAGCTGCCCGTCTCGACCGCGCGGCCCGACCTGATGATCGTGATCCGGTCGCACAGGGCCTCTGCCTCGGACAGGATGTGGCTGGACAACAGGATGGTGCGACCCTCCGTGCGGAGCTCGCGGACGACGTCCTGGAACACGGTCTCCATCAGCGGGTCCAGACCGGACGTGGGCTCGTCGAGCAGGTACAACTCGACGTCGGACGCGAACGCCGCGACCACTGCCACCTTCTGCCGATTGCCCTTGGAATACGTGTGGCACCGCTTCGTCGGGTCCAGGTCGAACCGTTCCAGGAGGTCCTTGCGACGGGTCTCGTTCAGGCCGCCGCGCAGCCTGCCCAGCAGGTCGATGACCTCCCCGCCGGTGAGATTCGGCCAGAGGTCGACCTCGCCCGGAACGTAGGCCAGCCGCCGATGCAACGCGGCCGCGTCTCGCCATGGATCGCCACCCAGCAGGTCGACCTCGCCGGCGTCGCGACGCAGCAGCCCGAGCAGGATGCGGATCGTGGTGGTCTTCCCCGACCCGTTCGGACCGAGGAACCCGTGCACCTCGCCGTCCGACACCGTCAGGTCCAAGTGATCGAGAGCCCGGGTCGTGCCGAAGTCCTTCACGACTCCGGAGACACGAATGGCGGTCATGAGAGCTCAGGGAAGAAGCGTGGGTAGCCGGCGGCGGTCGCGCAGCGCGGCAGCCGACCGATCGAGTACGTCGGGTTGCGCGGCCGGGATGACTGTCACCGCGTCGAACTTGTGGTCCGGGCGGAGGTGGCAGGGGCGAACGGGGACGGCCCTGATGACTGCCGTGTCCTGCGTCGGGATGATTCGCGATTCGGTACGCATCTCCGCCTCCTGGTCTGTCAGCGCACGATCGCGACCGGGCAGGGTGCGTGGTGCAGGACGTTCTGGCTGGTGGAGCCGAGCAGGAGGCCGGTGAAGCCGCCGCGACCGCGGGAGCCGACAACCACCAGTTCGGCGGATTCGCCGGCCAGCACCAACGCGTGGGCGGGATGGCCGACGACCAGCCTGGTGTCGCACTGGACGTCCGGGTGGTCCGCGAGCGCGCCGGCGATCGACTCGGCGACGAGCAGCCGGCCGGATTCCAGCGCGTCCTGCTCGTTGAGGTCGCGCCTCGGTTCGCCGCCGTCGTCGGTCGGCGACGGCCTGGTCCAGGCATGAACGGCGACCAGTTCGGCGCCGCGTGCCTCCGCCTGGTCGAAGGCGAAGTCGATCGCCTTGGCGGACGTCTTGGAACCGTCGACGCCGACCACGACAGCCGGCCTCTCGTGCGGGCGAGGGAACTGCTCGGGCCGTACGACGACTACCGGGCACTGCGCGTGCGTACTGACCTGGACCGCCACCGAGCCGACCAGCAGGCCGCTCCAGCCGCCCAGCCCCCGCGATCCGAGCACGATCATCGTCGCCTGCGCGCTCTCCCCGAGCAGCACCTCCGCCGGCGAACCGTCCACCAGGACGGTCTGCACCACGAGGTCCGGGTGCTGGGCGCGGATCCCGTCGGCGAGCGCGTGCAGGCCGCGCTCCCGAGCGGTCCGCAGCCCGGCGAGCGGGACGATCTTGCCCGGCGAGGGACGGGTGGCGATGATCAGCTCGAACACCTGGACGATCCGCAACCGGGCGTGCAGGCGCTGGGCTTCAGCGGCGGCCCACTGCAGGGCGGCCTGACCGCCCGTCGAGTTGTCGTACCCGATGACCACAGTCGCCATGTCAGTGCCATTCGCTCAGGGTGTCGTTCCAGTGCCGCCGTGGTGCGTGTCCTGTGCTGTGCGCCGGATAGCCGCAGCGGAGGATTACCTGCGGCCAGGCCTGACGTCCGGCGACAGTGCGGACCTCGTCACGGAGATCGGCGTACTCCAGCGGCTGGTTCAGGAACGACGCGGCGACATCGTGGGAAGTTGCTGTCAGCAACAGCCGCTGGAGAGCCATACCCGCCCGGAGCCAGGCGTGGGTGTCCTCGGACGGCGTGCAGAGCACCGCGACGGCCGCTGTGCTCTCGAAGATCGCGTGCTCGCGGTCCGGGGTGTCGAAGCCCGCCGCCAGATCCCGGACCATCGCGGGTCCTTGGGGGAGCGGACCGAGCGCGGCCCCGGGTACGCCGTCTCCCTCGCGCCGGTCGCCGATCCACCGCAGGCGTTCGTGCAATCGGTCCTCGTCGTGGAGGTCGCGCTCGTCGGCGGTCTGGATGATGTGGGCGAGTCGTGTCCGTTGGCTGCTGTCCAGCCAGTCCAGTTCGGCGCCTTCGCTCCCGGCCGCCACGGCGAGTTTGTGCCGCAGTTCGGGCGGCATCGGTACGCCGGCCATCGGGCCGCGGTACGTGTGCCGCCGGGTGATCTCGCCGTACAGCGAGCTCAGACCGGGCACAGGTACGTTGCGTGCGGCCAGGAAGATCCGGAGTGCGACGTCGGGGCGAGCCGGATCGGGTTCGAGGGCGAGCGTGGTCTCGTGGCCGAGTAGGGCCGCTGCCACGCGCAGGTTGAAGGCGGCTGCGCCGAGGCCGATGCGGCTCATCCGTCCGCCGCGGTCCGCCGCCGGCAGTGCGCGTTCGGAGTCGCGCAGTACGTCGATCACCGGTCCGTGGATCTCGAACTTCCAGGGCTGGGTGTTGTGCATCGACGGGGCATGCGATGCCGCGGTGAGCAGGATGCCCACCTCGTCCTCGGTCAAGTACTGCGTCGCGCTCATGGTTGCAGCGTCCCGCCGCGGGAGCACGCACGGCCAGCGGCAAGAGTCCCGATCCGCAAGGGCTTTCGACCCGTCCGCCTAGCGGGTCACCGGCGTGTCCGCCGGGTCGTCGGCGTGCGCGCGGGCAACGGTCTCCCAGCCGTCGTCGTCCAACGTGACGACAGTGACCGGGAAGACGCCCAGGTTCTCGCGATCGATGTGCAGTGAAAGGTTGGCGAGGAACGTCCGGACCCGCTGCTCGAATTCGGGCGCGGTGGGGTCGAGTCCGGCGAGGATTTCGTCGAAGGCCCGGTGATCCGCCTCCAGATCCAGCACTTCGGCGGCGAAGTCGCCCTGTTCCCGGAGCGCCGCGAAGACCCCGCGTTCCTCCCGGAGGGCGTGCGGAGTCAGCCGCCGGCCGAGGTCGGCGAGGGTCGTACTGGCACCGGCGAGATCGCCCGCGACGAGTAGCGTCCGGATCCGGCCGGAGAGATCGAGCATTTCGTAGTGTTCCTCCATCAGCTGAGCGATCGGCTCGACAGCACGGCATCCGCAGTGTTCACACATGTCGTCGACGCTATTCGGCCCGCGCCGTGTGTGCCCAGGGGCTTTGGTCCTGACTCGGCGATATGCTCGGTCCTTCGTGAGATGGAGGATCGATGGCGATACTTCGGGACGAACCGATGGACGCGGCAGGCCTCTTGTTCCGTGATCTGCTCGAGGTGGCACCGGACGCGATCCTGATCGTCGAGGCCGACGGCCGGATCGCGCGGGTGAACCGCCAGACCGAGCAGTTGTTCGGGTACTCCCGGGACGACCTGGTCGGCCAGGAGATGGAGATGCTGGTCCCGGAGCGGTTCCGCCGGCGGCACCCCGGTCACCGCGGCCGGTTCTTCGAGGATCCGCGGACCCGGCCGATGGGGGTGGGCCTGGAACTGTTCGCGCTGCGCCGCGACGGTACCGAGTTCCCGGCGGAGATCAGCCTCAGCCCGCTGCAGACCGCGGACGGCACCCTGGTGTCGGCGGCGATCCGTGACGTCACCGAGCGGCGCGAGTACCAGCAGCGGCTCGAACGCCAGCGCGACGAGATCCTCGAGCTCTCCACGCCGGTCATCGAGGTCTGGGACAAGGTCCTGGCGCTGCCCATCATCGGCACGCTGGACTCGGTCCGGGCCGCGCGGCTGACCGAGGGGTTGCTGGAGAAGATCGCCGCCAGCCAGGCCGAGGTGGTGATCCTCGACATCAGCGGCGTGCCGAGCATCGACACGCTGGTGGCCCAGCACCTGCTGAAGACGGTCCAGGCGGCGACCCTGATGGGCGCGGCGAGCGTGCTGTCCGGCGTACGTCCGGAGACGGCCCAGGCGATGGTGCACCTGGGGATCGAGCTCGGTCAGCTACGCAGCCGGAACACCCTGCGCGACGCGTTGCAACTGGCGATCCGGATCGTGCACGAGCGCACCGATACCCCATGAGCGAAGCGATTCCGGTACTTCGGATCGGGGACACCCTACTGCTCAGCCTGCAGGGTGACCTCGATGACTCGAGCGTGGTGCGGATCGAGAGCCGGATCACCGACGAGGTGGCGCGGACGCATGCCAAGGGAGCGCTGATCGACGTCAGCGGGCTGATCGTGGTCGACACGTTCATCGCCCGCGCGATCGCCCGGATCGTCGGCATGGTCCGGCTCCTGGGTGCCGAAGTCGTCGTGGTCGGTATCCAGCCGGCCGTGGCCATCACGCTGGTCGAGCTCGGCGTACCGATGGGGCAGCTGGACACTGCCCTGAACGCCGAGCAGGGGCTGGTGTTGCTGCGCAAGCTACGGGCTGGGGGCGGCCATGGCGATCGAGCCGGATGAGGGCGTCCGGGTCGCCTTCAGGATCGAGGACGAGAGCGACCTGATCCGGGTACGGCAGGCGCTGCGCACCGCCGCGGACAACGCGGGGCTAGGGCTGGTCGACCAGACCAAACTGGTGACCGCGGGCAGCGAGCTCGCGCGAAACATCCTGATCTACGCCACCGGTGGCCGTGGCACGCTCCAGGTCGAGCAGGTCGTGAACCTTCGGCGCCGAGGGGTGCGAGCGACGTTCGCCGACCAAGGACCCGGCATCGACGACGTCGACGCGGCGCTCACCGACGGGTTCTCGAGCGGCAGCGGCCTGGGGCTCGGGCTGCCGGGCAGTAAGCGGCTGGCTGACGAGATGACAGTTGACTCCGACCCCACCGGTACAACGGTCGTGATCGTGAAATGGGCCCGCTAGCACCCAGCCGCAGGCTGTCGATCCAGTTCGAGGAGGACGTCGGCGCGGCCCGCCGTACCGTCGGGGACCTCGTGGACCGGATCGCCGGGGTACGGCGCGGTGAGGTCGAG
Organism: Kribbella sp. NPDC051137; assembly: GCF_040682535.1. Classification (NCBI taxonomy): domain Bacteria; kingdom Bacillati; phylum Actinomycetota; class Actinomycetes; order Propionibacteriales; family Kribbellaceae; genus Kribbella; species Kribbella sp. NPDC051137. The sequence goes on from NZ_JBFBBI010000004.1 coordinate 138,783, forward strand.
CTGATCGTGACCGAGCTGGCCACCAACATCCTCCGGCACGCCTCCGCTCCCGGCTACCTGCTGGTGAACACCGCGCCGGCCGGGCTGGAGGTGCTCGCCGTCGATCCCGGCGGAAGCAGCACTGGGGGAACCGCGGCCTGGAGCCTGCCTCCGTACCGCGGACTGGGGGCCGGGCTGGCCGGTGTCGCCCGGAAGTCGTCGGCCTTCGACGCGTACTCGGGACCTGGGGGGACGGCGGTGCTGTCCCGCATCGGCGGCGATCCGTCATTGATCGGCAGGTGGGGCGGCGTCAACGTGCCGTACCGCGACGGCCCGTCGTCCGGCGACGGATGGGCCGTAGCGACGACCGGACACCGCATGGTGACCGCTCTGATCGTCGACGGACTTGGCCACGGCGACCTGGCCGCCGACGCAGCCCGCGCCGCGCTTGAAACGTTCACCGACGACCCGGCACCTGACCCCGGAGAGGTACTCCGCCGGGCGCACGAAGCCATGCGTCATACCCGCGGCGGTGCGGCCGGCGCCGCGACGATCGACGTAGGCCGGGACACGCTCGTCTGGGCAGCGGTGGGAAACGTGACCGGACGGGTCCTGCTCGCTCAGGCGAGCCGGCACCTGGTCACCCGGGACGGAACGCTGGGCGGCCAAGCGGCGTTGCCGCGACTGCACGAGGAGCGCTACCCGTGGGCGGCCGGGGCTATGCTGGTGCTCGCCACCGACGGAATACGTAGCCACTGGGACCTTGGCAGCTATCCGGGGCTCGCCGGTCATGATCCGGCGGTGATGGCCGCGGTCCTGCAACGAGATTGCGGGCGTGACACCGACGACTCGACCGTTGTCATCGGGCTGGACCCGCGCGCTCAGGGGGAGTGATGACGGTAGAGGCCGACCTGGAAGCAGCCCACCGCGAGATCGCCGAACTGCGAGCAGAGCTGGACGCGACGAGCCGCGGCCTGATCGCGTTGTATGCCGAGCTGGAGCAGGCCCGGGAGGCCGAGGCGCGGCTGGCGGCGATCGTGCAGTCGTCGAGCGACACGATGTACTCGCTGAGTGCCGACCGGGTAGTCCAGACCTGGAACGCGAGTGCCGAGCGGCTGCTCGGCTACCCGGCCACGGAGATCGTCGGCCGGCGGGTCGACGTACTGGTGCCGATCGAAGCCCGCGAGGATGTCGCCGCCGCGTTCAAGCAGTTCGATGCCGACGAACAGCCTGGTCCTTTCGACACGCGCGTGCAGTGCGAGGACGGAACACTGATCGACGTGTCCGCCACCGTGGCGGCGATCCGGGGGACCGACGGCACGGTCACCGGCTACGCCGTCGTACTGCGCGACATCAGGGCGCGGCTCGAGGCCGAGGAGGACCTGGCCGCCGCCCGGGCGCAACAGGAGGTGTACGCCGAGCAGGACCGGATTGCGCGGGACCTGCACGAGCACGTCATCCATCGGGTGATCGGCCTCGGGATGTCGGTCCAGGGCGCGGCCACCGTCGCGCGGCCCGACGTGAAGCAGCGCCTCGACGCCGTGACCGCCGAGATCGACGACATCACCGCCGAGATCCGTGCCACGGTCTTCGCCCTGAATCGTCCCCGGGCGCGGCGTACCGCCACGGTGAGCGAGGAGATCCGCACGCTTGCCGGGCAGGCCGGAGAAGCGCTGGGGTTCGAGCTGCGAGTACGGATCACCGGCCCGGTCGACATGTCGGTCGGCGGGGTCGTCGCGGCCAACGCGCTGGCTGTGATCCGGGAGGGATTGTCGAACCTGGTCCGGCACGCACGAGCATCGGCGGCCGAGCTGGTCGTGGAGGCGGCGGACGATCTGGTCGTCCAGCTACGCGACAACGGGTGTGGCGTCGGTGACGTGACCCGCCGCAGTGGCCTACGTAACCTCCGGGAGCGCGCCACCGCGCTCGGCGGCCACTTCGAACTGACCAGCCCGTCCGACGGCGGCACGCACCTGACCTGGCAGGTCCCGCTCAGCGGAGGTTGATCGAAAGTCCTCTGGGGAATACCTCCGGGGGTATGTACGGTTGTTGGTAGAAACACCCCCGGGGGTATCGCGAGAGACGCGGACGCCGGCCGGGGCGGGAGGAGAGCACATGAGTACCGTCGAGCTGTCGGCCGCCGACTTCGAGCAGACGATCACCGGGAACGAGATGGTCCTGGTCGACTTCTGGGCGTCGTGGTGCGGGCCGTGCCGGATGTTCGCGCCGATCTTCGCGGCCGCGTCGGACCAGCACACCGACATTGTCTTCGCCAAGGTCGACACCGAGGCCGAGCAGGAGCTCGCCGCGGCGGCCCGGATCACGTCGATCCCGACGCTGATGGCCTTCAAGGGAGGCTCGCTGGTCTTCTCGCAGCCCGGCGCGCTGCCGGCGCAGGCGCTGGAGCAGGTCATCGAGGCAGTCCGCGGACTGGACCTGGCGAAGGCGCGCGAAGACGCCCGGAGCGCGTGATGCCCGGCTACACACTGGACACGAAGGTCGGCCGGCCGTACGGCGAGACCGTCGAGGCGGTCCGCTCCGCGCTCGCCGAGCAGGGGTTCGGAGTGCTGACCGAGATCGACCTGAGGGCGACGCTGGCCGCCAAACTCGGGGTCGACGTACCAGAGCAGGTGATCCTGGGTGCCTGTCGTCCGCCGCTGGCGTATCGGGCACTGCAGGCGGATCCGTCGATCGCCGCGATGTTGCCGTGCAACGTCGTCGTCCGGGCGCTCGACGCGACGAGCTGCGCGGTCGAGGCGTTCGACCCGGAAGTGATGCTCGGCCTGAACGACGCGCCTGAGCTACGGTCGGTCGCGCAGGAAGCGAAGGAGCGTCTGGAAGCCGTGCTTGCGGCACTCAATGAGGAGAAGGCATGACAACGCTCGACTCGAGTGAGCTCGGTCCGGTCGTCAACCGGATCAAGCGTGCCCAAGGGCAGCTGGCCGGGGTGCTGCGGATGCTGGAGGACGGCCGGGACTGCGAGGACGTCGTCACCCAGTTGGCCGCGGTCTCCCGCGCGCTCGATCGGGCCGGGTTCGCGGTCGTCGCCACCGGGCTACGCCAGTGCATCGTGAACGGCGACGGCCCCGACAGCGTCGACACCAAGAAGATGGAGAAGCTCTTTCTGTCCTTGGCGTGAAGACAGGACCTTCGGCCCTGGGCGCGTGCTCGTGAGGGTGCTGGACTGTCGTGTAGCGGTTGCAGCCGGAGAGCGTGTTGAGGGGCATGCTTCCGACCACCGAGTGCCGTGCGGCTGAGCCTCACACGCCGCACGGCACGTTCATGCCTGCGAGTCCTCGACGAAGCGGTAGCCGGTGACGAGTTGGGCGTCGATCGCGATGACGAGGTTCATCGGCTGGTCGACCCACGGATGAAGGACTTGCTCGAGGCGGGCGATGCGCTCCGGGTCGTCCACGGTTCGCGCAGTTCCGGTGACGACGACGCTCCAGCCGAGGCGGCGTACCGGGTCGAGGTCGTCTGCCTCGTAGGCGACGACCTCCCCGGTGGCGCGGGTGACCGCGGCGGAGAGTCTCGTCCGGACGATGATCTGTCCCTCGTCGAGGCAGTGGTTGACGGGACGGACGGCAGGAAGGGCGTCCCGGGTGAACACGACGCGTCCGAAGTCGACACCGGCGAGCAGCGCCAGAGAGGTGGCCGCGTCGAGGCTCTCCAGGCGGCGCGCGATCGTGGCCCTGGGCGCGGAGTGGTCGGCGGTCATCTCGGTCCGTTCCTGGGCGATCGTGTATCAGCCAGTTTTTCAGCCGGCGGGTCCCGGACCGTAGGGCCGAAAGTCCCTACCCGGTAAGGACGACTCACTGATCGCGGAAGTCCGCGAGGGGGCGGCGGGACGTCCCGGTGCCGGCGTGGGTGCGGGTGAACCGGATGATCATGTCGGCGTGGCCGGAGTGCTGGGTGAGGAGCTGGACCTTGCGGCGCAGGTCGTCGTACTCGAGGATCTGGTTGAGGAACGACGCGCTGACGTCCACCCGGGCGGCGACGAGCAGCACGCGCTCGAGCGCCGCGCCGGCGGCGACCTGGTCGCGGGGCTCGTCGTAGTCGGTGGACAGTACGGCGAGGTCCAGGTGCTCCTCGAACGCGGATGCCGTCCGCAGCTTGTCGAGCGGCCGGGCGCCGAGGTCGCGGGTGGCCCCGGGATAGCCGGCCGATCGCGGTCCGAGCGCGGAGCTGGGGACCCCTTCGGCGGGCCGGGCTCCGCCGACCCAGCGGGCACGCTCGGCGCTGCGGTGCCAGTCGCTGATCTCGCGCAGGTCGGTGTCCAGCATCATGTCGCGTACGGCGCGGATCTCCGGCTCGCCCAGCCAGGTGAGTTGGGCGCCTTCCGCGTACGCGGCCTGCAGCAGGGAGACCTTGACGTCCTCGGTCAGCGGTGTGGTGCCGGACGGGTTGCGGTCGGTGTGGCGGTGCGGGATCTGGTCCGCGAGCGAGCAGAGTTCGTCGTCGCGGGTGTCCGAGGGCTCGAGCACGACCCGGGCGAGCAGGTCCGGCTCGTCCTCCGGGTACGGCGCGAGCCCGAACCAGGTGCTGTAGCCGAGGGACTCGGCCGCGCAGCGCAGGTTGAAGGTCGCGGCCCCGGCGGCGATCCGCATCGCCCGTCCGGTCGGGTCCTCGGCCGGCAGCGTCCGGGAGCCGTCGAGGCAGACGTCGATAACGTGCCCGTCGACCCGGAACCGCCAGGGCTGGGTGTTGTGCATGCTCGGCGCGGCGACGGCCGCGGCAAGCAGGAAGTCGACGTGCGCAGCCGGCAGTACATCGGACACCGGGGGCTCCTCCCACTAGTTCGCCTGCCTCCACCATCGGCGCCGCGAGGGTGCCTGCGCCGCGGGCAACAGTCCCGACCTGTCCAGGCCGTTCGGCAGGGAATCGAGGCCGCGGTATACGCGGTCGACCTGCCGGGCAGGGGTCAGGACTTTCGGCCCTTCCGGGGTCCGGCGCCGCTTGTTTGACTTTCGGCAGGCAGGAAGGGGCTTCCGATGACTGGACTGACCGAAGCCGTTGTCGAGGGCGCAGCGTCGAAGGTGACGGGCGAGCGGGTCTGGCGGGCGATCACCAAGCAGTCGTTCGCCGTGCTGAGCTATGTCACCCCGACCGGCCAGCCGCGGTCGAGTGGGGTCGTCTACGCGGCCGGGCCGCGGCAGCTGTACGTCGCGGTGGCCCCGGACAGCTGGAAGGCCGTGCATATCCCGGCGACCGATCAGGTCGCGGTGACCGTCCTCGTCCGGCGCGGTGGCCTGTTGTCGTTGGTCTTCCCGATTCCTCCGGCGACGATCAGCTTCCATGCGCGAGCAGTCGTGCATCAGGCCGGTGCGCCGACCATCGATGCGCTGTCGACGCAGTTGGCCGGCCTGGTGCCTGCCGAGCGGCTGTCGAGTTGCCGGATCATCGAGATCTTCCCCGAGGACCACTTCCTGACCTACGGCATCGGCGTACCGCTCCGGCGGATGCGCGACCCGCGCGCGTCCCGTGCCCGCGTCCCGGTTCCCTGACATGTGCGTGGGACTCGTGGGGCGGGTGGTCGAGCTCGACGCCGATGCGCCGCCGGTGGCGCCGACCGGCACGGTGCAGACCGCGGAGGGACGCCGGCAGGTCTGTTTCGCGTTCTTGCCTGACGCCGTGGTCGGCGACGTGGTGCTGGTACATGCCGGATACGCACTCAACCGACTCGAGGACAGTGATGACAGGGTCTAGAGGACGGGGAATTGCTCTTGCGTTCGGCACGGCGCTGATCAGCGGCGTGTCGGTTTTCGTCAACTCGTACGGCGTTCGCGTCGTGCGGGACGCCACCGTGTACACGACGGCGAAGAACCTGGTCGCTGCCGTCGTACTGGTGTTCCTGATGATCGGCACCCGCCGATCGGTGCCGGCGCTGCGGTTGCCGCGGCGGCAGTGGCTGGGGTTGCTCGTGGTGGCCGTTGTCGGTGGATCGGTGCCGTTCGTGTTGTTCTTCAGCGGTCTGGCACGGGCGTCGTCGGTGCATGCGGCGTTCGTGCAGAAGACGCTGGTGATCTGGGTGGCGTTGCTCGCCGTGCCGATTCTGGGTGAGCGACTCGGGATCCTGCACTACGCCGCGATCGGGCTCCTGCTTGCCGGGCAGGCGGCGCTCGGCGGCGGGCTGGCCGGGTTCCGCTTCGGCGCCGGCGAGTGGATGATCCTGGCCGCGACGCTGCTGTGGGCCGTCGAGGTGATCCTGGTCAAACGGCTGGTCGGGGCGATTCCGCCGGATGTGCTCGCGGTGGCGCGGATGGGTCTCGGCGTCGTGCTGCTGATCGGCTGGGTGGCGGTGAGCGGTCACTGGTCGGCGTTGATCGGGCTGACCGGGGAGGGCTGGCGCTGGGCCGTGCTCACCGGGCTCCTGCTGGGTGGGTACGTCGCGACGTGGTACCGCGCGCTGGCGCTGGCACCCGCGGTGGACGTGACCGCCGTACTCGTGGTCGCCGCGGTGATCACGGCCGCCCTCGACGCGATCGTCAACGGCAAGGACCTCACGCCACAGACCGCCGCGGGCATCCTGCTCCTCGCAGCAGGAGCGGGCCTGGTCACGGTTGCCCGGTCCCGTCGTACGCCGGTGTCGGCCGCGTGACCGCCTCCGACGCCGGCCTGAGCCTGACGATCCCGGGGCCGTTGCTGTTCGCCCGCTACGCGTATCCGCCGAACGCGCTCGGCTACTGCGGGCCGGGGGACTCCGCCGAGTTGTTGGAGTACGCCGGTCTGGGTGTCGTCGATCGTGGTCTCGCCGCGATCGCCCACCGGTTCCTGGGTGCCTGGCCGTACCTCGCGCTGATCGCCTCCGCGTCAAGGCGCGAGCCGCTCGATGCGGACGTGGTCGAGGCGTACTGGATCGGCAACCGTCTTCTTCGCAACGTGCCTGGCTCCTTGTTCGCGGCCCATCTGACGGACCGGTTCGGCCTCGGGCTGACCGACCCGGCACAGTTGGCGCTCCTGGGCGGCAGGCCGCATCACAACTTCCACGTCTTCGCGGTGTACCCGTGGACCGGGTTGCTGCGTGCGGGACCCGCGGCCGAGCCGTTGGGGGTGCTGGACAGTTGCCGGATCTCCTGGGGGACCGTCACGGCGGTCCACGGCGAGGCAGCCGATGTGAGCACACGCCCGTTGCAGTACGTCGCCGGCAGGCTCCGGCTGGGAGATCCCGTCGTACGGTGGATGCTGACCGGATCGCGCGGCTACCGGCTGACGCGCGACGTACAGCCCGGTGACGTGGTCTCGCTGCATTGGAACTGGATCTGCGACGTTCTGTCCGGCCCACAGACGTCTGAGCTGCGCAAGGCCACGTCGGACGTGCTGGCGCTGGTCAACCAGGCGCTCGGACGGCCTGCGGTCGGGAGCGCACTCGAACCGGTGGTCAGGCCCGCGGTAGGGCTTTCGGGCCCAGGCTCCGGGACCTTCGTCCCTGTAGCCGCGCTGCCGGATGCGATGTCCTGAGGACACAGGGGGATGGTTCGGCCTCGCGTGCGCCGAGGGCGGCAGCGCCGCGGGGTCGAACGTCTCCCTGCCGAGCCGAGACGGAGCTGATCGTGATGCCGGACAAGATTGTTGTCGGTGTGGACGCCGCTTGGCGGCGGTCCGGAGCGTTGGACTGGGCCTTGCACGAGGCCGAACTGCGCAGGCTGCCGCTGCGCGCGGTGCACGTCGTGGACGAGTCACCGCGGCTCGAGGACATCGCACCGGTCAAGGTGGACGGTCAGGTGATCAGGCCGGCGCCGATACCGCGGCCTGACCGCCGAATGGTCGACGAGCTCGAGCAGTATCTCGCCGGCCTGCACTCGGCGCTCGATCTGGAGGCCGACGTGATGGTCGGAGCGGCGGATCACCGGCTTGCCGAACGGAGTGCGTCCGCGGACCTGACAGTCGTCGGGCGGCGCGGTACCGGTGGCTTCTCCCGGTTGGTGATCGGATCGACGTCCGAGTCGGTCGCCGTCCACGCCGAGGGACCGGTGGTCGTCGTACCGAAGAGGTGGCAGCGGGCGAAACACGCGACCGCCCCGATCGTCGTGGGAGTGGACCGGCACGACCAGAACGAAGCGGCGCTGGAGTTCGCGTTCGAGATGGCGGCCGTGCACGATGTCCCGCTGTGGTTGGTGCACGCGTGGGACGTGCCTGCGCCGTACACGTGGGATCCGCCGTCGGCGAGCGGAATTCGTGACCAATGGGAGCGGGCGTCCCGGGAGTGGCTGGACACAGTCGCCGAGCAGTGGCATCGCAAGCACCCGGACGTCGAGCTGCGGCAGGAGCTGCGGCAGTCCTATCCGGTTGTCGCGCTGCTCGACGCGGCGGAGTCGACCGATGCGCAGCTGATCGTGGTCGGCGGCCGTCATCACCGGATGCCCAGGCTGATGATCGGCTCGGTTGCCCGCGGCGTACTGCACCATGCGACGGTCCCGATCGCCGTCGTGCACGAACGGCGCAGCACCGGAAAACCCCTCAGCGCTGCCTGGTGACCGTGGTGGCGCCGGTCTGCACCAGTGCACCGAACGACTGGCGGTAGTGGTGCCCGCACAAATACAGGTCGACGAGGTGGCCACTGTGCTGCGGGTTCTGCAGCAGGACCTTGACCGCCGGTGCGGCCGAGCAGCAGCAGGCCCGCACAGGCCATCCGATGATGTCTTCGGTCTCTTGACCCGCACGGGTCAGGAACTCCTTCTGCCCTAGTCTCATCGTCCCAGCTCCTTGTCATTCGGTCTTACCCTTCGACCATATGGAGCGTCGAGTGCCGGAAACAGGGCCGTTCAACCTCTGTGCGGTGGGACCTTCGTTCCTTCGGAGCGGGCCGCTCAGCCGTCTTCGCCGGGGTGGGTTCCGTGCGGTGCGACCCGGGTCCCGTGCCCGGCTCGGCGGACCAGGCTGGAGACCAGGGTCTGGGCCTCACCGATCGTGTCGTCGAGGATCTTGAGGCCGGCGGCCAGGTTGGTTGCCTCCAGCGACCATTTCGCAGCGACCATGCCCTGCAACAGTGAGTCGTTGATCTCGATCGCCTCGCGCTGCAACAGCGCGGCAGCCTCCAGCTCGCGCCGCTCGGCGTCGGCGCGGCGCAACCGGTCCGACGCGTCACCGAGCAACGCACCGAGCAGCAGCATCGGTACGACCCTGGATGCCCATCCCATCGGGGACAGCGGTACGTCGCGTACGACGACCCAGACCGCGATGAGGCCGACCGCGAGCAGACCCGCGGCGAGACCCGACCGCATCCCGAGCGTGATCGCGACCAGGGCAACCGGCAGGGCGTACAGCATCGAGTACGCGTCCGTCGCGCCGCCGACGAGCATCCGGAGCACCAGGATCGCCCCGAACAGCACGCCCGCGACCGCCAGCGCCACTCCCGGACGCCGCCGGAACCACGGATCGCGCGGCGCGGCGGCCGACGGCCAGATCGAGAACAACATGTGCCCAGAGTCCATCCCGGTACACCTCCACCGAAGGGCCGAAAGTCCCGTCCTGCCCGCTCACCTACCCGCGAACGGCGGTCACCGTCCGGTCGCGGCGTACCGGGCGGCGACGGTGCGGACGGCCTCGTCAACTACCTGAGCGACGCGTTCGGCGCTCACCTCCCAGCCTGGCACCAGGAGCGTCGGCCAGAAGACGTAGTTGGAGATCATGCCCAGGAACTGGGTGGCTGCGAGGTCCACGTCCTCGATCCGCACCGTTCCCGCCTCGTGTTCGGCCAGGAGGTAGCTGCGTACGGACTCGAAGTAGGGCATCTTCCCGTGCGAGAACTGCGCATGGGCCAGCTCAGGGAACCGCGGCAGCTCGGCGATGACGATCCTGAAGAGGTCGGTCATCTGGGCACGGCCCAGCAGCTCGGCGTAACGGCGACCGATGATGCTGAGCCCGGCAACGACGTTGCCTGCCGGCGGAGGATCCTCCTCGTCGGCGGTCGACCAGGACTCGGTCACGATGGCGTCGAACAGCGCGGCTTTGCTCGGAAACTGCTTGAACAAAGTGGCCCGCGAAACGCCCGAGCACTCTGCGATCCGCGCCAGCGACGTCCGGTCGTAGCCCAACTCGAGAAACAGTGCGGTCGCGGCCGTCACGATCTGCGCGCGCTTCTCCTGGGCGACTCGCTGGTGATACGTCGTCACGACCCTGCTCATGGGTCGAGCATACGAGGTGAGTGGCTTGACTCACCACTGCCACCGACCTACTGTCGAGGTGATGGTGAGTCGCTCGGCTCACTACTGGCCGCCGTTCATCACTGGTGATCCCGGTCATTCACCCACCTACCGAAGGAAGATCCGATGCCTCGCTTCGCCAACCAGACCGTGCTCGTGACCGGTGGGACCGGCGGCCAGGGCTCGAGCCACGTGCGCGCCTTTCACGCGGAGGGAGCGAACGTGGTGATCGGCGACATCGATGCGGAACGCGGCGCGGCTCTCGCCGACGAGCTCGGGACCCGCGCTCGCTTCGCCCGCCTTGACGTTACCGACGAGAGCTCGTGGTCCGCCGCTGTGCTGGCTGCCGAGAGCGCCTTCGGCGCCCTGAACGTGCTCGTCAACAACGCGGGCGTGCAGAATCCGCCTGCGACAATCGAAGACACGGATCAGGCCACGTGGTCGCGCATCCTCGACGTCAACCTCACAGGGACCTTCCTCGGCATCAAGGTCGCAGCCCCCGCACTGCGCCGCGCGACAGGGGGAGCCATCGTCAACGTCGCCTCGACCATGGGGCTGGGCGGCACGGCTCACTACGCGCCGTACGTCGCCAGCAAGTGGGCCGTGCGAGGCCTGACCCGAACGGCAGCACTCGAGCTCGGCCGCGACCACATCCGGGTGAACACCATCCACCCCGGCGTGATCGCGACCCCTTTCATCCACGAGCCGGCAGCCGGCGCAGACGCCGCGATCGGAGACTTCTACTCGCCCGAGCCGTTCGCCATCCCTCGGCTCGGGGAGCCGACCGACGTCACCCGCCTTGTCCTGTTCCTCACGTCGTCGGATGCCTTGTTCATCACGGGTTCGGAGTACGTCATCGACGGTGGACTCCTCCTCGGCCCCGCTCTGCAGGCCGAGACCGTATGAGCACTCCGGACACGACCGGGTCCGACGACTCCGCACGAGATCCGTCGTTGTCCCACCTGCCCCACCACATCCGACGAGCCATCGAGATCACTCCCGCCGCGGGCACCAGTGAACGGATCATCGACATCACGACGCTGGGGCGCCGTACCGGCCGAGCACGCCGCATCGAGATCTTCTTCTACCGAGCCGCGGGCGCCACGTACCTGTGCAGCGGCGCCGGCGGTGCCGCGACCGACTGGCATGCGAACCTTCTGGCCAATCCCGACTTCACCTTCCACCTCAAGAACGGGATCCGTGCAGATCTGCCTGCACGGGCCACTCCTGTGACCGACCCAGCTGAACGTCAGGCCGTGCTGGCGGAGATCGTGGCCGATCTCAATCAGCCCCACGACCCCGGCACCATCCGGCCAACTCGACTCGAAGACTGGGCCGACAGTCGGCTGATGCGCATCAGCTTCTGCGAACGGCCGTGATCCGGATCCCGCCCGAGGTCAGCGGATTGTTGTGCAGACGTAGCGTTCGACGAGTTCGAAGGGGGCGCCGTTCACGGAGACTTCGTTGCGCCAGGTCATGGTGTCGTCGTCGACGATGTTCCAGGAGAGCTGGATGCGGACGGGCGGGTTGCCGATGCTCCGGAACGTGAGGAGCTTGCCTTCGATGCGGCCGGAGAGCAGTTCGAGGTGGCCGTAGTTGTCGGCCGCCGACGCGCGGTACATGCCGACCTGGGGATCCCAGCCGGCGACCCAGTGCAGTTGCCAGTGCAGAGCGAACGTGCCGTCGGGGAAGTACTGGTCCTGCTGGTAGTCACCGACGATCCACAGACCGTCCTGGATGGCGTAGTGCCGGCCTTCGCCGACGGCTGTCATTGCGGAGCTGCCGGGACCCATGCCGCCGGGCTGGACGGTGCCCGTCCAGCGGACGTCGCGGTGGAAGCGCGCGAGGCGCCGCATTTCGTTGCCGGCGTGCAGTGGCAGTGGCAGTGGAGTCGTGATGGTCATCGCGGACCTCCTCGCGGGTGGGAAGCGCTCGGTCCCAGCGTGTGCCGGTGGCGCTCCGGAGAGCAGTGACCAACGTCCCGCCCACGGTGGGCCGTTCGGCTCCTGGGCGGAGCAACACGGACCGTCGAACGCGTCCACCGCAGGGCGGGCGGCCGCGATGGTCCTTTCAGGTCCCTTCGAAGGTGTGGACACCCTCAGCGTTGGTGCCTGAGTTCCGGACCGGCAGGGCCGTTCGGCCCTAGAGCCGTGCGCCAGGGCGGCGCAGCGTGTGCTCGGGTGCTCGTGGAAGTGCCGAGGGAGGATCGCTGATGCTAGGGGTTTCGCTGTTGGGCGGCTGGCTGCCGGTTGGGGCGGAGGTCCTCGCGGGAGTGGCTCTGTTGCTCGCGATCGGCTGGCGTGACCGGCAGTGGCGGTTGCGGTGGCTGCCGCTCGCCGGTGTGCTCGCGGTGGTGGTGACGCTGGTTCTGGAGCGCGAGAGCGCGACCCTGCTCGGGATCACGGATCCGTTGCCGGCGGCCGTGTGGATCTGGCTGGGCGCCGCGATCGGTGCCGTTCTCGTGCTGGTCGTGGGGTGGCGCTCGGCGACGTGGTGGCGGCGGGGTGGCGCTGTCCTTGCCGTCGTCCTCGCCGCGTTCGTGTGCGCGAACCAGGTGAACCAGTTCGTCGGCTACTACCCGACGGTCGGCGCGGTCTGGAACGACTGGACACATGCGCCGCTGCCGGGCGTGACCTCGATCGGCAGTGTCCGCGCGCATCCGCCGACCGACGGGCATGTCCTCGCGGAGGGCAAGCTGGTCGGAGTCACGATTCCGCCGACGTACTCGGGGTTCAAGCATCGCGAGGAGTACGTGTACCTGCCGCCGACGTGGTTCCGGGGCCCGGCGTACCGGCGGACGGTGCCGATCGTAGAGCTCGTCGGCGGGGAGCGCGGTGGTCCGGCGGACTGGGTCCGGCTCGGAAACGCGGTACAGATCGCGAACTCGTACGCCGCGGCACATGGCGGGTACGCGCCGATTCTGGTGTTCGTCGACGCGACCGGCGGGTTCTCGAACGACACCGAGTGCGTGAACGGTCCGCGTGGCCGGGCGGAGGACCACCTCGTCCGCGACGTTCCGCGGTACGTCGTGACGACCTTCGGCGCGTCCGCCGACCCGAACCGCTGGGGTGTCGCCGGGTTCTCGATGGGCGGTACCTGTGCGTTCGGCCTGGTCGTCGAGCATCCGGACGTGTTCCGGCACTTCGTGGACATCTCCGGTGACCTGGCGCCGAACAGCGGCAATCCGCAACGGACGCTGGCAGACCTGTACGGCGGGTCGACCAAGGACCGTGCTCTGCACGACCCGATGACGGTGATGCGGACGCACGGGCCGTACACCGCCGTGTCAGGCCTGTTCCTGGTCAGCAACACCGAGACGATCCACATCCGCGAGGCCGGCGAGCTGTCCCGTGCCGCGGCGCGTGTGGGTATCGGTACGCGGCTCGTCGTGTCACCCGGCAGCCACGTCTGGCAGTTCGCGGCGCCTGCCTTCGGCCAGGCGTTCCCGTGGTTCGTCAACCAGCTCACACCGAACGTGCCGCACCACGTCGGCGCAGCGTAGGTCAGCTGCGCCGACGGAGGGGTCGTCCGGCCGACGGGCTGAGACGCCAGAGTGCGAGGGCGGTCCAGGCGAGCCAGACGAAGAGCAGTACGCCGTACAGCGCGTAGGCCCAGCCGAGGACGGGCCGGAGGATCTCCGAGATCACGCCGATCGCGCCGGTGGCCACACCGGTCCAGGCGAGCGGCTTCGCGAAGACGCCGCGGAGCATCAGGATCGCGACCAGGAAGATGCCCAGGGTCTGCAGTACGCCGATCACGGCCGGTACGTCGTTGAGCGCCGACAGCAACTCGGCGCCGGCGACGTACGGCGCTCTGTCGGCGGGCGTGCCGGCCGCCGCGTACCGGTCACTCAGGACGACCATGGCGAGCGAACCGTCGCCGGTTGTCGGCCAGGCGAACGACACGGCCCACGACACCACGGCGATCAGCCCTGCTACGGCCGCGAAGCTCCTGCCGTGCAGCCGGAGCGCCACCGTCAGGGCGAGGAAGACCACCATGAGGAAGAGGCTCGGCGTCAGCCAGAGCAGCTGCCGGACGATGTACCCGGTCCGGTGTGCGCCGACGTACTCGAGGATCGCCGCACCGCCGGAGTCCGGCGGTGCGGTTGTGGTGGCGAAGATGACCAGGGCTGTTACGTACAGCACGACCGCGCAGGCCGCCGCCACCGCTCCGGCTCGGTAGAGCGGGCGCCATGGGTCCGATGAGTCTTGCATGAGGTCAGGATCGAGGGGCTCCTGCTGCGTGGCCAGGGCCGGTGGTCACTGTTTTTGGGGACCGTGAGATCTACACTTCGAGAAGGAGTGTGAGTTCTATGGTCGCTGCCGGTCTCTGGGAACCGTTCACCCCGCCGGCCGCACTTCGGCGGCGCGAGGCGCTCGGTTGGCTGGGCTATGTCCAGGCCGTCGGTCCGCGGGTTCCGGCGGTGGATGCGCGGTCCGGGCACGTGCCGGTGCTAACGGTGCCGGGCTTTCTCACCGGTGACTGGTCGATGATCCCGCTCGCGCGGCACCTGCGGCGGGCCGGGCACGCGACGTTCACCAGCGGTATGGCGCTGAACTCCGGGTGTACGGAGATGCTCGTGGAGCTGCTCGAGCGACGTCTCGAGGAGGTCGTGGAGGAGGCCGGCCGGCCAGTGGCGCTGGTCGGGCAGAGCCGCGGCGGCACGCTCTGCAGGATGGTGGCGGTCCGGCGGCCGGAGCTGCTGGCCGGTGTGGTCACGCTGGCGTCACCGTTGCTGCATCAGCTCCCGACGACTCAAGCCCTGCTGAAGCAGGTGCAGCTGATGGCCAGGCTGAACGTCTGCGGCTGGCCGTGGCTGCTGACGCCCGACTGCCTGACCGGCGGCTGCGCGGAGCGGACGAGCGCGCTGCTCGGATCGCCGTGGCCGGCGGATCTGCCGTTCGTGTCCATGTACTCGCGTCAGGACGCCGTCGTGGACTGGCATGCGTGCCTGGACCCGGCCGCGGAGCACATCGAGGTCGGCAGCACCCACAACGGGATGGGCACCGACCGGCACGTCCAGCGGCTGCTCACGGCGACGCTGAAGAGCTGGCGAACCTGATCAGTGCCGCGAGTTCGTCGCCCATCCAGTCGGCGATGCGCTGGACGTCGGGCACTTGGTGTCGGTCGGTGACGATGCCGATCGAGAGTCGGCCGTGGTAGCTCAGCACGGTGAGGTTCAGGCCGAGGCCGTCGGTGATGCCGGCCAGCGGGACGATCGACTCGACCTTCGCACCAGCCAGGTAGAGCTGTTGCTGCGGTCCACGGACGTTCGAGATGTTGACGTTCATCGCGGGCGTCAGCGGTGCCCAGCTGTTCAGGCGGGTCAGGTATTGGACGGTCCGGACGAGGAACGGCGGCGGCACCATCCGGATCGTGTCGGTCAGCGCGTCCGGTGCGGTCGTGCCGAGGTCACGCAGGGCGGACAGCATCGCGCGGTGGGCGGCACCGAGGCGGGCGGCGGGATCCTCGACGTCGGTCGGGATCGGTACGACGATCGCCGTGAGCCGGTTTCCGTCGTACGTCGAGCCTGGGTCGCGGAGGGAGACGGGCACGATCGCGGTGAGGGCTCGCTCAGGGAGCTCCGCGTGCTCGAGCAGCCAGCGGCGGAGCGCGCCGGCGGCGAGTGCCATCACGACGTCGTTGACGCTGACCGCGAAGTGCTGCTTCACGAGCTTGACGTCCTCGAGCGGCACGTCGGCGATGCCGATCCGGCGATGCGGGGAGATCTGCCGATTGAACGACGTCCGCGGCGACCGTGCCATCGGCGTGTGCCGACGGCGGCGCGTCAGGAGTGCGGTGGTCGCGCCGATCAGCCGGACTCCGGGCAGCGTGCCGAACACCGGTAGCTCGTCCACGCCGGACAACGCCGCGGGCAGCCCGGCCACCGCCCGGACCGGTTGCCGTACGGCGGCCCCCAGCCCGCGCAGCAGCATCGCAGCGGTGCCCGGCGGCCGCACCGGCTCGTCCGCTGTGGAGGACGTGCGGCGACGGCGTGGATGCGCCGTGGTGTTCGTGAGCGCGGCGACGATCTGCAGGGCCGACTCGGCGTCGGCGGCTGCGTGGTGGATCTTGGTCAGTACGGCGGCGCGACCGCCGCGGAGGCCCTGGATCAGATACATCTCCCAGAGCGGGCGCGAGCGATCCAGCGGGCGCGCGAAGATTCGTGCCACCTGCCGGCGGAGCACTTCGTCGTCGCCCGGAGCGGGCAGCGCGATCTCCCGGACGTGGAATTCCAGGTCGACGTCGGTCTCGACCCAGTACGGCCGGTCCAGCCCGAACGGAACCGCGGCCAGCCGCCGCCGGAAGACCGGCACCAGGTCGAGCCGCTCGCGCACGAGTTCGCGGAGTCGACGGATCGTCAGCGTGCGGCCGGCCGGATCGATCGTCATCAGCGCCGCCGTGTGCGTGCGTACGTGGTCGTTCTCCGCCGCCAGGTACATCGCGCCGAGGTCGTCGACCTGCTCGATCGTCATGACTCCTCCCGTACGGCGTCCTCCGGAAGGCCCAGGTACCGGATCGGATCCTCCAGCCGGTCGCGGAGCAGTTCCGCGGAGCGAGCGGCGTACAGGCCGTCCTCGATCCGCTCGTCGAACGTCCAGCGCAGGGGAAGGAGCCGGCGCGCCTCGATCCGGCCGTCGTGGACCACCGGCGTCGGCCGGACCCTGCCGACGACCAGGAACAGCGGGCAGTTGCCGTGCTCGTACAGGTGATGGAAGGCCGCGTCGGTCTTCAGGCTGCCGAGGTTCGACACCACGGCCGACGAGTACATCGGATCCGAGCGGGTCAGTCCGGACGGCAGCACGCCGCGCGCGTCGAGCCAGTGGAACAGGGAGACCGCGACGTCGAGCACCGGCGTCGGCAGATTCAGGAAGTGCTTGACTTCGTTGTCGAGGTCCGCGATGCCGCCTGCGCGTGCTTCGTGCACCGCGGTGCCGAGGCTGCGGATCACCGCGGCGAGTGACTCGTCCGGCTCGAAGCGCCGCTTGATCATCTCCAGCGGCGCGTTGTCGGAGAACTCCTTCATCGCGCCGAAGGACAGGTAGACGCCGTCCCGCTCGTACAGCCGGCGGCCGGAGACGAACCTGTTCATCCGGGGCCGCGCGTGCAGCAGGCCGGCGAACTCGTGGAGCACCAGCACGAACAGGCTCAACCGCGGTCCGCCGGCGGCGTTCCAGCGTTCGACCCAGTCCTGGGCGGCGGCGATGTCGACGAGCTGCTCGAAGTACACCGCCGACTCGCTGCGACGGCGCATGATGAACGGCATGATGGCCCGCTCGTCCGGCAGGTCGGTGACCAGCCGGGCGTCATGTCTGGTGCGCATGGGGTCCTCCTCTGCCCTCGATGGTGAACACCCGCGAGGAGCCCGAGTAGGGCCGAAGGACCTGCTGGTGAGCCTTCCCGTGACAGCGGATCCGGTACTCGCCGGCGGCATCGCCGGGCACCGTCCAGGTGACGACCGCGACCTGCCCGGACCGCGTCCGGCGCCAGCGGAACGTCGTGGACCAGTCGCCGTCGTCGGCGACGGTCTGCCAGCCGTCCGGGAGCCGCCGCTCGACCTCCAGGTAGCTGCCGTTGCGGCGCAGATCGTTGTTCGGGTACGCCGCCACGAAGATCGCGGTCACCGTGTCGCCCGGCCGGTACCTGCGCCGTGGTTCGAGCAGCACGTCGCCGAACGCGTGTCCGTCCGGTGGCTTGTCGCGCGGGATCCGCGGCCGGGCGATCCGCACCGGGGCGACCTCCGGCTCCGGGTCGCCGTACCGGATCGGCTTCCCGTCCCGGAGGGCGGTGGCGAGCTCGCTCGCGGTCTGTTGCAGCGCGGGCAGGGTCCAGCGGCCGAACAAGGTGCTGCCGCCCTCGTACTGCTGCGTGTCGTACTCCTCCGGTGTCGTGACGTAGTGCAGGTAGCCGTTGCTGTACCCGGCGACGAGGACGTCCGCGAGATCCGCGTCCACGATCGAGGCGATCGTACGGCGCAGCCGGAGCCCCGCGACGATCGTGACCTCGGCCGGGATGCCGAGCAGGTACAGGTGACCGATGCGGAGGAGCTGCACGGGAGCGCTGCGCGCCACGTAGTGTCCGCGGAGACCTCCGACCACGAGTGCCTTCGGCGACTGTACGTCGCGCAGGGCCGGCAGCCGCCTGTAGACGAGCTGGGAAACCCTGTCCCAGAAGGGATTCCGGCCCTCGTGGAACCCACGGAAAGCCGGACCGTCCTCCTCGCTGCCGGCCAGCGCGGAGGCGCCGCCGACCGGGGGACCGGTGCGGTGCTCGCGGCCGTCACCGGTGAACTCGGGCCGAACGACGGCGGCGCTCAGGTCGACATGGGTCAGCCGGTAGTCGACGTCGCCGGTGAGTACCGTGCCCGGCCGGGTCATCAGGCGCGCCGCGGCCTCGTACTGGCGCAGGCCGATGATCCGGGTGTTCTCGACGTCGTCGCCGGTCGGGCCGTGGCCGGGCCGCAGGTCGAGGTTCGGCGTGAGGTCGCCCGCGTTGGTCTGGGCGAAGGCGGCGATGAAGTCGCCCGGGCGGCGGTCGCGGTAGTCGGCACCGGCGACGAGGCGCTCCCAGTGGTACGCGGCGTACCCCTTGTTGTCACCGCTGATCAGGGTGTTGGCGTTGGTCATGCTGGTGTTGTGGACCGGGAACCAGTTGATCGCCGCGACCGGCGTGCCGTCACGGTCGATCCGGAGCAGGGTGGTCTGCGGATCGATCGCTTCCGGGAACCGCTCCCGGTCGACGACCGGGTCGTTGTCGAAGGCAACTTTTGACCGGTTCGCGCTCGCGTCGCGCAGTTCTCCGTGGTTCAGCGTCAGTACGGTGGGGGCGAGGTCGTCGTGCGCCCGGACGACGGCCTCGGTCATCCCGTCGACGATCACACCGAACGTCTTCGGGCGGAAGCCGCCGGTGTTCGAGTGGTACAGGCGGTGGTGCGAGTAGCCGCCGGGCGCGCAGTGCGTGTGCGTCGCGGTGACCATGGTGTTCTGCTCGGTGTAGAGCCCCGGGTACAGGAGTTCCAGTCGCTCGAGCAGTGCACGGCGGACGCTGTCGAAGACCATCGGAAGGTCGTTCACCACGAGCAGGATCCGGCGATCGCCGGAGGCGATGACGAACGCACGGGATCGCAGCCGCAGGTGGATGCCGTCGCTGCGTTGCGAGGACTTGCCGTAGCCGAGCATGCCGGTGTCGGCCGGCTCGCCGGTGATGTCCGCGATCCCGCGCCCGCAGTGGAACATCAGCGGGCCGTTTCCACCAGCCGCCACCACGCGGCGTCGACGTGCACTCGCGGCTTCGGTGTTTGTTCGCCCACTCTGCATCATCCCCGCACACCGCGCCCGTCGAGCTAGGGACTCTCGGGCCATCCCGGCAGGCCGTTGGTCCCTGTCCCGGCCCGTCTCGGTGAGTGATCGTGCTGTCTGGGGGGAAACAACCATGAATATCATCACCAATGCTGCCCGGCGCCGGGTCTCCGGCCTGGCTGTGGCAGTCCTGCTGGTCTCGGGGAGTCTTGCCGTCACACCGGCGAGCGCGGTCGCCGCGAACGTCACGGCGGTGGCAGTCGCCACCGGCAGTACCGCGACCGTGACCTATCGCGCTACGGCGACCCGCGCCGGGAGACTGCGCGACATCCTGGTGTCGATTCCGCCGGGCTCGACCGGACGGATCACGTCCGTGAACGGTACGGTCCGCACCGTTTCGCCGGGGGTCCTGCGCTGGGCGCCGGCCAAGGTCGTCACCGTCGGGGTGGGATTCCGCTTCGCGATCCCGTTCTACGGCGTAGGACTACCGAGCGGCGGGCCGTGGTCCGTGGGCTTCAAGGCGACCGGCACGACCGGAGCGCTCCTGTCGTACGGTACGGCGGTCCTCAGCCGCCCGGTCTCCGCGAACGTGCGGATCACGGCCTCCAACCCGATCCCGGGACAACAGACCGTGCTGTATTACGCCGGCACGGTCACGAGTACGGGCGTTCTGACCTCGGTGCGGATGCAACTGCCCGCGGGAGCCACCGGACGGGTGACGAGCGTCAACGGGACGTTGTCGACGTCGAACGGTTACGCGATCTGGCAACCACGCGCTCCGTTGAGCGTCCGTGCCGGTGCCCGGCTGTCGATCCCGATCTACGGAGTGCTGTTGTCGAGGTACGGCGGCATTCTGAGCCTCGCGATGTCGGCGAGTCCGCTCCTGATGTCCGGCACCGGGACCTTGGCGCTGATCGCGCCGCCCGCGCCGATGCCGCCGGTACCGGTCGCGGCGTTCGCCCCGATCCGCACGGGCTGCCCGTCCGCCTGGCCGTCGACGGTGGCCGAGAACGCGAAGCCCGGAACCGGCCAGTGGGTCATCCCGAGCACGATGGACGGCCCGCTGTCGGCGTACCTGACGAAGGTGTCGGCGACCTGCGGCGACACCGTCGGCCTCAAGGTGACGTCCGGCAAGCCGGTCAGTGTCGTCGCGTACCGGATGGGCTACTACCAGGGTCTCGGTGCACGTGAGATCTGGCGCCAGGACGGCGTGCCGACCGTGGTGCAGCCTGCTCCGACCACCGGCGGTACGGCTGACGGTCACCCGCTGCGGATGACGTCGGCGGCCAGCTGGTCGACGACGTTGAACATCCCGGTGACCAAGGACTGGATCCCCGGTACGTATCTCGTCAAGGTCAGCGACGGCACGTACGCGTCGTACGCGCCGCTGACCGTCCGGGACGACACCGGGACCAAGCACGCTCTGCTCATCCAGCAGGCCAACACGACGTGGGAGGCCTACAACAGCTGGGGTGGTGTGAGCTTCTACAGCGGCGTGGACACCGGGTCCGGCCGGCTGACGTTCGACCGTCCGTACGGCGAGGGCCAGGGCTCCGGCCAGTTCCTGCCGCTGGAGCAGGGACTCGTGTTCTGGGCGGAGTCCAAGGGGCTGGACGTGACGTACTGGACCGACAACGACCTGGACCAGTTCGGTGGGCAGTTGCCCGAGCGGGCCGGGACGATCTACCTGCCCGGTCATGACGAGTACTACTCGCTGCCGATGCGGGCCGCGCTCAGCCAGGCGATCACGAAGGGCGTCAACGTCGCCAACCTCGGCGCCAACGCGGCGTACCGGCGGATCACGTTCACGGACAGCACTCGCCGGTACTGGGACATCGACCGCTACACGGCTGGGTACGACTCGACGATCTGGCGCTACTTGGGTGACGGCTATGCATCGCAGCCGCTGCTGGGCGCGGAGTACGCCTGCGCCGACCTGGGCAACACGCTGAGCACCGGGAGCAGTTGGCTGTTCCGCGGGATCCCGGCCGGTACCGCCGTACCAGGGTTCCTGGCGGGGGAGATCGACTACGTCTGGCCGGGGCTGTACCGGCAGCCGGGGCTGGATATCGTTGCCGGCGGCACCGGTACCTGCCGGACCAGCGGACGAGCGTCCCCGGTGCACGCGACCGCGTTCACCGCACCCTCGGGAGCCCGCGTGTTCAACGGTTCGTCGTTCGCCTACGGCTGCTTCCTGGTACGCCGATGCCCGGCGAACTGGAACATCCCGACGCCGGCGGCGGCCTCCCAGCAGGTGGTGACCCTCATGCTGGGCAACATCACCGACTGGGTCGGCCGCGGAACGATCCAGCTGCCGACAGACACCGGGGCCGCGGCGCTCCGCGTCGGCGTACCCAAACAGGCGATCGCGACCGACAAGGACGACTGATATGTAGCGGGTTCCTGTCAATGGGCAGGGTGAGGCGCCCGTCCGTGGTGGACGGGCGCCTCTGGCTTGTCGACGTCTGGTGGTGAGCGTGTCGTTGGCGACGCGCGGTCAGACCGATATGCGCGGGTTGGTTACCGCAGGACGGGCGTTCGGCAGGAGCTGGGCGTGCGTCTAGGGTCAAGCGTCGCCGGATAGTGTCCGGTTGCTCCGAGGGCACCAGGCCGACGAACGCGCCGATGGTGTTGCCGGTGAACCGGTGCCAGTCGCCGATCTCGACCGCGAGGGCGAACCCGGTCAGGGTGCCGATCCCGCGTAGACATCCCAGCCGCCGCACGAGCGGCGTGATTGACGAGTCGGCCGCGATCTGGATGATGGCGGTGTCGAGCCGGTCGCGGCGGGCCTGGACTGCCAGTACGGCGTAGTAGTCGGACTCGAACGTTGTCCGCAACACAGGTGAGTCGAACCGCTGCCGCCCGATCCGACGCGGCCACGCGTCATGCGCTCCGGTCCACGCCTGCCCGCCGGAGTAGACGATCCCCGCCGCAGCAGGAGTTTCGACAGCCTGTGCCGGGCCCGCATGAGGTCACCGCGGGCGTCTTCTCGGGCCCGGACCAGATCCCTGGCGGTCTCTTGTTCCACGGTCGGGACCGACAACGCGACGACCGACCGGGCGTGCACATCCAGCCCCACTCGTACGCTCGACAAACGCCGGGCCCTCCCACACATGTCGGATAGGCCGAGCAGACAGCCCCTACTCGGTAACCCACGAATCTTGTGAGTGAGGCCCCGGCCCGCAACCCCGCCGCCATGACGGCGTCACGTCATACCGTCGAGCGGGTCAGGTGACGTCGCGGCGGACGGCCAGCGCTGTTCCGAGTACGGCGAATGCGGCGCCGTACCCGACCAGCAGCAGGCCGGCCGCCCAGCCGGCGAGGTAGTGGACGTTCGTCTGGTAGTTGTTGACCAGTCCGTTGAAGGCCCCACCGGGCAGGTACTTGTAGTAGTCCCGGATGTAGGGCAGTGCGGACACCAGCCCCTCGACCACGAACAGGTAGACCAGCGCACCGACGATCGCGCCGACCTGGTTACGGAGCAGCGCACCGACGCCGACTCCGACAACGGTGTAGATCGCGAGCCCCAGGACGACACCGATCAGCGTGCGCGGTATCCCGTTGGCCGTGAGCGAGACGTCGATGTGCTTGGCGGACAACCACGGAAGGGCCAACGCCGTCGCGGCGAGGACGTTGACGGCGCCGAAGCCGAGGCCGGCGATGGCGTAGGCGATCAGCTTCGCCACCACCACCCGGCTGCGTCGTGGGGTGGCCAGGAAGGTCGGCGTCACGGTCTCGTAGCGGTACTCGCCGGTCATCGCGACGATGCCGAGGACGACGGCCAGCGGCGACGACGCCGTGGCGGTCGCGAACAGGTTGCGTTGTCCCTCCGGCGAGGTCAGCGGTGGGTTCGGGTTTCCGGGGGAGCCGGACAGGCCGATGGTGAGCCCAACGATCAGGATCGTCATCCCGAGCGCGCCGAGCAGCAGCCACAGCCAGAGTCTCGTCGTGAACAGCTTGGTGAATTCAGCTCTGAGCAATCTGGTCATCGTGCTCTCCGGTGAGTGCGAAGAAGATGTCTTCGAGGTCGCTGCGCTCGGCCGCGAGCTCGTGCAGCTCGATCCCTTCGCGGAAGGCAAGATGACCGATCTGCGCCGGCTGCAGCCCTTTGACGATCAGTGCGCCGTCTCTTCGCTGCAGGTCGGGTCCGAGCTCGCCGAGCGCAGTGGCGAGCCGGTCCAGGTCGGGAGCACGAACCACGACAGTGCTGCCCTGCTGGCGAGCGAGCTCGGCCAGGCTGCCTTGCCGGACCAGCGTTCCCTTGTCGATGACGACGATGTCGTCGACGGTCTGCTCGACCTCGCTGAGAACGTGGCTGGAGATCAGGATCGTGCGGCCCTCGGAGGCGAGCCGGCGGAGGAACGCACGCAACCAGGCGATGCCCTCGGGATCGAGGCCGTTCGCCGGCTCGTCCAGGACCAGGACTCCAGGGTCGCCGAGGAGCGCCGCGGCCAGTCCGAGCCGTTGCCGCATCCCGGTGGAGAAACCTCGTACGGCGCGGTTCGCGACCGGCGTGAGTCCGACCAGGGCGAGTACTTCGTCGGCGCGGGCCGCCGGATAGCCGTTCACCGTGCACAGGACCCGCAGGTGGTTCCTGGCCGAACGGGCCGGGTGGAAGCTGGACGACTCCAGTACCGCGCCGACCGTGGACGAGGGATGCGGCAGATCGGCGTACCGCACGCCGCCGATCGTCGCGGTGCCGGTGGTCGGCGTGACCAGGCCGAGCAGGCAGCGCAGGGTTGTCGTCTTGCCCGCGCCGTTAGGGCCGAGGAACCCGCTGATCGTGCCGGGTTCGACGGTGAAGCTGAGGTTGTGGACGGCGCGGACCGGACCGAACGTCTTCGTCAGCCCCGCGACGACGATCGCGCTCACACCAGTGCCTTCAGACGCTGCCAGACGAGCTCTTCGCGGTCGGCGATGTCGTACATCGGGGTGGTGGCCGGCGCCAGGAGCTCGGCGGGGTCGTCGAGCTCGGCGGCCGCGGCGAAGGTGGCGGCCACGTCCTCCCAGAGGTCGCCGATCGCGGTCAGCTCGTAGCCGAGTTCGGCGAGGTGCACGTCGCCGGTGATGATCGCGGCCTCGTCCAGGAACCGTGCGTACAGGTAGCGGAAGATGCCACCGCCGGTGCCGCCACGGGCGTCGATCATCAGCGAGGTGGTGAAGCACGTACGGCGGAGCGCGCCGGCGTCGAGCACCTGCGGCCACCGCAGCGTCTCGTGCGCCGCCTTGCGGATCCCGCGGACGCCGAGGTTCGCGATCGGCGGGTGCAGCATGCCGTCGCAGACGTCGGCGATCGCGGCGCGGACGTCGTCAGGCTCGGGGTCGCGGGCATGGCTGAAGTCGAACGTGTACCAGGTGTGCCGGGGCGGGAACGGCCGGTACGTCGATCCGCGGGCGCGTTCGAGGACGTCCCAGTCGACCGGATGCAGCTGCTCGTCCCGGTCCGCGACCAGGACCTGCCCCGTCTGCGGTTCGTAGCCGGCCACGACGACCACATGGCCGCCGAAGTGGTAGTCAGGCGGAAGATCGAAGTACGGCAGGAATCCCATGTCGAGGTAGACGAGCACAGGCTCGCCGGCGACCAGGAGTTGCCGGAGCTCGTGCTGTGCGACGCGGGCGCTGGAGGTGGCATGGGAGGTGACGGCGACCCCCGTACGGCGGCCGGCTGTCTTCTCCAGGCCGTCCTTGTTCGCCCGTCCACCGAAGAAGGGATCGGTGTCCTTGAGGTGGAAGTACGCGAACCCGAGTCCCGAACCCAAGCCGAACAGGAGTTCCTCACTGATGCGGTACCCGTGGAAGTTGTAGATGTGCCTGAGCGATCCGGTCACACAGTGGTGAGTCGGACAGTTGGCGAACTCCGGGAAGGGCCGAAGCATCCCGGGCGTACCGGCAGTGGTGGTCATCTCACTACCTCCTTCCGGCCATCGTGCTGCGCCCGGGCGTGCGGTCCCAGGGCCGAAAGTCCCGATCCCGGGTCGGTCGGACCAGACCGACGGGACCTTGGGCCGTGCCACGATCGGCCGTGGGCCGACACGCTCGGGGTATGAACCTTTCGA
Source organism: Kribbella sp. NPDC051137 (assembly GCF_040682535.1). Classification (NCBI taxonomy): domain Bacteria; kingdom Bacillati; phylum Actinomycetota; class Actinomycetes; order Propionibacteriales; family Kribbellaceae; genus Kribbella; species Kribbella sp. NPDC051137. The sequence continues at coordinate 164,259 of NZ_JBFBBI010000004.1, forward strand.
GTCGTCGTGGACGGATTGTCGCCGTCGTGGTCGTTCTGGTCGCCCTGGTGGGCGCCGTCGTCGGAATCGTGGCCTCGCGACGCGGCGCCGAGCCCGGTGCTCCGGCCGCGACGCCGACACCGGCGCCGACGACCGAGGGGCCGGTGAACATGGCCGGTCGTGCGCCGCTCACGGGTCTGCCCGCCGCCGGCCCACTCGACCGGCCGGCGATCGCGGTGAAGATCTCGAACACGCCGGATGCGCATCCGCAGCGTGGGGTCGCGGACGCCGACATCGTGTTCGTCGAGCCGATCACCACCGGCACCACGCGGCTGGCCGCGATCTTCCAGTCGAAGCTGCCGGCCGAGGCCGGGCCGGTGCGATCGCTCCGCCTGATGGACGCGGGGCTGATCGGCCCGACGAAGGGCATCCTTGCCGACGCGATGGCCGAGCAGTGGGTCCTGGACTACATCCACCGCGTCGCCGACCTGGACGACCTCGGCACGTTGACCGTGCCGGCGGGTACCTATCACATCGACTCCACGCGGCGCGCGCCGAACCACGTCTTCGCCAGGCCCCAGAAGTTGCTGGCCCTGAGTCATCGCAAGGCAGCGCCTGCGCCGTACTTCGGCTACGCGTCCGGCCTCGCCAGGTCGACCGCGCAGCTCAGTGGCCGGCCCGCGTCCGCGGTGACGATCGGGTACGGCGACACCTCGACGGCGACCTGGACCTACCAGCAGACGTCCCATCGCTGGGCCCGCACGGAGCAGTGGGCGCCGCGCGTCGTACAGGCGACCGCCGACAACGTCATGGTGCTGACCATGAACCGCGACACCAGCTTCCCGAGAGCGAAGCCGTCGATGACGGTCATCGACGTCTTCAACGCCTCCGGGACCCTGAAGCTCCTCACCGGCGACAAGGTGATCACAGGGAAGTGGAGCAAGGCCGGCGCGAACGACCCGTTCAAGTTCAGCACCACGGACGGGAAGCCCCTCCTGCTCACGCCGGGCACGACCTGGGTCGAGTGCCCTCTCACCACGATGCCCGTCCAGCTGAAGTGACGTCCGGACCTCGGTCGCCGGGTCTTCCGGCCCTGGCAAGGGCGGAGGCCGTGGCCGACCGTGGACTGAGGGGAACGGCCCGGATCACGGAGGCACGGCATGGGCGCAGTCGATGGTGTGGGGGCGGTAGGCGCGCGACTGGCGGTCTACCGAGCTGTTTGGCGCGTGTTCTGCGGTGCGTTCGCCGCCTTGGCCGCTGTTGCCGCTCTGCTCTTGCTGTCCGGTGAGATTCTCCTGCTGGCGGTGCTGGTCGCTCTCGTGGCCGGTACGACGGCTGCGAGCATGTACAGCAGCGGTGACGGCAACGGCGTCATCAGCCGTCGCTGGACGAGACGGCAGGTCGTCACGGCTGTGACCTCGTCCTGTGCGGTGGCCACGTTGGCGATCGGCCTCGCCGGCGTTCTCGGCTTGAGCGTGGTGTGGATGGTCGTACTGCTGACTGCCGGCTCACCGCGGGCGGTGCAGTGGTACGGCGAACGGCTCGGGTGGAGTGCGGCGCCTCGACGTGTCGACGCTCCTACAGGCAGTACTGCGGACCTGTGCCGGCAGTGGCGCGACAGCTACGAAGCCCTGCGGCAGGCGAAGACCGACCGGCAGCGCCTCCGCATCGTCATGGAGCGCCAGCACTGCCTCGACGAACTGGGCCGCCGCGACCCGGAAGGCCTCGAAGCCTGGCTCTCGTCCGCAGCCAGCGCCGCCGGCGATCCCGGCAGATTCATCAAGAGCCAGTAGCTGCGGTAGCTCGTGTCGGCGAGAGTCGTAGCTGAGAGTAGTCAAAGCCGACGCCTGGCGCGGAACGGGTCTACAGTCCGTGGCGGTCGGGACCTTTGGCTCTCTGGCAGCGGTGCACATCAACTGTTTGATCCTAGGTGCGACCTGGGGTCGGAGGGGTCCCCAGGTCGACATGCCGATCGTGTGTCTCATCCATGGGGGGAACGTCCGTGTGGGTTCTGTGGCTCGTTGAGCCGATCCTGGCCCTGGCAGCACTACTCAGCTTTCTGGTCGGCGGCTGGATCCGTCGCCGGTTCAGGTATCCGCAGCTGTTGCGGATCGTGGCCGTCGGGGGGACGGCCGCGCTGTTGCCGGCCGTACTGCCGTCGGCGACCGGCCTGACCGGCCCCGGCACGTCGGTGGCTGCGGGGATCCTCGGTCTCGTACTTCTCGGAACGCTCGCGGTGCTGCTCGGAACGCTGCGGATCGCCTCGAAGCCGGCAGCGGTACGGCGTCGGGTGCTTGCCGTCGGGGCGCATCCCGACGACCTGGAACTCGCCTGCGGCGGGACGCTTGCGAAGCTCGTCGATTCCGGTCACGAGGTGCACATGCTGGTGATGTCGCACGGCGCCCGGGGAGGCGACAACGCGGTGCGTCCGCTGGAGGCCAAGCGAGCCGGGAAGTTGCTGGGGGCCGCATCGGTGACGGTGTTCGACTTCCCCGACACGAGATTGAACGAGCAGGCAGCAGCACTGGTGTCGGCGATCGAGTCCGCGATGGTGCAGGTCGAGCCGGACATCGTGCTGACCCACTCGGGCAATGACCAGCACCAGGACCACAACGCCGTCCATCTCGCGACCTTGCGCGCGGCCCGGCAGCATCCCGCCATCCTCTGTTACGAGAGCCCGTCGGCGACGTCGGACTTCCGGCCCAGCGTGTTCGTCGGAATCGACCAGTACGTCGAGGCCAAGGTGGCGGCGGTCGCGGCGTTCCGCGACCAGGCCGGGAAGCCGTACATGACCGCCGAGCGTATCCGTGGACTGGCGAGCTTCCGGGGCGCGCAGGCCAAGGCCCGGTTCGCGGAGGGCTATGAGCCGGTGCGTCTGTTGAGCAGCGCGGTAGGCGACCTGTGAGCGCGCGGCGTTTCCTGGTGACCGGGGCGGGCGGCCCGGCCGGCCGCAGCCTGGTCGAGCAGCTCGTACGGCGAGGTGTACCGGTGGTGGCGGCCGACATGGCGTCGGTGGAGCTGCCGTCGGTACCTGTCCGCCGGTTGCCCGCAGCAACGGATCCCGGCTTCTGCGACGCACTCCTCACGCTGGCTGCCGAGTCGGCCGCGGACGTCGTCGTACCCACCGTGACCGAGGAGCTGGTGGTGCTGGCCGGGACGGCCGAGCGGGCCGGCGGGCCGCGGGTCGTGGTCGCGTCCGCGCAGGCGGTGCGGATCGCGAACGACAAGCTGATGACCTGCGACGCGCTTGCCCGGGCGGGCGTCCCGGTGCCTCGGTACGCCGTACCCGCCGGACAGCGCGAGCCGCACCTCGGGCTGCCGTTCCTCAGTAAGCCCCGGGTCGGGCGTGGCGGCCGTGGAGTGTCGCTGCACTACGACCCCGCTGCCGCCGTGACGACTGACAGTTCGCTGCTCCTGCAGGAGTTCGTCCCCGGAACGGAGTACGCGCCGAACCTCTATCTCGCCGAGGATCCCGCCGACGACGTGGTCGTCGTACTGCGGAAATCGGAACTACGTGACGGGCTGACCGGCAACGCCGTCGCCGTCGACCGGGTGCGAGCCGTGGACGTAGCGGCCGTGGCGCAGGCGGCGGCCCGTGCGGTAGGGCTGCGCGGACCGGTGGACGTGGACATCCGCCGCCGCGCCGACGGTACTCCCGTGGTCCTCGAGATCAACGCACGGTTCGGAGCGAACAGCCGGTACGCTCCCGAGGTACTGGACGCTTTGCTCCGGCAGTACGAGGTGCCTGGCTCGGCGGTCGCGTGATGTCCGTACTGACCCTGGTCTTCTTCCTGCTGAGCGCTCCGATCGTCGTACTCGGAACGCTGAAGCTCGTCTACTATCCGCTCGCACTGGCTCACGAGCTGCGTCGGCGCCGACCCGCGGTGTTCGACGATCCCGAGCCGCTGGTCTCGGTGATCGTCCCGGCCTTCGACGAGGAAGTTGTTGTAGGCAACTGTGTCTCCTCGCTCCTGGCGAGCGGCTACCCCCGGCTCCAGGTGATCCTGGTCGACGACGGCTCGACCGACGGGACACTGTCGGTGCTGCGCCGCTTCGAGGACCATCCGGCGGTCACCGTCATCGCGAAGCCGAACGGTGGCAAGGCGTCCGCACTGAACGCCGGCATTGAGGTCGCAACCGGTGAGATCCTCTGCTTCTGCGACGCGGATGGCGTGTTCACCGCCGACACGATCCCAGAGCTGCTGGCCGGCTTCGACAGCCGCCGTGTCGGCGCCGTCTGCGGCAACGACGAACCGGCCAACCTGGTAGGTCTTCAAACCCGGCTCTTGGCACTGCTGACCCACGTCGGCACGGGATTCGTCCGCCGGGCCCTGGCGCTGATCAACTGCCTCCCGATCGTCTCCGGGAACCTGGGCGCGTTCCGGCGCTCCGTCGTCGAGGAGATCGGGCCGTTCGCCGAGGGCTTCGTCGGCGAGGATCTCGAACTGACCTGGCGGGTGCACCGGGCCGGCTATCGGGTCGCGTTCTGCCCGCGCGCCAAGGTGTACGCCGAGGTTCCGGCGACCTTGCGGGCGCTCTGGAAGCAGCGCGTCCGCTGGGCCCGAGGGCTGATTCAGACCGCCAGACTGCACAGCACGATGATCGGGAGCCCGCGGTTCGGCGTGTTCGGACTGTTCCTGCCCTTCAACCTCGCCTCGATGCTGCTGCTGCCGGTCCTGCAACTGGCCTCGGCCGTCACGCTCCTGGTGCTGGTCGGCGAGGGGCAGTCACCGGTAGATCTCGACACGATGAGCCTCTTGGGCTGGCTCGGCCTGGTGCTTGCCCTTGTCGCCGCGACACTCTCGGTCGGCCTGGATCGCGCGTGGCGTGACCTTCGGCTGCTGTCCGTCGTACCGCTGTGGTCGTTCTACTCGCTGATGATGACGGTGGTCACGGTGTGGGCGCTGGTGCTCGAGATCCGGGGCACCACCGCGCGCTGGAACAAGCTGGAACGGAGCGGCGTCGTCAACCGGCACGGGGCTGCGGGCGCGCACCTGAGTGCCAATCAGATGCCCTCGACCGGGACGCCTCGTGGGTGAATCAGCCGGCCGCCGGCGTGAGGCTGCCGGACGACAACGATGCCCCGATCAGAGTGGTGAGGTCGGCGCGGACCGCGGACTTGGTCACGCTCAGCACTTGATCAGCGGTGTATCCCTGTCTGCGCAGCCGGTGGCCGGTGGCGAGCACCAGTCGAAGGACTCGTCCGGGAGCGACAGCTCCGGCGTACTCGAGGGACAACTGCTCGGCGAGCTGCCGCAGTGCGGCTCTCGCGACCAAGGCGGTCAACGGGTTCGAATCAGTCTGCACAGAGGCCATGAAACAGGTCCTCCCGGCATCGCTGCAGAGCACAAAGTCCCGAACCGCCGGGACCCCGGACCAGCCTGTCAGATCCTACGGGCACGGTCCTCGCCGGCGCGAATCTCACGTGGCTCCTCAGTCGCACCGATCAGATCGTGCATCCCGGCGAGCAGGTCCGCGACGGATACGTCAGGTGCCGACAGCAGGTGCGGTAGGAGTTGTTCGTTCTCTTTGGCCAGGTGGACGCCGAAGAGCACGCTGAGGGCTCGCGTGAGCTCGGCGGCCCGTGTCACGTCGGTCGTCTCGGCGATGTCGTTGACGAGCCCGACGATCACCTTGTGCTCGGCGAGCATCGCATCGACGAGCAGTCGCGCTTCGGGCCGCCTGGCAGCTTCGGCGTACAGCGTCTGCTCCTCGGCCAGCGCGTGCGGGACGAGCTCGCCGCGGCACCAGTTCGCCAGCTCCAGGCGCGCCTGGTCGGCCGCGGACCATCGGTGGGCGGCCGCCGTGGCCGACAGCGTCTCCGCCCGCAGTGCCAGCGCCCCGGCCAGTTGCGCGTGGTGCCGCTCAACCGCCAGACCGGCTGCTGCCTCCGCATCGCTCGAGGCGATGGTGACGTCGTTCATGTTCGTTCCTCCTTCTGGACTCCTAGTATTTTTACTACACTTATCACCGTGGAAAATAGTGAGAGTGTCCAGACTCACCAGTTCGGTTTTGGGCCCCTCAGCGGCGCGCGGCCGTCTCGGCAGCTCTCACCGGCGCGCGCGGCCGTGCTGGAGATGCTCAGCGGCCGGCCCGAGCCGCTCTCGCAGGCGGCGATCGCCGAGGCCACGGGGCTGCATGCGAACACGATCCGGGAGCACCTCGACGGCCTGCGGCGGCGTGGTCTTGTGCGGCGGCTGCGGGCCGAGCCGTCCGGGCGGGGACGTCCCGCGTGGCTCTATGAGGCGACCGGCGACCAGTCCACCGGTTCGGACTACGCCGGTCTGGCGTCCGTCCTCGCCGCGACCATCGCCCGTACCAGCGACGCGCCGGAGGAAGCCGGGGCGACGGCCGGCGAGGATTGGGGCCACGAGTTGGCGCGCGACCGGGGCGCGCTGCCGGTGAGCCCGGAGACCGCCCGCAGACAGGTGGTTCACCTGCTGGACGAACTCGGATTCGCACCGGACCAGCAGGACAGCGGCGCGCAGGTACGGCTCACCCGATGCCCCCTCCTCGAGGCAGCGCAACGGCACCCGGAGGTCGTGTGTGCCGTCCACCTCGGCATCGTCCGCGGTGCACTCGACGAGTACGGCGCGGATCCGACTGGCGCTGAACTGGTACCGTTCGCGGAACCGGGTGCCTGCCGGCTGGTCGTGCCGCCACTCGACGGGACCGAGCCATGAGACCTTCGCGTGGCTTCTGGCCGCTGCGCGACGTGCCGGTGGTGTTCTGGCTGTTGTCCGCGGTCGTGGTGGCTGTTGCGCGTCCGGTGGTCCCGGCGCCGCGCTGGCTGTTGATCCACCTGTTGCTTCTCGGTGCGGTCAGTCACTCCATCCTGGTCTGGAGCCGGCACTTCGCGGATGCCTTGTTGCGGACGCCGATCCAGCCGACGGATCGCCGAGAGCAGAGCCTACGGTTGCTGATGCTGAACGTCGGCGTGTTGTGCGTCCTTGTCGGCGTCAGCGCCGGCCACTGGTTGTTGACGATGTCCGGTGCTGTTGCGCTGGTCGTTGCTGTCGGCTGGCATGGCGCGGGCTTGGTGATGCAGTTGCGGATCGCCTTGCCGGGGCGGTTCCGGGTGACGGTTCGCTACTACATCGCGGCCGCAGGGCTGTTGCCGGTCGGGGCGACGATCGGTGTCGTGCTGGCCAGGGTGCAGGCCGATCCGTGGCACGCGCGACTGCTGGTCGCGCATGCCTCGATCAACCTGCTGGGCTGGATCGGGCTGACGGCGCTGGGCACACTCGTCACCTTGTGGCCGACCATGTTGCGGACCCGCATCGCCCCGGGAGCCGAGCGTGCGGCACGCCGGGCGCTGCCGGTTCTGCTGGCCGGAATCACGCTGGCCGCCGGCGGTGCGTTGGCCGACGTACGACTGTTGGCCGCGTTGGGTTTCGTCGTCTATCTCGTCGGGCTTGGTCTGCTGGCCAAGTCGTTCGTGGGAGCTGCTCGAGCGCGTCCGCCGGCGGCGTTCACGACGTACTCCGTCGGTGCTGCAATGATCTGGCTGGTCGGCTGTCTGGTGGCGCTCGTGATAGACGTCGCCAGGACCTGGAGCATCACCTGGTTCACGCCGCTGCTGGCGGTGGGCTTCGGCGCCCAGCTCCTCTTCGGGTCGATGTCGTACCTGATCCCGGTGGCGTTGGGCGGCGGGCCGGGCCCGGTACGTGCGGCCGGCGAGGTGCTCGATCGTGCTGGGGTGCTGCGTGTCGTCGCGGCGAATGGGGCGTTGGCGATGTGTGCGCTTCCCGTGCCGGCCCCCGTCCGGGAGCTCTGCGCGGTCGTTGTGCTGGTCGCGTTCGCGTCGATCCTTCCGCTGCTGGTGCTGGCGATCCGGGCATCTGTGGGCGTCAAGCGGGGCGTGCCGCGGCCCGAGCCGAGGATGCGCCTCCGGCCTCGGCAGTTGGGCGTGATCGGGCTGGCGGTCGTGACGGTCGCGGTTCTCGGCGGCGCGGTGATCGACCGGGCCGTCTCGAGTGCTGACAAGCCCACCGGCCGTACGACGGTTGCGCGCGTGGCGACGTACGACATGCGTTTCCATCCGGACACGATCAGCGTCCCGGCCGGCGACCGTCTCGTCATCGAGCTCAGCAACACCGACAGCGACGAGGTCCACGATCTGGTCCTCGACGACGGCCACGACAGCGGGCGACTTCGGCCCGGTACGTCGACGCGGATGGACGTCGGGGTGATCACGCGCGATCTGCAGGGCTGGTGTGCGGTGGTAGGTCATCGGCAGATGGGCATGACGCTGTCGATCCACACGGCCGGAGTCGCCATCGGTCCTCGGCACGACTCGGTCGATCTGTCCAAGTCGCCGGGAACGGGCTTCACCGCCTACGACCCGCGGCTGCCTGCACTCGCGCCGAGCCGCGTGTACCGCCGCACACTGCACATTCGCGAAGTGCGGCGCGAGGTCGCTCCTGGCGTCGCGCAGAAGCTGTGGACGTACGACGGAACCATGCCGGGACCTACCCTGCACGGGCGGATCGGCGACCGGTTCGAGATCACCGTGGTCAACGACACCGGCATGGGCCACTCGATCGACTTCCACGCCGGCTCCCGCGCGCCCGGCCAGGTGATGCGGACGATCCCGCCCGGCGGCCGCCTTGTGTACCGCTTCACCGCCACCCGCGCCGGCATCTGGATGTACCACTGCTCGACCATGCCGATGTCCACGCACATCGCGAACGGACTGTTCGGGGCGGTCGTCATCGATCCGCCAGGTCTCGCCCCGGTCGGCAAGAGCTACGTGCTCCTGCAGTCCGAGCTGTACCTCGGCGCGAACGGCGGCGAGGTCGACACCGGCAAGCTGATGGCGGAGCGACCGGACCTTGTCGTGTTCAACGGCTACGCCGACCAGTACGACCATCAGCCGTTGCAGGCCCGTGCCGGCGAGCGTATCCGGGTCTGGGTCCTCGACGCGGGACCGGATCGTCCCACGGCGTTCCATGTCGTCGGCGGCCAGTTCAGTACGACGTACGCCGAAGGGACCTGGCTGCTGCGGGGAGGCACGGGCGGAAGCCAGACGCTTGCCCTCGGCCCCAGTCAGGGTGGATTCGTGGAGCTGACCTTCCCGGAGCCGGGCCGCTACCCGTTCGTGTCCCACGTGATGATCGATGCCGAACGAGGCGCCCACGGAACCTTCACCGTCGGCCAGGGCCGTGGGTGACACAGGGCGTCGAGCCGGCTGCCGGGGTCGTGCCCCGGCCCGATGAGGCCCGATGAGCGCAGGGTCGAAGGTCCCGCCGGGACGGGCGGTCGGCCAGCGGATTGGGGTCTTGTGCGCCTGGCTCAGCTGACGTCCGGAGCGGCAGGCTTGCAGACGTCGGCGGCCGGCGTGGTCGCCGTGGACTTCCAGGGGGATCTGATGATGAGCGCCATCAGGGTCGAAGCGATCGATCACGCGGAGCGGACCGCCAGTTTGTGGGTCACGGGTGTCGCGATCGAACTCGGCACCGACGACCGGCAGTTCGCCTACCGAGTCCTCCGGGCGTGGCTGCACGGCCTGCGCGACCGCCTCGGCGTCGAGGAGACTGCGCATTTCGCCGCGCAACTGCCGGAGTTGCTGCGCGGCGTGTACTACGACGGCTGGAATCCCAGCCGGGTCCCGCAGAAGACCGGGGCGGCGGAGTTCGAACGCCGATTCGCGCGGGAAGCTGTGGTCTCACAGGACGACGTACCAAAGGTCGCCGTGGCCGTGACCCGTGCCATCGACAAGCTCAGCTCGCCCGGTCACCTGACCCACGCTTTGCAGCAACTACCCCACGCCCTGCGTGCCGTCCTGGCTGGTCGAGAGGCTGTGACTGACGGCCGGCCGTTCGTCTGAGTGTCCATCAGGCCGCTCAGACTTACCACGTACGGCTGGCCGTCCACTTCATGCGCACCACATGCGGTAGAAGACGTACCCGCGGGCCTTCAAGGTGCGGAGGATGGTCGGGAGGGCGGCGACGGTCTGGCTGCGGTTGCCGCCGCCGTCGTGCATGAGGATGACCGATCCGCTGTGCACGTTGTTGAGCACGCGCGAGACGATCGCCGAGGTGCCGGGCCGGGACCAGTCGCGCGGGTCGACCGTCCAGAGCCGGATCTTCTTGCCGAGGGCGGCTGCGCGGTTGCGAACGGTGGTGTTGACCGCGCCGTAGGGCGGTCGCAGGCAGCGTGGGGTGTAGCCGGTCTGGTTCCGGATGTACCGGTCGGTGGTGAGGACCTGGTACTTGAACGTTGTCCAGGACACGTACCGCAGGTCGGGGTGGGACCAGGTGTGGTTCTGAACGCTCATGCCGCGCAGGTAGGCCCCCCGGGTCAGCCACGGGTACCGGGCCACCTGACGGCCGACCTCGAAGAAGGTGGCGTGGACGTTGTACTGGCGCAGGATGTTGAGGATCTGACCTGTGTACGGGTACCAGGGCCCGTCGTCGAACGTCAGATACACGTACTTCGTTGTCGCGGTTGTCGCGGTCGTTGCCGACTGGGTGGCCGCCGAGGTACTGGCAGGTGCCGCGGAGGCGGCGGTCAGCCCGAGCGACGCGATCAGGCCGAGGACGATGGCGATCAGTGCGAGGCGCGCACGGCCGAAGCGTGGTTTCATGAGAACCCCCAGAGTGGGACCGAATGGCACTACCACCGTCGTCAGACGGGGTCCCGTCGGCCAGGGGCGAAAGTCCCGATCTCGCGGCACCGCGCCGGCCGGCGTTACGGCTGCGCGGACCGCTCGGCGCCGCGGCCGACGTACCGGATGACTTCGCAGTCGTCGAGGATGACCAGGCCCTCGTGGACGAGCTCGTCGAGCTGCGGGAGGAACGCGTTCACCCGTTCGTGGGTGTCGACGATCAGGATCACCATCGGCAGGTCGTCGGACATGCTCAGCAGGCGAGCGGTGTGGATGAGGTTCGACGCGCCGTACCCCTCGATGCCGCGCAGCACCGTTGCTCCGGCCAGACCGGCCTGGTGAGCCCGGTGGACGATCTCGGCGTAGAGCGGCTTGTGGTGCCACCGATCCGTCTCACCGACCATGATCGTCAACCGCACCGCCGTCCCGGTGAGTCTCATCGCGTCCTCCAGGAGGTCCCGTTCCCTTGCCGTTGGCAACATGTCCCGGCATCCGGTCCACACTCCATGTGACCACTCGGTGCGGGCACGCGCCAGATCTCAGCAGATCGTGGCGCCGGCGGCGTGGAAGGGTGGACCATGTGGTCATGACCTCGTCGCCGACGGATCCGACCGACAGCGGTGCCACTGGCGGGTATCTGCTGGACAACGCGCGTGCCGAGGCGGGTGAGCGATTCGTCTGGCTGGCCGAGCTGTTCGACGGGGTGACCCGTGGGCACTTCGAGCGCCTCGGGGTCGGGCCCGGTTCGCGGTGCTGGGAAGTGGGGGGCGGAGGCACCAGCATTCCGGCGGCGCTCGCGGCGATGGCCGGTCCGACCGGGTATGTGCTGGCCACGGACCTCGACACGTCGTGGTTGCAGGAGAACGACGGGTACGACGTACGTCGGCATGACGTTGCCGCGGATCCGCCGCCGGAGCCCGGGAGCTTCGATCTGGTGCACGCCCGGCTGGTGCTGGTCCACGTGCCCGACCGGGCGCGGGCATTGGCCACGATGGCGGCAGCGCTGCGGCCCGGCGGGTGGTTGCTGATCGAGGACGCCGACACTGCGCTGCAGCCGCTGGCCTGCTTGGACGACAGTGGTCCTGAGCAGCGACGGGCCAACCGGATTCGCAACGCGATCCGGGAGCTGCTGGCGGGCCGTGGTGCGGAGCTGCGCTACGGCAGGACCTTGCCGGCCGCGTTGCGTGCTGCAGGCTTGGCGGATGTCGCGGCGAGCGGCTCCTTTCCAGTGGGCGGTGTGGCGTGCGACCGGCTGGAGGCGTCGACCATCCGGCACGTACGCCGTGAGTTGATCGCGGCCGGGCTCGCCGACGACGCCGAGCTCGACGCGCACCTGGCCGCCATCGGCGCGGGCAGGCTCGACCTGACCCTCGCGCCGCTGATCTCGGCCTGGGGCCGGGCTGGACGGATGAGGGCGGGCGGTGGACAGTCGGTGGTAGTGGAAGGAGTTGAGCCATGAGGATCCACGCGAGCTGTCTCGACCACGTTGTGCTGAACGTTTCCGATCTCGACGCGAGTCGTCGGTGGTGGTCCACGTTGACCGGGGTGCGCGCGACCAGGGACCACGAGGGTGAGGTGTCGTTCGTGATCGGTGCGCAGGCGATCCGGCTGCGGCAAGGGGTGCCGGCGCCGGGTGGGTCGATCAGCGTGTGTCTGATGGCCGACGCGTCGATCGACGAGCTTCACCAACGGGCCGAGGAACTGCACGCCGTCCACGGGGACGTCCATCCGCGGACGGCGGCGACGGCGCCCGCGCAGGCCCTGACGATCGCGGACCCCGACGGCTATCAGGTGGAGCTCGCCACCTACACCCCCGAAGGAGCTCCGATCCCGTAGTCGACCGGCGAGACGGCGCACCCGTCGTTGTGTAGTTTCTGACGATGACCAAACTGTGCGGGGCGGTTTGCTGATGGGTACGGCGGAGTCGGCTGTGCTGGTGGTGACGACGATGCCGTTGTCCAAGACCGCGCGGGCGGAGCTGAGCGACATGCTCGGGCCGGGGTACACGGTGGTGGACATCAGGTCCGCGCCCCCGACGGCGAACATCGTGCTCACACCGGTCGTGAGCGGGAACGCGCTCGGCATTCTGCGCGGCATGTTCCCGCAGGCGCGCATCCTGTACACCGAACTGCAGGACGACGAGCGCGGCATCAGTTACGCCGGTCCGCTGGCCCGGATCGTCGCGCTGGAACCCGACGGGTACTTCGTCGCGCACTCGCTCGACGCGCTCACCCCGATCGTCCAGACCGAGGCGAAGCTGCAACTCACCGGCAGCACTCGCCGTACGCCGCTCACGCTGTCGCTGGACTCCGGCCCCGCCGTCCATCAGGAGCAACGGTCCGCCGACGTACGACCGACGGACGACGAGCCGAACACCTGTACGGTCCGCTGGATCGATCGCGCGGCCTCCCCGGAGACGCGCGGCCGATGGCTGGACCTCGATCCGATCGACGCGCTGGTCAGCGGCCTGGTCGGCACGGACGAGCCGCGCCGCGACATCCTGTGGCCGGCGCTGGTCGCGGAGTGCGTCGTACGACTCGCCGACTGTTCACCCGAGGACGTCCTCGTCGACGTCGGCGGACTGGACCCGAAGATCCGCGCCGAACTGCAGATCCGGATCGAGAGCGAACAACTCGACCAGGTCACCTGGCCGTAGGCGGGCTCGGCTGTTGCGGTCGTGCGGCGTGTTCCGCCCGTAGCTGGTCGGTGGTGACGTTGATGTCGGAGACCTGTCCGGCGAGCTTCGGGTGGCTGTCCTCGAGTTTGGCGCCGGCCTCGGCGAGGGGAGCCAGGAGGGTCGCGGTGTCGTCGCCGCCGAGCGCCTGCAGGAGCCGGTCGGCGGATGCCTGGGTGGCTGGTTCGAGGTCGTCGAGTGCGGTGATCTGCGCGGCGAGCCTGCGCAGCATGCCTGCGTTGTCACGGGCCCACCGAGTGACCGCGCGGTCACCGGCTCGGCGGTCCCGCGCGGCCTGCACACGCTGCTCGCCGGTCATTCCCTCAGGATCGGTGGTGTGCTGGTTGAGCCGCAGGTAGCGGCGCTCCGCGGCCTGGCGGCTGGCGAGCCCGAGGGCCGGGGCGATCGCGGCCCAGCTCGTGCCGCGGTCGCGGGCGGCGCCGATCAGGAGCGGCTCCCACGCTGCAAGCTGCTCCTGCAGGATCCTCAGGCCCGACAGTGCCTCGAGCAGGTCCGCGGAGCTGACCGTCTCCGCCTCTGGCGGGAGCTGCCCGTCCGGGGTCCGGCGGCCGGCGGCGACGTGGCGGACGGCCTGCTCGATCGCGGTGAACGCGGCCTGCGCCTGACCGGCGGGGTCCCCAGACATCTCCCACCTCTCTGTCCGATGATCGACCATGTCAGCGATTGGATGACATTTCTGTCTTGTCATCGCTTCGATGACATGCTATATCAGAAGTGCGTGTTGACACCACCGATGAGTCAAGGATCAGAGGAGGTGCAGGGACGATGTTGATACGCACCGACCCCTTCCGGGAGTTCGACCGGCTTGCACAGCAGTTCTTCGGGAGCCAGACACCTGGCACGTGGTCGCGGCCGTCCCCGATGCCGATGGACGCCTACCGCGACGGCGATCAGTACGTGGTCGCGTTCGACCTGCCGGGGATCTCGCCGGACGCGATCGATCTGGACGTCGAACGCAACGTACTGACGGTCAAGGCCGAGCGCCGTCCGGTGGAGCTCGCCGAAGGCGCCGAGATGCAGGTCTCGGAGCGTCCGCTCGGGGTGTTCTCCCGGCAGCTGTTCCTGGGCGACACCCTGGCCGCCGACCGGATCGAGGCCAGCTACGAGGCCGGCGTACTGACGTTGACGATCCCGATCGCGGAGCAGGCGAAGCCGCGCAAGATCGCCATCGCGAACACCGAGGGCGATCGCAAACAGATCGACGCCTGACCGGCCGGGCCGGACCCGCGGGCGTGTCGAGGGGGTGACATCGATGCCGACGACCGAACAGTTACGCGCCGAGGCCGAGATCTTCGTCGACCTCACGTTGAGCGACGACGAACTGGTGCGGGCCGAATTCGACGCACTGATCGCGGCCGGCTGGGAGTCGCCGTGCGAGCCGCCACTCGACAAGCCCGCTCCGCCGGCCGGGGCATGGGCGCGGCCGCAGCCGTGGTGGCCGCGCCCACTCGCCGCCCGCCGCAGCCGGCGAGACCCGGTACGCCGGCCGGAGGGCCGGAGCCGCGCCCCTCCGCGCCCTCCGGCGCCCCGGCGCGCCGCTCGTCCGGTGACACCGAGTCCTTGAGGGAGGTCGTAGATGAGCTTGCCGTGCAGTGATCCGTACGCGGTTCTCGGGGTGACCGCACAGGCCTCCGACGACGAGCTCGACCAGGCCTTCCGGCGTCTCGTCCGCCGGCTGCACCCCGACACCCGAAGGTCGGTCGAGCCGGACGCCGACGCGCGTCTGCAGGACCTTCTCAATGCCTACGCCACCTTGCGCGACCCCATCCGCCGTGCCGCCTACGACCGGGACCGCGCCGGGACGGCCGGCGTGGTGGTACCGGATGACGACCCGGCACCCATTCGCTTCGGCCCGGTCCGCTGGCACCCGTCCCGCGCCGGTACGCCGGACCGCACGCGGTAGCGGCACCCTGTCACGATCGCGGAGCGTCCGGCTGGGTACCGGCTGGGGAAAGGCGAGAGGAGCGGGGATGGCGCGGGCGATCTGGAGCGGGTACATCAACTTCGGGCTGGTGTCGGTGCCGGTCGGGATGTACAGCGCCACGCAGGAGCACGAGATCGACTTCCACCAGTTCCAGAAGGGGACGTCGGACAGGATCCGGTACAAGCGGGTGAACGAACGTACCGGCCGGGAGGTCCCGTACGACAAGATCGTCAAGGGACACGACGTCGGCGGCGGCGAGTACGTGATCGTCGAGCCGGAGGAACTGGACGACATCGCGCCGGGCAAGTCCCGGTCGCTGGAGATCGACACCTTCGTCGACCTGGACGACATCGACCCGATGCACTTCCAGAAGAGCTACTACCTGGGTCCGTCCGACCCCGAGAACGCGTCGTCGTACGCGCTCCTCCGCGACGCGCTGGCGAAGACGAACCGGGCCGGCATCGCGAAGTTCGTGATGCGCGGCAAGGAGTACCTGGCAACGATCCGTGCCGACGGCAAGGTCCTGGTGCTGGAGACGATGTACTTCGCCGACGAGATCCGCGACCCGGACGCCGAGCTGGGCGAGCTACCACGCAAGGCGGGCGCGGGGAAACAGCTCTCGATGGCTGTCGACCTGATCGAGGCGATGTCGGGTGAGTGGAAGCCGTCCGCGTACAAGGACACCTACACCGAGCGGGTCAAGGACCTGGTCAAGGCCAAGCACGCCGGAAAGGAGGTCGTGTACTCCGAGGAGGAGCCGCAGGCCACCAACCCGACCGATCTGGTCGCCGCCCTCCGGGCCAGCGTGGAGGAGGCTCGCAAGGCCCGCAGTGCGAAGAAGAAGACCCCCGCCAGGAAACGTGCCTCGAAGAAGCCGAAGAAGGCCGCCTGACTTCGCGGCGTATCGGACCGTGGTCCGATTCTCGACCTGGGCTCAGGGCTGCCGCGACGCAGTTGGAACGGTTAGTCTCGGGATTGGCAACTCTGGGTAGGAGCACGTCGGCCAGGGGGAGGGCCACGAGGTGTGCGCCTCGATCGATCGGGAGCACCGGACAGTCGATCCGCGAACAGCCGGCGGGATTCCACGGCCGCCGGCGACGTTGGTGGTTCGGGAGCGCTTGCATGCGGCTCTCGACGTCGGGGTCCGGGCGCCGCTCACCTTGCTGATCGCGCCGCCGGGGACCGGTAAGACGGTGCTGCTGTCGGACTGGGTCCGGCGGCGGCGTGACGATGGTACGGCGGTGACGTGGATCAGCGGGCATGCGGCCGGATCGTTCGGGCGAATGCTCGAGCAGGCGGTGGACCGCGACCCGTCGGACCCGGAGCTGGTCGTGGTCGACGACGGGCACTTGCTGTCGGCAACCGTTCTCGCGGAGCTGGCGCTGGTGCTGCGGAAGTCGCCGCATGCGCTGCGGATCGTGCTGGCTAGCCGGTACGACCTGCCGTTGCCGGTACCGGAGTTGGAGCTTCGCGGCCTGACGCTGACGTTGCGCTCGCGGGACCTGCGGTTCACCGACGCCGAGGCGACCGAGCTGGTGAAGGCGCATGCGGGCAGCGCGACCGCCGAGGACATTCGCTTGTTCCAGGCGAACACGGCCGGCTGGGCCGCCGCGCTGGTCCTCGCGGCCCGGACGTTCGCGGCGTCGGGCGAGGTGAGGTGGTCGCTGGTCAACCAGGGCCCGGTGCTCGACCTGTTCCTCGGAGAGACGGTCAGCACTCTGGACGAGCGGGTTCAGGCGATGCTGCTGAGCACGTTCGGCGTACCGTCGGTGACCGCGGAGCTGGCGGCGGCGTTGAGCGACGACCCGGACGCGGGCGCGATGCTCGCGGAGCTCGCCGGCAACGGGTTGCTCGTCACGGCGTACGTCGACGGGCCGGGTGCCGAGCCGTCGTACCGCTATCACCCGTTGCTCGTCGAGCTGCTGCGGAGGCGCGTTGCCGCGAACGCGGAGCGCGCCCGGATCGTCGCTGCCGCGCAGCACCGGTCCGCGCTGTACTACGAGAACCGCGGCGACAGCGTCGGCGCGCTGCGCAGTGCGCTGGGCGCGGACGATCCGGCGCTGGTGGCGCGGATCGTGCTGAGTCGCGGGCCGGAGCTGCTCGCGGCGGGCGAGCTGGAACTGGTCGCGGTGGCGCTCGGAGTGGTGCCGGTCGAGGACTTCCCGCACCTGCTCGGGGTCCGGGGCCTGCTCCGCCGGGCCTCCGGCGATGTGGCCGGCGCGGTCATGGACGCGGCCGCGGCCGATCGGTTGACCGGCGAGCGGGACGCGCCGACACCCGAGGACGACGCGCTGGAGGCCGATGCGGTGCTGCTCCGCCTCTGGAAGTCGCGCTACGGATGGCACGACGTCCGGTCCGCCATCGACGGCGCGCGGTCGTTGCTGTCCCCGGACAGCGGCAGCAGCGACGCCGTGCTCGGGCCGGAGCGGCTGGCGTGGCTGCTGATCGAGCTGGCCGCGGCGGAGACCTGGGCCGACGACCTGGACAGGGCGTCCGCACACCTCGGCGAGGCGCTGGTGTCGGCCCGGATGGCAGCGCACTCCCGGCTGATCGCCGGGGGACTGGTGCATCGTGCGGTCGTGCAGTACGCCCGCGGCCAGCTGCGGAACGCCGCGAGGTCGGCCCGAGAGGCGCTCGACATCGGCGGTGACGACCTTCCGCCGGAGTACGCCGTACGGGCGTATGTCGTGCTGGGGTTCGCGGCGCTCGGCGATCTGCGCCGAGACGAGGCGTGGCGCTGGTACGAGCTCGTCGCGATGACCGCGTCCGCCGAGTCGGACACGGTGATCGGCGCGCTGCGGGCTACGCTCCGCGGCGTCCTGCTGATCGAGGACGGCCGTCTCGACGAGGCGTTGTCCGAGCTGTCCGCGGACCCCGCCGCAGCCGGTCCGCTGCCGTCGTTCCTCGCCCGCGACCTCGCGCTGCTGCGCTTCCGGCTGGCCGTGCTGATCGGCGACGAGGACGGTGCCGCCGGGCAGCTCGCGGAGCTCGACCGGGTCGGAAGCGGTCCTGAGGCCGAGCTGCTGCAGGCGATGCTCTCGATCGGCGAGGGCGATCTCCGGGCGACGGTGCGGATGATCGACGAGGTGCTCGCGCATCCCGGGATCTACCCGCCGGTCGCGTCGGCGGCCGCGTCGTTCCGTACCGTCCTGCTGACCCGCGCGGCCGATCCGGCCGCCGCCGAGGCCTCCCTGGTGGACACCCTGAACCGCGTCGCCCCGCAGCGCATCGTGCACGCGCTGATCCCGGCCGGCGGCGAGCCGGTCTTCCTCGACCAGCTCCGCGCCTACGCCCGGTCCCCGAACCCGCATCCCTTCGCCGCGATCGCGCTCGAGCGGCTGGACGGCTATCGGAGCAAGGGCGGCGTGACCCTGCTCGCCCGGACCAGGCCGGACACCGACGCCGTACCGGATCGCCGGCTGAGCGCGGTCGTGAACGGCGCGCAGATCCGGCTCACCGGCCGGGAGGCCGACGTGCTGGACCAGCTCGCGCTCGGGAACTCGTACACCGAGACCGCGAAGGCGCTGTTCATCACCGAGAACACGGTGAAGACGCACCTGATGGCGCTGTACCGAAAGCTCGGTGTCGAGAAGCGGTCCGCGGCGCTCCGGGTGGCCCGCGGCGTCGGACTGCTCCGTCCGGCACCGGCGGTGGAGACGGGACTGCCGGCGGCGCAAGGATCCTCGCCGGGGGCATTCGACGGACAAGGGAGACTGCGATGAATCAGAGCCTGCTGAACTCGCTGACCGAGGCCGAGCGGTTGCTGGTGGCCGAGACCGAGCGGGACGCGTTGAAGCAGCTGGACGAGGACGATCTGCTGGACCTGCATCAACGCGTACGGCGGGCGCGGACCAAGTACGTGAAGAACTACCGGCGCGGCGCGGCCGCCGCCGTTGCCGAGGTGGGCGGCCGGGGCCTGTCGTACGCACGGAACCAGCGCGACCGGGACAAGGCCGAGCTGTTCGAGTCGGTGCTGGCCACCGTGAGCCGGGAGGTCGCGGCGGCGGCGCGTCGCGCGGCGCAGGAACTGCGCGCCGAACGGATCGAGGCCGGCCGGGCGGCCAAACCGGTGCTCAGCACCGCCAAGCGGCCGGCCGCCAAGCCGCCCGCGCCGGCGACGAGCCCGCCGCCGCGGGCGACCAAGACCACCGGAGGGCTGAAGAAGGACGCGTCCACGCGGGCGCTGGGCAGCCGTCGGCAGGCCAAGCGCGACTCTCGCTGACTCGCCCGATTCGGGTGATCACAAGCGGCGCCGGTTCGGGTTCTGCTGGACACCGCGGAGGTGCCACGATGCACAGTGTCCGACCCAGTGCCAGACCCAGTGCCAGACCCAGTGCCCGATTCAGGTCCCGGCTCAGACTGCCGGTCATCGGTGCCGCGCTGGTCCTTCTCGGTCTGGCGTACGCCGTACTGGTCCCGAACGGCGCCGCCGGAGCGGACGGTCCGCAGTCCCAGCAGATCGAGGAGGGCCGGAAGCTTTTCGCGGTCGGCTGTGCCAGCTGCCACGGCCTGCACGCCCAAGGCGGGACCAACGGCGGGGGTGCGTTCACCGCGCCGTCGCTGATCGGTGTCGGAGCGGCCGCGGTCGACTTCCAGGTCAGCACCGGCCGGATGCCCGCGCAGCAGCCGGGCGCGCAGATCCCGCAGAAGACGCCCGTCTACTCGCAGGACGAGATCGCGGCGCTGGCGGCGTACGTCGCCTCGCTCGCGCCGGGTCCCGCGATCCCGCCGGCGTCGTCGTACGACGTGAGCAAGGCGACGCAGGAGGAGGTCACCCGGGGCGGCCTGCTGTTCCGGACCAACTGCACGGCCTGCCACAACTTCGCCGGGAGCGGCGGCGCGCTGCCGAACGGCAAGTACGCGCCGTCCCTGATGGCGACGACGCCGCGGAACATCTACCAGGCGATGCTGACCGGCCCGCAGCAGATGCCGGTGTTCTCCGACCAGGTCATGCGGCCGGAGGACAAGCGGGACATCATCGCGTACATCGTGGCGCTGCAGCAGTCGAAGGACCCCGGCGGCCTCGGCCTCGGGCGGCTCGGCCCGGTGTCCGAGGGCCTGTGGGGCTGGATCATCGGGATCGGGCTCCTGGTCGCGGTCGCGGTGTGGATCGGCTCCCGGGTGCCGACCGTACGGCGCGAGCCGGACGAACCGTCGCACTGAAAGTCACCCCATATCGGAGGAAACCTGACATGACTCATCTCGTGGTACTCGGCCTGGACAGCCGTGAGGACGCCGAGCGCGTCGTACAGCTCACGGACGAGCTGGCCAAGCAGCAACTGCTGCAGCGTGAGGACGCGGCGATCGCCTACAAGGACGCCAAGGGCAAGGTACGCATCCAGCAGACGATGAACCTGACCGCGGCCGGCGCGGCCGGCGGGGCGCTCTGGGGCACGTTGATCGGGCTGATCTTCCTGAACCCGTTGGCGGGCATGGTCGTTGGCGCCGCCACCGGTGCGATCAGCGGCAAGCTCACCGACATCGGCGTCAGCGACCAGCTGATCAAGGAGATCGGCCAGGAGTTGCAGGAGGGACACGCGGCGGTGTTCCTGCTGGCGCGGTCGGCCACCGTGGACCGGGTGATCGAGGCGCTGAAGCCGTACAGCCCGACCATCCTGCAAACCAACCTGACCCGCGAGCGCGAGGAGGAACTCATCCAGGCGCTGCAGTCCTGACGGACCTCGTCGAGAACGCGCGGTCGAAGTACAGGTAGGCGACAGCCGCCGCGGCGATCGGCATCGCGAGCGCGAACAGGATCGACGACACGACGTCGATCAGGATCGGCGACCAGTCCGTCGCCAGCAGCAGGACGATGCCGGCGATCGGCCCGACGGCGAGCCCGGCGCCGACCACGAGGGCCAGCGGTACGGCGGTCCGCCACCAGCGGCGGGCGACCAGGCGACGGCTACCTCGCAACGCCGCGCCGCCGGAGCATTGCTCGGCGACCAGCACCTGGACGACGAACGCCCGGCTGACCGCGTAGTACACGGCCAGCGGGATGGTCGCGACGAAGATCGTCAGCACGAACAGGACGACGACGTACTGCGTGGCCGCGCGGGCGAGCGGCCGGCGGGCCACGGCGCGGAGCGCCGCCGTGGTTGTCACCGGCAGACCGCGGTCGAGCTGGTCGAGCGTCCGCATCACGGCCGCGAGCAGGACGACGTACGTCGCGATCGTCAGCAGGGTGACGGCCAGCGCGAGGAGCGTCGCCCAGAAGCCGGTTGCGTTCTCGGTCGGCGCTCCGAGGTCGGTCGGTGCGTCCCGCCTGGCTGCCTGGAGCCTGGCGAGGGTCACGGTGACCACGCTCAGGACGCCCAACGCGGCGGCGAACCCGGCGAACAGGCCCGGTTGCCGACGGAACAGCTGGATCGCGGAAACCACCGCCTGGCCCCAGGCCCGCGGCCGCCGGGCGGGAAGCGGGTCGGCATCGGTCCACCGGGTCCGGCTCGCGGCGAACCACACCACCGCGACCAGCAGGGCGAGCAGGAGTCCGAGCAGCCAGGTCCGGTCGAGGGTCTCGCGCAGCAGGTTCGACCCGGTACGCACGGCGGCGCAGAAGACGCTCGTACTGCTGGGGCCGAGCAGCGCTCCGGCGGGTACGACGGTGCTGTCGTCGCGCCAGGTCGACTCGGCGTCCTGGATCGGCGCCGTCCAGGACGGCTTCATGTTCGGCCCGGTCGGTCCGTCGAAGAACGATCGCTGCCGCTCGCCCCACCGTCCTTCGAACCCCAGCCAGGGGTACTGCGCGAGGTAGTCGGCCCGGTTCATCGGAACGTAGGCGACCTTCGGGCTGATCGCCGGCTCCGGCCGGGTCGTGTCGTCGCAGCCGAGCCCCTCCGATCCGCGGCCGAGGTACAGACGTTGCCCGTACTTGTTGGCGTGCGAGCCTGCCGCCGGGTACACGACCGGATGGGTGCCGTCGACAAGCTCGAGCTTCGCGTCGCCCCATTTCGCGCGTTCGGCGCCGCCGTGCTGGCTGTACCCGACCGCGGCCGGTGCCGTGGCCAGCGCGCCGGCCGGGGTAGGGGCGTCGAAGATCAGCTGGATCGATTCCCAGTCGCCTTCGTGGGTGTTGTTGTAGTCGTTGAAGATGTAGAAGAACCAGTACTCCAGGGAGAGCTGGCCCGGGTACTTCGGGTCGCCGGCGACGTGCGCGTAGACAGTCGCGGCGTACTGGGAGTTGAGCTGTGCCGACCAGTTGGCGTAGTCGCAGCCGGGGCGCAGCGGATCGCCCGGGAAATCGAGGAAGTGGCCCGGGTACCGGAGCCCGAGGTCCTTGCCCAGTGGCTGCGTCTTGATCAGGTCGGGCGGCTGCCACGGGCCGCGCAGAGCGACCTGCTGGTTGCCGAGCACAGCCTGGACGTCGATCGGCCGGAAGTGTTCGCCTTCGGAGCAGTTTGCGGCGCTGTCTTGCAGCTTGATGACAGGTGCGTAGCGCTCGGCCAACTGCTGCGCCGTCGTGTCCTCGGGCGACGTCGCGGTCGCGGCCGGTTCGACGCCCACGACGAGCAGCGCCGATGACAGGAGCAGGAGAACGAGCCTACGCCGCACTGTTGGTCGCTCCCCGCTGCACGTGGCGCCAACGGGCGAGCGCCAGCAGGCCTACGACGACCGGTACGACCTGGATCGCAACCCGCCAGACGAGCAGCCCGGCGACCAGCGTCGTCGTCTCCAACTCGCTGTGCGACGACACCAGTGCGGTGTAGCTCGCGTCGAACACGCCGGCACCCATCAGCGGCAGGCCCGTCAACGGGTAGATGACGAGAAAGGTGCAGGCGAGCAGGAGAATGGTCGAGGTGCTCATCGGGACGCCGACAAACCCGAGGCACAGGACGAGTACGCCGGCCTCCACCACGACCAGGGCGCACAGACTGACGACCGCCGGCCGGCCATGCGCCTTCAGGAGCCGCGCGCTGTGGGCCTGGAAGTCGACCAGCCGATCGGCCCAGTCGTCCGGCCCGGTGGCCGACGGCCGTACCTTTCGGATCACCGTGCCGAGCAACCGCCCGAGCGCCGCGGCAGACCGCTCGGCCCGTACGGCGTACACCAGACCGCCCAGCAGCGCAGCCGCACCCGCGCCGAACACGAGCGCCGCCAAGCCGAACCGTGCGTAGAACGTCCCGGTCGCCCAGAACACGACGAACCCGAGGATCGGCGCGGCCAGCCGCGCCACGTAGAACATCACCGTGCTGAGCGTCAGCCCGGACGCGGCAGCCTTCGCGTCGATACCCCACGACCTGAGCATGGCCAGCCGTACGACGACATCGCCCGGCGACGGTGCGATCGTGGCCACGGAGGCCGCCGCGACGTCGTTGACCATCGCGCGCGGGACGTCGAGCCCGGTGACGAACAGTGCCAGCGGAGCCGCGAGCACGAACCGCCGGACCGGCAGCACGAGCAGGATCACCACGACCTGCCACAGACCCAGGTGCGTGACGGCGTAAGCGACCTGGCTCCAGTGGATCGCCCGCAGCAGCCGGAGCAGCAGCCAGGCGACGACGGCGACGACCAGGACCCGGCCGACGCGCACCACCGCCCGCGGTATTCGGCGCCGGGTCGCGGCCGGTCTGGGCACCTGGTCTGCCACCTCACCACCATGCCGTCTTCACGGCGTGCCTGCCTCCCACGATCCGGGGGAGTCGCCGGCTATCGCCCGGGAAGGGTGATGCCCCGCCGCCGCGGGGTGGGCAGAGTGGCCACGAAAGGGGCGTTGTCATGGGCCACTACGTGATCCGGGTGCAGGGGGCGTTGTCGCACGAACTCACCGACGCGTTTCCGGCACTGGCGGTGGAGTCCGAACCGGTGCAGACCGTGCTGCACGGAGACCTGGCCGACCAGGCCGCGCTGGCCGGCATCCTCAACCACCTCGACATGCTCGGCGTCAACATCCTGGAGGTACTGCAGATCCCGCCGTTCGGTCCGGCCGACTGAGCCGGGTCGCGACCAGCGCCGCACCGGCCACGACCGCGCCGATCACGAAGATCACCACCAGCGTCGTCCACAGGGACCGGGTCACGACGTCGAACACCGCGGTCGCCGGGAAGCCGTCGGGCAACCGGTCCGGCGCGACCTGCCGGCCGATCAGCAGAACGATGCCCAGGACAACCATCGACGCGGCCGTGCCGAGCCCGATCCCGATCAGCGTCCGGCGGCGGCGTACGGCGACGCCCAGCCCGAGGACGAGCAGCCCGGCGGCGACGAACGGCAGGACCGCGCCGTACCGGTCCAGCAAGCGGTAGGCCTGTTGGGCTTTGGGCAGATCCGCCGAGGAGAAGACGTCGAAGCTCTGCTGGATGTCCGGGATCCGTTGCGCGGCGGCGAATCCCGACGCGACCAGACGGTCTCTGGCCGCCGCGACGAACGGGCCGAGGTCGATG
This sequence comes from Kribbella sp. NPDC051137, assembly GCF_040682535.1. Lineage (NCBI taxonomy): Bacteria > Bacillati > Actinomycetota > Actinomycetes > Propionibacteriales > Kribbellaceae > Kribbella > Kribbella sp. NPDC051137. The sequence goes on from NZ_JBFBBI010000004.1 coordinate 188,843, forward strand.
CTGACCGTGTCGCCGTTGAGGTTCGCGGGACCGCGCCCGGTCAGCAGGTCGATCAGTTGACCGTGCGCCGCCTGGTTGGCTCTGCGCCACAGGCTCTGGAACGTGTCGCTCTCGACCAGCTGACCGACCTGACCGCGCACGACGCCGCGGGCGGTGCTCGCGATCCGGTCCGGCAGGTTGCGCAGGATCACCTCGGTGACCTGGTCGGCGACCGCGTTCCGGACGTCGGAGTCGGCGGCCAGAGGTGCGACGGTGTCGACGTACCGCTCGGTGTTCGTGACGTGGGTCCGCGCCCAGGCCGCGGTGACCGCGACCGGGGCCAGGAGGCACCCGGCCACGATCAGGACGACCGCCAGCACGGTCCTGACCTTGTGTGTGTCCTCCATGGACTGCCTCCGGCGTCACCAGGAGCGTGACCGGTCGGCGCGCCGGTTTCCTCCTCCAGTTCGGGTGAGCAGTCGTGTCGCGCGCGGCCTTACGCTGCGAGAACCACTGCGGAGAGGTGCCACCGTGACCGAGCCGATCGTCTTTCATGACGTGCGCGTGCTGGACGTACGCCGGGGCAGCGTCGGCGATCCCGTACAGGTCGCGGTGCGCGACGGCGTCGTCACCGAGATCGCGCCGACCGTCTCGGAGCCGCCCGGCGCACGCGTCGTACCGGGGGACGGCCGGACGCTGATGCCCGGGCTGATCGACGCCCACTGGCACTCGTTGTTCGCGGCCGTGCCGTTGATGACCGCGATGATGGGCGACGTCGGGTACCTGCACGTCGTCGCCGCCGCGACCGCGCGGGAGACCTTGCTCCGCGGGTTCACCACGGTCCGGGACGCCGGCGGTCCCTCGCTCGGGCTGAAACAGGCGATCGACGCCGGCGTGGTGCCCGGGCCGCGGATCTACCCGTCCGGGGCGATGATCTCGCAGACCGGCGGACACGGGGACTTCCGGACCCGGCACGAGGTCCCACGCGGCCGGACCGGACACCTGAGTCACGCAGAGCTGGTGGGGGCCGTGCGGATCGCCGACGGTGTGAGCGCCGTGTTCGAGGCTGCGCGGGAGCAGTTGATGCTCGGTGCGTCGCAGCTGAAGTTGATGGCCGGCGGAGGCGTTGCGTCGCCGTACGATCCGCTGGACGTCACCCAGTACACGGAGGCCGAGCTCCGGGCAGCCGTCGAGGCGGCCGAGAACTGGGGGACTTACGTGATGGTGCACGCCTACACGCCGCGCGCCGTACGGCAGTCGGTGCGGGCCGGGGTTCGGTGTATCGAACACGGGCAACTGCTTGACGACGCGACCGCCGCGTTGATGGCGGAGAACGGGGTGTGGTGGTCGCTGCAGCCGTTCCTGGACGACGAGGACGCGCCGCCGGTGCCGCCGGGGAACCAGTCGAAGTTCGATCAGATGGCGCGCGGGACGGATACGGCGTACGAGCTGGCGCGGAAGCACGACGTACGGCTGGCTTGGGGGACGGACACGTTGTTCGATCCGGGGCTGGCGGCCAAGCAGGGCAAGCAATTGGCGAAGATGACGCGGTGGTTCACGCCGGCCGAGGTGTTGACGATGGCAACCGTCACGAACGCCGAACTGCTGGGACTGTCAGGCGAACGCAACCCGTACCCCGGCACCCTCGGCGTCGTCGAGGAAGGCGCCCTCGCCGACCTGATCCTCGTCAACGGCAACCCCCTCGAAAACCTCCAGCTGGTCGCCACCCCCGACACCTCCTTCCCCCTGATCATGAAACAAGGCACCATCGCCAAGGACCTGAAGTAGCCCGGTGCGGCCGCCCGCGCCAGTAGTACGACGAACGACCGCGAGCCTGTTCGTCAGGGGCTCAGTTGGCTGAGGTGCGGGCGAGGTCTTCCCACGCTGTGTCCCAGGCGGCGGCGCGGTGGCGATTCAGGAGGCTGGTGATGGCGCCGTAGATCAGGGTGCAGGTGAGGAGGGCGACCGACAGCATGGTCACGCCGAGGACGATCGGGATCACGACGGTGCTGCCGTGGGCAGGGGCTTTGGAGAGGTAGCGGCCGTCGCTGGTGATGGTGATCTGCTGGTTGGTGCCTGGCGGGGTGTCCGCGGGGACCTGGATCATCCCGGTGCGGAGGTCGCCTGTCGTGGTCGTCCAGCGGGCCGGAGCCGCGACGGTGGGGGATGCCGGTCCGGAGGACCCGAGTGGGGACCGGCCGGTGCCGGTCGTCGTCGCGATGGTCTGCGTGGCGCCTTGCTGGGCGGCGTGAAGGTCCGCGTCCGTCGTACGGTGAACGTGTAGGGCGAGGAGCGTGACCAGCGGAACGGCGGCCGCGCCCACCAGCGCGCAGAATGCGAGCGCCGCGGCCTGGAGCTTGTCGGTCCGGCGGCGCAGGGGATTGGGACGGAAGAGCCAGGTCCAGCGGCGTCGCTCGCGAACGGGTCGAGGCAGGGTCGAGGACGAGCCGTTCATGCGGCGATGCTCCTTCCGCGGCGGACGTCGCGGGTCGGGCGCCGCCTGGGCTTCGGGCGAGTCGGTGGTTCAGTCTAGGGTCCCCGCGACGCGGCGTGTGGTGGGCCGGGGACCTCCGCGAATTCGCCGACGCCGAGGTCGCGGTGCCACCGACTGCTTACCTCGGGAGATCCAGCCGGGCTGACTACAGTACGCGCTCGACGATGGCGTCGAGGGTCGGCCAGGGTGGGCCGTCGTGGAGTGCCCGGAGGAGTTCGTCGCCGAATCGCCTGCCGTTGGGGAACTGGTCGCCGATGTCCCACCGCCAGGCGGAGACGATCGCGAGGACGAGTTCGCGGCAGGTGGAGAGCAGGTCTTCGTCGACGTTCGGGTAGTGCTCGCAGACCGCCTCGGGGACGTGGGCGAGGTCGAATTCCACCGGGCCGCGGCAGCAGGTCTCGAGGTCGATGAACAGCGGGCCCTCGCGGGTGCTGAGCAGGTTGCCCGGGTGCGGCTCGCCGTGCAGAAGCTGCTCGTCGCGGTCCTCGACCGCTTGGCGCAGGGACTCCAGCCTGGTGCTGAGGAAGACCCGCTCCGCGTCCGGGAGGCTCGGCGAGAGGTCCGGGGTGCGGATGATCTCTTGTGCTTCGGCGATTCGGTCCGTGAACCGCGGGCTCGGCAGGTCCACCTTCCGCATGCCGGCGTGCAGGCGCCCCATCGCGTCGGCGTACTCCGACGGTGAGAGGTCAGGCGTCGCGGGCTCGTAGTACGTCCACAGCGTCACCGCGAAGCCGTCCCGGACGTGCACCCGCGGCTCCACCCGAGGATCCAACGAGGCAACAGGGCTCCCGACCTCGGCGAGACGTTGCGCGAGCTCGACCTCGAACTCGGCGACCTCTTGCCCGACCGGCGCCACCCGGGCAAAGGCGTCGCACGGTGTCAACCGTACGGCGAGCTTGTTCGAGTTGTGGAGCACCGTCCCGTCGTCGGCCCGCAGACCGAGCGACGCGGCGATCGAAGTTGCGGCGGCAATCGCACGCGTGACGTCGTTCGGCTCCATGGTTCGGTGACGCTACACCCGCAATCCTTTCGTGTCCCTCGTATTTCTACGGAAGGACGCCGGTGACGTACTGCATGGCGCCCATGCCCATGGGATCGGCGGGACTGGACGGTGGTCTGGTCAGGCTCCAGCCGGATGGACGGCGCGCGTTCTGGTGATCAGGAGGAGTGCTAGGGCGAGTGCCTGGATCGTGATGACGACGGTGATCAGGAGGGGGACGGAGACGTCGTACAACACTCCCGTCAGGGCACCTCCGAGGAGGGTGGCCGCGCCCATGATGCCCGCGAAGATGCCGTAGGCGGTGGCGCGTCGGCCGACCGGGACGAGGTCCGCGACGGTGGCGCGCAGCGTGGATTCCTGGATTCCGACAGCTGCGCCCCACAGCAGCGCTCCGGCGACGGCGAGCCAGGATGTGCGGGTGAACGCGAGCAGGGGAGTGGCGGCCGCGAAGAGGGGCAGAACGGCGAGCGTCGTGGTCCCGGTCCTGTCGTAGAGCCACCCGGTCGCGAGCGCGGCGAGCGCGTCGACCCCCATGGCCGCGGCATAGACCACCGGTACGGCGGCGACAGGCAGCAGGTGTTCCCGGACCAGGTGGAACGAGAGCACGCCGAACGTCGCGAAGCCGGACAAGGTCGCCGCGGTGAAGGCGGCGTACACCCAGAACGCTCGCGGCAGCCGACGGGATTGTCCGGGTACGACGGTCTCGCCGGCCGTCGGCGTCGTCTCGTAGCCGGCGGGGTCGGGTACCCGTGCGCGCAGCCAGAACAGCAACACGATCGCCGCCGCGCCGGGGATCGCGAGAACACCGAGCGCCGGCGCATAGTCGTCGCCCGTCACGGCGAGGATGCCCGCGACGGTCAGCGGGCCGATGACGGCACCGACCTGGTCCATCGCCTCGTGGACCGCGAACCCCTTGCCACGGCCGGTGACCGCGGTGGCGTGCGAGACGAGCGTGTCCTTGGCCGGTGAGCGCACGGCCTTGCCGACCCGTTCGGCGATCACCAGCGCCGAGGCCACCCACAACACTCCGGCGAGGCCGAGGAACGGGACCGCGACCGCGGTCACGACGTACCCCAAGATCGTCCAGGTCCAGAACCGCCGCGTGCGATCGGCGAGCGGGCCGGAGACGAGGCGCAGCCCGAACGCCGCTGCCTCACCGACCCCGGTGACGACGCCGACCACGGCGCCCGAGGCACCGAGGGCGCCCAGGAGCGGACCTGTGATCGACCGCGCGCCCTCGTAGACGAAGTCCATCAGCAGGCTGACGACGCCGAACGCCATGATGAACCGCCAGGCCGACAAGCCCTTCCGTGACATGGGTCAGCCGGCGCAGCATGAGTCGGTGCACGTGCCGTCGCCGCACCCGCAGGTGCTCTTGCCGTCTCCGGTGGCGACGGGCGCGCAGCAGCCCTTGCCCTGCCAGGCCTCGATGCCCTCGCGGACGGCGACGGCGGCGATCACCAGGCCGGCGATCGGGTCGGCCCAGGACCAGCCGAGGGTCGCGTTCAGCAGCAGGCCGACAAGCAGGATCGCGGACAGGTACGTGCACAACAAGGTTTGGGTGCTGTCGGCAACGACCGCGTTGGAGCCGAGGGCCTTGCCGGTACGGCGTTGGGCCCAGGACAGGAACGGCATGACGATCAGGGACGCGATCGCGATGCCGATGCCCACCGGCGACGAGTCGGAGTGGCTGCCGCCGACGAGGGAACGCAGGGACTCGAACGTCACGTAGGCGGCCAGGCCGAAGAAGGAGAACGCGAGCAGGCGCAGCGCCTGGCGTTCACGTGTCTCGGGCAGGCGGTGGCGGAACTGCCACAGGATGATCAGCCCGCTGGACACCTCGACGACCGAGTCGAGTCCGAAGCCGACCAAGGCGACCGATCCCGCCGCGGCACCGGCGGAGATCGCGACGATGGCCTCGACGACGTTGTAGGCGACCGACGCCGCCGCCAGCAGTTGGGCGCGGCGACTGAGCTTGCGGCGCTGTTCCTGGTCGGCGACCCAGGTGCTCGGCCGCGGGGTGATCCGCAGTGGCTCGCTCACCGGGGGCCTCCTTTGGCGGCCGCTCCGTAGACAGGGCAGAGTGCGACTGCATCACCGGTCAGCCCTAGCAGCCGCTCCGCGGCCGTCAACAGTTCGAGGGTCGCTTCCGGATGCGTCAGCCGGAACAGCGAAGCCCGGCCCTGCGGCCGGGAGTCCACCAACCCACAGTCCCGCAGGCACGCCAGATGCTTGGAGACCGTCGACTGCGCCAGCCCGAGGTGCTCGGTCAGCTCCACCACCCGATGCTCGCCCAGCGCGAGATGCCGGACGATCGCGAGCCGCGACGCATCACTGAACCCATGGAACAAACAGGCCGCGGCGGACAACGCCGCAGCCTCGTCGACCAGGTCACCCACATCCATCGCCATACGGCGCTGTTATCGCCGATCCTTCCCGCTGGTCCAGAGTGGGAAGCCGCTCTTCCGCGACGGTGCTATGCCGGATGGCGAAACACGACCCAGCGCAGTGCGCAGTACATGAAGACGCCCTCGCAGAGGCCCGCGGTGATCCGGGAGAGGTGGTACTCGACGCCGACGGCGGCCAGCGCCGTGGTGAGGCCGAGGATCAGCGCGAAATAGTTGACTGCGACAACGATCGCGTAGGTCGTGAGCTGCGGGCCGACTGGTGCGTGGGAACGGAAGTTGAAGGCGCGATTGAGAACGTAGCTCACGGTGAATGCCGAGCAGTACGCGATCGTGATCGCCAGCCACAGCGGAAGCCTGGCCCAGGACCGGAGCGCGGTGAGCAGCGCGAGGTCGAGCCCGAACGTGAAGCCGTTGATGAGCGCGAAGCCGATCAGGCTGGGTGGGACGATCGTCGAGAGCTTCCCGGGGAGCCTGCGGGTGACCGCGGTCATGGCTGCTGCGAAGCGCTCACTGGCGGGCCGGGTCTGCGTGTGGGTCGTCGTTGCCACGCCTTGAGTGTTGCGGCACGCGCAAGTCAATGAGCGTCCGGGGTGTGGTTTCGCAGGGATCGGCGGGCGAGCAGGCCGAGTACGAGGCCGAGCGACCAGCCGCCGAGAGTGTCGGTCGGCCAGTGGTAGTGGAGATGGACCGTGGCCACGGCCACGCCCGCGGAGATCACGGGCACGGCCCAGACGGTGAGCCGGTCGAGGCGGGTGCCGGCGGTGGTGAGCAGCGTGACCGCGATCAGGAGCAGCGCGAGGCTGTCGGCGGTGTGGCCCGACGGCCACGACATGCCGCTGTCCCCGAGGCGGTCGACGTGCGAGCGCGGCGGCGTCCGGCCGACGGCGAGCTTCGTCAGCCAGATCGCCGCCTCGATGATCGCGATCCAGACCGCCGCCCGGACCAACTGCCGGACCGGGCGCCGCCGGTACAGGTGCAGCAACGCGGTCCCGGCCAGGACCGCCGTCAGTACCGCGAAGCCGCCGAGGTCCGCGAGCGCCTGCCACCACGTCGACGACGGCTCCCCGGCCGGGCGGGCGACCGGGATGACGTGGTGGTCCCAGGATCGCAGGACGCCGATCGTGAGCAGGTCCAGCAGTGTCGCGACGAACACGAACACGCCGAACCCGAGCACGAGCCGACTGCCTCTCAGGTCCACACGGACCGAGCGTACGGGGTACTCATAATCAGTGGTGGTGGGCAACCAGTTCGTGCGCCGCGGATGCCTCCGGGTCGAGCGGTTCGGCGTGGATGGTCGCCGAGGTCAGCCGCCGTACGCCGTGCACGAGGTTGTGCTCGACCTCGTGGCTGAGGTGGTGGGCGTCGACGAGCGAGGTGTTCGTGTCGACGCTGATCCGTGCCTCGGCGCGCAAGCGGTGCCCGAGCCACCGGAGCTGGACACCCTGGACGTCGATGACGCCCGGTGTGGCGCGGATGACCGCTTCCGCCTGGTCGACGAGCGCCGGGTCGACCGCGTCCATCAGCCGGCGGTAGACCTCACGGGCCGCGTCCCGCAGTACGAACAAGATCGCGAGCGTGATCAGCAGGCCGATGATCGGGTCGGCCGGCGGGAACCCGAGCCAGGCACCGACCGCGCTGAGCACGACGGCCAGGCTGGTGAAACCGTCGGTGCGGGCGTGCAGCCCGTCGGCGACCAGCGCGGCCGAGCCGATCCGCTTGCCGGTGCGGATGCGGTACTGCGCGACGATCTCGTTGCCGAGGAACCCGGCAACACCGGCGATGATCAGTACGCCGACGTGCCGGACGTCGGACGGGTGGACGAACCGCGTGACCGCCTCGTAGCCGGCGTACGCCGACGACAGCGCGATCAGGATCACGACGATGATGCCGGCCAGGTCCTCGGCGCGGCCGAAGCCGTAGGTGTACGCGCGGGTCGCGAGCCGGCGGCCGACGAGGAAGGCGATCGCGAGTGGGATCGCGGTGAGGGCGTCGGCGTAGTTGTGCAGGGTGTCGCCGAGCAGGGCGACCGAGTTCGTGTAGATCACGATCACGGTCTGGATCATCGCGGTGACGATCAGGCCGGCGAAGCTGATCTTCAGGCAGCGGATGCCTTCCTGGCTCGCCTCGAGCGCCGTGTCGACCTTGTCCGCACTGTCGTGCGAGTGCGGGACGAAGATCTCCTTGACCTTTCCCAGAAACCCTTCACGGTGCTCATGCCCGTGGCCGTGCCCATGCCCATGCCCGTGGCCGTGCGTGCTCATCGGGCTGTCCGTGGCTCGACGTGAGCCACCGCGCCGGCCGCGCGGTGATGCTCCGGAAAGCCGCCGCTCGAGTGCTCGGCGTGGTAGATCGCGTCCTCGACCAGCTGACTGGCATGCGAGTTCTCGATCCGGTAGAAGACCTGGTTGCCCTGCTTACGGGTCCGCACGAGCCGGGCCATCCGCAGCTTCGCCAGGTGCTGGGACACGCCGGCGGGCGACTTGCCGACGGCTTCGGCCAGTTCGTTGACCGGTTTCTCACCGTCCAGCAGCGCCCACAGCAGCCGCACCCGCGTGGCGTCGGACAGCATCCGGAACACCTCGACCGCGAGCGCCACGTGCTCTTCGCCCGGATCTCGTCGCGGTTGCTTAGTATCTGCGCGCATACGTAGATACTAAGCCACGACTAGCTCCGCGTCAGTGCGAGCACCGGGATCGTTCGGATGCCGGCCGTCTTGACCTCGTACTCGGCGAAGCCGGGGTAGCGCCTGGCCTGCTCCGCGTAGATCCGGTCGCGGTCCGCGCCCTTGACCTCGTGGACGGTGACGTCGTGGGTCTCGGTGCCGACCTCCACGCTCGCGGTGCCGGCCGCGGTGAGGTTGGTGTACCAGTCGGGGTTGGTCGGTGCGCCGGCCTTGCTGGCGAAGACGTAGACGGTCTTCGGATCGGTCTCGTCCGCGAGGTACATCATCGGCGCGACGTACTCCTTGCCGCTCTTCCGCCCGTGGTGGTGCAGAAGAAGGAGCGGCGCGCCCTCGAACGGGCCGCCCACCCGGCCCTCGTTCGCGCGGAACTCGTCGATGGTCTGCTGATTCCAGTCACTCATGTGTGATGTGAACGCGTCCGGGTTCCGCGATATGCCCGTAGCGGTGTGATTTCATGGAGTGACCTCCACCGCCCCCGAGGGAGTTGTGCCGATGCGTCGTCTACTGATCGTGCTGCTGAGCCTGTCGCTGGTCGGTCTGAGCGGTCCCGTGGCGCAGGCGGCGCCCAGCGGGGACCGGGACGTGATCGTCCAGCTCTTCGAGTGGAACTGGAACTCGGTCGCGCGCGAGTGCGGTCAGGTGCTGGGGCCGAAGGGGTACGGCGCGGTGCAGGTCTCGCCGCCGCAGGAGCACGTCGTACTGCCCGGGTCCGGGTACCCGTGGTGGCAGGACTACCAGCCGGTCAGCTACAAGATCGACAGCACCCGGCGCGGGACCCGCAGCGAGTTCGTTGCCATGGTCAACAGTTGTCACGCGGCCGGCGTCAAGGTGTACGTCGATGCCGTGATCAACCACATGACCGGCGGGTCGTCGGGCGGCACCGGCAGTGCGGGGTCGGCGTACAGCCACTACGACTACCCCGGGACGTACCAGGCGCAGGACTTCCACCACTGCGGGCGGAACGGGAACGACGACATCGTCAACTACGACGACCGGTGGGAGGTGCAGAACTGTGAGCTCGTCGACCTCGCGGATCTGGCGACCGAGTCGGACTACGTGCGCGGCCGGATCGCGGCGTACCTGAACGACCTGCTGTCGATCGGCGTCGACGGGTTCCGGCTGGACGCGGCGAAGCACATCCCGGCGACGGACATCGCGGCGATCACCTCCCGGTTGTCGCGTCCGGCGTACGTCTATCAGGAGGTGATCTACGGCGCGGGGGAGCCGATCACGCCGGACGAGTACACCGGGAACGGGGACGTGCTGGAGTTCCGGTACGGGAAGGACCTGGCGAAGATCTTCGACACCGAGAAGCTCGCGTACCTGCGGACGTTCGCCGAGCCGCTGGCGTCGGACCATGCGGTGGTGTTCACGGACAACCACGACACGCAGCGGGGGAGCGGCGTGCTGACGTTCCGGGACAACGGGCGGTACGCGATGGCGAACGCGTTCATGCTCGCCTGGACGTACGGCACGCCGAAGGTGATGTCGAGCTACGAGTACAGCTCGAACGACGAGGGCCCGCCGTCGACGAGCACCGGTCAGACCGTCGACACGACGTGCTTCAGCAACCGCTGGCGGTGCGAGCACGAGTGGCGGGTGATCGCGAACATGGTCGGCTTCCACAACGCCGTCCGCGGCACCGGCGTCACCGAATGGTGGGACAACGGCAACGACGCGATCGCGTTCGGCCGCGGCTCGAAGGGCTACCTCGTCCTGAACGACGAGAGCACCGCCCTGGCCGGGCGGAGCTTCCACACGGACCTGCCGGCCGGCACGTACTGCGATGTCTTCCACGGCGACTACACACCAGGCCACTGCAGCGGGCCGACGTACGCCGTGGACTCGTCGGGCTGGTTCCGCGCCGACCTCGCCGCCACCGACGGCCTGGCCCTGCACGCAGCCGCGAAGGTGTCTTAATCGATTGACGTGCTGTCGGCGGGCTGATCTGCTGGGCGGAGGTGCGCCGGACCGGCCGGTGCGGACCGGAAGGAGGAAGCCGATGTCTGTCCTGTCCTGCAGCTTCGCTCTGAAAGGTTCATCGGTTTGGCATTCGCACGTTCGTTCAGTTGTGAACACTGCGGCGTAGAGGTCTCCCTCGACGCCCCCGGCACCACCCATCGCAATCACTGTCCGAGCTGTCTCTGGTCACGGCACCTCGACCGCAACGTCCCGGGCGACCGCAAGGCGGACTGCTCCGGAGGCATGGAGCCGATCGCGGTCACCGTCCGCGGCGAAGGCCGCTGGGTGCTCATCCACCGCTGCACCAACTGCGGCCGACTGCGGCTCAACAAGACCGCGGGCGACGACAACGCGCTCGCGTTGATGCAGCTCGCGGCGCTGCCGCTGAGCATGCCGTTCATACCCTTCGCCGCGGATCCCACGCCCGCCCGGAAACCCCGGGCCCGCAAGGCCAAGGCCGGCCGGGGAGAGGCTCAGCCGGCCGGTGGTACGACGGTGTAGCCCTGGTCCCGGATCGCCTCGAACGCCTGCTCGCGCACCTCCGCGGACGGGAAGGCAGCCACGACCTGCTTCGAGTCGAGGTCGATCCGGTCCACGGTGGCACCGTGCGACTCGAGCAGGCCGCTGATCGTGTTCGTGCAGTGCGAACAGGTCATATCGGGTACTTCGAACACCTCGGACATGGTGGTTTCCTCCTGAGGGCTTCCAGTGATCCGGACGACGTCGAGCATTCGGACGAACGTCTCGACGAAGACTTCCACGGCGGCGGGGAGCAGCGTGTGCCGTCGCCCGTCGACGGACACCGGCATGTTCGCGAGACACCGCGGCACCTCGGCGTACCTGAGCGGTCTGTACTGCCGAGCGAGCCCTGCGTCTTCCTGGTCGGGCTGGGCCAGCTTGGCGTCCTTCATCGCGCGCAGCAGGGTTCGAGAGGTGCCCGTGTACGCGACACCGCCGTCCGCGCGTGCTTCGAGCGAGACGGGGATCATCCCGCGCCGGTAGGTTTCGGACTGCAGGCCCCAGTGCCAGGTGTTCGCCACGACCCCGAAGATCCCGGACTCCTGCAACCCGCGTGCAAGCTCACCCGGCGTCCGATACGCCGTCTGCCCGGCCAGCCACGAGTGCTGCACCAGCGCCCGCGCCGTGGTCTCGAAGCCGACGTGCAGAATCTCGACCGGATCCTGGTCGGTCGTCGTAGCGGCGAGCACCTCGCGCTCCCACTCCGAGAGAGCAGCGGCTCGTCCACGCACCCCCACGTCCGCGCCAAGCATCCTCCGCAACCCGAGCACCGTCTCCCGGGCAGCAACTGGCACGAGCACGCCCCAGCTCTGTCCACCTGCTCCGTGTGTGGTGGGAGTGCAGTGGCCGACGTTGGTCGTGCCTGCGCTGTCGCGCCATTGGACGCGGTGGGTGGCGCTGGTGACCTGGCCAGGTTCGCAGGGCTCCAAGGCGTTGAGGTAGCGCAGTTGGGCCGGGGTGAGGTGACTGCCGGGGGAAGGGGCGAGTGGTGTGAGGCCGACCGCGAGCTCGAAGGGTGGCGGGAGCTGCTCTGCTGCCGGTAGTTCGCCTGCCACTCTGGCCAGGACCTGTGCTGCCGCCTGGCGGTCGTAACCGCCGTCCGGTTGACCCACGCCGTACCTCCCGCTCGCACGAGAACAACTCCGAGGCCGCGCCACACCGGCACCGACAATTGTTCCCGGGATCCAGCGACGGCGCGGCCGGAGCCGCGTGTCCGGCGGCATCAGGCGTCCGGGTCCCCGAAATTGCGGAGGCGAAGGCTGTTGTAGGTGACGAACAACGAGGACAGCGACATAGCTGCCGAAGCAACAAGCGGGTTGAGCAGGCCGGCGGCCGCGATCGGCACCGCCGCCAGGTTGTAGGCGAACGCCCAGACCAGATTGCGGTGGACGGTACGCCGGGTCCGCCGCGCGAGCCCGATCGCGTCCGGGATCACGCCGAGGTCCTCCCGGACCAGCACGATGTCCGCGGACTTCAGCGCGATGTCGGTCCCCGAGACGACCGCCAGCCCGAGATCGGCGGTCGCCAACGCGGCCGCGTCGTTGATCCCGTCGCCGACCATCGCCACCCGGTGCCCGTCAGCCTGCAGCTCCGCGATCACTCCGGCCTTGTCGGCCGGCAGCACCCCGGCCCGTACGTCGTCGATCCCCAACTCCCCGGCGACCTCCCGCGCGGCCGCCTCGGAATCTCCCGTCAGCAGGACTGTCCGAAGCCCCGCCGCGTGCAACTCCCGCACCGCGTCTCCCGCGGTACTCCGCAGCCGGTCAGCAACGTCCAGCCGTCCGACGACCTGCCCGTCGACCGCCACCCAGACGGCCGGCCCAGCGACAACGTGATCACCGACGTCCACGAGAGTGTGGTTGCCTACGGCCACCTGTTTACCCGTGACGGTGGCGGTCGCGCCCTGTCCCGGGTGGGTCGTGAAGTTCGTGATCGGGTGGGTGGCGACCTGTTCGCCGGCGGCCAGGTCTTCCACGGCCCGGGCGACGGGGTGCTCCGAGCCTCGTTCCACGGAGGCCGCGTAGCCGAGGACCTCCTCGCGGGTGAGGTCCGCGGTGAGTCCGACCGTGGTGACGGTGAGGTCGCCGGTGGTCAGCGTGCCGGTCTTGTCGAGGACGATCGTGTCGATCACGCCGCTGGCCTCGAGGGCATCCTGCCCCTTGATCAGGATGCCGAGTGTCGCGCCCCGGCCGATGCCGACCATCAGAGCGGTCGGAGTCGCGAGGCCCAGCGCACACGGGCAGGCGACGACGAGTACGGCGATCCCGGTACCGACCGCCTGCGCGACCGGCGCACCGGACAGCATCCATCCGCCGGCGACCGCGACGGCGAGCACGATCACCGACGGCACGAACCACACGATGATCCGGTCGACCGTGTGCTGGATCCGCGCCTTCCGCTCCTGGGCCTGTTCCGCGATCGCCGCCATCTGCGCGAGCTGGGTATGGACGCCGACTGCTGTCGCGGTGAGCACCAACCGCCCGTCCGTACTGATGGTCCCGCCGACAACCTGGCCGCCGACCCCGACCGCGCGCGGCACCGGCTCCCCGGTCACCACGCTGGTATCGACCGCTGCCGCTCCCTCGACGACCGTCCCGTCCACCGGAACGATCTCCCCGGCGCGGACCACGACGGTGTCGCCCTTCACCACCTCACCCGTCGGTACGTCGACCTCGGTCGAGTCCCGGACCACCCGCGCGACCGGCGTGGCCAGCCGGCCGATGGCGCCGAACACGTCGGCAGCACGCCGCCGCGACCGCGTCTCGAAGTACCGCCCGGCCAGCTGGAACACGGTCATCCCGGCCGCGACATCGAGATACAGGCTCCCGGTGTCGAGCGACAGCCACCGCGACGTACCGGCTGTCCCGGGCCACAGCACCGACACCGCCGCCCACCCGAACGACACCGCGATCCCGAGCGACACCAGCGTGTCCATGCTGACGGCGCGATGCCGCAGGTTCCGCACGGTCGCGCGATGGAACGGGTACGCCGCCCACGTGACGATCGGCGCCGCCACCAGCAAACAGGTGAGGTCCCACCCGGGAAAGCGCAGCGACGGGACGGCGGCCAGCACGATCGTTGCATCCATCAACGGAATCGCGAGCAGCGTCGCGAGCACCAGCCGCCGTCGCAGTGAGCTGATCCGCCGGGCGGTCAGCTGCTCGGCAAGCTCATCACCCGACTCGGGATCCCGCAGCGTGGCTTGGTACCCCGCCCGGTCGACCGCGGCCGTGGCACGTGCGGTGAGGTCGCCGCCGGAACCGGTGACGATCGCCCGCTCGGTCGCGTAGTTGACGGTCGCCGTCACGCCGTCCAGCTTGTTCAGCGCCCGCTCGACCCGGTTGGCGCAGGCGGCGCACGTCATCCCGCCGACGAGCAGCTCGACGGTCGCGGTGCGTGGTTCCTGATCGGTCAGCGTCACCGGCGCTCCTGGGTCGATTCGGTACGCCGGGCGAGCCGCTGGAGCATCGCGTTGTAGGCGTCGTACGAGTCGTCGAGGCCGTTGTCCAGGTGCCGGTCGATCCGGCGGGCGGCCCGGCCGTCCTGGATCGCCCACTGCAGGGCCAGTACGACGACCACGATCAGCAACGGGATCTCGCTGCCGGCCCAGGCGATCCCGCCCGCGACGTGCTGGGTCGCGGCGAGGTCACGCGCCCAGGGGACCTCGAGATGGTCGTAGAACGACTGGCCGATGACCGCGCCGTCGGACATCAGGATCACGCCGAAGAACGCGTGGAACGGCATCGCCCCGAGCAGTACGGCGAGTTTCGCCAGCGACGGGAGCTGGTGCGGGGTCCGGTCGACCCCGATCACGAGACCGAAGTACAGGCAGCCGACGACCAGGAAGTGCAGGTTCATGAGTTGGTGGGCCCAATGGAACCTCATCAGGGTCCCGAAGGCGTTGGTCAGGTACAACGCATAGTACGAACCGATGTAGACGACGAAGACGAACAACGGGTGGTACAACGCCTGCAGCGGCCGCGAGTGCAACGCAGCGAGAATCCACTCGTGCGGCGGCTCGTTGGCCGGCAGCGCCCGCAGGGCGAGCGTGACCGGGCCGCCGAGCACCAGCGGGACCGGCGCCAGCATGCTCAGCGCCATGTGCACAGCCATGTGTACGGCGAAGTCGGCGCCGGAGTACTTCCCGAGGCCGGAGCTGGTCACCACGATGATGAGCACCCAGCCGAGCGTCCAGGCGATCGTCCGCGCGACGGGCCACCGCTCGCCCTGCCGCGCCAGCCGCCGGACACCCAGGAGGTAACCAGCGATCGCGACGACCGCGGCGGTCACGAACAACAGATTCGGCCGCCATTGCGCGGCCAGCGAACCGAACCCGGGCGCAACCTTCAGGTCGAACCCGAAGAAGATCTGACTGATCGACGCCGGCACGAAGAACTGCGGCGGCGGGATCCGTAGCATCGCCGACCCGGCCGCGGCGAACCCCGCCGCACCACCGGCCAGCAGCACAGCGCCGGCCGTGATCCGGCCTCGGTGCGCCGCGACGAGACCGCCCCCGACAACCCCGAGGCCTACGAACCGCGCCAGACTCAACCACCCGGTCGCACTACCGAGCGGAGACGATCCGGCGAGCTTGAACCAGAGCAGGATTCCCTCGGTCACCACGAGGACGCCGAGCAGCACCCACGCCGTACTCCACCAGTGCGCCCGCTCCAGCGCCCGCACCCGACGCCCGGTCGCGACCCGCAGCACCTGGACCACAACCGACCCGAGCAGGATCTGCCCCGCGAGGGTCTGGAAGATGCCCGCGTCACTCCCGAAGTCGTGCCGTGGACCGACCAGGATCTGCCCGACCACGACCGGCGCCAGCGAACCCACCAGCGCGGCCCAGAGTGCGACGGCGTACCCGATCCAGCGCGCGCTCAGCAGACACGTGACCAGCACCACGACCGCGGCGACGAACGTCACCATCCACGACCGCCCGGCATCACCTGAGAACAGCGCGAACCAGAGCGCGCGCGGATCGGCGAGCTTCCCGAGCGGGTACCCGTTCGAGTCGGCCGAGTCGAACGCGATCAGGAGTCCCGAGCTGATCACCCAGACGGTCGCGGCCCGGCGTACGACGACCGGCTCGAACCATTCCGCGACCTCGAGCTGGCGGCGCGAGGTCTTGTCCTGGACCGGGCGCGCCTTGCCCGCGAACAGCGCCGACGCCAGCGCGCCGACCGTGACGAGCGACGAGAGATCCGCCACGGCCCGGACGAATGTCGCGATCAGCCCGGTCGCGCGGCCGGGGTCGTCGCGGGCGATCGGCAGGTAGCTCGCCGGACCCATCACGCCGGTCGCGACCAGCGGTACGACGACCGCCAGCACGCCGAGCAGAACGACGTACCGGATCAGCCACGGCCGGTGGCGTGTCGGTGCCACGTCTCTCCTGATCTGCTGCGATTGCCTTGAGCCCCCAACACATGAGTACGAAGGACCGCGCCGAACAGTTCCCGGAACTTCGGGCCGTTCGCCGGAGTTGGACAGTACGGTCGCCCCTCGCGAGGAAGGTCCCGCCTCGATGTCGCACGGAATGCTCCCGGACGGTCCGTCGGTCGCGCTGACGGTCGTGTTCGCGGTGTCCGGGCTGTACTGCCTGTGGCGGGTGGCGTCCGGCCGCGGACGCGGGATCGAGACGGTCGTGGACGTGAACCACATCCTGATGAGCCCGGCGATGCTGCTGATGCTGTGGTTGCCGCCGGCACCAGGCATCACCTGGGTGCAGATCGCGCTGTTCTCGGGGTTGGCGCTGGTGTTCTTCCGGCACCTCTCCACCTCGGACGGCGTCACCGCGCGGACGGGCGCGCTGCTCCACGGCGGGATGAACCTGGGCATGGTGTGGATGCTCGCCGTCGGCCTGACCGGCATGTCTGGGATGGCGAGTATGTCGGGTATGGGCCACATGGCGGGCATGGACCACGGCGGAGCTCAGCAGACCTGGACCGGCCTGCTGAGCTGGTCCGTGGCCGGCCTGCTGCTGCTCTCGGCGGCGTGGTGGTTCGCCCGGGCACTCCGGTCCCGCAGCCACCGCATCCTGTGCTGCTGCCACGCCCTAGCCACCGGCGGCATGGCCGCGATGCTCGCCCTGATGGTCCCGGCGCTCTAGGTCAGCCTTCTTCAGTCACGGGCCGGGCGCCGCAGGAGGCGCGGACCACCAGCCGGGGCCGGAGGTGGATCTGGTGGATCGGCAGTGCGTCGCCCAGGCTGAGGCGCTGGAGAAGTACCTGGACGGCGAGCTGCCCGAGCTGGTAGCGGGGCGGGGACACTGCGGTCATCGGCACCTCGGCGACGTCGACGAACTCGTTGTCGTAGGCAATGATGGCGAAGTCGTCCGGCACCGTGAGGCCGGCCCGGCGGGCGGCGCCGAGGATCAGCGATGCCTCCCGGTCGCCGAAGCAGAGCGCGGCGGTGATCCGGCGGGCCCGGAACAGCGCGACGGTCTCGTCGGCGCGCCGTACGGTCCAGTCGAGGATCCGCTGCGGCTCGTGCCGGGTCAGCCCGAAGTCCGCGATCGCCCGCTCGAAACCGGAACTGATCGGCGGCGTGGTCGGCGCCTCGGCGCGGACGGCGAGGCCGATGTCGCGATGACCGAGGTCGTGCAGATGTCGTACGGCGTCGTATGCCCCGCCCTCGTGATCCGTGCAGACGTGCTCCATCGCGTCGCCGGGACCTAGTGCGGCCAGCCGGCGTTCGACGAACACCACCGGCACCGGTAGCTCGAGCAGTTCGGCCACCCGGGCGCGGGGGTCGGCGAGGGCGTGCAGCGTCGGCACGAGCAGCAGGCCGTCCACACCGGCGTCGAGCAGGCCGTTGATCGCGGTGTCCTCGGCGTCCGGGTCGTAGTGCGAACACGCGAGCACCAGCCGCGCGTCGGCCTGGAACAACGCCTTCTCGATGCCCTGCAGCACGCGCGGGTAGTACAGCGCGGTGTCCGGCACCAGCACGCCGATGACCTGCTGCCGTGGTTGCGCCCGGTGGCTGGTCGGCGCGACGAAAGTGCCCGCGCCCTGCCGGCGTACGACGAGACCGTCGGCCGCGAGCTCCTGGTACGCGTGCCGGATCGTGGTGAGCGACAGCCCGGTCTCGGCGGCCAGCGCGTCCTCGGTCGGGAGCTTGCTGTCCGGCGGGTAGGTGTTGTCGAGGATCCGGTGCCGCAGCTCCCGGGCGAGCCGGCGGAACTTCAGCTCGCGCGACGACTGGGGGACTGGCTGCACCGCCTCATGATCACACGCCGGAAAGAGAGGAATGAAGGAGGAATCGATCTCGGCGCGGCAACAGCGCCGGAATCAGTCTTGATTCCTCTTCCGGGACCGCCGCACGGTCTCTCCAAGTCGATCACCCGACGGGAGAGGACCACTCATGAAATCACCAATCGCCGGCCGGATCACCGCGACCTGTACGGCTGCGGCACTCGCGGCGACCGCGCTCGCGGGCTGCGGCTCGGGTTCGGGAGCTGGGTCGAGCGCCGGGAAGGAACTCACCTACTGGTCGATGTGGAAGGACGGCGAGCCGCAACAGACCGCGCTGAAGGCGTCGATCGCCGAGTTCACCCAGCAGACCGGGATCAAGGTGAACGTGCAGTGGCAGGGGCGCGACGTCCTGACCAAGCTGCAGCCGACGCTGATGAACAGTCCGGCCGCGGACCTGATCGACAACCCCTACAACAACGTGAAGTCCAAGATTCCGGCCGGCGGCGCCGAGGACCTGGGCGGCGTCCTCGGCCAGAAGGTGTCCGGCGAGGACAAGACCGTCGGCGAGGTGATCCCGGAGGACCTGCAGAAGCTCGCTGCGGTCGACGGCAAGCACCCGATGCTGCCGTACGTGATCACCTGCAACAGCATCTGGTACAACGGCGCGCGGTTCCCGCAGCTGGCGAAGAACCCGCCGGCGACTTGGCAGGCGTTCCAGCAACTGGTCGGCAAGCAGAAGCTGGCGCTCGACGCGGACATCCCGGGGTACAACGCTTCCTGGTACATCAGCTTGGTGATCGCGAAGCTCGGCGTCGGTTCGTTCCACCAGGCCGCGGCGGACAAGACCGGCGCGACCTGGGACAAGCCGCAGTACGCCGCTGCCGCCGCGCAGGTCGAGCAGCTGGCGAAGGGTCGGTACTTCGCGGACGGGTACAACGCGAGCAAGTTCCCCGCGATGCAGCAGAAATGGGCGACGAACAACGCCGACTTCATCCTGATGGGCTCGTGGCTGCCGAGCGAGGCGAAGACGTACGCCGCCGAGGGCTTCCAGTACCGCACGTTCAACTTCCCGGCCGACGGCTCCCCGAGTACGCCGGTGGCGTGCCAGCCGTCGGGATGGGTCGTGCCCGCGAAGGCCGAGCACAAGCCGGCCGCCGAGCAGCTGATCGCGTTCCTGTACGGGAAGAAGCAGATGCAGTCGTACGAGGACGCGACCGCGTCGCTGATGGCGCGGCAGGACGTCAGCGTGGCGCCGGCCGCCGCGGACATCGCCGCGCTGGTCAAGAAGAACGGCACCTACATGAACGCCGACGGTGTGACCGCCGACTTCTCGGACTGGTGGACCAAGGTGTTCCTGCCGCTCGACGACCAACTGGTGACCGGCAAGCTCTCGGCGGCAGACTTCATCGGCAAGCTGAAGTCGCAGAGCGCCGACTACTGGAAGCGCGGCCAGTGACGGCCGTCGCCGGCGCGGGTACGGCAGTGGTGACCCGCGCCGCGCGGAGCCGGAAAGGCAGCGCGCTGCAGCGCGGGCGCCGACGGCTGTACGTGCCGTTCGTGGCTCCGGCTCTTGCGCTGTACGCGATTTTCCTGCTGGTACCGGTCGCCGCGACCGTGTGGATCAGCCTGCACAAGTGGCCGGGGTACGGCGCGATGGAATGGGCCGGGGTGAAGAACTACCGCTACATGTTCGGCGACCCGGTCTTCCAGCAGGCGTTCGAGAACACGCTGCTGTTGCTGATCGGCGGCGGTGTCGCGACATTCGCGATCAGCTTCGGGCTGACGATGCTGCTCCGCGACCTGGCCGGGCGGTCGACGGTGCGGTCGGTGATCTTCTTCCCGAACATCGTGCCGGCACTGGTGCTGTCGATCCTGTGGGGCTTCCTGTTCCAGGCGGACGGTCTGGTCAACAAGCTACTGCGGGCGATCGGCGTCCAGCATCCGCCGGCGTGGCTGTCGCAGGACCACCAGTACGCGATGATCCTGCTCGGCCTGGTGTGGATCAGCACCGGCTTCTACACCACGGTGATCATGGCCGCGGTCGACCGGATCCCGCCGTACCTCTACGAGGACTGCCTGCTGGCCGGGGCGAACTCGTGGCAGCGGTTCCGGCACGTCACGCTGCCGCTGTCGTGGGACGTGATCGGGGTCTGCTCGGTGTTGTGGACGATCAACTCGATCAAGACGTTCGAGTTCATCCTCGCGATGGCCGGCTCCGCGAGCGGTCTGCCGAGCACGCGGACGTGGACGGTGTCGCTGTACGCGTACGCGACCGCATTCGCGGCGGACGGCGTACCGAGCTACGGGCTCGCCGCCGCCGACGCGATCTTCACCCTCGGCCTGGTGGCCGTGCTCGTCGTCCTGATCCGGCGCGTGATGCGCCGCGACGCCATCCAGTTCTGAGAACGGACCGCCATGAGTACTCTGACCGACCTCCTGCGACGTCCGCCCCGCCCGGCCCGGGCAGGTGCGATCCAGCGCTTCCTCGGTGCCCCGTTGGCCTGGGCACTGGTGGCGTTCGACCTCGCCGTACTGGTCTGGATCCTGCTCAACTCGGTGAAGTCGACCCGCGAACTGCTGGACGCGCCGTGGTCGTTGCCCAAGGCACTTCACTGGGCGAACTTCGGCCGCGCGTGGTCCACCGGCAACTTCGGCCCGGCGGCGGTGAACTCCGTCGTCCTGGTCGCCGGTACCGCCGCGGCCACCGTGCTGCTCGCGGCCCCGGCCGGCTACGCGTTGAGCCGGTTCGGCGCCCGGAGCGCGGGTGCCACGACCTCGCTGTTCGCGATCGGCCTCGGCGTCCCGGCGCAGGCGATCTTCCTCCCGCTGTACGCCGTGATGAGCCACCTCGGGCTGGTGAACAGTCTCTGGGGCCTGTGGTTGCTCTACACCGCGACGTCGATGCCGTTCGCGGTGTTCTTCCTGACCGGATTCTTCCGGTCGTTGCCGATCGAGCTCGAGGAGGCGGCCGCACTCGACGGCGCGAGCCCGCTGTACACCTTCGCGCGGATCATGCTGCCGGTGTGCCGCAGCGGCATTGTCACGCTGGTGCTGCTGAACGTGATCGGGCACTGGGGCGAGACGTTCTTCGCGCTGGTGTTCATCCACGACCAGCAGCTGCAGACGTTGCCGCTGGCGATGCTCGGGTTCCTGCAGCAGATGCAGTACAACGGCGCGGACTGGGGCGGCATGTTCGCCGGGATCGCGATCGTCGTCCTGCCGCTGGTCGGGCTCTACCTGTGGCTCGGTCGCCGGATCATCGAGGGCATGACGCTCGGCTCGGACAAGTAGAAGGGCTCGACCTTGCCTGCACGCAGAACGGCGCTGATCTCGATGAAACCCGAGGTCCGTGCGCTCGCCTTCCCGCCCGACCTGCTCGACCGGCTGCGGCGAGCCGTCGACGTCCAGGACCTGGTCGCGACCGACTTCGGCGATCCCCGGGTACGCAAGGCGTTGGCGGACACCGACATCCTGATCACCGGTTGGGGCTGCCCGCGCGTCGACGCCGCCGTACTCGCCGACGCGCCCCGGCTCGCGGCGGTGCTGCACGCGGCCGGAAGTGTGAAGGGGCACCTCGGGCCGGAGGTGTGGGAGCGGGGGATCGCGGTGTCGTCAGCGGCCGGTGCGAACGCCGTACCCGTTGCCGAGTTCACCGTCGGTGCGATCCGGCTGGCCGGGAAGAAGGCGTTCCGGCTGGCCGCGCGGTATCGCGACAGCGGGCACGAGGACCACACGCTCGACCCGTCGATGGGCAACGCCGCGCGGACCGTCGGCGTCGTCGGCGCGTCCCGGATCGGGCGGCTGGTGCTGCGGATGCTGGCCGGTTCGCCCTACCGGCTGCTCGTCAGTGACCCGTTCCTGAAGCCGGCGGACGCGGCCGCCCTGGGGGCGGAGTTGGTCGACCTGGACACCCTGTTGCGGGCCAGCGACATCGTGTCGCTGCATGCGCCCGCGTTGCCGGAGACCCGGCACCTGCTGGACGTACGGCGGTTGGCGCTGCTGGCTGACGGCGCCGTCGTCGTGAACACCGCACGCGGCTCGCTCGTCGACACGGAGGCGCTGGTCGAGGAGTGTGCCCGCGGGCGCCTCGACGCCGTCCTCGACGTGACCGACCCGGAGCCACTGCCGCTCGGACATCCGCTGCTCACCCTGCCGAACGTCCAGGTCACGCCGCACGTGGCCGGCGCGATGGGCAGCGAGATCCGGTTGCTGGGGGAGTACGTCGTGGCCGAGGCCGAACGCCTCGTCCGCGGCAAGCCGCTGGCCGGCCGGATCACCGCGGGGGACCTTCAGCACATCGCCTGACCAAAGGAGTGCACCATGACGATTTCCCGCCGATCCGTGCTTGGTGGGCTGGGCGCGCTGGGCCTGGCCGCGGCCGTCAGCCGGACATTGCCGGCGATGGCCGTCGACCAGCCCGACTACGCGACGCTGCGTGAACGGTGGATCGACCTGATCACCGGACGCCGCGGCATCGACCCGGCCGACCCTGACTTCGGCAAGCGGCTGGCCGCGATGGACAGTGCGGTCGCCGCAAACCGGGCGAAGCTGGCCAGCCCGGTCGGAACCCGGTCGACCGTGTTCACCAACGTGCCGTTCGGGACGAGCCCGAACCTGACCACGACGTACCGGCAACTCGAGCAGTTCGCGACGGCGTACATGACACCGGGATCGGCCTGGTACGGCGACGCGGGCGTGCTCGCCGACGCCGTCGCCGGGCTGGACGACGCGAACCGGATCTTCTACAACGACCAGATGGCCGAGTTCGGCAACTGGTGGGACTGGGAGATCGGCGCGTCCAAGTCGCTGGCCAACAGCATGGTGCTCCTGAACTCCGAGCTCGGCATCGACCGGTTGAGCCGGTACGCGGCGGCGATCGACCACTTCGTGCCAGATCCGTGGTCGTCGCGCCCGGGGCAGGCGAACCAGGTGATCTCGACCGGGGCGAACCGGGTCGACCAGTGCCAGGCCGTCATCGTCCGGGCGATCGCGGAGCCGGACGAGACCCGGCTGACGCATGCGCGGGACGGGCTGTCGGAGACCTGGCAGTACGTGACGTCCGGGGACGGGTTCTACCGGGACGGGTCGTTCATCCAGCACGGAACGATCGCGTACACCGGGACGTACGGCGGTGTGCTGCTGAAGGGGCTCAGCCTGCTGTTCGCGCTGCTCGCCGGGAGCAGTGTGGACATCGACTCGACGCGGGACGTGCTGTACGCGACGGTGGACGAGTCGTTCGCGCCGGTGATCTACGACTGCCAGATGCTCGACTCGGTCCGCGGACGGGCGGTGTCGCGGACCCAGGAACGCAGCCATGACGACGCGTACATCATCATCGAGTCGATGTTGACGCTCGCGCAGGGCGTCGACGCCGCGACCGCCGCGCGGTGGCGCGGGCTGTGCGCGGGGTGGATCGCGCGGGATACGTACGGAAGCATCCGGACGTCCGCGAGCCTGGCCCGGCTCGCGCTGCTGAAGGACCTGTCCGGCGTCGCGCCGGCCGCCGAACCGGTGGGGCACAAGCTGTTCGCGAGCATGGACCGGGCCGTGCATCGGCGGAACGGCTGGGCGCTGGCGATCTCGATGGCCGGCGAGCGGATCACCTGGTACGAGTGCGGGAACGGCGAGAACAACCGCGGGTACTTCACCGGCAACGGCATGACCTATCTGTACGACCGGGACAACGGCCAGTTCGACGACAACTTCTGGCCGACGGTCGACCGGTACCGGTTGCCCGGGACGACGGTCGACACGACGCCGCTGCCGGACAAGGTCGCGGGGGAGTGGGGCGCCGGGCTGCCGGCGTCGGGGTGGGTCGGCGGCGCCGTGCTGGGCGCGGACGCCGCGATCGGTCAGCACCTGCTCGGGCCTGGCGGTACGGGGCTGAGCGCGCTCAAGTCCTGGTTCTGCTTCGGTGACCTGATCGTTGCCCTGGGCACGGATATTCGCAGCACCAGCGGGAACCGGGTCGAGACCGTCGTCGAGAACCGGAACCTGCACGCGGACGGAACCGCAGGCCTGCTTGTCGACGGCCGTACGACGGTCGCGGACGTCGGGTCGTCGGCGAGCGTACCGGCCCGCTGGGCATATCTCGAGGGCGTCGGCGGCTACGTCTTCCCCGGCGGTACGACGCTGAACGTCAAGCGCGAGGACCGGACCGGGAGCTGGCGTGAAGTGAACACGGGCGGTACGACGGACCTCATCAGCCGCCGCTTCCTCACTCTGTGGCTCGACCACGGTGTGACCGCCGGATCGCAGTACGCCTATGTGCTCGCGCCCGGGGCGAGTGCCGCGCAGACTGCTCAGCTCGCGCAGTCGGCGGAGCTGCAGATTGTCAACAATACGAATGTCGTCCAGGCCGTCCTCCTCGGAAGCCTTGCCGGGGCCAACTTCTGGGCCGCCGGCTCGACCACCTTCCGGCTGCCCGACGGCCAGAAGGTGTCGTTGACTGTCGACAATCCGTGCGCCGTGGTGCTCCGCTGGTCGCGCGGCACGTTGGAGGTGTCGGTGGCCGACCCGACGCAACATGCCTCCGAGCTCCAGGTCACTCTCGGCCAGGCCGGCTGGTCGGTGGTGACCAAGGACCCGACCATCACCGTCGGCGGACCCCGAAAGGACGAGCTCCGCCTGACCGTCAGCACAACGGACGCCCACGGCTCGAGCCACCGAGCAACCTTCACCCAGAACTGACCCACACAGGCGCCGACCGGCATCCACCGGCCGGCGCCTCCTGCTACTTCCACGGGTCGGCGCAGCGGGTCAGTTCTTCGTGGAGCTCGGCCGTCAGCGCGGCGACCTCGTCGGGCCGGTCGGCGGCTACATTCGTCTGCTGGTACGGGTCTTCGGTCAGGTCGTACAGGTAGACGCGCTCGCCGTCCCCTGTGCGCTGCACAACGAAGGTACGGTCGTGGGTGCGGAGCCCGCGGGTGTCCTCAGTGGTGTCCTCGAAGCCGCCAGCCGGGCGTAGGTACAGAGCACGGGTGGGGCGGTCGGCGGCCTCGCCGCGCAGGGCGGCGGACAGGTTCCGCCCCTGCATCTCCGCCGGGACGTCCGAACCCAGCAGCCCGAGGAGAGTCGGTCCGACATCCGGTGCGCTGAGCAGCAGGTCGTCTGCGCCGGCCGGCACCCGTCCGGGCCACCGCAGAATGAACGGCACGAGCAGCGACTCGTCGTACCAGACGTTCTTGAACATCAGCGCGTGGCTGCCGAGCTGCATTCCGTGGTCGGACGTGAAGACGACAATCGTGTTGTCGTCCAGCCCCTCCGTGCTGAGCGCGTCGAGCAGCCGCCCGATCTGCTCGTCGACCCCGGTCATCGCGGCGAAGTACTGCGCCGCGACGGTTGCCGCCTCGTCGGATCCGGCGGGCACGTTCGGACGGACCAGCAGGTCGCGGTCCAGATACTCGTCCAGGTAACGGGACGGCACGGTGTCGAACGGCTGATGCGGCGGGTTGTACGACATCGTCAGCGCGAACGGCGCGCCGTCCTCGTGGTACCGCCGCGCCGCGTCCCGCAGGAACCCGAGCGCGACGTCGGTCTCGTGCTCCGGCGACCAGGCGTCGACGCGCGTCGGCGCCTCACGCGGCGCCGCGTCCGCCCAGTAGTGCGGATGCAGGTGGTCGTCGCAGCAACCGTGGGAGTACCAGAAGTCGAACCCATGCCGGCGCTCCGGCGGCGTGTACGCGTCCCACACGCACCCCTCCCGCACGCCTTCGCCGTAGATCGCATCGTCGTCGGTAGGCGGATCCAGATGCCATTTCCCGACGTACCCCAGGTAATACCCGTCGGCGTGCAGCACGTCCGACCAGCACGTGAGATCGGACCGTAGCCCGACCCCGAGCGGCGCGGTCAGCGAGTTGACGTTCAGCGGTACGCCGTTGCGGAACGGGTACTGCCCGGACATCAGCATCGCGCGATACGGACTGCACACCGGGTAGTTGCTGACCGCGTTCGTGAGCACCGCCGAGTCGGCGGCGAGCGCGTCGAGGTTCGGCGTTCGCACGGGGTCCTGCCCGCGGAACCCGAACGCGCTGCTGCGCCACTGATCGGCCAGCACGAACAACAGATTCGGTCTCTGCACGGTGGGTCCTCTCTCCGGATACGGCACGTGCCCACACGGTCCGGTGCCGCGGCAAAAGGAATCAAGCAGCAATCCGCTCCTGCGACTTGGTTGCATCTGGAGGGCGAAAGGCGTTAACTGACGGTTCGTGAGGCGAATGGGTGTGACCGGGCGGGAGTGGACCGCGGTCGGCGCGATGGTGGGGTTCGTGCTGCTCTTGCACCTGGCCGGTTGGGGCGTGCTGGCGCTGGTGGTGGCGCCGCGGCACTACGCGCTCGGGTCGGCCGGGGTGTTCGGGGTCGGGCTCGGTGTCACGGCGTACACGCTCGGGATGCGGCACGCGTTCGACGCGGATCACATCGCCGCGATCGACAACACCACCCGGAAGCTGATGGCCGACGGGCGGCGGCCGTTGTCGGTCGGGTTCTGGTTCTCGCTCGGCCACTCGACCGTGGTGTTCACGTTGTGCTTCCTGTTCGGCATCGGCGTCCGTGCGCTGGCCGGTCAGGTCGCGGACGGGTCGTCGCGCCTGCAGCAGGTCGCCGGCGTCGTCGGTACGGCGGTGTCCGGCGTGTTCCTGTACCTGATCGCCGCGCTCAACCTCGCCGTACTCGTCGGTGTGGTCAGGGTCTTCCGGCGGATGCGCACCGGCGCGTACGACGAGGCGACGCTCGAGCAGCACCTGAACAACCGCGGCTTCCTGAACAGGATCCTGTCCGGCGTCACCAAGGCGGTGACCCGGCCGTGGCAGATGTACCCGATCGGCTTCCTGTTCGGCCTCGGGTTCGACACCGCGACCGAGGTCAGCCTGCTGGTGCTCGCCGGTGGTGCCGCGGCGTTCAGTCTTCCCTGGTACGCCGTACTCACGCTGCCGATCCTGTTCGCGGCGGGGATGAGCCTGCTCGACACCATCGATGGCTGCCTGATGAACTTCGTCTACGGGTGGGCGTTCGCGAAGCCGGTGCGCAAGGTCTACTACAACATCACGATCACCGGGCTGTCGGTCGCGGTCGCGCTGGTGATCGGCAGCATCGAGCTGATCTCGATCCTGACCGAGAAACTGCACATCGACCACGGTCCACTGGCGGCGGTCGCCGCCGTGGACCTGAACAACGTCGGCTACGCGATCGTGGCGCTGTTCCTCCTCACCTGGCTGGGCGCGCACGCGATCTGGAAGTACGCCCGCATCGAGGAGAAGTGGTCAGGCGGTACTCAGTAGGTTCGCGAGGTCCGTCCGGGCCCGGGCCACTCGCGAGCGGACGGTGCCGATCGGGCAGCCGAGGCGGGCGGCGGTCTGGGCGTACGGGATCCCGGCCAGCTGGGTGAGGACGAAGACCTCGCGGCGGTCGCCGGGCAGCGTGTCGAGCAGTTCGGCAAGCGCGATCCGGTCCTCGAAGCCCGGCAGGTTCCGCGGCTGCGCCTGCTCGGCCGCGAACTGCCAGTCCTGCTGGGCGATCCGCGGCCTGGCGGCCTTCCGGCGCAGGTCGTCGGCGACGGTACGGCGGGCGATCGCGAGCAGCCAGGTCCGCGCCGACGAGCGGCCCTCGAACCGGTGCAGGCTCTTCAGCGCCCGCAGGAACGTCTCCTGGGTGAGGTCGTCGGCGGTCTGCGGATCCGCCGACAGGTGCACGACGTACCGGCGTACGTCGCGGTGCAGGGCGCGGACGAAGTCGTCGAGGGCATCGAGGTCGCCGGAACGGGCGGCCAGGGCGAGCCGGGTCGACGTCTCGTCCGGATCGTGGAACAGGGCAGTAGCCATGTTTGTACGTCCTTCGGAAAGTCCAAGAACCGGCGGCGCGGACGTCCCGCGATACGCCGGTGAGCGGTGGGTCTACACAGCGACGCCGCTCGGCGGACCTCTCGAAGTGATCGCGTGGACGAGGAGCAGCTCCCGCAACGGTGCGGGGGAGTGCGCCGGGGCGATCCGGGGCGGCGTGACGTGCCGGTAGGTGACCAGCCGCAGCGTCAGAAGGACCCGGACGGCGAGTGATCGCACAACCGAGAAGACCGCCCGCTCGCCGTACGCGAGCCACAGACCGCAGGCCGACGCGGCAGCCAGGTGCGCGCCGAACATGCCGAACGACGTCCCGCCGTGCATGTGGCCCATCGGCGCCATCGTCTGCGCGAGCGTGAACACGACGTGCAGCGCGCCTTGCGCCACCAGCGTGCTGACGACGACGAACGGTACGCCGCGCTCCCGGTCGGCGAGGATCCACGCGGTGACGGCCATCCAGCCGAAGGCCATCGGCAATGCCCACCACGGGAGCATCGTTCCGGACATCAGCACGTGCCCGAGACCGGCGAGCAGCACGCAGACGGCCGCGAACATCGCGGCGCGCGCGGCGCGGAACCCCCGGCTCTGGTCCATGGCCGGACCATCCTCGCATCCGGCCTTCCTGTGGGCCACACCACACCTGGCGCCGGGAACCGCCGGCACACCGGAAACGACTCCTACAACGGATTCGGGCAGCTAAGGAGCGGACGTGAGCGCAGTACTGGAAGCACCGCCGGCCGTGGACCAGGAGACGCGGAAGCGCGGCGCCGGTCTGTTCCGGGCGTTCTGGCGGTGGCACTTCTACGCGAGCTTCCTGGTCGTCCCGGTGTTACTGGTCCTGGCGACCACCGGGCTGATCTACCTGTTCCGGTTCCAGCTCGAGCCGATGCTGCACGCCGATCTGATGAAGGTCGACCGGCCCGCGGGGCTGGTGGCCCAGCCGTACGAGTCACAGCTGGAAGAGGTCCGGGCGGCGTATCCCGGCGATCGGGTGGTGTCGATGACCGAGCCGTCGGCGCCGAACCGGTCGACGGTGTTCTCGGTCGACACTCCCGCGGGCGCCCGGGACGTCTTCGTGGACCCGTACGAGGGCAAGGTGCTCGGTGCGCTGAACCCGGACCGTACGCTTTCCGGCGTTGCGATCCTGCTGCACGGCGAGCTGATGGCGGGCCGCTGGGGCGACGCGGTGATCGAGATCGCCGCCTGCTGGGCGATCGTGATGGCGCTGACGGGCTACTACCTGTTCCTCCGCGGCCGGGTCGCGCGAGCGCGTCGTCGCGCGGCCGGGGCGGCAGGCGCCGTACTGCGCTCGCGGCACGGCCGGACCGGTGCCGTGCTCGGCGTCGGGCTGCTGTTCCTGGTCGTGTCGGGACTGCCGTGGACCGGTGTCTGGGGTGCGAAGACCCAGGAGCTCGCGACCAGCCACGGTACGTCGTTCTGGGCCGAGGATCCCGGTGCGTTGTCGAACCCGACGTCGAAGCTCGACGAGTCGCTGCCGCACAGCCACAACGTGCCGTGGGCGCTGGGCAAGAGCGAAGTACCCCGCTCCGATCCGGCCGACCGGACCGGGTCGGTCGCGACCGTCGACACCGCGATCGAGGTCGGCCACCGCAACGGACTGCGGAGCCCGATGACGATCGCACTGCCCACGGACAGCAAGGGTGTGTTCTCGGCGATCGGCTACGCGTTCCACGACCCCGGGCAGGAGCGGACGCTGCACGTCGACCAGTACGGCGGACGCGTGGTGTCGACGTACGGGTATCGCGACTACCCCATGCTGGCGAAGGTGGTGGCGCAGGGGATCGCGCTGCACGAGGGGCGCCGGGTGAGCGTGCTGAACTTCTGGGTGACCGCGGCGTTCTGCCTGGGCGTGATCTTCATGTGTGTCACCGGGCCGCTGATGTGGTGGCGCCGGCGGCCGAAGAGCAAGGCCCTTGGCGCTCCGCGGGGGCGGTTGCCGTTGCGGGCGACCCCCGGGCTGGCCGTGCTGGTCGTTGCCCTTGGCCTCTTCTTGCCGCTCTTCGGTCTGACGCTGGCCGCCGTTCTGTTACTCGACCAGTTGGTCCTTCGGCGGGTGGCGGGACTGCGGGCGTGGTTCAACGTCAGCCCGCCGAGAGGATGAATCGCGACGACCGCCCGGCCTGGTTGACGTAGCCGCGGCGCTGGTAGAACTCGTGCGCCTCGGCGCGGTGGTCGGCGCTGGTGACCTCGAACCGGACGCAGCCGTGCCGGACCGCGAACGACTCGGCGGCCGTCATGAGTTCGCCCGCGACGCCCTGGCGGCGGGCGTGTTCGGAGACGACCAGGGCGACGATCCGGCCCGAGAAGCCGGGCAGCTGGAAGAACGGCTCGGCGTGTACCGCGACCAGGCCGAGAAGGTTGCCGTTGGCATCGGCCACGAAGGCGGCGCTGGTCGGGTCGTCGGCCCAGAACCGGATCCGGGCGGCGGTCGCGGCAAGGTCGTCCTGGGGGTAGCCGAGCTGCGCCAGCAAGTTGTTGACGGCCGCGCTGTCGGTGGGACGGGCCGGCCGGATCACGCGATCGGGCAATCGAAGTAGGTGTCCGGATACGGCTCGTCCCGGAGCGTGTAGTGCCACCATTCGTAGGCGTAGCGCCGGAATCCGGCGCTCTCCATCACCGCCGCCAGGGTTTCCCGGTTCTGCGCCTCGGTCTCGGTGATGCCGGGCGCGCCGTGGTGCGAGATCGAGTCCATCAGGTCGTGGTCGCCGCCCATCCGGGCCAGTTCGCCGGTGGCGAGGTGGTAGAGCGTGAGGTCGACCGCGCTGCCGCGGCTGTGGCCGGACCGGGTCGCGACGTACCCGCGGGTGAACATGTCGGCGCGCTCGATGTTCGGGTAGTGCCGCGGCTTGGTGCGGCCGTCCTCGGGGAGCTCGGACCAGCGCAGGAAGTTGTCGACGGCGCGCTGCGGGCGGTACCCGTCCCAGAGCAGCAGGCCGAACCCACGCGGCTCGGCCTGCCGCTGCGCGCGTTCGAGCGCGGCGCACAGCGCGCGGGTGCCGACGATCCGGTTGGCGTGGTACCCGTCCACGGGCTTCCCGGTGAAGTTGTCCCAGGTCGCGTACTTCGCGTCCCACCGGATCCCGGCCGCGAACTCGTCCACGTAGACCAGGTCGGCCTTCACCGTGGACTCCCCGACAATGTGGCCGACACCAGCCGGTCGATCACCTGGCCGAGCGGCAGCCCGGCGGCCGTCATCATCCGCGGGTACCGGCTGTACGACGTGAGCCCTGGGAACGTGTTGACCTCGTTCAGGACCACCGAACCGTCTTCCTTGAGGAACAGGTCGACGCGGGCCAGGCCGGTGCAGCCGAGCGCGCGGTAGATCGCCTTCGCGGTCTCCTGGACCAGCGACCGCGCCTCCGCCGGGATGTCGGCCGGGACGATCGGCGTCGAGTTCTCCGAACCGCTCTCCGGCGCGCTCTCCTGGTGGATCTTGAAGAACCCGTGCGACAGCGCGATGTGGTCGACCTCGCCGACGGTGAGCTCCGGGTCGTTCCCCAGAATCGCGCAGCCGACCTCGCTCGCGACGACAGCCTCCTCGATCAGGATCTTCCCGTCGTACTGCGCGGCCGTCTCGATCGCGCCGGCGAGCTCGTCCTTGCTGTTCACCTTGCTGACGCCGAACGACGAGCCAGAGCGGGCAGGCTTGACGAAGACCGGGTAGCTGAACTGGTCCGGGTCGACGGTCTCCTTCGCGCCGACGATCCAGAAGTCCGGCGTCGGGATGCCCGCTCTGCGCACGACGAGGTACGTCAGGGTCTTGTCCATGCACAGGACAGAGCTCTGGATGTCGCAGCCGGCGTACGGGATGCCGGAGAGCTCGAGCAGGCCCTGGATCGCGCCGTCCTCGCCGCGCTTGCCGTGCAGGACCGGCAGGATCACGTCCAGGTTGACGGTCCGGTACTGGCCCTGCCGGATCCGGGAGCCGAGCCGGTCGGCCTCCAGTACCAGCAAGCCGCGCACGCTGCTGTCCGGCGACAGGACGACCGGGCTGGAGTTGCCGTGCTCCCAGTCGGTGTCCGGGCCGTCGCACAGTTTCCAGGCGCCGCTCTGCGAGATGCCGATGTAGTACGGCTCGTACTTCTCGGTGTCGAGGTGCTGCGCGACCTGGCGGGCGGACTTGACCGAGACGCCGTGTTCCTCGGACACGCCGCCGAACAGGATTCCGACCTTCAACTTACCCATGGTGCTTCCTGCTTTCGAAGTTCAGGCAATTGACAAGGGAGTTCTCGACCATGTCCTGGAGGGCGCGGTCGGTGTAATACGCGGTGTGCGGACTGATCAGGACCGTTGGCAAGGCCTGCAGTCTCAGCAACAGCGAGCTCGTGATCGGGCGATTGCTGTGATCGGCGTAGAAGATTCCTTCCTCGCCTTCGAGAACATCCAGTGCGGCGCCGCCGAGCCGGCCTTCCTCCAAAGCGGTGGCGAGTGCCTCCGTGTCGATCAGGGCGCCCCGCCCGGTGTTCACCACAAAGGCTCCGGACGGCAATTGCCCGAGGCGTTCCTTGTCCAGGAGGTGATGCGTTTCGGAGGTCAACGGCGTGTGCAACGTGACGATGTCGCTCTGCTCGAGCAGTTCGTCGAGTTGCACGTAATCGGCGGATGTCTTCGGCCGGGTGTCGAAGGCCAGCACGCGGCATCCGAAACCACGCAGCCGGTCCAGCACCGCCGCGCCGATCCGGCCGGTGCCGACGACGCCGACGGTGAGATCGCGCAGTTCCCGCCCACGGACGGGGTGCAGGCGGTAGTCGTGGAGGTCGGTCCGCCGGACGACGGACTTCGCGTTCCGGATCGCCATCAGCATCAGCATCAACGTGTAGTCGGCGACGCTGTCGGGGGAGTAGGCGACATTTTCCACCGTCAGCCCGACGCTTTCGGCGTACTGCAGGTCGAGGTGGTTGTAGCCGATGCTGCGGGTGGACACGTATTCGACACCGGTGATGCTGAGCGCACGCAATGCCTCGTTCGTCACCCGGGTCTTGTGGCCGATGCTGACGCAGCGATTCCCGGAGGCGAGTTCGGCGGTTTCCTCAGTGAGCGCGGCCGCGGTGACGGTCGGCAGGACGCCGAGCCGCGGTGCGAGTTCGCCGAACAGGATCGCCTCGTCCGGCGCGCAGCCGAAGGCGGTGATTCCCGGTTTCATGCCTCCAAGTCAAGAATGGACGGCGTTGCGAGCGCGTATCCGGTTTTTCATATGCGCACGACATGTCCACCAGCGGTACGACGCGAGCGCGGCCAGGCCGGCGCCGACCGTGTTCAGCAGGACGTCGTCCACCGAGGAGACCCGGTCGAGCAGGAACACGTACTGGGACACCTCGATCGCCAGCGAGCAGCCGGCCGCGATCGCCAGCACCCGCCGTAAGCCGATGGAGAACCGGATCGGGAGGAAGAAGCCGAGGACCGCGAACAGCAGGAGGTTGCCGACGATCTGCGGCGGGGAGTCGCTGAGCAGGTCGCGGAACGGGACCAGGCTGACCCGGCCGGGCGCTCCGAAGGCGTGGCTGCCCGGGAGCAGCGTCATCCAGACCAGCGGCAGCGTCCAGTACACGATCGCGACCTCGGCGAGCGCGTCGCGCAGCCTCCGCCGCCGCGCGCGCAGCCAGACCGCGACGGCGGCGACGGGGAACAGCAGCATGGTCAGCAGAACGACACCGGTGAACGTGCCCAACCAGAAGTTGGCGCTGGTCGGGGACATCGGGTCAGTAAACCAGCCGCCATGTTGCGCCGATGTATCGGTTTTTCGATATGCGGACGATATGTCAGCGGCGCCGGCGCATGTACAGGTCGAACCCGCGGTACATCACCGGCCGCAGCGGCAGGTCCCACTCGCCGACGTACCGGACGGCCTGTCCGCCGGTGCCGACCTTGAACTGGATCAGCCCGACGTGCGGGTCGTCGGCGTCGAGCGTCGGAGTGATCCCGCGCAGGCTGTAGACGTCGCAGCCGGCCGCCAGGGCGTCGCGGATCATCGCCCACTGACAGGCGTTCGAGCCGCGGACCTCGCGCTTCTCGGTGGCCGAGGCGCCGTACGAGTACCAGGCCTGGGTGCCGACCCGGATCATGATCGCGGCGGCGACCAGCTCACCTTCGTGGTGCGCGAGGTACAGCCGGATCCGGTCCGGGTCCTCGGCGCGGAGCGCGGCGAACATGGTCTCGAAGTACCGCAGCGGCCGCGGCGTGAAGTGGTCGCGCTCGGCCGTGTGGACGTACAGGTCGTGGAACGCCTTCAGGTCGTCGCCGACCGTGACCTCGACGCCGGCCTTGATCGCCTTCTTGATGTTGCGCCGCCACTGCTGGTTCATGCCCCGCAGTACGTCGTCCTCGGTGCCGCCGAGCGGGAGCTCGAACGTGTACTGCGGATGCCCGGTGCCGAACCCGTCGACCGGGTTCTGTGGGAGCCAGCCGGCCGCCTCGAGCTGTTCGGTCACCCGGCGGCCGGGGGCTTCGACGCTCGGCAGCTCGGTGAGCCGCCGGATCCCGGGGTCGGCGATGCCTTCCTTGACCTGCCCGGCTGTCCAGGTGTCGGTGCGGACGGGCGGGCCGAGCCGGATCGCGAACGCGCCGTTCGCCTTGAGGTACGCCGCCAGCGGGCGGAGCCAGTCCTCAAGGCGGCCGGTCCAGTCGATGACCGGCCCCTCGGCGAGGTACGCGAGCGTGTAGCGGTCCAGCCGGGGGACCGGGCGGTGCAGGACGAGCCCGGCGCCGGCGAGCCGCTCGCCGTCGTACCAGCCGAGCGACTCGCTGCGCCACTCGGTCTTCACCCGTGCCCAGGCCGGCGTCTGCAGGAAGCTGACCGATCGCTGCGCCCGGACGAACGCGAGGTGCTCGGCGGCGCCGATCGATGCGACGGAGAGCGTCACCCCTGCATCCTCGGATCATGCGTCGGGTCGGCGTACCGCGGCGGGCAGCCGTGCTGGACCGCCTCCGGTCGCAGCTCGTAGTGCCACGGCTCGTTGTCGTAGATCTGGCACAGCCCGTACGCGGACCCGTGCTCGGACAGCCAGGACGTCGCGTCCGAGCGCCCGATGTCGATCGCCTGCCCCTTCACGTGCGGCGAGTTCTGCGGCGTCGCCACCCAGCGGGCCGCCTCATCCTTCGAGCCGTACCGCTCGATCGCGTCCTGGAGCAGCTTCTCCTGGTACGCCGGGGAACGCCATCCGCTGTTGACGTAGAAGACGACACCGTCCCGGGCGGCGGCCGTCGCGGCCCGGCGGAGCGCGCCGAGCAGCTCCGGATCGAGGTTGACGACCCCGGGAACCTTGTCGTCGAACACCGTGACGCCGTCCGGCACCGCGCCGTCCGCCTCGCCGAGCCGGCCGGATCCGGCATGGCCGACTGTCGGCAGCGAGGTCGCGAGCGACTGGTGGACGAAGACGCTGATGATTGCCACGTTGGCGAGCAGGAAGGCGGCCCGGATCGTCGATCTGGCGCGCCGGGTCGGTCGGCTGACGGTCATAGCACCCAGTGAAGGCGCGCCGGTGTTGTCAGCCGGTATCGGCTTTTGGATACGCGGACGATATGACCCGGCACGTAGCATCCTTGGTATGCGGGTGTTGATCGTCGAGGACGAGCCGGAGATGGCGGGTGCCATCCGCGACGGCCTGCGGCTGGAAGCGATCGCGGCCGACATCGCCGGCGACGGTCATGCGGCGCTGGAGCTGCTCGACCTGAACACCTACGACATCGCGGTGCTGGACCGGGACATCCCCGGCCCGTCCGGCGACGAGATCGCGAAACGGATCGTTGCCTCCGGCAGCGGTACGCCGATCCTGATGCTGACGGCGGCGTCCCGGCTGGACGACAAGGCGTCCGGGTTCGAGCTCGGCGCCGACGACTACCTGACCAAGCCGTTCGAGTTCCAGGAGCTGGTGCTGCGGCTGCGCGCGCTGGACCGGCGGCGCGCGTACAACCGGCCGCCGGTGCGGGAGATCGCCGGCCTGCGGCTCGACCCGTTCCGCCGCGAGGTGTACCGGGACGGGCGGTACGTCGCGCTCACCCGGAAGCAGTTCGCCGTACTCGAGGTGCTGGTCGCGGCCGAGGGCGGGATCGTCAGCGCGGAGGACCTGCTCGCGCGGGCCTGGGACGAGAACGCCGACCCGTTCACGAACGCCGTACGGATCACGGTGTCGGCGCTGCGGAAGCGGCTCGGCGAACCGTGGGTGATCGCGACCGTGGCCGGGGCGGGGTACCGGATCGACACCGGCGACATCCGGGACACGGGGGACACCGCGGACACCGGGCATGGATAGGGAACCCGGGCTGAGCGTCCGGCTCAAGCTCGCGATCAGCTACGCGGGGTTCGTGATGGTCGCGGGCCTGCTGCTGCTGGTCGCGGGCTGGTTCGGGCTGATGCAGTTCAAGTCCGGCGGCGTGATCATCATGACCACGACGTACACCTTCCCGCATCTGTTGTGGCGCTCGTTCGCGCCGGTGGCGGCGGTGGTGATGGCGTTCCTGCTGGTGTTCGGGATGGTCGGCGGATGGATCCTGGCCGGGCGGATGCTGGCGCCGTTGACGAAGATCACCGACGCCACCCGGGTCGCCGCGACCGGGTCGCTGTCGCACCGGATCCGGCTGCCGGGGCCGAGCGACGAGTTCCGGGAGCTGGCCGACGCGTTCGACACGATGCTCGCGCAGCTCGAGGCGCACGTCGCCGAACAGCAGCGGTTCGCCGCGAACGCCTCCCACGAACTGCGTACGCCGCTGGCGATCACGCAGACGCTGCTCGACGTGGCGCGCAACGACATGACGCACGACAACGGCGTACTCGTGGATCGTCTGCACGCGGTCAACGCGCGGGCGATCGACCTGACCGAGGCGCTGCTCGTGCTCAGCCGGGCGAACCAGCGGTCGTTCAGCCGCGAGCGCGTCGACCTGTCGCTGATCGCCGAAGAGGCGACCGAGACGCTGCTGCCGCTGGCGGAGAAGAAGGGGATCACGATCGAGACCGGCGGGGACCAGGCACCGACGGTCGGCTCGCCCGCGCTGCTGCTGCAGCTGACGACGAACCTCGTCCACAATGCGATCGTCCACAATCTGCCCGACCACGGCTCGGTCTGGGTCACCACCCGGGTGGACACGCCGACGGTCGTGCTGACCGTCGAGAACACCGGTGAGCAACTGGCGCCGCACCTGATCGCCACCCTCGTGGAGCCGTTCCAGCGCGGCAGCGAACGCATCCGCACCGACCAGCACTCCGGCGTCGGCCTCGGCCTGGCGATCGTCAAGAGCATCACCCGCGCCCACGACGGCACCCTCACCGTCACCCCCCGCCCCGAAGGCGGCCTACGGGTGACGGTGGAACTCCCCACGTAAACACCCCGAAGGACACCGCTGCGCGGCGGCTGTTGTGTTGCCGCCTTCGGCGGGTGCGGGGTTGGTGGTGGGGGCCGGCGAAGTCAGAGGGTGATGGTGACGGGGGTGCCGGTGGGCGAGGACGGGTGGGTGAGGTGGAGGAGGTGGGTTTCCGGGTCGTAGTGGGAGTCGACGGTGACGGTGGTCGGGGCTGTGGGGAGGCGGAGGGCGGTGGTGACTGTGATGCCTCGGGGGGCTTCGCAGGTGTAGGTGATGCTTGCGGAGTCCTGGTGCCAGTTGACGATGCGGCCGGCGGAGGCCAGGAGGGTGGCGTCGTCGTAGCTGAGGTCGCGGAGCCAGGTGAGGTCGCCGGGGCCGAGTTCGCGGCGGTGGACGACACCCAGCCGCGGGTCGAGCAGGTCGAGATAGGTGCCTTCGACAACATGCGTGCCGTGGAGGACGGCGCCGATCAGGTACGGGCCGCGCTGCACGGCGAGCCAGTTCGTGGGCTGCCAGGTGTGGCCGCCGGCCTCGGCGAGTTCGCGGAGCGCGGCGACCAGCTCGGCCGGCTTCTCGGTGAAGTCCGCCGGGCGGGCCGCGAGAAAGCGGACCCGACCGCGGCCGACCGGCTGGACGTCGTCGCGGGTGGAGTCCGCGCCGAGGGCCTCGGCCAGGTGGTCGGCACAGGTGTCGTAGCGGCCGGTCCACCAGGAGCGGATCTCGTGGTACGGGTCCGCCCCGTTGCCGACGTACAGCAGACTGCCGCCACGGTTCACCCAGCCCGCCAGTGCGTAGTGGATGCTCGGCGCGAGCGGCTTCTGGAACTCGTAGCTGAGCACGAGTACGTCGACGTCGTCGAGCGCGTCGGGGGTGTCGATGACGTTCTCGAGCTGCACCGGGGCGACGCGTTGGCCTTCGTACAGCGGGGGTAACGCAAGGCCGTAGAAGTCCGAGAAATGTAGTTGCTTACGGCCCTCGAGCGCGAGCGCGTCCTGCAGGCCGTCGTAGTGCCCGCCCTCACCGCCGCCGGGGGACCAGCGCTGGAACATCGCGGTGTCGGACAGCGCGATGCCGACCCGCGGGCCTTCGTGTGCCCACCGTACGTCGGGCTGGTCCAGGTCGCGGAGGCTGTTCATCGCGATCAGGTAGCTGGTCGCGGTGTCCGGCGGGATCAGCTCGCGTTCGGTGCTGCCTTCGCGGAGATACGGGCGGTTGAAGATCCGGTGCGGCCAGGGTGCGACCTCGTACCGCGAGACGCCCGGGTGCAGGAGCGACGCGACCAGGGTGCGCCGGTAGTTGGCCAGGTAGTCCTCCCAGGTCCGGTCCGGGTGGTCCTCGATCGGGTCGTGCAGGAACCACATCCGCCGGTCGGTGCCGCGGGTCAGGTCCTGCGCGATGCCGTACTCGAGGTACGCCGTCTCGAAGGTGCGCTCGGCGACCTTCCCGTCGTACACGTTCGGGGTGCGCGACGTACCGGTCCACACCTGGGCGATCGCGCCGTCGATCGAGGGGAGCGTGCGGAGGCGTGACTCCGGGCTGATGATCTGCCATTGGGTGTAGTTGAGCAGGCTGTGCGTCGGGACGTAGAAGTGCACTTCGCGTCCCTGGCCGAGCGCTTCGTCACGCAGCACGGACGTCACCCGGTCGAGGCTGCGGGACAGCAGGTGCTGCTTGAGCTGACCCGAGCGGAAGTGCGCCTCCGGGGTGCTGTGCGGCGGTTGCCACGGCTCCTTGAAGAACGCCTGCCACTCGCGCTTGAAGGACTCCGAGTATCCGGCCCGCGCCCAGAACTCCGGCTCCTCGAGATGGATGCCCTCCACCCCGAGCCCGATGATCGGCCGCAGCTTCTGCACGAGGTACTCGGTGAAACCGAACGTCGGCACCATGTACGGGATGTCGGTGCTCTCCCCGTGCAGGATCGGCTTGCCGTCCGCGGTCGTCTGGGCGTCGTCCCAGTGCCCGGCGCCGTCCCACCGGCCGTCCAGGTAGTCCTGGTACGTCCCCCACGAGATCCCGGTCATCAGGTG
Organism: Kribbella sp. NPDC051137; assembly: GCF_040682535.1. Lineage (NCBI taxonomy): Bacteria > Bacillati > Actinomycetota > Actinomycetes > Propionibacteriales > Kribbellaceae > Kribbella > Kribbella sp. NPDC051137. Next base: position 228,256 of record NZ_JBFBBI010000004.1, read on the forward strand.
CACCCGATACCCGGCCTCCCGCCACCGCCCGATCCGCTCCGCGGTCGTGTCGTTCAACCCGTACACCATGACGAAGTCCGTCCGCAGATCGATGGACTCGTCGTATCCCGCCTGCTCCTGAAATCCGGTCGCCTCACGCACCTTGTCCGTCATACCGACCCACCCTTCCCCGCCCCGCCGCCTCGACACCAGCACCCTGTCAGCAACTGGACAATGAACCCATGTCAACGGACCTGTCTCGGCTCGCACTCACGGACACCGCCGCGGGTACGACGCTGACCGGCGACTCCTGGTCCTTCGAGCAAAGCGTCCGCCTGGGCTCCGGCGAGAAGTGCTGGACCTTCGTGTCTGCCGAACTGCTCCGGTGGGGCGTGAAGACCCGCAGCGGCTTCTCGGTCGAGGGTGATCCGCAGGTGGTGGCCGGTCGTCGGTTCTGGGTATTGGCGCAGGTCGGACCGTTCCGGATCCGCGAACCGGTGCAGGTGATGGCGGTCGTCGACGAGCCTCGCCGGGCGGGGTTCGCCTACGGCACGCTGGCAGGCCATCCGGTCCGTGGCGAGGAGACCTTCCTCGCGGAACGTCGTACGGACGACTCGGTGTGGCTCACGGTCCGTTCGCAGACCCACCCCGCGGCGGGCCTCTGGCGACTCGCCTATCCGGCAGCTTTGGTGGCGCAGCGCGTCTACCGGCGCCGCTACCTGGCCGCGCTACTCGTAGAGGGATGAGAGCCAGAGGTGGGTGAGAGTGTCGATCAGTACGGTGCGGTCGTCGAACGGGGGGATGCCGCAGGCGGCCAGGTAGTAGAGGCGTTCGCCGGTCCAGGTGAGGGTGGCGGCGAGTGCGGGTACGTCGACGCCTTCGAGTTTGGCGGCGACCGCCGGGTCGGACGCGCGGTCGGCGTCGATGCGGGCGATGGTGGCTTCGGTGAACGTCGCCATCTGGGCCAGCCAGAGCTCGCGGAGCTGCGGGTCGGACGCCCAGCTCTCGACGATGGCCCGCAGTACGGCGGCATTGGACAGCCAGAGGTCCGCACCGGCCTCGATGCCCGCGCGTAGCGTCTGACGCGGACCCGCCTGGGCGCGCACCCACGGCTGTGCGGCCTGGTGACCGGCGCCGACCGCCTGTCGCACCAGCTCGGCGAGGACTGCCTGCTTGCCGGCGAAGTAGAAGTAGAAGCTCGCTCGTGACACACCGGCCGCGGTGATGATCTCGGCCACGCTGAGCGTCTCGAACGTCCGCTCGCGCAGGAGTTCGCGGAGCGCGGCGAGGATGCGGTCGCGGAGCTCGGCGCCGTTCTGCTGGGGGTCGTCGCGTCGGGCCATCACCCCGCAGACAATAGCAAACATATCGTCTACACGAGGTGACCAGACACGGTGTATGGTCCAACTCATGAAATACACGACGTTCGGCCGCACCGGCCTGCGGGTCTCGGAGCTCGTCCTCGGCGCGATGACCTTCGGCGAGCAGGGCGGCGTCGGCGCGCCGCTCGACGAGTGCCGGCGCATCCTGGACAGGTACGCCGCGGCCGGCGGCAACTTCGTCGACACCGCGATCAACTACCGCGGCGGCGCCAGCGAGGAGTTCGTCGGCGAGCTGCTGGCCGGGCGCCGGGACCGGTTCGTGGTGGGTACGAAGTACACGGTGACCCGGGACGCGACCGACCCGAACGGCGGCGGCAACCATCGGAAGAACCTGAGGCTGTCCCTCGAGACCAGCCTGCGCAGGCTGCGGTCGGACCACATCGACGTGTACTGGGTACACCTCTGGGACGAGCACACGCCGATCGAGGAGACCATGCGCGCTCTCGACGACGCCGTGACCGCGGGCCAGGTGCTGTACGTCGGCGTGTCCGACGCGCCGGCGTGGGTGGTGTCCCGCGCGAACACGCTGGCCGAGTGGCGTGGCTGGACGCCGTTCGCCGGCCTGCAGGTCCCGTACAGCCTGCTGAACCGCGACGCCGAACGCGAACTCTTGCCCATGGCAACCGCCTACGGCCTGACCGTCACCGCGTGGGGTCCGCTGGGCGGGGGAGTCCTGTCCGGGAAGTACACCGCCGGCCAACCGTCCCGCGCCCGGCTGCAGCGAGACAACCTCACGGAGCACGATCTGGCGGTGGCAACCGTCCTACAGGAAGTGGCCGACGAACTGGGCGCCACCCCGGCCCGGGTGGCGCTCGCCTGGGTACGGCAGCACGCGGACGTCCTCCCTCTGATCGGCGCCCGTACCGTCGCCCAGCTCGACGACAACCTCGCCTGCCTCGACCTCACCCTGCCGCCGGAGGCGCTCTCCCGGCTGGAGGCCGCGACCGGCTTCACCGCCGGATTCCCGTCGGACTTCATCACCCAGAACACCCCCTGGGTCCTCGGCGCCGCGGCTCTCTGAGCCGTTCTACTTACCCGTTGCCGGATGGTGACCTCACTTTCCGGCGGCCTGTGTGGTCGGACGTGTACACGACACGTCACGGAAGGAACTCTCAGGATGTCCGAACACCACAAGGTCGTCGTCCTCGGCGGCGGATACGCCGGCACGTTGGCCGCGAACCGCCTCCGGTCGCGCACGGATGTCGACGTCACGCTGGTCAACCCGCGCCCTCGGTTCGTCGAGCGGATCCGGCTGCACCAGTACGTCGCCCGCACCGGGGACGTGACGATCGACTACGGCACGCTGCTCGGCCACGGCATCGACCTGGTCGTCGACAGCGCCACCCGGATCGACGCCGGCGCCCGCGCCGTCGAGCTGGCGTCCGGTGCGACGCTCGATTACGACTACCTGATCTACGCCGTCGGCAGCAGGGCGACGACCCCGGTCAGCGAGCACGCGTTCGACATCGCCGAGTACGAAACGGCGGAACGCGTGCGTGCCAGGCTCGACGACCTTCCGCGCGACGCCCCGATCATTGTCGTCGGCGGCGGCTTCACCGGCATCGAAACGGCCGCCGAGCTCGCCGGCCGCGGGCGCACGGTCAGGCTGATCTGCGGCGGGTCCCTCGCTCCGACGCTCAGCACCAAGGGCCGTCGGTACGTCGCGAGGTGGCTCGCCGAGCACGACGTCGACGTACTCGAACACCAGCCGGTGACGAAGGTCCGCGCCGACCAGATCGCGCTGGAGAACGGCATCGTCCAGGGCAGCGCGCTGACGATCTGGACCGCCGGGTTCGGCGTGCCGCAACTCGCCGCGGCGAGCGGCCTGCGCACGGACCGGGCCGGCCGGCTGCTCACCGACGAGACGCTGACCTCGGTGGACGACGACCGGATCCTGGCCGCCGGCGACGCGGTCGCGCCGTCCGGGCAGCCGCTGCGGATGAGTACGTATGCAGCCGGTCCGCTCGGCGCGCAGGCCGCAGACACCGTCCTGAGCAGGATCGCCGGCACCGAGCCCGCACCACTCGAACTCCGCTTCAGCGGGGCCTGCATCAGCCTCGGCCGCGAGGCCGGAATCCGCCAGCTCGCCCGCAAGGACGACACAGCGGTCAACCTGTTCATCCCCGGCCGCCTCGGTGCCAGGGTGAAGGAGAAGACCTGCCGTTTCGTTGTCGACAGCCGCATCCGCCGCGAGGCCCGCAACCCCGGGTCCATGACCTGGCCGAAGGCCGGCCCGCGCCGGGTGAGCGTCTACGACCCGGAGCGGGTCGTAAGCGGATAGTAAGCGGGTCGTCAGCGCGTGTTTCTAGCTTCTAGGTATGTGGTCCGGCAGGGGGCCGGACCAAGATCCTGAGGAGCGACAATGCGTAAGTTTCTGACGGCCGCGGTCGTGCTTGGTGCCGCGGCGATCCTGCCGACCGGTGCGGCCGGGGCGGCGGCCACTCCGAGCCGCCCAGCGGCCCAGCCGACGGTCCAGTCGGTCCAGACGATGCTGAGCTCGGGCTGGAAGTCTGGATGCAACTTCAAGACCTGCGTGTACGCCAGGTACAACGGCCACGGCTGGGACGCGTTCGGTGGAGTGCGAGCGCCGATCTCGTACGGGCACCTGGACGTGTTCGGTCCGGACCACGTCACGCACCATTCGGGCGGCGACCGGTCCTGGCAGCCGGGGGACGCCTCGACGACGTTCCACGGAACAGGCCTGGGGCGGATCTGCGCCCAGGGCTGGTACCGCTACCCGGACAACCACTACGTCTCGCAGGGTCTCGCCTGCGTCGAGCTCTGAACGCCCTACCGAGAGGGAAGACGACATGCGAATCAACAAGCTCGTAGCGTCCGCCATGCTCGTCGGTGCGGCGTTCACCCAGGCCGGCACCGCTGTCGCCGCGCCGCAGTCGTACTCGCCGGACAGCACTGGATGGAAGCGCGGCTGCACCAGCACCGTCTGTGTGTACGCGAGGTACAACGGCCACGGCTGGGACGCGTTCGGGACATTCGTGGCGCACGAGAGCTACGGGCACCTGGACGTGTTCGGACCGGACCATCGGACCCACCACTCGGGCGGCGATCGTCCGTGGGGTGCTCAGGAGGCGTCGATCACCTTCTCCGGTACCGGGTCCGGCAACGTCTGTGCACAGGGTTGGCACCGTCGGCCGGACAACAGCTACCAGTCTGTCGGGCTTGCGTGCGTCGACATGTGAACGGCTAGCTCGACACCGCGGCTGATCCGGTAGGGGTGGGTCGAGACGAGGGCGCCGGCGACGCGGCGGAGGCGGGAGATTTCGGCGCGGATGGTGACCTCGTGGTGGGCGTCGCCGTAGAGGCGGGTGCTGAGATCGGCGGCGGTCAGCCCGTCGGGTCCGGCGGTGACAAGGGCGCCCAGGATCTCGGCGTGCCGTGGCGTGAGCGACGTACGCCACGGCTCGCCGTCCCGGAGTACTTCGAGGCGTGGCTCCGGTCCTGGGTACAGCCGGGCCCGCACAGTGGCGCCGGCCTCGCGCGGGCGGATCAGCCAGCCGTCGCCGAGGCGTTCGGGCAGGCACAGCCCGAGCCCTGGTACGGCGACCGCCCGGTCGGCCCGCGGTACGTCGATCCGGTCGCGCGCCGCGATTCCGGCGTGGTGCGCGACCCACCCGTGGTCGTCGACGACCAGCAGCGGACCGTTGGTGGAACTCACCACCGCCTCGGTCGACCGGCGGAGGATCTCGAGCCGCTCCTGGTGGTGCCGCCACAGCGCCGCCTCGGACAGCCGGACCGCGCTCTCCACCAGCGCCGCGATCGCCGGGTGCAGCGTCAGCGCGGGCCCGCTCACGTCGACGACGCCGAGCAGCGCGCCGTCCCGCGGGTCGTGGATCGGCCAGGCGGTGCAGTACCAGGGGTGCTGGTGGCTCTCGTAGTGCTCGGCCGAGAACAACTGCACCGGTGCCGCCTCGGCCAGTGCCGTACCGATCGCGTTGGTGCCGACGACCTGCTCGGTCCACAGCATCCCTTCGAGGAAGCCGAGCCGGTCCGCGGTCAGCTGCACCCGCGGCGCACCCTCCCGCCAGAGCACGACACCGTCCGCGTCGCACACCACCATCAGGAACAGCGAGGCGTCCGCGACGCTGGTCAGCACCCGCCGCAGCTCGTCGATCACGAGCGAGAGCCGTGACGTACTGCGACGGCGTACCAGCTCCTCCTGGCTCAGCGGGCGGCGCGCGTTGACGTGGTCCGCCGCCAGCCCGAGGTTCATCACCCGCGACCACGACCGCGCGACCAGCGCCCGCGGCCGCTGCGGAGGCCGTACGCCGCTCAGCACTGCGTCGTGGATCCGGACCAGCTCCCGGGCACGCAGCGTGAGGTCCGTGCCCGGCGGGATCGCGCCGTACGCCGAACTCGCTGTCGTCATCGCACCTCCCGCCTTGCGGATCATCGTAGGCCGGGACTGTGACGGTCGCCACGCTGCAACATGATGCAACCCTGGTCGCGGGTGGGCGGCGAGCGGTGTCCTGTGCGCATGACCCAGACCGAGGAGAAGCCGACCAGCCGGCAGCCGGCAGACGACCGGGCCACGAACTGGTTGACCGCGTTCGAGGACGCGCTGCGGGAGCGCGACGTCCCTCGGGCGGCGGGCCTGTTCGCGACCACCAGTTTCTGGCGCGACCTGGTCGCGTTCACGTGGAACCTGAAGACCGTCGAGAACCCCGACGGGGTCGCGGACCTGTTGACGAACACGGTGGAGAACACCGATCCGAGCGGGTTCCGGCTGACGGAGCCGGCCGATGCCGCGGATGGGGTGGTCACCGCGTGGTTCGAGTTCGAGACCGGCGTCGGGCGCGGTGCCGGGCTGCTCCGGCTCGTGGAGGAGGACGGGCAGGACAAGGCGTGGACGTTGCTGACCACGCTGCGGGAGCTCAAGGGGTTCGAGGAACCGCGCGGCGTACGGCGGCCGATGGGCGCGCAGCACGGTGCCGACAAGAACCGGCAGACGTGGAAGGAGAGGCGTCAGGCGGAGGCGGAGACGCTCGGGTCGGCCGAGCAGCCGTACGTCCTGGTGGTCGGCGGCGGGCAGGGCGGGATCGCGCTCGGCGCACGCATGCGGCAACTCGGCGTACCGGCGCTGGTGATCGACAAGCACCCGCGTCCAGGGGACCAGTGGCGGAACCGGTACAAGTCGCTGTGCCTGCACGATCCGGTCTGGTACGACCACCTGCCGTACCTGAAGTTCCCGGACAACTGGCCCGTGTTCGCGCCGAAGGACAAGATCGGCGACTGGCTCGAGTCGTACGTGAAGACGATGGAGGTCCCGTACTGGTCGAACACGGTCGCGAAGTCCGCGTCGTACGCCGACGGTGAGTGGACGGTCGTGGTCGAACGGGACGGCCAGGAGTTGACGCTGCGCCCGAAGCAGTTGGTGCTCGCGACCGGCATGTCCGGGAAGCCGAACGTCCCGGACCTGCCCGGCCAGGACGTGTTCCGCGGCGATCAGCACCATTCGTCGGCGCACCCCGGTCCGGACGCGTACGCCGGGAAGCGGTGCGTGGTGATCGGCTCCAACAACAGCGCCTTCGACATCTGCGGCGCGCTGTGGGAACACGACGCCGACGTGACGATGGTGCAGCGGTCGAGCACGCACATCGTGAAGAGCGACTCGCTGATGGAGTACGGCCTCGGTGACCTGTACTCCGAGCGCGCGCTCGCCGCCGGTGTGACCACCGAGAAGGCGGACCTGATCTTCGCGTCGATCCCGTACCGGATCCTGCACGAGTTCCAGATCCCGGCGTACCAGGCGATGGCCGAGAAGGACAAGGACTTCTACGCCCGCCTGGAGGCATCCGGCTTCCGGCACGACTGGGGCGACGACGGATCGGGCCTGTTCATGAAGTACCTGCGGCGCGGCTCGGGGTACTACATCGACGTCGGCGCCGCGGACCTGGTGGCGAACGGCGACGTCAAGCTCGCCCACGGCCAGGTCTCGCACCTGACCGAGGACGCCGTCGTCCTCGAGGACGGTACGACACTGCAGGCCGACCTCGTCGTCTACGCGACCGGCTACGGCTCGATGAACGGCTGGGCCGCGGACCTCATCTCACCAGAGGTGGCCGATGCCGTGGGCAAGTGCTGGGGCCTCGGCTCCGACACCACCAAGGACCCCGGCCCGTGGGAGGGCGAGCAACGCAACATGTGGAAACCGACCCAGCAGGAAGCCCTGTGGTTCCACGGCGGCAACCTGCACCAGTCCCGGCACTACTCGCTCTACCTCTCCCTCCAGCTCAAGGCCCGCTACGAGAACCTCCCCACCCCGGTCTACTCCCTCCAGGAGGTGCACCACCTCAGCTGACGGCTCGGCGGAGGCCGCTGCGGATCAGTGCGTCGAGGCGCTCCCAGGCCGGCGAGGACGCGTTGACCGAGGACTGGACGAGCTGAGGGAGCGCGGCGCCGGCGAGCTGTTCGCGCAGCTCGTCGGCGGGGTAGCGGGCGAGTGATGCGTCGACGATCCGTGCGGCGAGGTCGTCGAGTTCGGGGTCGTCCGGCGAGAGGTCATGGGCACGGTCGCAGTCGAGGTACAGCCGGCCGAGCACCGGATCGGCCTGCGCCTCGGCCTGGTCGGCGAAGTAGCGGTGCGCGGTCTCCGGGTCGGTCGCGAACGCCAGGATCCACAGGTCGCGTTCCAGGGCGATCCAGCGGTCCGAGAAACCGAGGTCGTGCAGGCGCCGCAGCTGCTGCTCCACCTCGCCGGGCAGGAACGGGTTGTTGCCGGCGGCAAGCTCACGGAGTCTGCCGCGGGTCTCGACCAGGCGGTCGATGCGGGCCGACAGCTCGGCCTCCGCCGCGCCTGCCGCGGACCGGAGGTCGCCGGGCGAGCCGGCGGTGAGCCGGGCGATCCTGGCGAGCGGCATGCCGGACTCGGCCAGGGTACGGATCTTGATCACCTCGACGAGATCCTGGGCGGTGTACCGGCGGTACCCGGACGCGTCCCGTGGCGGCTCCGGGAGCAGGCCCTTCGCGTGGTAGACCCGGATCGTCTTGGTCGAGACACCGACGTACTGCGCCAACTGGCCGATCGTGATCACGGCACCAGCTTGACCTTCCCCTGGGGCAAGGCCACAGGCTCGCCGGATGAACAGCTTCGACCGTGAAACTCTCCGCGCCCTCGCCGACGACGGCAACGAGCGTGCGCTGGACCGGCTCGCCGACCTGGCCGAGGCGCGCGACGACGTCCAGGAGCTGAGCGACCTACTGGACGAGGGGTGCCTGCACGCCGGTGAGTTGCTGACCAGGCGCGCGGCGGCCGCCCGCGATCTCCGGGAACTGCAGCGGATCGCCGACGCCGGGTACGACGAGGCGGGCGAGGTGCTCGATCGGTTGCTGGCCCCGCCTGACTGACACCACCCCCGCCCTGCGCCAGTATCGTTGCGGGCATGAGTGCGCAGCGGCGGCCGACGATGTACGACGTGGCCGCGCTGGCGGGGGTTTCGCACCAGACGGTGTCGCGGTACCTGCGGGCGGATCCGACCGTCGGGGCGGACTCCTCGTCGCGGATCAAGGCGGCGGTCGACGAGCTCGGGTACCGGCCGAACCTGACGGCGCGGGCGATGCGGACCCGCAGTACCGGGGTGGTGGCGATCATCCTGCCGGGGTGGACCGGGCCGGAGCGGACCGTCGAGGCGGCGTGCGAGGAGGCGCAGCGGCTCGGGTACCAGGTGGAGATCGTGATCGGCGTGGACGAGGACCCGGCCGCGCTGAGCCGGCTCGCGGACGACATCCTGGGCCGCGGGCAGGTGGACGGCGTGCTGTCGGTGACGCCGTTGACCGTGAAGACCGGCGGGGTCGTCGTACAGACCGACGAGTTCGACCACCGGTTGCGGGCGGTCGAGGCGGTGGCGGCGGACGAGTCGACGATGGAGGAGCTGGTCGAGCGGCTGGCCGCGCTCGGGCATCGGGAGCTGTTCCATGTAGCGGGTCCGCAGGACTGGAAGTCGGCGCAGCTGCGGCGGTCGGGATATCTGAAGGCGTGTGAGCGGCTGGGGTTGCGGTCGCACGGTGTGTACGACGGGCCGTGGCATCCGGAGACCGGGGCGGCGGCGGTGCGGTCGTTGCCGGAGGATACGCCGGTGACGGCGATTGTCGCTGCGAGCGATCACATCGGGGCCGGGGTGCTGCGGGCGGCGCTCGAGCGCGGGTGGCGGGTGCCGGGGGACCTCAGCGTGACCGGCTGGGACGACCTCACGCTGGTCCGCTACGGTACGCCGGCACTCTCCACCGTGCGGGTCGACCGGGAGTCCTCCGGCCGCCACGGGATGCGCCGGCTGATCGCCGCCCTCCGCAACGAACCCGAACCAGAACCGTTGCCCGCGGCCCCCACCGAGATCATCTTCCGGGAGACCACGGGCCCGGTCGGTTCTAGGTGAGGACCAGCGCGCCCAGGTGCCAGAAGCGGTCGGGTTCGCTGTCCAGGACGAGGTCGGCGGTGCGACCCGCGGGGCCGCCGTCTAGGTCGGCGTGGATCCAGGTGAAGACGCCGCCGGGGAGATCGGTCGACGCGGCAAGCACCGTGCCGGCTTCGGAGATGATCGTCGGCGGGCAGTCGGGTCCGCCGTCGCCGACAAGCGCGGACAGCCGGACCTTCCCGGGCGGCAGCGTGATCCGCAACGTCCGCGCCGGGTAATCGCCGACGAAGTCCCGCCGGAGCGCGTCCCAGGCGGCGCCACGGTCGCGCGGCTGCGGCGCCGTACCCACCCAGCCGTACCCGCGCGTGACGTCCCAGGTCGTACCGGGAGACACCCGCGCGTACCCCGGCACCAGAGGGCTGTCGGCGGTCCCGATGTCCAGCGCCAGCCGGCACTGCGCCGCGTCCGGCGTGACCACGAACGTCTGATGCTCCGCACCCAGCGCGGTCCGCCCGGTGTCGATCGCCAGGTCCACCAGGTCCGTCAGCAACGGGGGAGTGACCGGCACCGTGATGCTCGCCGACGCACCCGACTCGATCGCCACCGTCGTCGTCCCGACCTTCCACGACGAGTCCACCGGCCGGACCGACGCCGTGACGGTCTGCGCGGTTCGGAACGCGTTCGTGAGGACCAGCGGCAGATCGTTGGCCGCCCCACCGATCAGCAGCCCGCGGTTCGGGTACTCGACCTGCAGCCACTCGGTCCCCGTCGACAGGATCCGCGAGTACCCGTAGAAGTACGACACGATCGTGTCCCGCCAGCGCTCCGCCTCGACGACGTGCGCGTCGAACGTCGCCGCGATATCGGCGTGCCGGGCCGCGTCGACCCGCCCCGCCAGCCGTCCCCAGGCCCGCCGGAACTCCAGCACCCGCTCGTACCCGTCGAAATGACTGTCGTAGATGTGCTGGACAACTGTCTTGCCGGACTTCAGCCGATGCGTATAGGGAACCCAGTGCATGAACAGCAACAACTCGTCCGGGCAGTTCTCCAGCGACCCGTAGATGTCCCGCCAATGGTCGGCGTACAACTTCGGGAACACCGCCGTGCGGTCGAACCCGGTGCCTTCCGACGTGGTGTAGTGCGACAGATTGTGAGTAGACGCGGGATCAGGGAGGAAGTGCGCGCCGAGCGGATACGTCAGATAGCCCATGCCGAGCGGCGACGTGTAGCTTTCGTAGGTCTCCCACGACTGCAGCATGATGGCCTTCAGCACCGAACCGACCTGCCTGTCGAGCCCGAAGGTGAGCTCGATCCACTCGGTCACGATCTCGTCCGCGGACAGCCGCGGGTTCCACGCCAGCCGCGCGAATCCGTGCGTGTTCGCGGCGCCCAGCTGGTACCCGGTCCAGTCGCGGTCGTCGCCGATGTTGACGACACCGGCCATCCCGGTGACGACCTCCGCCACCGTCGGCCCGCTGCCGGGACCTTGGTACGTCGGGAATCCGAGAACCGTCTTCCACTCCGGCACCAGGTAACACAGATGCGTCGCATGCCCCGTGTACTCCTGCGTGATCTCCAGCTCGACCATCTGGTTCGTCCGCGGCAATCCGCCGAACAACGGATTCACCGGCTCCCGGACCTGGAAGTCGATCGGTCCGTTCTTGGTCTGGACGACAGCGTTCTCGTGGAACTGCCCGTCGAGTGGATGGAACACGTTGTACTGGTACTGCGCCCAGTCCGAGAACCCCTCGTGGACGAACGACCTCCACACCAGTTTGCCGCCGTACGGCGCCAACCGGTCGGCGAGCATGTTCGCGCCGTCGGCGTGGGTCCGTCCGTAGTCGAGCGGCCCCGGCTGGCCTTCGGAGTTGGCCTTGACAAGGAACCCGCCGAAGTCCGGGATGAGCCGGTAGATCTCGTCGATCTTGTCCTGCCACCACTTCTGCACACCCGGATCGAAGGGGTCGGCCACAGGGACCTGTCCGGCCGTGAGCGTGATCGGCGCGGCGTAGTTCGCCGACAGCCACAGCCGCACGCCCCATTGCCGGAGCACACCGGCCAGTGCCGCGAGCCCGGTCAGCCGCTCGCTGCGGAGGAAGTCCGCGCTGGCGTTCACATTGTTGACAACGGTGTTGTTGACGCCGACGGACGCGATGGCCCGCGCGTAGTCGACGTACCGCTCGCGGAGCCCCGGGAGCTCGTCCCAGGCGAAGATGGACTTGCCGGCGTACCCGCGCTCGATGCTGCCGTTGAGGTTGTCCCAGTGGTTGAGCATCCGCAGCGGCGACGCGGGCCGGTCGGCGAGGTCGAGGCCCTGCAGCGGTCGTTGACGTTGCAGGTGCTGGAGGAACCGGAACGCGCCGTACAGCGCGCCCCGTTCGTCACCGCCGGTGATCTCCACCCGGTCCGCCCGGCGCTTGATCGTGAAGCCTTCCGCCGCGAGATCACCCACCTGTACGACGACCGCGTTCTTGCCGGCGCCGTCCTGCACCGGCACCGGCCGGCCGAGCATCGCCGACAGCCCGCGGGACAACTCGGCGCCGGCGGAACGCAGTACCGCATGGTTGCCGACGACAACGATATGGGAGAGCTGCCGGGCGAGGTCGTCGCGGTCGGGTAGCGGCCGGTAGCGGAGCCAGAGGTCATAGCCGTCCTCGTCGGCCGGCGCCGCGAAGGCCGGCAGACCCGGCAACAACCCCGCGGCGAACACGCCGGCCGCACCACCGGCGAGCAAGGTACGGCGCGTGATGGTCATGAGGCTGCTCCGTACGTCCGCACGTAGTCGAAGTGTGCGGTAGACCCGGCGCCGCCCATCGAGATCAGCCCGAACTTCAGCGGCCCGGCCGGCAGGTACCAGTAGCTGCCCCACTGCCAGTGCTTCCCGTCCAGACTGGTCGCCGCCTGGAACAGGTGCTGCCCGTCCCGCGTGGTGTGCCGCAGCCGCAGCCACATCGTGTCCGCGCTCGGCCCGAGCTGGATCGCCTCCGGCCACGGGCTCGGGTCGGCGCCCGGCCACAGGAACGCCTGCTGTACGGCGTTCGTCCGCGTAGGTGCCAGCTGCAACGAGCTGGTCCGCGAGGTCCACGCGATCAGTCCGGCCCGGCCGTTGCCCGTCGTACTGGCGAACGGCAGCGTCAGCTTGGTCTCCACGGTGAAGTCGCCCTCCGGCGCATCGCGGAGCGCGACGGTGGCGTCCGTGCTGAGGTTCGTTGCCTGCGTGTCCCAGTTCAGCTGACCGTTCGCGACCTGGCCCTGGTTCGCGCCGGTCCAGTGCCAGCCGGTGTCCGTCCCGGTGAATTCGTCGCTGTACGCCGGGAGCAGCGGACCGGCCTTCGGATCGGCGATCTTGTGGGTCACCGGCTGGTACAGCTTGGTCATCGCGAGGTTGTCGCCCTGCGCGGTACCGGTGAGCCCGAACTGTACGGGCCCGCTCAGCCCGGGTGCGAGCTGGACGTCGATCTCGCCGAGCGAGTTGTCGCCGATCGACGGGGCGACCTGCACCACGGCGCGGCCGTTCCGGACCTCGACGGTGACCGAGTGCCAGGTGTCGTACCGGAATCCCTGGTACAGCGGGCGTTCCGTCGTACCGACGACCCTGCCGCCGACGCGCTGCTCGACGCGGAGCACACCGCGCTGCGGGTCGAGCCAGGCAACGGCGTAGTTGCGCGACGAGTGGTACCCGAACACGACACCGGCCGGTCCGGACGACGTCCGCAGGTCCGCCTCGACGCGGTAGTCGGCCGTTCCGCTCTTCTGGCTGACGAGCAGCCCGGACGCCGACGTGGAGGCGGCGTACCCGTCGTTGCCGGTCCAATCGCCGGAGACCGAACGCCAGCCGGTCAGATCGGACGAGTCGAACGTGCTGCCGACGGTCGCGGTCGTGTCAGGGGCGGGTTGCGGTGTGTCGGACGTCCACTGCCCGGCACGGACCGTGGGCCAGCCGCCGACCCAGTCGAGGCGGTCCATCGACTGCGGGCGTCCGCCCCAGCTGCGGTCGGCACGGATGTCGGAGTTCACGATGTTCCACTCCTGGCCGGAGCGGTCGACGGTGATCGCGTTGTGGCCGGTGGCGTTCAGCGAATTGCCGTTGAACGAGTTCACGATCGAACCGCCCGGCTGGTTCGAGGTCAGCGACCGGCCGTTCTCGTCGACGAAGGGACCGGTGGGGGAGGTGGAACGCCCGGCGAGCACCGGGTAGCCGCCACCGCCGTCGCTGCCCATGCAGCAGCCGTAGCCGGAGTAGAACAGGTAGTACCACGGCCCGCGCTTCTGGACCCACGTGCCTTCACCGCGTTCGCCGGAGACCACCTGCGTGGACTCGCCGTCCGTGTTGCGGCCGTCGGCCGTGAGCTTGACGACGTGGATGCCGCCCTTGCGGAACGAGCCGTAGTACAGGTACTTCGTGCCGTCGGAGTCGATGAACATCATCGGGTCGATCTCCATCACCTCGCTGTCCTTCACGAAGTTCACGACCGGGTGGCCGATGTCGGTCCACGGGCCGGCCGGTGTCGGCGCGGTGGCCAGGCCGATCGCGGCGTCGAGCGAGGTGGAGCCCGGGGCGGAGTAGTACATGTAGTACTCGCCGTCGACGTACCGGACGTCGGGCGCCCAGTACCCCTTCTGCGGCCAGCCGGCCCACTGCGGGTGGTTGGCCTGGCTGAACGCGTCGCCGAGGAACGTCCAGTGCACTAGGTCGGTGGAGCGGACCATCGGGATCAGGTGTTGCGGTCCGCCGTTCTGGGCGTTCTCGCGGGTCAGGCTGGTGTTGGTCGCGTACGCGTACCAGGCGCCGTCCTTGGCGCGGATCAGCCCGGCGTCGGAGAACGCCTGGGCGATGTCGCTCATCAGTGGGTTCGTGTACGTCGGTGCGCTGGGCGGGGCGCCGACGGACGGCAGTCCGGCGACGGTCGCGGTCGCCGCCACCAGGCCGGCGAGCAAGGGTCGGAAGAAGCGGGTTCGAGGCATGACGATGGTCCTCACATGGGCGGGGAGGTCGCGCGACGTGCAGGTCCGGAAGAAAGTTATCGATCACATTTCGGCCGTTGGCTCAGACAGTAAGTGATCGATAATTCGACCGCAAGACCTCGAACCACACCGGCTGGTCCGGCCGATCAGGCCGTCACGGAAGACGCCGGTTGAGACGCCGGAGGGCCGAGGAGGTCGCCGCAGAAGGACCGGATCGCGCGGTTGACCGTCCTCGGGCGTTCCCACGGGAGGAAGTGGCCGGCGCCCTTGATCCAGAACGGGCCGACGGCGTTCGGCAGCGCGATCGCGGCACGTTCGTCCACATGCTCGCCGAGCGTGACCTGGTCGGCGCCGATCAGCAGCAGCGTGAGTTGCTCGACCGGGCGGTCGAGCAGCTCGGGCGCGGACAGCGCACGGGTGCCCATCAAGACCTCGTAGTCGGCGAAGGAGGCGCGCAGCCGCTCGGCGTCGGCGTACGGCTCGGTGAGGAACTCCAGGTCCGCGTCGTCGAACGCGTCCGGCGGGCACCACATCCGGTGGCCGTAGAACTCGGCGACGTAGCGGCGGCGCTGCTCGGGCGTGGCCAGTTCGGCGATCAGTTGCTCGGGTTCGCGCCCCTGCCGGCGCTGGTAGTCGTGAACCGCGGGCTTCGGCCGGCTCGGCGGGATGCCCGCGGCCGCGAACTCCGCGGGAAGGTCGGGCATCGAGTCGTCCAGGATCACCAGCCGGTCGACCCGCTCGGGGTGCCGGTTCGCGAGGTCGACCGAGATCATCGCGCCGAGGTCGTGCCCGGCGACCACCGCCCGCTCCCACCCGAGCCGGTCGAGCAACCCGATCAGGTCGGTGTTGAAGGCGTTGAGGTCGTAGAACCCGTCCGGTGCGAAGTCCGACTCGCCGTACCCGCGCAGGTCCGGCGCGACCACGTCGAACCCGGCCTCGGCGAGCGGCACGACGTTGTGCGACCAGATCCGGCTCGTGCAAGGGAATCCGTGCACAAGCAGCAGCGGTACGCCGCCCGCTCCCCGCCGCCGGACTGCCAGGTGGTGACCCGGGCCGACCTCGATCCGGACCGGTGGGACGACTTCCGCAGGAAGAGACATGTCACTGGTTTACACGAGCCGACGCGAGTAATGCGTCGCGCCGTCCGGCGGAATCCGGGTGTTGGTGGCAAACTGCGGAGAGGGGGTTGCGACCGGAGGAGAGCTATGAGTCTCGCTTACGAAGTCGGTCTTCCGCTGGTGGCTGAGGCGGACGTGCACGCGCCCTGGAACGGGCACGACACCCGGGTGCTGATCATGGCGGTGCTGGGTATCGCGATCATCGTCGTACTGATCGTGGCCCTCAAGGTGCACGCGTTCCTGTCGCTGACGATCGGCGCGCTGTTCGTCGGCGTCGCGTCCGGGATCGCGGCCGGTGACGTCACGAAGTCCTACGAGAACGGGGTCGGCAGCGTCCTCGGGTACGTCGGCGTGCTGATCGCGCTCGGCGCGATGGTCGGCAAGCTACTGGCCGACTCCGGTGGTGCCGACCAGGTCGTCGACACGCTGCTGCGTGGTCGATCGGGTGGGCTGCCGTGGAAGATGGCGCTGATCGCGTTCATCATCGGCATCCCGATGTTCTTCGAGATCGGCCTCGTGCTGCTGATCCCGGTGGTCGTTCTCGCGGTACGGCGTACCGGTGCGCGCGCGATGCTCCTCGGCATCCCGGCGCTGGCGGGCCTGTCCGTACTGCACGGGTTCGTGCCGCCGCACCCCGGTCCGCTGGCCGCGATCGGCGTCCTGAAGGGCAACGTCGGCATCACGCTGGCGCTCGGTCTGCTGGTCGCGATCCCGACCGTGATCGTCGCCGGTCCGCTGTTCGGCCGGCTGGCCGCGAAGTGGGTCCCGATCGGTGCCGCGGGCGCCGCGCTCGAGGTCGGCTCCGGCCACCACGACTCCGAGCCCGAACGGCCGCAGGACGGAACGTCGGCCGCACCGCACAACCCGCAGCACGCCGCTCCGCAGGGCACGATCCAGGGGGCGGCCCAAGGGACGACCCAGGGGACAAGCCAGGGGACCGCGCCGGGCACCGTCCGGACCGGGACGCCGAGCTTCGCCGCGACGCTGACCACCGTCCTGCTGCCGGTCGTGCTGATGCTGATCAAGGCCGCGTCGGACGTCTGGATGAGCAAGGACAACGCGATCTATCCGGTGCTGCAGTTCATCGGTGATCCGGTGGTCGCGCTGCTGATCGCCGTACTGGTCGCGATGTACACCTTCGGCACCGCGGTCGGCTTCGGCATTCCCGAGCTGAGCAAGAAGATCGGCGAGAGCCTGCTGCCGATCTCCGGCGTGATGCTGATCGTCGGCGCCGGCGGTGGGTTCAAGCAGGTCCTGGTCGACGGCGGCACCGGTACGGCGATCGCGAAGATCGCGATCGCCGCGAACCTGTCGGCGCTGCTCCTCGGCTGGATCGTCGCCGTCCTGATCCGCCTCGCCACGGGCTCGGCGACGGTCGCCACCGTGACGGCCGCCGGGATCGTCGCACCGCTGGCGGGTGGCCTGAGTACGACTCACATCGCGCTGGTGGTGCTCGCGATCGGTGCCGGGTCGCTGTTCTTCTCGCACGTCAACGACGCCGGGTTCTGGCTGGTCAAGGAGTACTTCGGAATGACCGTTGGCGAGACCATCAAGACCTGGTCGGTGATGGAGACCGTCATCTCGGTGATGGGTCTGCTGATGACGTTGCTGCTGTCAACGTTCTTGTGACGGGTCGAGGACGAAGCCGTAGCTCACCGACTCACCCGACTCGGTGGGCTGCGGCGCGAGCAGCAACTCCGGCTTGACGGCGGACGCGATGTCGTCGTCGTTGTGCTCGTCGCCCGGGAAGTACAGCTGGGCGGTCAGGAGCTCGTGCCCCGGAGCGGACACCTTGACGTGCAGGTGCGCCGGACGCCAGGCATGCCACCCGGCCGCGTCGATCAGCCGGCCGCACGCGCCCTCGGTCGGGATCTGGTACGGCGCCGGCCGTACCGTGTGGATCTCGAAGCGGCCCTGGTCGTCGGTGGTGAAGGTCGCCCGGAGGTTCCACTCCGGCAGCCCGGGTGCGAACTGTGAGTAGAACCCGTCGTTGTCGGCGTGCCACAGCTCCACCTTCGCGCCGCCCAGCGGTGAACCGTCGGTCGACGTGACCTGGCCCGTCCAGGTCAGCTGTACGCCGCCTTCGTCCGGACGCATCGGGACCGATCCGTTCGCTCCCTGCTCGGGCGCGTCGGGCACGTAGTACGGGCCTTCGATGGTGCCTTTGCTGCCTTCCCGGTGCTCGGTCGCCACCTCCTCGATCACGTGCTCCACCCAGACGTCGAGGAACAGCGGCCACTCGCCGTCGTCGCCGACCTTGATCAGCCACGCCTTGAGCGCGTTGTATTCGTCGTAGGTGACCTTGTGCCGGCGGATCGTGGCGTGGATCCCGTCCAGCACCTCGCGGGCCAGCAGGTCGACGCGCTCCTTGGGTACGCCGGAACCGGCGCGCTTGTCGGTCTTGAACCGCTCGGTGGCGGACATGCCGGACGCGGCCGCGGTGGCCTTGTCGTTGCTTGTGTCCTTGCTTGTGTCGTTGCTTGTGTCGGTGCCTGTGTCGTGGGCGGTCTGGGTCATGATCAGCTCCTGTCCTGGCGGTAGTGCGCCAGCTTGTCCGGGTCGATGTCGACGCCGAGTCCGGCGCCGGGGCGGACGGCGAGGGTGCCGTCGGTGATCTGGAGAGGTTCGGTGAGCAGGTCGTCGCTCATGTCCAGGAAGTTCGACAGCTCACCGGCACGCTGTGTGGTGAGCCGGAACGCCGACCCGAAGACGACCGTGCACATGGTGCCGAGCTGCCCGTCGATCTGGTTGCCCATCACCACTTCCACCCCGAGCCCCTCGGCCAGGTGATGCACGCGCTGCGAGTACGTGAACCCGGTGCGCGCGGTCTTGATGCTGACGGCGGTCGCCGCCCCGCCGAGGATCTCCCGGGTCACGTCGGCCGGCGTGACCGCGGACTCGTCCGCGATGAACGGTACGTCGCACTGCCCGACCAGCCAGCGCCGCCCGAGGACGTCGTCCGCGGGGCAGAGTTCCTCGGCGAACAGCAGCCCGAGGTCCTTCATCTCGTGCATCGCCCGGGCCGCGATCGAGGCGGACCAGCCGCGGTTGCCGTCGACGTACAACTCGACGTCGTCGCCGAGCCCCTCCCGCAACGCCCGCACGACCGCGGTGTCCAGCTGGTACGGCGTCCGCCCGACCTTCACCTTGAAGGTCCGGACGCCGTACCGGTCGCGGATCCGCTCGGCCTCGGCGACCATCGCGGCCGGTTCGTCGAAGCCGAGCATGTGGGAGACCCGCATCCGGTCGGAGTACCCGCCGAGCAGATCGGTCACCGGCAGGTCGAGGGTGCGCCCGAGCGCGTCCCAGACGGCCATGTCGACGGCGGACTTGGCCACCGGGTTACCGACCGTACGGTTCAGCCGGGCCATGATCAGCTCGCGTTCGAGCAGGCTGGTGCCGACGATCGCGGGCCCGAACAGCTGGTTGACGACGGCAACGACACTTGCCTGGGTCTCGCCGTACGTGAACGGCCGCGGCGGCGCCTCCGCGATGCCGACGATCCCGTCGTCGGTGTGCACCCGGACCAGGACGTGCTGCGCGACCTCGACGGATCCGCTGGCGAAGTACAGCGGCTTGCGGTACGGGATCGCGAACGGGATGGCCTCGATCTCGGTGATCTTCATCGGGTGGGCTCCTCAGCCGTCGGGTGGGCGGGACGGAAGATGCCGGCGGCGTCGAGCTCGGCGAGCACCGAGCCGACCAGGGGCGACGACTCGTCGCGGCGCCAGGCCAGGGCCAGGTCGATCGATCCGGCGTCGCGCACCTCGCGGAACACGACCCCGTCGAGCGGAACGGCCCGGACGGACCCGGGGACGAGCGCGACACCGAGACCGGCGGCGACCAGCGGCAGCAGGACCGCCGTACCGGGCGCCTCGTGTTCGCGGCGCGGCGTGAACCCGGCCTCCTGGCAGACGCGCTGGACGGCGTCGTTGACGGCGGAGTTCCGCGAATACAGCACGAACGCCTCGGTCGCGAGGTCGGTGAGCGCGATCTCGGGCCCGTCGGCGAGTCGGTGGTCGGCGGAGATCGCCAGGACCAGCGGCTCGCTCTCGATCGTCCGCACCTCCAGGTCACCGGACGCGGGCGGGCGCAGGACGCCGAGGTCCAGGCTGCCGTCCAGCAGTCCTTCGGTCTGCGCGGGGGTGAGCATGTCGGCATGCACCTCGAGTGCGACGTCCGGCAGCCGGCTCTGCAGGATCCGAGCGAAGCGGGGTAGCTGGGTGAATGCCGCCGTACCGGTGAAGCCGATCCGGACCAGGCCGCGGTGCCCGTCGGCGACCCGCCGGACGCCGCTGATCGCGCCGTCGAGCTGGTGCAGGATGCGGCGCGCCTCGTCGTAGAAGAACTCACCCGCGGGGGTCAACCGGACCTGCCGGGTCGTCCTGGTCAGGAGCACCGCGCCCAGCTCGGC
Organism: Kribbella sp. NPDC051137; assembly: GCF_040682535.1. Taxonomy (NCBI): domain Bacteria; kingdom Bacillati; phylum Actinomycetota; class Actinomycetes; order Propionibacteriales; family Kribbellaceae; genus Kribbella; species Kribbella sp. NPDC051137. The sequence goes on from NZ_JBFBBI010000004.1 coordinate 248,483, forward strand.
CTCCAGCTGCCGGATCGACTGCGACAGCGCGGGCTGCGCCATGTGCAACCGCTCGGCCGCCTGCCCGAAATGACAGGTCTCGGCCACGGTCGCGAAGTACCGCAGATGCCGCAGCTCCATCGGTTGCCCTCCGGCTCCGATCGGGTGGATTGATTCACGGTACGTACGAATATTGAGTCAGAACAAGTACTCAGTTCCGCTCGATCCATTGATCACACGTATCAATACCGCCCTGGGTCAGGACTAGGCAGTGCCCTGGTGCCGCCGCGGCCGCGGCGGTGCCACGGTGGCCCGCATCACGCAGGTCCACCTGGAGGACACATGACCGACATGCTGGAAGACCTGGAGAGCGTGCTCGCCGACGCGGTGATCGACGACGCGGCGGCCGGCATCTACCGCGCGAACCGGCGGATCTTCACCGACGAGCAGCTGTTCGAGCTGGAGCTGAAGTACATCTTCGAGGGCAACTGGATCTACCTCGGGCACGAGAGCCAGCTGCCGGACCCGGGCGACTACCTGACCGCGTACATCGGCCGTCAACCGATCGTCATCACCCGGGACCGCGACGGCGAGCTGCACTGCCTGATCAACGCGTGCGCGCATCGCGGCGCGATGATCTGCCGGCGCCGGACCGACAACCGGCCGACCCTGACGTGCCCGTTCCACGGGTGGACCTTCCGTAACGACGGCAAGCTGCTCAAGGTGAAGGACCCGGACGGGGCCGGGTACCCGGACTCGTTCGACACCGACGGGTCGCACGACCTGACCAAGGTGGCGCGGTTCGGCAACTACCGCGGCTTCCTGTTCGGCAGCCTGAACCCGGACGTCCTTCCGCTCGAGGAGCACCTCGGCGACACCACCAAGGTGATCGACATGCTGGTCGACCAGTCGCCCGAGGGCCTGGAGGTACTGCGGGGGTCGTCGACGTACACGTACGACGGCAACTGGAAGGTGCAGGCCGAGAACGGCGCCGACGGGTACCACGTGACCGCAACCCACTGGAACTACGCGGCCACCACCGCGCGCCGCGGTACCGGCGAGTCGAAGAACGACGTGAAGGCCCTGGACGCCGGCGGCTGGGGCAAGTCCGGTGGCGGGTACTGGTCCTACCCGAACGGGCACCTGTGCCTGTGGACCTGGGCGGCGAACCCGCAGGACCGTCCGCTGTGGGACCGGATGGACGAGCTGAAGGCGCTGTACGGCGAAGCCAAGGGCGAGTTCATGGTCAAGGGCAGCCGCAACCTGTGCCTCTACCCGAACGTGTACGTGATGGACCAGTTCAGCACCCAGATCCGGCACTTCCGGCCGATCGCTCCGGACAAGACCGAGGTGACGATCCACTGCATCGCGCCGAAGGGCGAGAGCGCGGAGGCACGGGCGCACCGGATCCGGCAGTACGAGGACTTCTTCAACGCCTCCGGAATGGCCACACCGGACGATCTCGAGGAGTTCCGCTCCTGTCAGTTGACGTTCCAGGCATCGGCCGCGCCGTGGAACGACATGAGCCGGGGCGCGCAGCACTGGCTGAAGGGGCCCGATCCGGTCGCGGAGGCGCTGGACATGCACGGTGTGGTCTCGGCCGGCCTGAAGAACGAGGACGAAGGGCTGTATCCGGTTCAGCACGGCTACTGGCTGACGGTGATGCGCGAGGCCGTCGCGCGGGAACGGAGCGCGCGATGAGCAAGCTGATCACCCAGAACGACATCGAGCAGTTCCTGTACCGCGAGGCGCGGTACCTGGACGACCGTGAGTTCGAGCAGTGGCTGGACTGCTACGCCGACGACTGCGAGTACTGGATGCCGTCGTGGGACGACGACGACCGGCTGGTCGAGAACCCGCGGACCGAGATCTCGCTGATCTACTACCCGAACAAGGGCGGCCTGGAGGACCGGGTCTTCCGGATCCGCACCGAGCGCTCGAGCGCGACGTCGCTCCCGGAGCCTCGGACCAGCCACAACATCGGCAACGTCGAGGTGATCGAGCGCCGCGGCGACCAGGTCGACGTGCGGTTCAACTGGCACACGATGTACTTCCGCTACAAGACCGTCGACCCGTACTACGGCACGTCGTTCTACACCATCGACTTCGCCGGCGACGCCCCGCTGATCCGGCGCAAGACGGTCGTCCTGAAGAACGACTACATCCACCACGTGGTGGACGTCTACCACTTCTGACGTGGGGAGCTGTCATGAGCCATCAGGTCGCGTTGACCTTCGAGGACGGCGTCACCCGCTTCGTCACCTGTGCCGCGGACCAGACTGTCGCCGACGCCTCGTACCGGTCCCGGATCAACATCCCGCTGGACTGCCGTGACGGTGCGTGCGGGACGTGCAAGGCGTTCTGCGAGTCCGGGACGTACGACGGCGGGAACTACCTCGACGACGCGCTGAGTCCCGGTGAGGCCGGCGCGGGTTATGTGCTGCCGTGCAGCATGCGGCCGACCTCGGACCTGGTACTGCGGATCGCGAGTACGTCGGCGGTGGCGAAAACGCAAGCGGCGACCTACAGCGGGACGATCGCCGGCCTGGAAAGGTTGTCGCCGACAACGATCAGGCTGACGGTGCGGACGCCGGAGCGGGACCGGCTGGCGTTCCTGCCCGGGCAGTACGTGAACCTCGCCGTACCGGGATCGGGGCAGACACGGTCGTACTCGTTCAGCAGCGCGCCGGACGAGAAGGACCTGACCTTCTTGGTCAAGATCAGCCCCGGCGGCCTGATGTCGACGTACCTGACCGAGCGGGCCGTGGCCGGCGAGCCGGTGACGTTCACCGGGCCGTTGGGCAGCTTCTTCCTCCGTGAGACCGAACGTCCGGTCCTGCTGCTTGCCGGAGGCACCGGTCTGGCGCCGATCCTCTCGATCCTGCGCAAGCTCCGCTCCGAGGGGAGCACGCGGCCGGTGCACCTGCTCTACGGCGTCTCGACCGACGACGACCTGGTCGAACTGGACTCACTGGCCGAGCTCGGCGTGGCGCTGCCGTCGTTCACCTGGGACTATTGCGTCTCGTCTCCCGGCAGTGCGGCCCGCAACCAGGGGTACGTCACCGATCACCTGCGTCCCGAGCATCTCCACGACGGGGATGTGGCCGTGTACCTGTGTGGGCCGCCGGCGATGGTCGAGTCGGTCCGTCAGCACTTCACGACGGTCGGGATCACTCCGACGGGGTTCTACTACGAGAAGTTCGCACTGGCGGCGCCTGCCGCTGGGTCCGCTTCGGCCCCGGCCTCGGCGTCGGGTCCGGTGGAGCCGGCCGCCCCGGCCGAACTCGCGACACCGGCCGGTGACGACAGCACCCGGCTGGTCGCCGGGCAGCGACTCTTCGAAGCTCGCCCGCCGGCGGAGCGGGTCGCCGCGGTGCGGCCACGGCCGTCCGACCCGTCGACCGTGCGCAAGGTCGCGGGTCAGCCGGTCTTCGCGGCGTCACTCACCGGCGAGTCCGGCGTACTGAACGAGCCGACCGGCGACCTGGTGATCGCCCGAGCCGGCCGATCGGTCGCCGGGCAGGAACTGTTCCCCGACCGGCCTGTTCAGGAGCCGCCGGACGACGGATACGAGATCGGCGAGGAGCATCCGTCGGTGCAGGAGTCGGATGCCCTGTTCGAGGCCCGGCAGGCGCTGGAGCTCGGCGCCGTCGAGCTGACACTGGGCAGGTTGTCCTCGCAGCAGCTCGCCGGGTATCGACTGCTGGCCGAGTCGACACTGCCTTACGTGCACGGCGATCGCTTCGTCGACGCGGCGGCGTACACCGAGAGCAACGCGGCCTTCCACGACTACCTGTTCACTCTCACAGGCAACGAGCACCTGCTGAAGGCCTACCACGCGCTGGGCGTGAAGGGCCGGATGACCGAGGTACTGCGGAACGCGACCTGGTGTCACCCGCGCTGCGCCTCGGACCACGTCGAGATTGTCGCGGCGTTCGAGGCGGCCGACCGTGACACTGCCCGCCGGCTGGTCGCCGAGCACGCGGATCGCTCGAAGACCACGATGCGCCGGGCGATGGCCGACACCCGGCAACGCCTCCGGCCGCCGCACATCAGCCCGGGAAGGTTCGACGACCTGGTCGTCCTGATCACCGGCGCCGCCCAGGGCATCGGCGCCGCGACCGCTCGCCGGATCAGCGCGGAAGGTGGCGCGGTGGTGCTCGCCGACCGCTCCGACCTGGTGCACGAGCTGGCGGACGAGCTGACAGGTGCCGGCCGTGACGCGCTGGCGACCGTCGCGGATCTCGAGACCTGGCCGGGCGCCGAAGCCGCCGTGGCGGCAGCGGTCACCCGCTTCGGACGCGTCGACGTCGCGATCCACACCGTCGGCGGCACGATCTGGGCGAAACCGTTCTGGCACTACCCGGCCGAGCAGATCGAGGCCGAGATCAACCGCTCGCTGTACCCGGCGCTGTGGTCGTGCCGTGCCGTCGTACCGCACATGATCGAACGTGGCCAGGGCACGATCGTGAACGTCTCGAGCGTCGCCACCCGCGGTCTCAACCGCGTTCCGTACGCGGCGGCGAAGGGCGGGGTCAACGCGATCACGACAGCGCTCGCGACGGAGGCCGCGCCGTACGGCGTCCGCGTGGTCGCGACCGCACCGGGTGGGACCGACGCGCCGCCGCGCCGGATCCCGCGCGGCCCGGCGCCCGAGTCCGCCCAGGAACAGGACTGGTACCGCGCCATCGTCGACCAGACCGTCGAGTCGTCGCTGCTGAAGCGGTACGGAACCGTCGACGAGCAGGCGGCCGCGATCACCTTCCTCGCCTCCCCGGAGGCGTCGTACATCACCGGCACCGTCCTGCCGGTCGCAGGTGGAGACCTCGGATGATCCCCTAGCCTGAGGAGATGACCACCCCGCTCGTCGGCCGCACCGGGTTGCCGGCGGAGCTGCGGGCGCTCGGTGCGCAGGCGTCGGCCGGCGTGCTCGTCGTCGGCGAGCGCTGGAGCGGTCTGACCTCGATCCTCCGGGCCGTCGCGGACCGGTACGCCCGGGCGGTTCCGTGGGAGGCAGGCACGCCGGGAGCAGTACTGCGTCAGCTGCTGACCGCTGTTGCCTGGGGCGACGACCCGGTCGCGGCGGCCGGGCAGCTGATCGACGGCCTCGGTGGCACGCCGACGGTACTGGCGATCGACGACGCGCAGTACGCCGATCCGTTCTCGCTGCAGGTGTTGTCGTCGGCGGTGCGCGGGTTCCGCGACGCGCGTCTGGTCGTGGTCCTCGGGACCTCGGCGCCGGACGGAACGTCGCCGGCAGCGTCCGGAGCGACGTCGGAACTGCTGCTCCGTGAAGCCGAGCATGTCTTCCGGCTCGAGCCACTGACGACAGCAGAGGTGGTCGAACTCGCCGAGTCGCACGGTGTCGCGCTGCCGACGCGCCAGGCCGATCGTTTGCGCGCGCTGACCGGCGGCCGGCCCGGCGCGGTCGCTGCGCTGCTGGACGAGCTGCCTGCCTCGCTCTGGACCCAGGTGGACGCGGAGCTGCCCGCGTCACACGCCGTCACGACCAGGGTTCGAAGTCAGCTGGACGCGTTGCCGAAGGGTTCCCGGCGGCTCGTCGAGGCGGTCGCTGTCCTGGGCGGTCCGGAACCACTGAGCCTGGTCTCGACGCTGGTCGGCGCCGAAGACATCTGGGGCGACGTCGACGCGGCCGAGCGCCTGGCGCTGGTCCGGGTGTCCGGCGCCGAGGGTGCGCGGGTGATCGGGCCGGCCGATCCGATGGTGGCCGCGGCGGTCCGGTCGGAGCTGGGCCGCCGTCGCGCGGTCGGGATTCATCGCTCGGCCGCCGCGCTGGCAAGCGATCCGGCCGCCCGGCTTCGGCACCTCGTCGCGGCTGCCGACGGTCCCGACCCGGTCCTGGCCGCCGACCTGGCCGCGCTCGCGGAGGAGTGTGCGGCGCACGGGGAGTGGGCGAAGGTCGCGTCGCTGCTGACCGCGGCCGGGCGGTTGACCGAGGACCGCCTGCTCCGGGAGGCGCGGCTGACCAGCGCCGTCGACGCGCTGGTCGGCGCGGGCGACGGTCCTGGCGCGCGGGCGCTGATTCCGGAGGTCGAGGCGCTGCGCGAGACTCCGTTGCGGAACGCCGTCCTCGGCTATCTGGCGATTCTGCGCGGCCGGGGCGCCGAGGCGGAGGTCTGGCTGGCGCGGGCCTGGGAACTCGTCAACGCCGACCGGGAACCCGAGGTCGCGGCCGCGATCGCCCAGCGCTACGTCCTGCACTCACTGGCTCGTTGCCACTGGCAAGAGATCGTCCGGTGGGCGGACCGGGCGCTCGAGCTGGCCGATCTGAGCGAGCCGGCCGGGATCGAGGCGGCCGCGATCCGTGGGCTGGGCCTGGCCGCCGGCGGCGAGGCGGAGGCGGCGAGGGCGACGTACATCGGCCTGACCGAGCAGGTGCGGCGCGGTGCGCAGGTCCAGCGGGTGCGGCTCGGGACCGGCTGGCTGCAGTTGGCGCTCGACGAGGTGGAGACCGCCCGGGCCGAACTGGAGAGCGCGGTGCCAACGGGAGTCCTCGGCGGGTCGGCGCGGATCTCGTTGTGGGCCAGCGCCTGGCTCGGCCGGACCCAGTTCCTGCTCGGCGAGTGGGATCGCGCGCTCGAGACCTGCGCGGCGGCCGAGCCGTTGCTCCGCCGGAGCGAGATCGAGCTGGCCGGTCCGATCATGGCGTGGACCGGGGTCCAGATCCATGTCCTGCGCGGCGAGTGGACGGCTGCGCAGACGGCGCTGCGAGACGCCGAGAACGCACCGCAGGACTACGAGGTGATGCGTATCCCCACGTTGCTCGCCCGAGCAGCGTTCGCGGAAGCGCGAGCCGACCACGCCGGCGTAGTCCGGGCGCTGCAGCCGCTGACCGGTCCGCGACTACGTGACGCGGTGTTCGAGCCAGGGTTCTGGCCCTGGGCCGACACCTATGCCACCGCGCTGATCGCCCTCAACCGGTACGACGACGCCGAGACGGTCCTGAGTCCGCACGAGGACCGTGCCATCGCGATGAACCATCGCTCGGCGATCGCCAGGCTCGCGCGGACCCGCGGCCGTCTTCAGGCCGCGGTCGGTGACGTCGACGCGGCCTGGAAGTCGTTCGACCGCGGGCTCGCCGCGCTGGTCGACTCGCCGCTGCGCTTCGATCGTGCCCGGGTCGAGTTCGCCTACGGGCAGGCGCTCCGCCGGGCGGGCAAGCGACGGCAGGCGGCCGCCTATCTGTCCGCGGCCCGTGAGGTCTTCGCGGCCTTGCGCGCCGAAACCTATCTCGCCCGGTGCGATCGTGAACTGAACGCCGGCGCCGCGCGGTCCGCCCGCGGCACGGAGGACCTGACGCCGCAGGAGCAGGCGATCACCGAACTGGTGGCCACCGGCCTGTCCAACCGCGAGGTCGCCGCCCAGCTCTTCCTGTCGACGAAGACCGTCCAGTACCACCTGACCCGCATCTACGCGAAGCTCGGCATCTCCACCCGCGCAGAGCTGGCTGCTCTGTACGGCGCTGCCAGTCAGTGAGCTGCGGGGATCCGATGGTTGAGGGTGCTGAGGTGCTGTTCGTGCACCAGTTGGCGGGCGATGGAGCCGGGGCCTTCGAGTTGCATGGTCTCCGGGGCCGCGGGTAGGCGGAAGCCGAGGGTGGTGACGGTGTCGAGGCAGCGGGCCGTGCCCAGGACTGCCCAGCTGTTGCGGAACTGGAGGTCTTCGGCGAGCAGCGGTTCGTCGTCGAGCCACGCGCGGGTCGTAGTGTGCAGTGCGCCGCCGGTCTCGCCTTGGCGGCCCAGCACGAGGGTCTCGCGGAGGTCGGCCGTGCAGCCGGTGGAGAGGTGCACGGTCGTCGTCCGTCTGACGTCGGCGTCGGCCGACACGACGAACGGTTCGGCGTACCACTGCAGGTTCGCGCCGTCGCGGAGTTCGATCGCGACGTCCCAGCGGGCGCGGCCGCCACGCATGCCGTAGGCAACGGTTCCGGCGATCTCGACGATCTCCAGCCGGACGGCCCCGGAGACGGCGACGTCGATGCGTACCTCGTCACCGGCGAGCAGCAACGCCCCGGCCGCGAGCAACGCGACCCGCACCACACCGGGGCGGCCCGGGAGCTGCCGTGGCGACAGGTGGCCGGTCGACAGCAGGCACCGGTCGCGGATCGGGTCGGCGGTGACCTCAATGCGTGTGGACAATGACCTCGCCGTCCTCGCCGGTGTGGGAGTGCGGCGCCATCGGACCGGGGTCGACGGGCGTGTGGTTCCCGGCGTGTACGGCGTACCGCATCGAGCGGACCCAGTCCGTGAGGCGGGCGACCGAGGCGGGGTCCTTCCGGGACAGCGCGATGACCGGTTTCCCGTCGCGGGCGGCCGTGGCGTCCTTCACCATCTGCTCGACGTCGACCTCGACGTACGGCGCGAGGTCGGTCTTGTTGACGATCAGCAGGTCCGCGCGCGCGATCCCCGGGCCGCCCTTGCGGGCGACGTCGCCGCCTCCGGCCACGTCCAGTACGAAGATCTGCGCGTCGACCAGGGCGGGGGAGAACGTCGCGGTCAGGTTGTCGCCACCGGACTCGACCAGCACCACGTCGAGCGGAGCGAAGTCGCGTTCGAGGTCCTCGACCGCGATCAGGTTCGGGGTGACGTCGTCGCGGATCGCGGTGTGCGGGCAGGCGCCGGTTTCGACGGCGCGGATCCGTTCAGGGTCGAGGACGCCCGCGGCCTTCAGCAGGCGGGCGTCCTCGTCCGTGTAGATGTCGTTGGTGATCACGCCGAGCCGGAGCTCCGCGGAGAGTTCGCGGCAGACGGTGGCGATGAGCGAGCTCTTGCCGGTGCCGACCGGTCCGGCGACGCCGAGGCGGAAGGAGCGGGTGTCAGGCATGGAACAGCCTCATTCTTTCGGTCGCGTGCTGGTGGGCGAACAGGTCGATCAGCGGTGCGCCGTCGGCGGGAACGGTGTCCGGGTCGGTGAGCGGCGCGACGTCCTTGACGAGCCGCTCGATGTCGTCGTGCAGACCGGCCAGCCAGGTCGCCGCGTCCGCCGGATCGACGGGAAGGAGCTTCAGCGAGGCGGAAACGACGGTCTGCACGTCCTCGTACGCGACGACCCGCGCGACCTGCTCCGCGGACAGTCCGTTGACCGCGGCAACCACCCCGAGCACGATCGGCCGCGGCACCTCCCCGTCCGCCGGCAGGAACCGGCCGACCTCGGGCCACACCCGCTGGGCCAGCCGCAACAGCAACCGCCCCTGCCGCCGAGACACCCCGCGCAGCACCTGACTAGACATCCGAGCTGCCCACGCCTGTTCAACAGCCTGCAATTGATCTGTGTTGGAGCGGGCTACCACAGCAACTGCTGCTTCTACTCGGGTGACCGTGTACAGGCGGTCGCGGGCATATTCGGCTACCTGGTTGACCTTCAGGCCCGCGCGGACGGCGGGCTCGAGCCCGCCGGACTGGGTGTGCCCGCCGGTCGGCAGCCGGCCGTCGGCCAGCATCAGCGCGACCACCTCGGATGCGCTCATCAGAACATCGCGTACAGCTGGGCGAGCGGCAGCACCTCCGCGGGCGCCGGCTCGATCAGCTCGCCGTCGACCTGGATCGCGAACGTCTCCGGATCGATGTCGATCGCCGGCAACGCGTCGTTGTTCTTCAGATCCGCCTTCGTGACGTCGCGCGTCGGCCGTACGCCGAGCAGCTGCCGCCGCAACCCCAGCCGCTCCGCGAGCCCGTCCTCCAGCGCCGCCGGCGACACGAACGTGTACGCGACGTCCGCCCCGATCGCGTCCCCGAACGCGGGCCGCATCAGCACCGGCTGCGGCGTCGGGATCGACGCGTTCGGATCGCCGAGCGCCGCCCAGACGATCGCCCCGCCCTTGATCACCAGGTTCGGGCGGACCCCGAAGTACGCCGGATCCCAGAGCGTCAGGTCGGCGAGCTTGCCTTCCTCGACGGATCCGACGATGTGGTCGATACCGTGCGCGACGGCCGGGTTGATCGTGTACTTCGCGACGTACCGCCGAACCCGCTCGTTGTCCGCGACCGTGCCGAGCGCCCCGCGGCGGTGCTTCATCACGTGCGCGACCTGCCAGGTCCGGGTGATCACCTCGCCGATCCGGCCCATCGCCTGCGCGTCCGAGGACGTGACCGAGAGCGCGCCGAGGTCGTGCAGCACGTCCTCGGCGGCGATCGTGGTGGCGCGGATCCGGGACTCGGCGAACGCGAGGTCCTCCGGGACGTCCGGGCTGAGGTGGTGGCAGACCATCAGCATGTCGAGATGCTCGGCGACGGTGTTGACGGTGTGCGGCAGCGTCGGGTTGGTCGAGCCCGGGACGACGTGCGGGTAGGACGCGATCGACAGGATGTCCGGCGCGTGCCCTCCGCCCGCGCCCTCGACGTGGAACGCGTGGATGCCGCGCCCGGCGATCGCGTTCAGCGTCGACTCGACGTACCCGGCCTCGTTCAGGCTGTCCGCGTGCAGGGCGACCTGGAGACCCCACTCGTCCGCGGCGCGCAGAGCGGAGTCGATCGCCGCGGGCGTCGAGCCCCAGTCCTCGTGGACCTTGTATCCGGCGGCACCCGCGAGCGCCTGCTCGGCCAGCGCCTCGGCGCTGACGGTGTTGCCCTTGCCGAGCAGCAGCACGTTCAGCGGTACGGCGTCCAGCGCGCGGTGCATCTTCTCGAGGTGCCAGGCGCCCGGGGTCACCGTGGTGGCCTTCGACCCTTCGCTCGGGCCGGTCCCGCCGCCGACGATCGTGGTGATCCCGGTGGCGAGCGCCTCGTGCAGCTGCGAGGGGGAGAGCAGGTGGACGTGCGAGTCGATCGCGCCCGCGGTCAGGATCCGGCCCTCGCCGGCGATGACGTCGGTGGACGGGCCGATCCGCAGGTCCGGGTGCACGCCGTCCGCGATGTCCGGGTTGCCGGCCCGGCCGAGCGCGACGATCCGCCCGTCCCGGATCCCGACGTCGGCCCGGACGATGCCCCACCAGTCGACCACGAGCACGTTGGTGATCACGGTGTCCGGCGCCCCGTCCGCGCGGGTCGCAGTACCCTGCGCCATCGACTCACGGATCGACTTCCCGCCGCCGAACACCACCTCCTCGCCGCCGACGGTCAGGTCCCGCTCCACCTCGATCCACAGGTCGGTGTCCCCGAGCCGCACCTGGTCGCCGACCGTCGGCCCGTACAACGCGGCGTACGCGGCCCGCGAGATCTCAACCACGGCGCACCGGACCGAGCTCGGCGTCCGCCGTCGTCTTCACCTGGATGCCCGGCACGCGCCGGTTCCCACGCAGCGCGACCAGCGCGACCTCCCGCGAGGCCCCCGGCTCGAACCGCTGCGACGTACCCGACGGGATGTCCAGCCGGAATCCCCGCGCCGCCTCCCGATCGAACTCCAGCGCGGAGTTCGCATCCGGCAGATGCAGATGCGACCCGACCTGGATCGGCCGATCACCCGCGTTCACGATCACCAGCCGCAGACGCTCGTGGTCCGACCGGTCCGCATTCAGCTGAATCGTTCCCGGCCGCACTCGAACTGCTCCTGGAGCATCCATCAGGACTCCTCAGATGATCGGGTTGTGGATGGTGACGAGCTTCCGCCCGTCCGGGAAAGTCGCCTCGACCTGTACGTCGTGGAGGAGTTCGGCGACGCCGGGCATGACCTGGTCGCGGGTGAGGACCGTGCGGCCGGTTTCCATCAGGTCGGCCACCCGGGCGCCTTCCCGGGCGCGTTCGACGACCCAGGTGCTGAGGAGGGCGACGGCCTCGGGATGGTTGAGCAGCACTCCGCGGGCCAGCCGGTCGCGGGCGACCATGCCGGCCACGGAGAGCAGCAGCTTCTCGACGTCGGCGGGGGTGAAGTTCATGACCGCAACGGTAGGACGTGGTCGGCGACCTTGTCCGTGCTGAGGCAGAGGGAACACACCGCGGCGTCGTGGGTTTCGCAGGCGGTCATGTCGGGGCGTTCGTACTCCTGCCGGCACACGTGACACGTCAACACCTCACCACTCGGGTTGCCGTACGAGTCGTACATCGGCAGGTCCAGCCCGTCGTCCACCCGGCGCAGGTAGTACTTCCCGCGGGTGACGACCGCGATCACCGGCGGTAGTACGAGTGCCAGGCCGATCGCGACGAGCGGGGAGTACGGCTTGATCCCGGATCCGAGGCCGCCGAAGAACACCACGATCGACACGCCCGCGGCCAGCGCCATCGAGACGAAGCCGACCGGGTTCACCGCGTACAGCATCCCGCGGCGGAACTCCGGAGCCTTGGGCGACAACCGCAGCAGGTACTTGTTGAACACGATGTCCGAGGCGACCACCACGATCCACGCCATCCCGCAGTTCGCGTAGAACCCGAGGATCGTGTTCAGGAAGTCGAACATGTTCGCCTCCATCAGCACCAGCGCGATCACCAGGTTGAACCCGAGGAACACCAGCCGGCCGGGGTAGTGCCGGGTCAGCCGGGTGTACGAGTTCGTCCAGGCCAGCGAACCGGAGTACGCGTTGGTGACGTTGATCTTCACCTGGCTGATGACCACTAGTACGACGGCCAGCGTCATCGCGAGCCACCCGGGCAGGAAGCCGCGGTAGATCTCCAGGAACTGGTGCACCGGCTGGTTCGCGATCGCCGTACCGCCGTCGACCTGGGCGATGATGTAGACCGCGAGGAACAGGCCGATCACCTGCTTCAGAGCCCCGAAGATCACCCAGCCCGGACCGGCGAGCAGCACGGCGGTCCACCAGCGGCGTGAGTTCTCCGGGGTCTTCGGCGGCATGAACCGGAGGTAGTCGATCTGCTCGGCGATCTGCGCGATCAGCGACAGACACACACCGGCGGCCAGGAGCATCGAGCCGAAGTCGGCGTGCGGGCCGTACGAGAAGAACGTCGACACCGAGGACGGATGCGAGACCAGCAGGTAGCAGAACGGCAGCACCATCAGGATCAGCCACAGCGGCGTCGTCCACACCTGCAGCGTCGACAGCACCTTCATCCCGTAGATCACCAGCGGGAAGATCACCAGCGTGGACACGGCGTACCCGAGCCACAGCGGCACGTGCAGCCCGAGGTGCAGGCCCTGCGCCATGATCGAGCCTTCGAGCGCGAAGAAGATGAACGTGAACGACGCGAAGATCACGTTGGTGACCACCGAGCCGTAGTACCCGAAGCCGCTGCCGCGGGTGATCAGGTCGAGGTCGATGTTGTACCGCGCGGCGTAGTACGCGAGCGGCAGGCCGGTCGCGAAGATCACCACCGCGAAGATCGCGATCCCCCAGAGCGCGTTCGTGGTGCCGTACGAGATCCCGATGTTCGCGCCGATCGCGAAGTCGGCGAGGTACGCGATCCCGCCGAGGGCCGAGACGGCGACGACGCCGGTCGACCACTTCCGGTAGCTGCGCGGCGCGAACCGCAGCGTGTAGTCCTCCAGCGTCTCGCGGGTCGCGGTGGTCGGTGCGGATGAGACAGCACGGTCGTCGAGCGAGGGTTCAACAGTCATGGCGGAACTCCTGCGGCACCTTCGGGCGAGCGGTGCTCCGGCCAGCCGGCGACGCTGCCGGCGGGGGATGCACCCGAATGGAAGGAACCTAGGAACGCCGTGTTACCGCTGTGTTGCCGAGCTGCTACGTTCACGTATTTCCAGCTGGAAGTACTTCGCCAGCTCCGCCTCGAGCTCCCGCTGTACGCCGCTGACCCGCTCGGCGACGGTGCCGCCGACGGGGGAGAGCGCCGCGACGATCCGTCGCTTGTCGTCCGGGTGGATGCGGCGCAGCACCAGCCCGCGCTCGACCAGCTTGTCGACGTGCCGGGTGAGACTCGCGGCCGGCAGTACGGCGGACTCCGCCAGCGCGGACATCGGCCGGCCGGGCTCTGCGCGCAGCGCGGCCATGATCCGCCACTGCTCGATCGTCAGTCCGAACTCGTCGAGCAGCGGCTGCAGCCCGAGCTCGAGTTGTCGCTCGATCCGCTTCAGCAAGAGCAGCACGCCGGCCCCCTTCCAGTTCAGGTGCTGGGAAATATAGCCGCTGCACTCGAACTTCCGCCTCCTGTTCGGTCACACTGAACGGCGACCCGGAGGAGGTGGACGTGCGGCGTACCGACGTACTGCCGATCGCCTTCGTCGTTCCGCGGCAGGGTCCGACCGGCATCTACGGACCGTCCTGCCTGGCCTGCGGGCAGCTCGCCGTGGAGCACCTGAACGCCGCGAACGGGATCGCAGGCCGGCGCGTCGAGCTCGTCCAGGTCGACGCGGGCCGGGCGCCCGAGGTGGTCGCGGAGGAGGTCGGGCGGCTGGTCGACACAGGGCAGGTGGAGGCGGTGGCCGGTTGGCACATCTCCGCCGTACGGGTGGCTCTGACGCGGAGGATCGGCGGGCGAGTGGTGTACGCGTTCGCCGCGATGCACGAGGGCGGCGACGACACGCCCGGAGTGTTCATGCTCGGTGAGCGCCCGGTGAACCAGTTGCTGCCGGCAACGCACTGGTTGCGGGAGCAGCTCGGGGCTCGCCGATGGGTTGTCGTCGGCAACGACTACGTCTATCCCCGGGTGACCGGCTCGGTGGCGCGGGAGGCCTTGCAGGGCACGGGTTCCGAGATCGTGCACTCGGCGTACGTGCCACTCGGTACGTCGGACTTCCGGGACGTGATCGACGGACTGCGGACGACCGAGGCCGACGGTGTGATCATGTTGCTGATGGGCCAGGACGCGGTGCACTTCAACCGCCAGTTCGCCGCCGGCGGCCTGAGCGAGCGGATGCTCCGGCTGAGTCCCGCCGTCGAGGAGAACACGCTGCTCGGCGCCGGACCGGGCGCGAACGACGGCGTGTATGCGGCCGCGGCGTACTTCGACGGGCTGCCGACGGTGGAGAGCAGCGAGTTCGCCCGGGAGTACTACGCCCGCTTCGGGCCGTACGCCCCGGCGCTGAACGCGGTCGGCGAGTCCTGCTACGAGGCGATCCGCTTCCTCGCGCGGCTGGGCGAGATCAGCGGCACGGTCGCGGTGTCGGCGGGGCTGCCGACGGGCCACTTCTACGACAGCCCGCGCGGGCTGCTCCGCCTCGACGGCAACTTGGTCGACCAGGACGTCTACCTGGCGGTCGCGGACGGCCTCGAGTTCCGGATCCAGGAGCGGATCGCGCACCTCGCCTAACCGGTGTGAGCTTTCATTATGGTTAGGTGGAGCCATGGACGAACGCTTCGCATGGGACGGACGATCGATCGCCTGGGAACGGTCCGGCAGCGGGCCGCCGGTGGTCTTCTGCCACGGGACGCCGTTCTCGTCGCGGGTCTGGTCGCGGTACGCCGCCGCGCTGAGCACCGACTTCACCGTGTACCTGTGGGACATGCCCGGGTACGGCGAGTCGTCGAAGGACCCGGCCCATCCGGTGGACTTCGACGCTCAGGCCCGTGCCTTCGCGGCGTTGCTGGAGTACTGGGAGCTGGACCGGCCGCACGTCGTCGCGCACGACTTCGGCGGCGCGGTCTCGTTGCGCGCAACCCTCGTGGAGAAGGCTGCCTACGCGTCGTTGATGCTCGTCGACGTCGTGGCGATCCCGCCGAGCGGGTCGCCGTTCTTCCGGTTCGTGAAGCGGCACCCGGAGACGCTGGGCGAGCTGCCGGCGTACATTCACGAGGCGATCCTGCGGGCATACGTGAGTGCGGCGAGTCATCGCGGGCTGCGGGACGAGGACCTGGTGGAACTGATCGGTCCGTGGTGCACGGACGTCGGGCAGTCGGCCTTCTACCGGCAGATCGCCCAGTACGACGAGGAGTTCCTGGTCACGAACGAGCAGCTGCTGGGGGAGCTGGCTATCCCGGTGCAGGTCGTGTGGGGATGCGACGACGCCTGGATCCCGACCGAGACGGGCCGCCGGCTGGCCGGCCTGATCCGGGGGGCGTCGTACGCCGAGATCCCGGACGCGGGACACCTGATCCAGTACGACGCTCCGGTCGCGCTGGCGAACGCCGTCAGTACCTGGCTCAGACGGCCGTGACGGTGACCGCCGCACTGCCGAGCGCCGAGTGCGTGGCGGTGAGAGTGAGGAGCCCAGGACGGCTCGCGCGCACCCACACCGCGACCGCGCCGCCGTTGGACTCCAGCGGGAACGTCGTTTCGCCGACGAGCTGACCCGGGCCGTCGAGATCGAAGGCAACCGCGCCTGTCGCGGGCAGGAGGTTGCCGTGGGCATCTGTTGCCTGCAGCACCACCCGTGTCAGGTCGGTGCCGTCGGCCACGATTTCGGCGTCGTCGGCAACGAGTTGCAGGTGATCGGGCGTGGAGGAGAAGCTGCGGCTGATCACCAGGTGCCCGGCGACGTACCCGTCGACCCGAAGCTCCCCGGGCCCGGGATGCGTCAGGAAGGACGGCGGGTACGGTAAACCACCGAAACCTTCTGTGTCGGGGAGTACCGTCGCCACCCGCTCGCCGTCGAGGAACACCTCGAGCGCCTCGCAGTTCGAGCAGATCATCAGCTCGTCCGGCGCCGCGTCGTCCCAGTAGAACGCGGGCGCGACGACCGGCCGCCGCGACGGCGCGACCTGTGCCTGGTAGATCGCGGCACCGAGTTTGGGGATCCGGAACGTGTCGGCGACACCGTTGCACTTCAGCCGATGGTCGACCCAGCCGTTCTCGGAGTCGTAGTCGAACGCCTGCCAGGCGACCACCCCGAGATACCGGTCGTCGACGGCCGCTTGGCGGTGCACTTGGGCGTGCAGGAAGGCCTGCCGCGCCTGCACCTCCTGCGGATCGGTCCGCCGGTAGAAGTGCGGCCCGGCCAGTGAGCCGATCGCCTCGGTGACCAGGTACGGGATGCCCGGCAGCGGTTCGAGGAGCGTCGCGCCGGCCTCGTCGTGGGCGTAGTCGTTGTACGCGAACACGTCCTGGTGGAAGTCGTCCGTCGAGTACTCCGACGCCAGCATCGCGCCGCTCGTCGCGCGGTCGGGGTCGAGTGCCTTGGCGGCCTCCTGGGTACGCCGGTACAGGTCTGGGTAGTTCGCCGACTCGTTCACGCGGACGCCCCAGACGACCACCGACGGGCGGTTGCGGTCGCGGCGGATCATCCGCTCGACGTCCGCGACGACCAGCTCCTGCCAGGCGGCGTCGCCGACGTACTGCCAGCCGGGAATTTCCTCGAACACGAGCAGCCCGAGCTCGTCGCAGGCGTCCAGGAACGCGGGGGACTGCGGGTAGTGCGCGCAGCGGACCATCGTGCAGTTCAGCTCGTTGCGGAGGATCTCGGCGTCGCGGCGCTGCACCCGATCCGGCATCGCCATCCCGGTCCACGGGAAGATCTGGTGCCGGTTCAGCCCGAACAGTTCGACCCGCTCGCCGTTGAGGTAGAACCCGTCGACCTCGAAGCGGGCCTCGCGGAACCCGATCCGTACGGTCCGCTCGCTCCCGTTGCCGAGCCGGGCGACCACGTCGTACAGCGTGGGGAAGTCGGGCGACCAGAGCTGTACGTCGAGGTCCCGCAGCGTCAGCCGACTCCCCGATCCGGCAGCGATGGACCGGCCGTCCGCTGTCCGGAGCTCGACGTTCACCTGCTGGGGCTCGCCGTCGAGGCTGCAGGTCACCTCCAGGCGCCGGGCGGCCGGGTCGAGGACGTCGACCGGACGGGCGTACAGGTCCGAGATGAACGTGTCCGGCTCGAACCGGAGGTTGACGGATCGCGAGAGGCCGCCCGGCTGGTAGTAGTCGACGGCGCCGTGCCCGTCCGGGTGCCCGTTCGGCGGGATCGGCAGCCAGCGGGTGTCGAGCACGACGGCGATCAGGTTCCCGCCCGGCCGCACGAGCGACGTCACCTCGTGGGCGTGTGCGAGATACCCACCCTGCTGCGATCCCGCGAGCTGCCCGTTGACGTATACCGAGGCCGCGTGCAAGGCCCCATCGACATCGACGAACACCCGCCGCGCATCATCCGGTACGTCGACCCACCGTCGGTAGCACCACCGGCCCTCCCACGAGTCGGCCTCCCAGTCCCGCCAGGACAGCGGTACGACGGTGTGCGGCAACGTGACCGCCTCGAACCCACTGTCGTCGTACGCCGGTGTCACCGCAGCCTCGTCGGTCAGCCGCCCGAACCGCCACTCGTCCATACCTCGACCCTATCGATGTATTTCTGAGCACCTGTGACGCCTCTGATCGGAGGTGACGAGGACTGCGGTGGTTGTCGGCGGTGGAATCGTTGGCCTGGCTGTGGCACGCAGCGTGCAGCGGCGCGATCCCGGCACGCCGGTCGTCGTGCTCGAGAAAGAGCCAACTGTCGGCGCGCACCAGTCCGGTCACAACTCCGGGGTCGTGCATTCCGGGCTGTACTACCGGCCGGGCTCGCTCAAGGCCCGGTTCGCGGTTGAGGGCGGTACGGCGCTGCGCGAGTACTGCGCGGAGAAGGGCATCCCGCTCGACGTACCGGGGAAGCTCGTCGTCGCCACCACCGAGGCCGAGCTGCCGCAGCTCGACCGGCTGTACAGGAACGGCCGCGAGAACGGTGTACCGGTCCGTCACCTGACGCTCGCCGAGGTCGCCGAACGCGAACCGCACCTGCGCGTGAAGGGCGCGCTCGCGGTCGACTCCACCGGCCGCGTCGACTTCAAACTGGTCGCCGCCGCGCTGGCGGACGACGTGCGCGCGGCGGGCGGTGAGATCCGTACCGGCGTCACCGTCACCGCGGTCGAGAACGCCGGGACGATCCGCGTCCGTACGACGGACGACGTCATCATGGCCGACCGCGTTGCGGTGTGCGCCGGACTGCACAGCGACCGGATCGCGCGGGCGTCCGGCCTGGAACCGGGCGTGCGCATCCTCCCGTTCCGTGGCGAATACAGCGAACTCGTCCCCGAGCGCGAACACCTCGTGAAGGGCCTTGTCTACCCGGTGCCCGATCCGGACCTCCCTTTCCTCGGCGTGCACCTGACCCGCGGCCTCGACGGCACCGTCCACCTCGGCCCGAACGCCGTCCCTGCGTTGGCCCGCGAGGGCTACTCCTGGGGCACGATCGTGCCGCGCGACGTCTGGGAATCGGTGACGTACCGCGGTTCCTGGCGGCTCGGCCGCCGCTACGCGCGCACGGGCGTGCAGGAGATCGCGCGGTCCCTGACCGGACGCGCTCTGGTGAAGGAAGCCCGGCGCATGCTCCCGGAGCTTCAGGTGTCCGACGTACGGCGGTCCGGTGCCGGCGTCCGCGCCCAGGCCGTGACGCGCGAGGGCAAGCTCGTCGACGACTTCCTGTTCCTCCGCGACGGCCGCGCGCTGCACGTCCTCAACGCCCCGTCACCGGCCGCCACCGCCAGCCTGGTGATCGGCAACCGGATCGCCGAGGAGCTGTGCCTGGACGCTCAGCGCTGAGGTTCGAGCTCGATCTCGACGATGCGGACGCGGACCTGCGGCACGCTGCCGGTGACTGCCTCGATCGCGGCGCAGATCGCCCCGTGGACCGCGGCGCCCACCTCGACGGCGCGGTGGGTGGCGGCGGTCACGATGCGGGCGCCGATCTGAACACTCCCGTCGGCGTGCAGGTCGACGTCGACACCCGCGATGTCGGGCACCGGCCGGCCGCTCGCCCGTTCCCACGCCTGCGCCGCGAGTTGCTTCAACAACCCGACCAGTCCGGGCTGCAGCCGCACCACTCCGGCGACCCCGCGAGCGGCGACAGCCGCTACCTCCGCGAGTGCCACGGCGTCGGACAGGTCGTCCGACGTCATCGCGGATCCGTCCAGACGTCGACGACCTCGAAGTCGAGGCTTTCGACGAGGTAGCCGATCCGCGCCTGCAGCGCGGTGGCCGCCCGCTCCCGGGCTTGCTCGAGAGCGGTGACCTGACCGGCCCCGAACTTCAGCGCGACCGTCATCGACACCCGGACCGTGTCCGGCCGGTCGTCGACCAGCTCGATCCGGCACTGCCGGGCGCGGATTCCGGGCACGGCGTCGACGGCGTACCGCAGTACGGCGGCCAGCGCCGGCACCGACAGCTCGACGTCCGCGGACCCGAGCGGAAGGGTCCGGCCCAGGTTCACGTCCGCGCGGACCGCGGACATGATCCGGTCCAGCAACCCGGTCGGTACGTCGACCGGGTCGTCGATCAGGACCTGGGTCGCCGCGGCCAGCTGTTCCAGACTCGCGCGGGCGGTCCGGCAGTGCGGGCACTCGGCCAGGTGCACGCTCGGCGCACCGCTGTCGAGCTCGTCCCACACGTCCTCGACCGTGCGGCCGCAGGCCAGTGGGTGGAGATCGGTCACCTCCATGGCTTCATCACCTCCGCGAGCTCGGCGCGGGCTCTGGCTATCCGTCCGCGGACGGCGGTCGGCGTCGTACCGACCAGCTCGGCGATCTCCTGGTACGAACGCCCGTGGACCTCACGCAGCAACCAGCACGCGCGTTGCTGCGGCGGCAACTGCCGGAGCGCCTGGGAGAGCGCGTCCATCGCGGCGCTCGTGCCCGCCGTGCGGGCCGGGTCGTGGTCCGTCGCCGGGTGCTGGTCGTCGAGGTCCACGGTCGGCCGCCGGCGCTGCAGGACGGTCAGGCACTTGTTCGTCGCGGTCCGGTAGAGCCAGCCGCCGAACGCCGCGTCGTTCTGGATCTCCGGCAGCCGCCGCCACGCGGTGACGAAGGTTTCCTGCACGATGTCCTCCGCCTCGCCGCTGGCGCCGTCCAGCATCCGCAGGCAGAGCGTGTAGATCCGCCGCTGGTACCGGCGCACCAGCAACTCGAACGAGCCCGCGTCACGATCGCGGGCGCGCGCGACCAGCGTGGCCTCGTCCAGCTCGATCAGCGCCCCGGTCGGTGCTGGCCCGCCCGTCATCGCGGCTCCAGGTGGTTCATGTAGTGAGGACGACACCGATGGCACACCTGTCACGGTAACCTCCCGGATCGACGCCGTGAGACATGTCACGCTGGTCCGGCGCGTGACGAATCGGCGCGAGCTGTCGTCCAACCGGCGTACGGCACAACCGCTGACCAGAAAGGCACTGTCCGATGACCGAGACCGTGACTGCCGGCAAGAACACCGCACGACGTAGCCCGGCGACCGAGGACATCGTTGCCACCGGCACCGGAGCGGAGGCGACCGGGAAGACGACCATCGCGGACATCGTGGTGTCGAAGATCGCCGGTATCGCGACCCGCGAGATCGAGGGTGTGCACGCGCTCGGCGGCGGCGCCGCCCGAGCGGTCGGGATGCTCCGCGAGCGGATCCCCGGCTCCCGCACGAACCTGTCCCAGGGCGTGTCGGTGGAGGTCGGCGAGAAGCAGGCCGCCGTCGACATCGAGCTGGTCGCGGAGTACGGCGTGAGCATCGCCGACCTCGCGGACGCGATCCGCCGGAACGTGATCTCCGCGGTCGAGCGGATGACCGGTCTCGAGGTCACCGAGGTGAACGTCGCGGTCAGCGACGTACACCTCGAGGGCGACGACGAGGACGACGACGACACCGCCGAAGCGCCGGCCGAGCGCCGGGTCCAGTAGCCACCCCAGTAGCCAACCCCAGCCCTGAGGAGAGTACGTGAGCACGTCGACCATCGGTCTGTTCGCCGGTCTGCTGATCGCCATCGCCGCCGCGGCCGGCGGGTTCCCCGGCTTCCTGCTCGCGCTCGTCCTGGGCGCGGTCGGGCTCGTCGTCGGCCGCTTCCTGTCCGACGGGACGAAGGGCATCGACGACCTGATCTCGCGTCGTGGCCGTGGCTGACACCGCCACGGTCGCGCCGGTGACTGAGCCGTCCTCGGTCCCGCACGGGGGTGATCGAGGGCGGCTCGTGATCGCGCAGCGGGCGGTGGAGCGGATCGCGGAGATCACCGCACGCCGGCACGGTGCGGTGGTCCGCCGGGACGGCGTGCTCGGGCGCGGTCTGCCGAAGGCGCGGGCCGTCGTCGCGGGCCGTCGTACCCGGATCGAGGTGGAGGTCGCGGCGGCGTGGGGACGTCCGCTGGAGCAGGTGGCCGCCGAGGTCCGGCAGGCCGTCACCGAGGACGTGGAACGGTTCACCGGCCTGGGCGTGGACCGCGTGGACGTCGACATCACCGCCGTCGAGCCGCGTGCGGCGACGGGGGAGGCTGGTGGGGTCGGGGCGGACGGTGTGGAGCGGCTGGCTGCGAAGGCGCCGGTGGCGGGGCCGGCTGCCCGGGGGTTCGGGCTTGCCGGCGGGCTGGTGCTGATTGCGCTCGGGGCAGTCGGGATCGCGGAGATGCTGCGGTCGACGGGACTGCTGCGCGGGCAGGTGATCCCGCAGGGCTGGTTCGGCCGGACGATGGTCGTCGCGCCGGCCGGATGGCTGCGGCCGGCCGGGATCGCGGCCATCGTTGTCGGCCTGATCTTGCTGGTGGCAGCAGTGAAGCCGCGACGACGTACCCATCTGGCGGCGGGGGAACTCGTGTGGATCCGGCCGCCGGCCGCGGCGCGCTTGGCGGCCGACAGCGCCGCACGCGTGGACTCCGTGACCGCCGCATCAGCGGACGCCAAACGACGACGCCTCCACGCGACCGTGACCACGTTCGGCGACCCGTCCAGGGTGCACGACGAGGTCCGTACGGCGATCGCCGACCGCTTGAGCACCGTCACACCGACGCCGCGCATCCGAGTCGACCTGAGAGAGGACTGACATGCGCCGCGGAGTCATCGCCCTTGACCGCATTGTGGGCATCGTCGTCTCGCTGGCCTTGATCGCAGCCGGCGCCATCGCCCTCAGTTGGTGGCACGAGGGTGCACGGCATCAGCTCACGCTGCCCGACCGCACCGACGCCACTTGGTGGCCCTGGGCAACCGGTGGCGCCGGCGTGCTCGCCGTACTGCTCGGTCTCTGGTGGTTGACCGCCCACCTGCCCCGCCGTGTGAACGGCCGTTTCAACCTGTCCGGTGACCACCAGGACGGGCGGTTGTTCGCGGACGCGCACGCCGCGGTGGCGGCCGCGGCGACGGATCTCTCGTCCCTCCCGGAGATCCGCGACGCCTCGGGCCGGGTGGTTGCCGACCGGGGCGAACTTGTCGCCGACCTGCAGTGCACGCTCGAGCCAGGTGCGGAGCTGGAGAAGGTGCATGCGGCGGTCACCAAGGCCGCCACCGATCTCCACGCAGTGCTCGGTCTGCCCCGTCTGCGGCATCGCGTCCGTCTCCGCGTCGCTCGCAACGACAGAACGACTGCTCCACCCCGCGTGATCTGACCTCCCCTCAACGAGTCTTGACGCGCAGGCTCAGGTAACACAGGCCCGCCAGCGGCACCGGCGCCCAGAACTGGAGCAGCCGCCACGACAGTACGGCGAGGACCGCCGTGTCCCCGGGTACGTCGAAGCCGAGCAGGCTGGAGATCGCGATGCCCTCGACGACCGCGATCCCGCCGGGTGTGAGAGGTATGACGGCGGCCAGGTTCGCGGCGGAGTACGCGAGCAGGACCGGGACCGGGCTGATCGGGGAGCCGAACGCCGCCAGGAACGTCCACAGGACGGCGGCGTCCAGGAGCCAGTTCAGGGTGGCCCACAGCAGGAACGCCTTCCGGACCTCGGGGTCGGCGAGCAGGTCGCGGAACCGGAGTGCGACGGACTCGATCCACGGGCCGATGCGCTCCGGGAGCCGGCGGACGGTCGCGCGGAGCAGGCGGGCGGCGAGCCGGTCGACCCGGGACCGCTCGCGGACGGCCAGCAGACCGGAGGCGAGCACGACGAGACCGACGAGGAACAGCGTCAGGTACGCCGGGGTCGCGTCGCGGAGGACGACCGCGGGGATCGTGGACAGCCAGGCGATCAGGACCAGCGCGAGCGGCGATCCGATCGCCTCGGCGGTGACGGTCGCGGTCACGTCGGACGGTTTCGCGCCGCCGCTGACCAGCAGGCGGAACCGGACCGCGGTGGCCGTGGCCGCACCACCGGGCACGACGTGGCTGACGCCGTAGCCGGTGAGGTCGGAGCGCAGGATCCACGAGAACCGGACGGTGCTGCCGTTCAGCAGCGCTCGGGTGAACAGCGAGTAGCAGACGAGGGCTCCGGCTTCGAGGACGATCGCGGTGATCAGCCAGGCCGGGTTCAACCGGGAGACCCGTTCCAGCGACTCGCGGGCCACCGAGAGCTTGGGAAGTACGACGTACTCGACGATCGCGACCAGCACAACGAGGGAGACCGCGGACCAGACCCGGTGGTACCAGGCCGGCCGGGTCCTGGTCGCAGTGGCCATCGGTCGCTCCCTCCCGGTCTCCAGTGTGCACGCCCTCCGTGGTCGAGCTG
This sequence comes from Kribbella sp. NPDC051137, assembly GCF_040682535.1. NCBI lineage: Bacteria > Bacillati > Actinomycetota > Actinomycetes > Propionibacteriales > Kribbellaceae > Kribbella > Kribbella sp. NPDC051137. Next base: position 272,622 of record NZ_JBFBBI010000004.1, read on the forward strand.
AGCCCGGGTTTCCGGGGATACCTACACTGGCTGAGGGGCGCCGGCTGAGTGGAGGTGGGCCGGGTGGTGCTGGAGATCGAGGGGTTGCGGAAGCGGTACGGCGGGACCGTGGCGCTGGACGGTTGCACGTTCGCGGTCGCACCCAAGCGACTGGTCGGGCTGCTCGGGCCGAACGGTGCGGGCAAGACCACGCTGATGCGCTGCCTGCTCGGCCTGGTGGTGCCGGACGGCGGGGAGATCCGCTGGTCCGGGGAGCCGCTGGACGGCGACCGCGGCCGCCGGTTCGGGTACATGCCCGAGGAACGCGGCCTCTACCCGTCGATGCGCGTCGCCGAGCAGGTGCGGTACTTCGCGATGCTCTCCGGCCTGTCGTCCGCGGCCGCCGCGCGTGCGACCACCGACGTACTGCAGCGAATCGGCGCCGCCGACCTCGCCGAACGCCGCCTCGAGGAGCTGTCGCACGGCAACCAGCAGCGGATCCAGCTGGCCGTCGCGCTGGTACACGACCCGGAGATCCTTGTCCTGGACGAGCCGTTCGCCGGCCTCGACCCGCTCGGCGTCGACCAGTTCGGCGCCTTGCTCCTCGACCTCGCCGCCGACGGTACGACGGTGCTGTTCTCCAGCCATCAGCTGGACCTCGTCCAGCACCTCTGCCAGGACATCGTGACGATCCACCGCGGCCGCGTCGTCCTCGCCGGCGAGCTCGAGGAACTCCAGCGCGCCACCGCCTACCGCCGCGTCACGGTGGTGTTCGCCGCGCCCGCGAGCACCGGCTGGGCAGACGACCTGGACGGCATCACGGTCGAGCGGGCCGACGACCGTCACGCACAGCTGCGACTGGACGCCGGCAGCGATCCGGACGACGTACTCCAGGCCGCCCGCACGGCCGGGTCCGTCCTCCGCTTCGACTACGAGCCCCCGTCGCTGGAGGAGCTCTTCCGGGAAGCGGTCGGCCGATGACGCCCGGTATCCGCGTTGTCTGGATCGTCGCCGTCCGCGAGATCCGTACGCGCGTCCGCAGTACGGCGTTCCGAATCTCGGCTGCGATGATGCTCCTCGCGGTCGTGCTGGTCATCGTGATCCCGGTGCGCGTCGCGCAGCGCCAGCACACGTACACGGTCGCCATCGTCGCCACCCAACCGCAGCTGATGACGACTGCGCTCACCGCGACCGGGCTCGACGTACGGACGGAGATCGCCGACACCCGCAAGGCCGCCGCGGACCAGGTCAGCTCCGGTACGGCGACCGCTGCGGTGATCGCGGCCGGCGACAAGGTCGAGATCATCTGGTCGGGCGAGGCGGATGTCACCCTCGCCCCGGTCATCACCAGCGCGGCCAGCCGGTACGTCCTCGCAGAGCGTGCCGACGCACTCGGCCTCACGCCGGCCGAAGTCACCGGACTCCTGTCGCCGGTCAGACCGGCCGTCACCGTCCTGAACCCGAACGCGGACAGCACCAGCCGTGTGATCGTCGCCCTGGTCGGGGTGATCCTGCTGTTCGTCGCGCTGAACATCTACGGCAGCTACGTCCTCACCGGCGTCGTCGCCGAGAAGTCCAGCCGGGTCGTCGAGGTCCTGCTGGCCCGTGTCCGTCCGGTCCAGCTCCTGGCCGGCAAGGTGATCGGCATCGGTCTGCTCGGCGTCGCCCAGTTCGCCGTGCTCGCGATCGCCGCCGCCGTCACGCTGCACGCCGTGAAGCCGCCGAACCTCCCGAGCGGGACGCTGCCGCAGATCGCGGGCGACGTCTTGTGGTTCGTCCTCGGCTACAGCTTCTACAGCGTGCTGTACGGCGCGCTCGGCTCGCTCGCGTCCCGTATCGAGGACGCCCAGGCCGCCGCCGCACCGCTCACCGGCATGCTCACGCTGGCGTACCTCGGCGGCTTCCTCGCGCTGCGGAGCCCGCACGCCGGGTGGGTCACCGTGCTCTCGTTCTTCCCGCCCACCGCCCCGATGTACCTGCCGCTGCGGTCCGCCCTGGTTCATGTACCGCTCTGGCAGGGCGTGCTGGCCGCCGTCCTGGTCGTCGCCGCCACCGCCGTCGTCCTGCGTATCGGCGGCCGGCTCTACCAAGGCGCGGTCCTGCACCACGGGACGCGTCTCCGGATCGGGCAAGCCTGGCGCGCGGCAGAGTGAGGTACCACGGATGAAGGAAACGTTCCGCTTCGGCCGCATCGCCGGCATTCCGATCGGCACACACTGGTCGGTGCTGGGGATGGTGCTGGTCGTCAGCGGCACGCTCGCCTGGACGACCCTGCCGTACCTGGTGCCCGGCCGCAGTGCGGCGGAGTACTGGATCACCGGCGTCCTGGTCGCCGTCGTCTTCGTGGCGTCGCTGCTCGTCCATGAACTGGCGCACGCGCTGACCGCGCTGCGGTTCCGGGTGCCGGTGCAGCGGATCACGCTGTGGATGCTCGGCGGAGTGAGTGTTCTCGACGGCGATCCGGAGACTCCGCGCGGCGCGTTCCTGATCGCGGCCGCCGGTCCCGCGGCCAGCCTCGGGCTCGGCGGCCTCGGCGTCGGCGGCGGACTGTTGCTCAGGGCAAGGGAGCACAGTCTGCTGGAGATGTCCGTCCTGTGGCTCGCAGTGATGAACCTCGCGCTGTGCGTCTTCAACCTGCTGCCTGGCGTACCGCTGGACGGCGGACGGGTACTGCGTGCACTGCTGTGGCACCGGTACGGCGACCCTCGCAAGGCGACGGCTGTCGCGGCGGTCGCGGGTCAGGCCGTCGGTGTCCTGGTGGCGTTGGCCGGCGTCGCGGAGCTGATCACCAAGGACCCCGGGGGTCTGTGGTTGCTGGCCGTCGGCTACGTGATCGTGCTGGCCGCGACCGCCGAGGGACGGCAGGCCCGTCACCGGCCGGTGAGCACGTCCACGGACTGACGGGCGATCTCCCACTCCTCGTTCGTCGGGATGACCAACACCTTGACCGGGCTGTCGTCCCTGCTGACGAGGTTTTCGCTCGGGTCCGCGTTGCGGACCGGGTCCAGCTGGATTCCGAGCGGCTCCAGTCCCTCGAGTGCGGCGGCGCGCGCCTCGGCGGAGTGCTGGCCGACGCCGGCGGTGAACACGATCGCGTCGACGGTCCCGAGCACGGCGTAGTAGGCGCCGACGTACTTCTTCAGCCGGTAGCAGTAGATGTCGAACGCGAGCTGCGCCTGTTCGTCGCCGGCCGCGCGCCGCCGCAGCACCTCGCGGAAGTCGTTCGCGCCGGTCAGGCCCTTGAGCCCGGACGCGGAGTTCAGCACCCGGTCGGTCTCCTCGGCCGACTGTCCCGCGACCCGAGCGAGGTGCCCGTGGATCGCCGGGTCGAGATCGCCCGAGCGCGTGCCCATCACCAGACCCTCCAGCGGTGTCAGCCCCATCGACGTGTCGACGGACTTCCCGCCGCGGACGGCCGCCGCGGAGCAGCCGTTGCCGAGGTGCAGGACGATCACGTTCAGCTCGGCCGGTTCGCGGCCGAGCAGCCGGGCCGCCTGCTCCGACACGAACGCGTGCGACGTCCCATGGAAGCCGTACCGCCGGATGCCGTAGTCGTCCAGCCACGACGACGGTACGGCGTACGTGTAGGCGTACGGCGGCAGCGTCTGGTGGAACGCGGTGTCGAAGACCGCGACGTGCGGCAGGTCCGGGAACAGCCGCCGCGCGACCTCGATGCCTTCGAGGTTCGCAGGGTTGTGCAGCGGGGCCAGCGGCACCAGGTCGGTGACCGCCGCGATCAGTTCGTCGTCCACGAGCGCGGGCGCCGCGAACCGGTCGCCGCCGTGCACGACGCGATGCCCGACCGCGACGATGTCGACCTCGGACAACGACGGGCCGTGCTTGTCGAACGCCCGTACTGCGGCCTCCAGCGCGGCCTCGTGGTCCGCGATCGGCCGGTCGTCGTCGACGTCACCGGACGGGCCATGGTGCACGTGGTGGCTCTGCTCCTCGCCGATCCGCTCCACGAGACCGGTCGCGGCCGCCGTACCGGACGCGGCGTCGACCAGGCTGTACTTCAGCGAGGACGATCCGGCGTTGATCACCAGGACGTGTTCACTCATTCGTGCCACCTTGCTGGGCCTGGATCGCGGTGATCGCGACCGTGTTGACGATGTCCCGGACCGTGGCGCCGCGGGACAGGTCGTTGACCGGCTTCCGGAGCCCCTGCAGCACCGGGCCGACCGCGACCGCGTTGGCGGAACGCTGCACCGCCTTGTACGTGTTGTTGCCGGTGTTGAGATCCGGAAACACGAACACGGTGGCCTTCCCGGCGACGGGGGAGTCCGGGAGCTTGGTCCGGGCGACGGCGGCGTCGATCGCGGCGTCGTACTGGATCGGGCCCTCGACCGGCAGCTCGGGGGCACGCTCGCGGACGATGGCCGTTGCCTTGGACACCTTTTCGACGTCGGTGCCGGCGCCGGACGTGCCGGTCGAGTACGACAGCATCGCGATCCGCGGCTCGACCCCGAACGCGGCGGCGGTCGCGGCCGAGGAGATCGCGATGTCCGCGAGCTGCTCCACGGTCGGGTCCGGGTTCACCGCGCAGTCGCCGTACACCAGGACCTGGTTCTCCAGGCACATGAAGAACACCGACGAGACGACCGAGACGTCCGGCACGGTCTTCACGACCTCGAGCGCGGGACGGATCGTGTGCGCGGTGGTGTGCACGGCGCCTGACACCATGCCGTCCGCGAGGCCGAGCTGGACCATCATCGTGCCGAAGTACGAGACGTCCCGGACCAGTTCACGCGCCCGGTCGAGGTCGACCCCGCGGTGCCGGCGCAGCCGGTGGTACTCCGCCGCGAACCGCTCGGTCAGCTCGCTGTGCTCGGGATGGACGACGTTCGCCGCGCTGACGTCGACGCCGAGCGTCGCGGCCTGCCGGCTGATCACGGTCGGGTCGCCGAGCAGCGTCAGGTCCGCGACACCACGCCGGAGCAGTACGTCGGCCGCGCGCAGGATCCGCTCCTCGCCGCCCTCCGGCAGGACGATGTGGCGGCGGTCGGAGACGGCGCGGTCGATCAGCCGGTGCTCGAACATCAGCGGAGTGACCGCGCTGCTCCGGGCCAGGGCGAGCTGGTCGAGAAGCGCCGGGCCGTCGACGTACTGGTCGAACAACGCGAGCGCGGTGTCGATCTTGCGCGGGGCGTCCTTCGTGAGGCGGCCGCGGACCGCGGTGAGCTTGCTGGAGGTGGCCTGGGTGCCGAGGTCCGTCGCGATGATCGGCAGCGTCACGCCGAGGCCCTCGATCAGCCGCTGCACCTGACCCGGCAGCTCGAACCCGCCGTTCAGGATGATCGCGGCGATCTGCGGGAAGGTGCGGGACGCGTGGGCCATCACGACGCCGAGCACGACCTCCGGACGGTCGCCGGCCGTCACTACCGCTGCTCCCTCGAACAACCGGTCGAGAACGTTCGGCATGGTCATGCCGGCGATCATCAGCCCGGTGACCTCGCGGGTCAGCAGTTGCGGGTCGCCGCTCAACAGCCGCCCGCCGATCGGCGCGAGCAGGTCGCCGACCATCGGCTGATTCAGCAACGGCTCCTCCGGAACCGCGAACGCCGGTGCGCCGATCCCGTCCAGCGCCGCCACCAACGCCGCCACCGCGCCGCCGTCGGCAGGTACGTCCGGGCTCACGTCCGGGCTCACGTCGCGGTTCACGTCCGGGGACCCGTCCGCGCCGGCGTGCGCCTGGGCGCCGGCGTCGTCGGCCGGGGTGCTGCCGACACGGTTCGCGATCACCGCGAACAGCGAGCCGTGGTGGGCCGCCAGCTCGGCGGCGGCCATGTCGGCGATCGCGCGGACGTCGTGCGGCGTGCGGTCGAAGCCGTTCAGCACGAGCAGCACCGGTGCGCCCAGGTTCGCCGCGATCTTCGCGTTGAACGAGAACTCGGTCGGCGTACCCACATCCGTGTAGTCGCTGCCGACGATCACCACCGCATCGGCCCGCTCGGCGACCGCGTGGTACCGCTGAACGATCGTGTCCAGCGCCGCGTCCGGGTCCGCGTGGACGGCGTCGTACGTGACCCCGACCCCGTCCTCGTACGACTGCTCGACCGCGTCCTGCGAGGTCAGCAGGTCGAGCACGTAGTCCCGTCCGCCGTGCGTCGCGGTGTCGGCCCGCACGATCGGCCGGAACACCGCCACCCGCCGCACCCGCCGCGACAACTGATGCAGCACACCGAGAGCCACCGTCGACTTCCCGGTCGTCCCCTCCACCGAAGCAACGTAGACACTGCTACCCATACCCCGAACCCTACGGAACGACCGATCGCGTCAGCCGGTGCAGGTGATCGATCATCGTGTCGACCGCGATCCGCAGCGGCTCCGGGTCGCGGTTCACCTGGCTGAGCAGCAACCCGCCCTGGACCGCGGCCAGCATCGCCACCGCGAGCTCGCCCGGATCCGCGTCGGCGGCCAGCTCACCGCGGGACTGCATCTCGGCCAGGCCGTCGCGGATCAGCTGCTGCCAGCGCGCGAACGCCCCGGCGAGCTGTGTCCGGGCGACCGGGTCGCTGTCGGACAGATCGCTGGCGAGCGAACCGAGCGGGCACCCGCCGACACACTGCATCTCGGTGACGATGTTGACCATCACGTCGCGCCACCGGCCGAGCGAATCGATCGTGTCGAGCCGCTCGAGGCAGCCCTGCTGGACGTCGAGTGCCTGCTCCGCCTGGTGGTCGATGACGGCCGACACCAGCGCGTCCTTGCCCGGAAAGTAGTGGTACAGCTGCGAGGGGCTCACCCCCGCGGCGGCCTGGATGTCCTCGATCGTGGTCCTCGCGACGCCCTGCTCGAGCATCAGCCGAGCCGCGGCCACCACGATCCGGTCCCGGGTCGCCTGGCCCTTCCGGGTCAGTCGTCTGGTGTCAGGCATGCCCCCCACAGTACGGATTCTGGAGTTGATACTCCAATTTTGCCGGAGAACTATCGGAGCAATCACTCCAAACCAGGGAACGGAACCGATATGACACAGGACTTCGCCGGCCGGACCGCACTCGTGACCGGTGGCAACAGTGGGATCGGGCGCTCGGTGGCCGGGCAACTTGCGGCTCGCGGCGCACACGTGGTGATCAGCGGCCGGGACGCCGCCCGCGGCGCCGCGGTGGTGGACGCGATCCGGGCCGCCGGAGGTACGGCGGACTTCGTGGCCGCCGACCTGGCCGACCTGGCCGCCGTGCGCGCGCTGGCCGAGCAGGCGATCGACCTCGGCGGCGGGCACGTCGACGTACTCGTCAACAACGCCGGGATCTTCCCGTTCGGCCCGACGGCCGAGGTCCCGGACAGCGACTTCGACGCGGTGTACGCCGTGAACGTCCGGGCCCCGTTCTACCTGGTCGCGGAGCTCGCGCCGCTGATGGCCGCCCGGGGCTCCGGCGCGATCGTGAACGTGACCACGATGGTGGCGTACGTCGGGATGGCGGGCATGGCCGCGTACGGCTCGAGCAAGGCGGCCGTCGAGCTGCTGACCCGCTCCTGGGCGGCCGAGTACGGGCCGGCGGGCGTGCGGGTGAACGCGGTCAGCCCGGGCCCGACGCGGACCGAGGGGACGGCGGTGATGGGGGAGAACCTCGACCACCTCGCCGGTACGACGCCGTTGCAGCGGGTCGGGACTCCGGACGAAGTTGCCGCGGGCATCGTGTTCCTCGCCTCCGACACCGCCTCGCTGATCCATGGCGCGACGCTTCCGGTCGACGGCGGTCGGCTCGCGGTGTGAGCGGCCACGGACCGGCCCGCAGCGTCGTCAGAGCGTGCTGCGGGCGAACGCGACAGCCTCGGCGATGAGCGAGCGCCAGACCGCGCGGTCGGCGGCCGGGATCGTTACCCATTCGCGCATCGGGGCGCGGTTGGCGGTGAAGGGGACGCCGGTGCCTTCGGCAATCAGCGCGCTCACCCGGTCGCCGGGGAGTTTGAGGATCAGGCCGGTGCCGTTGCGTTCCAGGCAGGTGACGAACCGGCCGGCCAGCCGGATGCACGGGTGGCCCATGATCGTGCCGTGCCCGATCGCCGGGTCGTACAGCAGGTCGTCGGTGAGTTCGTCGTACAGGGCCTGCGCCCCGCCGGTGTCGGCCGGCGGGGACGCGGGGCTGGTGGGTGACATCACTCGGGGCGCGGGGTGAAGACCGCGAACTGGTTGCCGGCCGGGTCGCGCAGGTAGGCGAAGTCCGGCGTGCCGCCGCCGATGCCGACCCGCTTGTTGACCACCGTGCCGCCGAGTTGCTCGGCATCCGCGCAGGTTGCCTCGATGTCGGCGACCAGGATGTAGAAGACGGCGTGGTTCGGCAGCTCGCCCTTGGTCGCGAACAGCCCGCCCATCGGCTGCTGCGCGCCGGAGGCGGTGATGTTGCGGTAGTCGAGACCGCCGGAGGTCAGGCTGCCGGACGACTCGAACGACCAGTCGAACAGGCTGCCGTAGAACTTCTCCGCGTCTTCCGGGTTGTCGGTCGCGACCTCGAACCAGGCCAGCGTGCCGGGTGCGGGAGTACTCATGGAACTTTCTCCTTCAACTCAGGTGTTGTGTGAGAACCACGGTTCCAGCGGTTCGCGACAGCCCTATGTCGGAGTTGGAAAAAGATCCTCCGGACGCAGTGCGGCGTCCGGCAGCTTGGTCTCGTACCCGTCGACGTGCAACTCGTCCGGCGCCGGCGGGCGCTGCGGCAGCGTCGCGGTCCGCTCGGCCTTGGTGATCCGGTCCATCCGGAACACGCGGTCGTCCTGCCGCAGGTGGCACCAGGCGGTCAGGTACGACCCGTTCGGTCCGACGACCACGTGCTGCGGCTCGATCTCGCGGACCGTCTCGACGCCGCCGACGTCGGTGTACTGGACCCGCAGCACCTGGTTGTCGCGGACCGCGCGCCAGATCTGCTCCGCGATCTCGCCGTCGGGATCCGGCGTCGGCTGCACCAGCAACCGCACCTTGGCGGCCGCCGTCCGCGCCTCGTCGAGGTCCCGCTGAGGCATCGCGGCGACGATCTTCTGCAGCGCGGTCCGCGAGTCGCGCGCGAACAGCACATGGTCGCTGCGGCTGAGCGCCACCGCGACCGCCATCGCCTCTCGCGGCGTGAAGTTCAGCGGCGGGAGGCTCATCGCGCGATCCACGGAGTACCCGCCGGTGCGCCCCTGCTTGGTCGCCAGCGGTACGCCGGCCTGCCCGAGTGCGCTCAGGTCGCGCTCGATGGTCCGCACGCTCACCTCGAAGCGCGCCGCCAGTTGCCGCGCCGTACGCCCGCGCGGGCCCGCCGCGCGCAGCTCCTCCGCGAGCGCGTACAGCCGATCGATCCGGTTCATGGCTCGCACGCTAGACGGTGCCATGGACAATTAGTCCTCGGCGAGCGCGATGATCACGCCCTGCGGCCCGCGCAGGTAGCAGAAGTACTTGGACGGCGTGTACTCCTCGATCGTCCCGACCAGCTCGCCACCGTGCGCCTTCAGCCGCTCGACGGTGTCGTGTACGTCGTCCACCGCGAACATCAGGTTCCGGATCCCGAGCGTGTTCGGCGGCGCCGACGGCTCGAGTGTCGTGGCGACCGGCGTCCGGTACGTCGTCAGCTCGAGCTGCCCGTGCCCGTCGGGTGTCCGCAGGAACGAGATGTCCGCGACCACCCCGGGCAGAGCTGATACGCCCTCCACCCACGGCCCGGAGACCGTCGTCTCGCCGACGAGCTCCATCCCGAGCTCCAGGAAGAACGCCTTCGCCGCCGCGAGATCCTCGACCACGACGCCGATGTGGTCCATGCGCTTGACTGCCATCTTCGTGATTCTCCTCCGGTAGTGGTTCTTGCCCGGAGGACGGAGCCGCGGCGGCGTTCTCTACACATCTGTTACCGCTGTTACTGCGGAAGTTCGGAACCGGTGCGCTCGGCGAGCAGGTAAGCGGCGTACCAGGCCGGCCAGTTCTCGTCGGCCTGGCCGGTGCGGGCCTCGTGCTCGCCGTGCGCCTTCGCCGCGCGCCGGAGCGCTTCCTCGAGCTCCGCGACCGTGCCGTACGTCGCCTCGCTGACCCGGCCGGGGATCCGCGCGGTGACTTCCTGGAGCAGCCACGTGTTGCCGTCGGGGTCGCTGAATGTGGCGAACGAGCCGTAGCTCGACCGACCGTCAGCCGTTCCGGCCACGCGACCGTCGGCGGCAGGCTCGAACTGGGCCCCCGGTGCGCTCGGGTGGAACACCTCGCCGACCTTTGCGCCGGCGGCGAGCAGCTCGGAGCGGGCCGCCTCGATGTCGGCGACGACCAGGTACAGGCCCTGCGCCGTACCCGGCTCGGCAGTGGTGATGTTGCTGCCGAACTGGACCGAGGCGGGGGAGCCCGGCGGGGTGAACTGGACGACCCGGAAGCCGTTGTCGAACGCGAAGTCCGCGTCCAGCCGCCAGCCGAGGCCGGCGTAGAACTCCTTCGAGCGGTCGGCGTCGGCGACCGGGATGACGACGGCTTCGAACTTCAGGTCGGTGCTCATGACTTCCTCCTGGGATCAGCATCTTGCGTTGACCCCGACTCTGCCGCTCCGCGACCCGCGTGACACCAGGGTGAATCACTGGTCATTACCCTGGGCGACAGGCGCCCGGGCCTAGAGTGTCGTCGCGTGGACCACCAGATCGTGCTGATTGCCGGTGCGGGCCTTGCGATCATGATCGCGGCGTCGGTGTTCGCGCGGCGGACCGGCGTCGCGGCGCCGTTGCTGCTGGTCGCGCTCGGCATCGGCGCCAGCTACCTGCCGGCTACGCCGGCCATCCACATCGAGCCGGAGATCATCCTCGCGGGCGTGCTGCCGCCACTGCTCTACACGTCGGCGGTGAAGCTCCCGGTGATCGACGTACGGCGGAACTTCGGGCTGATCTCGTGGCTGTCGGTCGTGATGGTGATCGTGTCGGCGCTGGTGATCGGCGCGCTGGTGCACGCGGCGTTCCCGAGTATCTCGTTCGCGCTGGCGGTCGCGCTCGGAGCGGTCGTCAGCCCGACGGACGCGGTCGCGGCGACCGCGATCGGGCACCGGGTCGGGCTGCCGCCACGGCTGATGACCGTGCTCGAGGGCGAGAGCCTCGTGAACGACGCGTCGGCGCTGGTGGTGCTGCGGACGGCGGTGGCCGCGCTGGCCGTGACGACACACTTCAGCCTCGGGGACACCGTGCTCGACTTCGTGTGGGCAGTCGTCGGGGCGATCCTGATCGGCGGCGCGGTCGGGTTCCTGACCGTCGTACTGCGGCAGCGGCTGGACGACCCGGTGCTGAACACGACGATCTCGTTCGCGGTGCCGTTCCTGGCGTACTTCCCGGCTGAGGAGGCGTACGCGTCCGGCGTACTCGCCGTGGTGATCGCCGGGTTGCTCACCGGCGCGCTCGGGAACCGGCGGTTCAGCGCCCGGGACCGGCAGACACAGTCGACCACCTGGACCACGATCAGCTTCATCCTGGAGAGCGGCGTCTTCCTGGCGATGGGGTACGAGCTGCCGGAGCTGGTCAACGACGCGCGCGCCGAGACCACGCTGGGCGAGATCACGGTGCTGGTGCTGCTGGTGGTCGGGCTGCTGGTCGCGCTGCGGTTCCTGGGTCTCGCGTGGCCGGCGTTGCAGAGTCGCTTCGGGCCGGGCGACCGGCACGAGCAGACACATGCGCAGCTGGACCAGTTCGAGGAGCGGCTGGAGGCGATGGAGCCGTCGACCGAGCGCGAGGAGAACCGGGTCGCGTGGGCGCGGAAACGGCTGGCCCGCGGGCGCGCCGACGCGGACTTCGAGGAGCGCGAGCCGATCACCGGGCGCGGACTGCTGGTGCTCGCCTGGGCCGGGATGCGCGGCGTCGTCACGGTCGCCGCCGCGCAAACGATCCCCGTCGGTACGCCGCACCGCGCGACCGTCGTACTGGCGGCGTTCATCGTCGCGCTGATCACGCTGGTGCTGTTCGGGATCTCACTGCCGGCGGTGATCGCGAAGATGCGGTTCCGCCCCGAGAGCGCCGAGGACAAGCGGGACTCGGTCCAGGAGCTGATGCGCCGGATCGGCGAGTCGGCGATCGACGCCGTCGGCCCGCTGGACGAGCAGACCGTCGACGGCTCGCCGCTCGACCCCGAGGTGGTGCACACCCTCAAGGACCGCATCGTCCCGCGCCTGGTCGCCGGCACCCGCCAGCTCCGCGACACCAAACCCGACACCCGCGAACAGATGGACGTCATCCAGCGCCGCTACCTCGACGCGATGCGCGAGGCCCTCTCGACGGAGCGCAGCGTCGGCGCCTACAGCTCCGAGACCTACCGCCAGGTCCAGGGCTTCCTGGACACCGTCGAGCAACGCTTCACAACCAGCTGACGGGGGAGCGACGCGTGATCAGTCCGTGCGCAGCCGCCCGTGCAGGTGCCAGTCGTGCCAACCGTCGGCGTGCTTGATCGCCTGCCGCAGCGTCCCTTCGAGCGAATACCCGGCACGTACGGCGACCCGGCACGACGCCGTGTTCGCGGTCGAGTGCTGGATCGCCAGCCGGTGGAAGCCGATCTCCCCGAAGGCCCACCTGGTCAGTGCATCCGCCGCACGCGCGGCGACCGATCGACCCCGGGCTCCGGGGACCACCCAGTACGAGACGGAGGCTGTTGACTCGGGCAGGGAGATGGTGCGGAGGCCGACCTGGCCGAGGACCTGGTCGGCTTCGTCGGTCACCGCCCAACTCGCGGCGGTCTCCGCGGTCCAGCGAGCCGCCCATTGGTCGATCCACTCGGCGGTCTCGGCCCGATCGTCGAGGCGACGGACGTGCCAGCGCTGGATATCGGGGCAGCCGAAGGCGCTGCGCACCGCGTCGGCGTCGGCCGCTCGCCAGGGGCGCAGCGTCAGGTGGTCGGCGGCCAGCGGCGGTTGAGAGATGCTACGGAGCGTGCCTTCCGGCAGGGCCGGGTCCACGAGGAGTGGCATGGGATCACCAGTCCGCGAGGCGGGGTTGGGTGCGGTTCTCGGTGGCGACGAGGGTGTCGAGGAGGGATTCCTGGAGGTCTGTGCGGATGTCGCGGTGGAGCGGGTCGTCCCAGAGGTTGTGTAGTTCGCTGGGGTCGGCGGTCAGGTCGTAGAGCTCGCCGGTGCGGGGGCGGGTGCGGCTCGCGTGCTGGACGATCAGTTTCCAGCGGTCGCGGCGGAGCATGGTGAGGTGCACGGGGTCGGCGTACGGGTGGCCGCTGTTGCGGTACTCGCACAGGGCCCAGCCTCGGCTGGACGGCTGGAGCAGGTCCTGGCCTTCACCGTGACGTGTGAGACCGGCGGCGGTGAGGATGGTCGCCGAGAGGTCGATCCACTGGACCAGGTCGGTGCGGCGGGTGCCGGCGGGGATGGTCGACGGCCAGCGCAGCAGGAGCGGGACCCGGACGGCCTGTTCGTACAGCATCGGGCCCTTGAGCATCAGCTCGTGGTCGCCGAGCATCTCCCCGTGGTCGCTGGTGAACACGACCAGCGTGTCCTCGGCCAGCCCTTCCGCGTCCAGCGCGTCGAGGATCCGTCCGACCTCGTCGTCCACCAGCGTCACCATCGCGTAGTACGCCGCCTTGACCTCCTGCAGCTCGTCCGGGCTGTACGTCGTGAACCCGCGCGCGTGCCCGGCGTACGACTCGTACGACGCCTCGGTCTGGATCGGGGGCTTGCCGGACAGGTCGTCCGGGATCGGGCGGCTCAGCTCGCGCTCGCGGTACCGGCGTACGTACTCCTCCGGCGCGCCGAAGCCGTGGTGCGGGTCGAAGAAGTTCGCCACGAAGAAGAACGGCTTGGACCGGTCGCGGGAGCGGGTGAGGAAGTCGATCGTCTGCTCGCCGATCCACCGGCTGTAGTGGATCTCCGCGGGCAGCGAGTCGTAGTCCAGGTCGGCGCCGGCCAGGTCCGGCCGCACCGTGTACAGCCACCGGTGGTACTCGTTCTCGGACGACCCCGGGTACGGGTCGTGCGCCCAGCGGAACACCCGGAACCCGTCGTCGTGCCGCACCTCGGACCGCCCGCCGAAGCACGCGTTCAGGTGGAACTTGCCGACCAGGCCGCAGTCGTACCCGGCATCGGCGAGGTCCTTGCTGAACAACCGCTCGTGGTCCGGCAGCCCGACGCCGTTCGCCCAAAGGCCGTGCTGGTGCACGTAACGGCCGGTCATCAGGCTGGCTCGCGACGGTGCGCAGACGGGGCTCTGGACGTAGCAGTTCTCGAACAACACGCCCTGACTTGCGAGCCGGTCCAGGTTCGGCGTGTCGATCTCTTCGTTGCCTGCGGCACCTAATGCGGAGAAGCGCTGCTGGTCGGTGCAGATGAGCAGGACGTTCGGCGGCATGCGCAGCAGTCTATAGTTGAGTCCTGTGACTTTCGCCGCCACGATCGACATCCACACCGACCGGCAACACGCCATCGATCCGATGATCTACGGGCACTTCCTGGAGTCCGCGTTCTTCGGCAACATCGACGGTGGCGTCTTCGACGAGGGCTCACCGCTGGCGTACGGCGGTGACGACGTCCGCAGCGGTCTCCGGACGGACGTGATCAAGCTCTGCACGGAGCTCGGCCTCCCGATCGTGCGCTGGCCCGGCGGCAACTTCACGTCGGCGTACCACTGGGAGGACGGCATCGGCCCGCGGGCCGCCCGCCCGCGCCGGCTCGAGCCGGCCTGGGGCTCCGAGGAGGACAACCACTTCGGCACCGACGAGTTCCTCGCCTGGTGCGCCGAGGTCGGGACCGAGCCGTACCTCGCGCACAGTTGCCGCGACGTCGACGAGGCGGTCCGCTGGGTCGAGTACACGAACTACGCCGGCGACACGGAGTACACCCGCCGCCGCGGCCGTCCGCCGTACGGCGTCAAGTACTGGGGCCTCGGGAACGAGGTGTACGGCGACTGGCAGATGGGCCATCGCCCCGCCGCCGCGTACGCAGCCGACGCGGCCGAGCACGCCCGCTTCATGCGCGCGGTCGACCCGTCGCTGAAGTTCGTCGCGGTCGGCATGACCGACGACCGGGACGGCTGGACGGACGCCGTACTGCGGGCCGTCGGCAACCAGATCGACTACCTGTCGTTCCACCTGTACGGCTCCACGACGCAGCTGGTCGACGGCGCGTCGGAGTACGACGCGATCGTGGCCCAGTCGCTGTACTTCGAGCAGCAGATCGTCGAGTACTCCGACCTGGTCGGCGCCGTCGCCGCCCGCGCCGGGGTGGACCGTCCGCTCGGCCTCGCGCTGGACGAGTGGAACATCCGGCACGTCGAGCCCGCGAGCTGGCCGGAGCCGCAACCGTCGGCCGACGGCGGTACGGTCGCTCGTGTGGTGGACGGGCTGCCCACGCATCCCGCGCACCGGGTCAACCGGTGGAGTCCGCGCACGCTCGCCGACGCGCTGTTCTATGCCGGCGTCTTCCACGCCCTGCACCGCGCGGGCGGACGTGAGGTTCCGGTCACGATGGCGAACACGGTGAACCTGCTGAACGCGAACGGCGTGATCGTTGCGCGGCCCGACGGCGCGGTCCGGGCGGCGACGTACCACGTGTGGGACCTGTACCAGAACCACCTGGGCCCGATCGCGCTCGCTGCCGACGTACGGTCGCCCGGTCGGCTGGCCGCCGTACGGCAGGGGGACGAGCGGGACCACCGAGGCGAGTTCCGGAGCGTGCCGGCGACGGTGCCTGATCTGGACGTGTCCGCGACGACGGACGGGCGGGCGATCCGGGTCGCGGTGATCAACCGGCATCGCGAGGACACGATCCGCGCCGGGCTGACGCTCGACGGCCGGGGTGAGGCGTTGCCCGCTCGCTGCACGGTCAAGCGGCTGAGCGCGGACGACGTACTCGCCGCCAACACGTTGAGCGCGCCGGACACGGTGGCGCTCCGCGACCTCGGCACGGTCGAGTTCGACGGAAGCTACGAGTTCCCGCCGCACAGCATCACCCTGCTCTCCTTCGAGCGCTAGTCTCGTCAGATGGACAGCAAGGCGCGGGTGCTGGTGCTCGGGCTGGATCCGTATCGCGTGCCCGGTCCGTGGGACCCTGAGCCGGTCGCCACCGGGATCCAGGCCGGGATGGCGGACTTCGCCGCGCACGGTGTCGGCGCGGAGACGTGCCTGGTCGGCCTGGACGGCAGCGACGACATCGAGGCGGTGGTGACGGCCGCACTCACCGCACGCCCGTGGGAGTGCGTGGTCGTCGGCGGCGGCATCCGGCGGGCGGACGAGGAGTCCGGCCTCTTCGAGACGATCATCAACCTGGTCCGCCGGCACGCACCGGACGCGGCGATCGCCTTCAACCGCACACCGGACGACACCTACAACGCGGCGGCACGCTGGCTCAGCACCCGCTGACCGCGGCCGGCGGTACCGCGATCAGGCGGAAGCCTCCGGTTGCAGGAGCTGGTTGTGGATCATGAACGCGGTCCGCAGCTCCTTGTAACCAACGCGATCGAACAGGACGGTCATCGTCGTGCCGTCGTAATGCTCGACGAGGCCCGGGCCGAAGGTGCGGTGCGTGACGCGGCTGCCGATCGGGAACGGCTCCTCCTCGACCGGTGCCGCCGTCCGGCCGGCCAGATCGTTGTCGCAGTTCCCGCACGGCCCGTCGTACTGTTCGCCGAAGTAGCTGAGCAGCCACTCGCGTCGGCAGCCGCCGTACTCCGCGTACGCCGCCATCATCTCGACCCGGGACCGGGCGACCTCCCGCCGGTCGTGCTCGACGGCCGCCGCGGCGGTCACCGCCTCGTCGACGCCCGTGGTCAGGCGGAACTGGTGGCCGACGGCAACCACCCGGGCGTCGGTCAACCGGCCGAGCGCCCGCTCGACACGCGCTGCGCTCAGACCGGCCGCCTTCGCGAGGTCGGCGATACTCGCCGGGTGCTGGGCGTCGACCGCCGTGGCGACGGCGACGAGGTCCTCGTCGGTCACCCCGCCGGAGGCGAAGAAGCGGTTCAGGCCGAGGTCGGCGTGCCGGAAGAACAGCTCGACGTCCGCCGCGTCGCCGTCGCGCCCGGCGCGGCCGATCTCCTGGTAGTAGGCGTCGACCGAGGACGGTGCCTCGGCATGGCTGACCCAGCGGATGTCCGGTTTGTCGATCCCCATCCCGAACGCGATCGTCGCGACCACCACCCGGCAGCCGCCGCCGAGGAACGAGTCCTGCACCGCACGGCGCTCCTTCGCGGAGAGCCCGGCGTGGTACGCCGACGCGGACACGCCCGCGGTGTGCAGGTCGGACGCGAGTTCCTCGGCGTGCCGATGCGTACCGACGTACACGATGCCGGGGCCGCGCGACGAGCGGACGTGGCTGAGCAGCCGCCGCTGCTTGGTGTCGTCGTCGGCGAACGCGAACACCGCCAGGTTCAGGTTCGGCCGATCGAATCCGCCGACGACGACCTCCGGGTCGTGCATCTCCAGCCGGTGCACGATCTGCTTGCGGACCGGGGGTGCGGCGGTCGCCGTGAGCGCCAGGACGGGCGGCCGGCCCATCGCGCGGATCGCGGCGGCCAGCCGGAGGTAGTCGGGGCGGAAGTCCTCGCCCCATTCGCTGACCAGGTGCGCCTCGTCGACAGCCACGAGCCGCGGGCGCGACGCCGCGAGCAACTCGAGTACGTCGGGGTGTGTCAGCTGCTCCGGCGACAGCAACACGAACCCCGGCCGGTTGTGCGTCAGCATCTCCCGCGCCATCCGCCCACCGGCGTGGTCGCTCGCGTTGAGCTCGGCTACCTCGACCCCGGCCGGGTGGGCCGACAGCGCCCGGAGCTGATCGCGCTGCAGCGCCACCAGCGGACTGACCACTACGGTGACGCCGCCGAGCGCCAATCCGGCCAGCTGGTAGATCGCCGTCTTCCCGGTCCCGGTGGCCAGCACGGCGAGCGTGTCGCGACCGCCGGCCACCGCCCGGACGGCCGCCTCCTGGCCGGGTCGCAATGCCGAGAACCCGAGGCGCTCCTGCGCGAGCACCGCGACGTCGAGATCCATGGCGGAACAGTAGTACGCCGACGTCAGTGCTGTACGTCGTACGTGAGCCGCTGGACGCCGTTCGAGTAGGACTCGCTGGAGGTCTGCTTGAGGTTGATCTTGTCGCGGTCGGCGTCGCTGAAGAGGCGCTTGCCGGCGCCGAGGAGGACCGGGAAGACCAGCAGGTTGTACTGGTCGATGAGGCCCGCGTCGGAGAGGTTGCGGTTCAGGGTGGCGCTGCCGTTGACGATGATCGGGCCGCCTTCGGTCTGCTTCAGGGCGGCGACGTCGTCGATCGAGCGGAGGATGTTGATCTCGTTCCAGTTCGTCACCAGATCGCTCTCCTGGAGCGTGGTCGAGACGACGTACTTCGGCATCGCAAGGTAACCGGGGAACTCGGGCATCGTCGGCCAGACCGGGGCGAACGCCTCGTAGCTGACCCGGCCGAGCAGCAGCGCCGCGGCCTCCTCCTGCTCCTCGCCCTTGAGCGCGTACGCCGCCTCGTCGAACGGGATGTCTTTGAACGTCCAGCCGGCGTTCCGGTACTCCTTCTCGCCGCCGGGGCCCTCCACGACGCCGTCGAGCGAGATGAACGCGGTGGTGATCAGCTTACGCATGGTGTGGAACTCCTTCGCAGGTTTGCTGTTGCCTGTGCGTCGACCAGGCCGCCGCCGAATAGACAGATCAAGAATGTGACCCCGGTCACTCCGCCTCGATGATCCACGCTGCCGAGTCGAAGAGCACGCCGGCACCGGTGTGGTGGGCTGCGAGGGTCTCCCGCAGCGCCGCCCGCCCGCGATCAGCATCAGCAGGGGAGAGCGCCGCCAATAGGTTCTGTGGCTCATGGAGCTGAAGGACGTTGCCGTACGCCGCCTGCACATCAGGACCGTAGTAGATCGGCTCACGGACCGCAGTGAAGGTCGGCTCGGAGAAGCCTGCGCCGGCGAGGATGGTCCGGGTCCGCTCGCGGTCGCCGAGCGTGAAGGGCGAGTCGTCCCGGAAGGTCCCGCCGAGCGCCGCCGGGATCGCCCGCGCCCACTCGTTCTCAGCGCGCGGCTGCCACACCATCAGGACGATCCGCGCGCAGGCCCGGCGCAGATTCGCGAACGCCGCTGCCGGATCCCCGAAGAACATCACCCCAAACCGGCTGATCCCCACGTCGTAGCGCTGGAACTCGTACGCCGAAGCATCCGCGAGCAGGTAACTGACGTTCTCCTCGGCCGTACGCCGGCGTGCGTGCGCGAGCATCCGCTCCGAGACATCGACACCCAGCACGACCCCGGGTGCCGCATCCCTCGCGGCGTCCCGCGTGGTCTGCCCGCCACCACACCCGACGTCCAGTACCCGATCGAGCCGCCGGATGCCCCACGCAGCCCGGAAACGCGGCTGATAGAACCGCATCTCCGCGTCGTAGTCGAACATCGACCCAGCCTAGTGTCCACCAGCCCAGCACCCGGCCGGGCAGGTCCGCCGACTCGTCTTTGTGCACCGGATCCGCGCCGCCGCGCCGGACCGGCACGGACCTCATGCACAAAGTGACCTCGAGTAGGCCGCTGCGGGTCAGCTTTGGGAAGCCACCGACCGTGCGTTCAGACGAAGTGCACGCGGTTGCCGTCCGGGTCCTCGCGGGTGGGCTGCGGCGCGTCGGCGCTGAGACCGAGGTGATCGATCGTGGTGGTGGCTGACGGCAAGAGTCTGACGGCGTCCGGGCCCAGCCGGTACGTGTCGTCCGCGACCTGCTCCATCCCGAGGTGCGTCCCGTAGAACTCGGCCGCGGCATCGGCGTCCGGCGCCGCGATGCCGACGTACGACAGCGCCCGCACCGGCCCCGACGTGATCGGTGCGACCCGGAACTCCTCCGACCGCTGGAGCAGCTCGACACGTACGCCGTTCGGGTCCGACAGGAATGCCAACCGCCCCTGCCCGCTCCCGGCCACCCGCGGCGACGAGAGTTCGCCGTACCCGAGCGAGATCAACCGCGCGTAGTCCCCGTCGAGGTCGTCGGTCATGAAGCCGACATGGTTCAAGCCGTACGTCGCGCCCGGGTCCCACTCCTCGTGGTGCAACAGCTCGACAAGCCCGGTCGCGAGCTGGATGTGCACCCGGTTGACCCGGGACCCGCTCATGAACAACCGGTCGACGACCTCCGCGCCGAGCTCGCCGTAGAACCCCAGGCTCGCCTGGAGATCCCGCACCCGCCCACCGACGTGATTCAGCTCGTAGATCATCACCTGATTCTAGCAAGCGCTTTCCGTTCTCATTCGTGCCTGGCGCCATGCAAGATGGGCCCATGGAGCCGCTGGTGTTCGAGAGCACGGATCTCGGGAAGACGGAGGAGTTCCTCAACCAGGCGTACACGAAGATGCAGATCGGCGGCGGCGACTCGGCCGTCCGGACCCGGATCTCCCGGCAGGTCGCCGACTCGGTGAGCGTGGACCGGATCCAGATCGGGTTCGAGATGAGTTACGACGCGGATCCGCTCGGCAAGATCTGCCTGTGCGAGGTGCACTCGGGCAGCATTCGGGACCACGGCAGCGACGGCTGGCAGGACGGGTTCCGGCCGGGCGACCTGGTGTCGTTCGCGCCGCCGGACCGGCCGTACGCCGGCCGGATCTGCAGGTCGTCGTACACGATCACGATGTTCGACCCGGCGCTGCTGACCCAGGTTGCGGGCGTCAGCCGGTCGGGCAACCTCCCGGTGCGGCTGCTGGCCCACCGGCCGCACGACCGGCAGGCGGCGCGGCAGTTGTCCCGGACGATCGCCTACCTGGGCGACCAGGCGTTCCCGGACCCGGTCGTCCAGGGGTCCCCGCTGATCCGCGCCTCGCTCGCGCAGCTGCTCGCGTCGAGCGTCCTCGCGGCCTTCCCGAACACCGCGACGACCGCGGAGGACGACGGGCCGGACGTGCGGCCCGCGTCGCTGAAGCGAGCGCTTGTGTACCTGGAGTCGAACCTGGACCAGCCGATCGGAGTCGCCGACATCGCGACGGCGGCGGGTGTCACCGTGCGCGCGTTGCAGGCGGCGTTCCGGCGGCACCTCGACTGCACGCCGCTGGATCACCTCCGCCGGCTCCGGCTGGCCGAAGTACGCGCGGAGCTGCTGGCCGCGGGTCCGTCCGAGCAGACGGTGGTCGCGATCGCCACCCGCTGGGGCTTCCACCACCACGGCCGGATGGCCGCGGCGTACCGGGAGCTGTACGGCGAGCTCCCGAGCACGACGCTGGCGCGTTAGGGCAGCTGCCGGGTGTCGATGAGGCGCTGGGCGACGTCCCGGAGCTTCGTGTTGGTGTCCTGCGAGTAGCGCCGCAGTACGGCGAACGCGCGGTCGGCGTCGATGTCGTACCGCTCCATCAGGATCCCCATCGCCTGGCCGACGAGCTTCCGGGCGTCGACCGCCTGCGCGAGCGCCGCCTCCTGCCGGGCGGACGCCAGCGCGACCGACGCGTGCCGGGCGAGGATGTGCGCCACCGCCTCGTCATCGGGCCCGAACGCGTCCGGCTTGGGGCTGTACAGCCCGAGCACGCCGACCGTGCGACTCGTCTGCCGACCGGTCGTCAGCGGTACGTCGAGCACGCTGCGGACCCCGAGCGCGGCCACCTTCTCCGCCCACTCGGGCCAGCGGTCGTCCACGCCGGTGTCCCGGATCAGGACCGGTGCACGCTCGTCGAGCGCCGTCACCAGGGGCCCACTCTTGGTGCTGAGTTGCAGTTCGTAGACGTCCGCGACCACCGGATCGGTCACGGCCGCGATTTCGGCCCCCGCGCCGCGCGTGAACAGCGCGACCCCGGCATACGAGCAGTTCAGGGCCTGCAGTGCGAACTGGACGACGGCGTCGACGGTCTCGTCGACACCGGGCGCGTCATGGAGCTCGACGGCAAGGCTCGCGAACGCCGACGCCGTGGTGTCGCTCGTCGGTTCGATCAAGGTCATGTCTTTCCTCGGCCAACTGGGCGCCCCCTCCGGACCACCCGGCCGCCTGGCTCAATCATGCGGTCTGGATGCCCGAATGCGCTCGAATCCGCCCGGATCTGCTCGTGTCGCGGACAGAACTGCGTTCTCTGGACAAGCCGGGGTTCGTCGTACGGCTAGGTTGGAGGAGTGCACGTGTCGAAACGGTGGGGTTGGGCGGCGATCGGTGTGCTTCTCGTCGGCGTCTGGGCGGCGTGCTCGGACCGGACGACCGCGAGCAAGCCGGCTCCGACGGTGCAGGCGAGCGCCACTGCGAAGCCCGCGAAGCCGACCGCCACGGCCCCGAAAGCCTGGTACGACGACTACGACCCGGCGCACTTCGCGTCCGACGTCCGGCGGTACGCCAAGCAGGCGGGGGTGAACCCGCAACTGCTGATGGCCATCCTGTACGCAGAGTCGTACAAACCGCACGATCCGAAGTTCGAGCGGCAATGGGCGGAGGTCGACTCGAACCCGGCGTTCGGGATCGCGAACATGCACAAGCCGGCCTTCGACGAGACCAAACGCGGCCGGGACTTCGCGAAGCGCAAGTGGGAGGAGCTGCCGGACAACCCGGCGCTGGCGATCCAGGCCGCGGCCTGGCATCTGCACGACCTGGCGAAACGGCTGCCGGCGAAGCGCGCCGACCTGTACACCAAGGACGAGTTGCTTGCCCTCGGCTACAACGCCGGCGGCGGCAACATGCGCATTTTCGCCCGCGGCCGGAAAGCGGGCGCGCAGGCGCAGTCGTACCTCGACAAGATCCACAAGTACTGGACCAAGTCCGCCGACGCACTCACAAGCTGACGATCAAGAGCTGACGAGGAGAACTCGTGCACTTCCCAGCCCCGGCCCTCGCCGTCGCCGACTGGCGCCGCCAGGTCTTCGCCCTGTACGACGCGGTCCGCTCCGAGCCGGACCCCGCCGCAGCCCATGCCCTCTGGGTCGCCGGCCGCGACCAGCTCCTGATGCACCACCCGGCCTCCCCGGTCCCGGACGAACACCGCGCGACGTACCGCGGCGCACCCGTCGCTCCGTACGACCCGCAGTACCGCTTCGAGACCACCCTCGACACCGACGTGAAGCCCGACAACTGGGAGTTCCGGTCGGCCACCGACGGTGTGATCCCGTTCTCCCGCGTCGGCGTCCTGCACCTCCCGGTCGGGGACCTCGACGTCTGGTGGCTGGAGTCGTACGGCGGCGGCCTCTTCGTCCCGGTCAAGGACCCGAGCAGCTCGACGTACGGCGGTGGCCGCTACCTGATCGACACCGTCAAAGGCGCCGACCTCGGCAGCGACCTGACCACCGGCCGCTTCGTCGTCGACCTGAACTTCGCCTACAACCCGTCCTGCGCCTACAATCCCGACTGGACCTGCCCACTCGCTCCGGCCACCAACAGTTCGGACGTCGAGTTGCCGGTGGGCGAGTTGTCAGGCGGCGGCCTCTAGGGCGCGGGTCAGGAGTGCGGTCAGGGCCTCGAGCTGGAAGTCGGCCGAGGAGCCGACCTCTTCGTCGGAGCCGTCGAGCGCCATCGCGGCCAGGCCGGCCTTGGCGTCGATCAGGTCGGCGACCCGGGTGTCGATGGTCTGCGCGGCGATGATCCGCCACGCGGTGACCGGCTCGTCCTGGCCGATCCGGTGCACCCGGTCGATCGCCTGGGTCTGCTCGGCGTTCGTCCAGGAGAGCTCGGCGAGGACGACGTTCGAGGAGACCTGCAGGTTCAGCCCGACGCCCGCGGTGAGCAGCGAGCAGACCGCGATCGACACCTCGGGATCGTTGACGAAGGCATCGATGTTCTTCTGCCGGGTCCGGGACGTCTGGTCGCCGCGGATCGAGGAGTACTTGATGCCGCGCTCGGCGAACAGCTCCTCGGCGGTGTCCATCACCTCGATGTGCCGGGCGAAGAAGACCACCTTGCCGACGTTCTGCGCCAGCTGCGCGGCGTAGTCCGCGGCCAGGCCGGCCTTCGCCTGACCGATCCGCCGGAACAGGCTGAACACGTTGTCGCCGGTCTTCTTGGCGGCCATCTCGGTCCGCTCCCAGCCGGCCACCTGGCGGACCAGGTCGTAGTCGATGCCGTCCACGACGGCACCGGCCCGGCGCGTCTCCAGCGCGGTCCGGTAGCGCTCGACCAGCCGGTCGGCCAGCTCCCGCTCGGCGGCCCGGATCGAGCGCCCCACGGCGCCGTCCAGCTCGACCGGCAGGTCCGCGATCCGGCGGGCCGGGATGTCCGCGGCGACGTCCACCTTGCGGCGCCGGACGATGCCCATGTCGATCACGCTGGCCCGGGCGGCCGCGGCGAACCCGGGGTCGGCCGGGGTCAGGTCGGTGGCGTCGAGCTTCTCCATCAGCTCGGCGCGCGGCGCCTTCTCGTCGACCCAGCCGAGGAACTCCCAGATCGCGGTGAAGTCCTCGATCGAGTTGATCAGCGGCGTACCGGTCAGGGCCATCAGCAGCGGGCGGGCCGTCCGGGCCCGGATCCGCTCGGACAGCTCCAGGACGTTGCGGGAACGCTGCGACTTCTTGTTCTTGATGAAGTGCGCCTCGTCCACGACCATGCCGCGGAACCCGAGGTCGCCGAGCCAGCCGACGTGCCGGTCGAGGACCTCGTAGTTCACCACCACGATGTCCGCGAAGCCGTCGATCGAGTCGCCGTCGCCGTGGATCACGGTCGGGGTCTTGCGCGGGGTCCAGAGGCCGGCCTCGCGGGCCCAGTTGGTCTTGACCACGTTCGGTACGACGGCCAGCAGCGGGTAGGCGTCCGCGGCCTGCGCGGCGAGCAGTGCCTGGGCGGTCTTGCCGAGGCCGGGCTCGTCGGCGAGCAGGAAGGTGCGGTGCCCCTCCGCGGCGGCGGCGATCAGCCGGGCCTGGTGCGGCATCAGCTCGAGGCCGCGGAGCCGGAGCGCGTCGATCCCGCCGGCCAGCCGGAGCGAGGTCGGGTCCGGCAGCGTCATGGTCGCTGAGGCGGCCGCGTGCTCGAACGAGCGCAGCAACGGGCCGATCAGCTCCCAGCCGCCCAGCCGGCTCGGACCGGCGGGGCGGGACGGGGGAGCGGAGAAGTCCGGGGCGAGGAACGGGTTGGCGAGCTGCCGGGACACCACGGCCTGCGGCACCACCCGCCGGGTCTGGGTCTCCGGGACGGACTCCGGCTCGGCAGGCTCCGGCTCCTCGGGCGCCTCCAGGCCGGCTTCCTCGATCATCTGCCGCTTGAGCGCGGCTGCCGCCTCCGAGATCACCGCGTCCTCGGCGAGCAGGACCAGCAGCGACGGCTCCAGCGCGGCGGTCTTGGCCAGGATCGTCGCGATCCCGTCGAGCCGCCGGAGTTGCTCGGTGCGGTACGCCTCGGTGGCCGCGGCGTCGCCGTTCACCCGGGCGCGCTCCTCGCGGACCAGCAGCGCGACGACCTGGAACTTCGTCCGGGTCGACGGCTTGATCGCCCCGCGGGTGACCGCGTTCTCGACCTCGCGGACCGCCTGGGCGAGGACCTGGATCAGACCGTCGGACTCGCCGTCGCGGACGCGACGGCGGCGACGGGGTGCGGAACGGGTAGCGCCGGACTGGCGCTGACCTCGTCGGGCCAACATTTCCTCCTGTGTCGTGCCACGACCGGGCCGTGGCGGAACGCCGGACCGCGCGGGGACCGACCCGCCGACGAGACGCCACCCGGTGTCGTCCAGAGGGTCGCCCAGAGAGTGCCCAGGAACACGGCTTTCAGAATTCACCGCTCCTGTGTGCGCGATCGAGAGACCATGCTACCTGGCCCGGCCTGAATGTTGCAGACCGGGACCGGGTACTGGGTGGATCTCTTCTGAAGGAGGTCTGTTCCGATGCCCGCAGGATCGAACCGCAAGCGCGAACGCCAGTACCAGCACATCAAGGCCGGCCTGAAGGACCGAGGCCGCAGCGAGGACGTCGCGGAGGAGATCGCGGCCCGCACGGTGAACAAGGAACGGGCCCGCTCCGGGGAGTCCAAGGAGAAGAGCCGTACGTCGACGCACGACATCTCGTCGAGCCGGCGCGGCGGGCTCCGCTCGCACAGCGGGTCGCAGGGCCGTACGAGGGACCAGCTGTACAACGAGGCCAAGGAGAAGAACATCAAGGGCCGGTCGAAGATGACGAAGGCTCAGCTCGCCCGGGCCGTCGGGCGCTGACGTGCAGCGCCTCGACGGGGCACCGCTGAGCGACGACGAACTACGCGGGATCGACGCGTACTGGCGGGCGGCGAACTACCTGTCCGTCGGGCAGATCTACCTGCTCGCGAATCCGCTGCTGCGAGAGCCGCTGCGCGCCGAGCACATCAAACCGCGGCTGCTGGGCCACTGGGGTACGACGCCGGGCCTGAACCTGCTGTACGTACACCTCAACCGAGTGATCCGGCGGCGCGAGCGCGACGTCCTGTTCGTGACCGGGCCGGGGCACGGCGGACCCGCCCTGGTCGCGAACACCTGGCTGGAGGGGAGCTGGACGGACGCGTACCCGAACACGACCCGGGACGAGCTGGGGATGGCGCGGCTGTTCAAGCAGTTCTCGTTCCCGGGCGGCGTACCGAGTCACGTGGCGGCCGACGTACCGGGGTCGATCAACGAGGGCGGCGAGCTGGGCTACTCGCTGAGTCACGCGTACGGCGCGGCCGCGGACAACCCGGACCTGCTCGTCGCGTGCGTGGTGGGGGACGGGGAGGCCGAGACCGGGCCGCTCGCCGCGTCGTGGCACTCGAACAAGTTCCTGAACCCCGCGCAGGACGGAGCCGTGCTGCCGATCCTGCACCTGAACGGCTACAAGATCGCGAACCCGGCCGTGCTCGCGCGGATCGGTGACGAGGAACTGACGGCGCTGATGCGCGGGTACGGGTACGAGCCGTACCTGGTCGAGGGGTCCGAGCCGGCCGAGGTGCACCAGGCGCTGGCCGCGACCCTCGACGCGTGCGTGGACCGGATCGACGAGATCAAGGCCGAGGTCAAGGCGGACGTCAAGGCGGAGGTCAAGCTTGGGACGGTCCGGCCGGCGTGGCCGATGATCGTGCTCCGTACGCCGAAGGGCTGGACCGGCCCGCACACCGTCGACGGCGAACTGGTCGAAGGTACCTGGCGGGCCCACCAGGTCCCGCTGTCCGGCGTCCGCACGAACGAGGACCACCTGCGGCAACTGGAGTACTGGCTCCGCAGCTACCGCCCCGAGGAGCTCTTCGACGACGCCGGCCGGCCCGTGCCGGACCTGGTCGAGCTGGTCCCGGAGCGGCGGATGGGCGCGAGCCCGCACGCGAACGGCGGCGTGCTGAGCCGGGACCTGGAGCTGCCGGCGGTCGAGGAGTACGCCGTACCGGTCAAGGAGCCGGGTGCCGAGGACGGGGAGCCGACGAAGGTGTTCGGGGCGTTCCTGCGCGACGCGTTCCGGCTGAATCCGGACAACCTGCGGTTGTTCGGTCCGGACGAGACCGAGTCGAACCGGCTGACCGCGGTGTACGAGGAGACCGGAAAGCGGTGGCTCGCGGAGCGGCTGGACACGGACAACCACCTCGCCGCCGACGGGCGCGTGATGGAGATCCTGAGCGAGCACACCTGTCAGGGCTGGTTGGAGGGGTACCTGCTCACCGGGCGGCACGGCTTGTTCTCGTCGTACGAGGCGTTCGTGCACATCGTCGACTCGATGGTGAACCAGCACGCCAAGTGGCTGAAGACGATCAACCGGCTGGAGTGGCGGCGCCGGATCCCGTCGCTGAACTACCTGCTCACCTCGCACGTGTGGCGGCAGGACCACAACGGGTTCTCGCACCAGGACCCCGGGTTCATCGACCACGTGGTGAACAAGAAGGCCGAGGTCGTCCGGGTGTATCTGCCGCCGGACACGAACACGCTGCTGTCCACGATGGACCACTGCCTGCGGACCCGGAACTACATCAACGTGGTTGTCGCCGGCAAGCAACCGCAGCCGAACTGGCTCGACTGGGACGCGGCCGCGCTGCACTGTGCGCGCGGAGCCGGGATCTGGGACTTCGCGAGCAACGACGCCGGCGACCCGGACGTGGTGATGGCCTGCGCGGGCGACGTACCGACGATGGAGACGCTGGCCGCGGTCTCGTTGCTGCGCGAACATCTTCCGGAGCTGCGGATCCGGGTCGTGAACGTGGTCGACCTGATGCGCCTGCAGGATGCGACCGAACACCCGCACGGGCTCCCGGACGCGGAGTACGACGCGCTGTTCACCACCGACAAGCCGGTGATCTTCGCGTACCACGGCTACCCGTGGCTGATCCACCGCCTGACCTACCGCCGCCGCGGCCACGCGAACCTGCACGTCCGCGGCTACATCGAGGAGGGTACGACGACCACGCCGTTCGACATGGTGGTCCGCAACAACCTCGACCGGTACCACCTGGCGATCGACGTCATCGACCGGGTGCCGTCGCTCGGTACCCGTGCCGCCACGACCCGCCAGTACTTCGCCGATCAGCGGACCCGGCACCACGCGTACGTCACGCGGTACGGCGAGGATCTCCCGGAGGTCCGCGACTGGCGCTGGTCAGCCCAGTAGGTCGACCGCCACGCGGAGGTCGTCGACGAAGCGCCGGAAGTCCCGCCGGAACTCGTCGGACCGGACGACGGCGGACGGGTGGACGGTCGCGACCGCCGGCCGCCCGCCCGGCAGCTCGACCCGCTTGCCGCGCTCCTTGGTGACCCGGAACGCGGTGCCGAGCAGGCTCCGGGCGGCGACGGATCCCATCACGACCACCAGTTCCGGCTTGACGATCTCGAGCTCACGGGCCAGCCACGGGTGGCAGGCCGTGATCTGGCCGGCGCTCGGCGTCTTGTGGATCCGCCGCTTGCCCTGTCGCTCGAAGCGGAAGTGCTTCACGGCGTTGGTCAGATAGACGTCCGAGCGGTCGATCCCGGCCTCGACCAGTGCCTTGTCGAGCAGATGGCCCGCCGGCCCGACGAAGACATGCCCTTCCTTGTCCTCGTGGTCACCGGGGGTCTCGCCGACCAGCATCATCCGGGCCCGGACCGGGCCCTCGCCGGGAACGACCTGCTCGGCGTCCTCCCACAGTTCGCATCCACGGCAGTCCGGGAGCAGCTCGCGCACCTTCCGCATCCCGCCGCCGTGCGGCACCCACTCCTCGGCCCCTGGCGATCGCATGCGCTACCGGTACCCGGAGTGGGATCACTTCATGAAGCGGGCGGGACGAGAGCCAGGCGAACGATGACCAGACCGAACAGCACCAGCGTCAGTGCGTGCACGACAGTGCACCACAGACAGATCGCGTTGATCTGGAAGAGCTCGGCCCAGATCAGGTAGCAGACGAACACCACGCCGGTGAGTACGCCGATCAGCCGCAGCCGGCCGGGCCATGGCGACGACGTCCGCCACATCGGCGGGACCGACAGCGCGGTCATGCCGACGAAGAACAGCAGGCCGAGCAGCGCGACCGGGATGCCGAAGACCTTCGAATACTGGCTGCTGGTGACCTTCGCGCAGTTGACCACGCCGGTGTCCGGGCAGGCGAGCGTCGTGCCGGCGGTGAAGTGCTCGTAGGTGAGGTACGCCGCCACCGCCAGCCCGGCCACCGAGACCGCCAGCGTCGCCCACGGGATCACGCCCAGCGCGGCCCGGGACGAGGAGCGCACAGGCAGAGTCATGAGTCAGCCCTTCGCAGCGCCGAGCTTGCCGGCGGCGCCGGTGACGGCAGCGCTGGTGCACACGTTCGACGGCTGGTTGTTCGTGATCTTGCAGATCGCCGCCGTGTAGACGTTCGCCGAGCCGATGACCGCCTTGGCGATCGGGCTCGACGGATCCTTCAGCGCGTCGACGATCTGCGCCTGGGTCTTGCCGGCCAGCACGTCGGGGGAGTACGTCGCCCCGGAGCCGATGAACTTGTTGCCGATGTCGATGAACGGGATCGACCCGGCGCTGTCCTTGGCGACGTACGGCACGTTGTCGTACTTCTGCAGCGTCGCCTGGTCCTCGGCCGTCGGGGTGTCGAGCGGCTTGTAGCTGTTGCCCTGGACCTCGTTGGTCGTGGTCTCGACGCCGGTGAAGGACAGGTACTGACTCGTGTACGTCGAGCCGTGGAACGACAGCGACGGCGTGTTCGGGTGCACGTCCGCGGCGGCGGAGTGCGTCGTACCGAGGTCCTTGAAGGTGCCGAAGCGGGACAGCGCGACCACGACCGGCCAGCGCTCGGCGGCGCAGAACGGGCAGTACTCGGCGCCGATGTAGAGCACCTTCGGCTTGCCGTTGGCGGTCAGCGCCGGCTGGTCGTTGATCGCCGACGGCGCCGTCGTGACGCCGGAGCTGCCGACCGTGGAGAACGTGGTGTCCGGGATCGAGCCGAGCGCGGTGACCAGAGCCGGGTCGAGCGCGCCGCTCGCACCCTGGGCGGTCTTCTTGCCGCCGCCGACCAGCCGGATCGTGATCAGCCCGCCCACGATCACCACGACCAGAACGACCGCGCCGACCGCGAGGAGGAGCCGCCGGCGCTGCTCGGCCCGCCGTTGGGCGGCCTGCTGCGCGGCGATCCGCTCCCGGGCCGCAGCCTTCTGTTCGACACGCCTTGCCATGACTCTCCTCTGATCGCGCACGGGCTCCGGAAGAACAACTATCCATCCGCCCCGGAAGTTCCTGCCTGTCGGTCACTGTGAGGTTACAGATCAATGGTGCCTCGCGGGCCTTAGGGTGCTGACATGGATTGGCGTGCGTGGCATCAGCGGTACGACGACCCCGGATCCGAGCTGGCGCGGCGGTTGCTGACCGTGCAGGCACAGGTGCGGGACGCGCTCGACCGGGCGCCGGCCGGACCGATCCCGGTGATCAGCCTGTGCGCGGGACAGGGCCGCGACCTGCTCGGCGTACTGCGGGATCATCCACGGGCTGCCGACGTACGGGCGCGGCTCGTCGAGCTGGATCCGGAACTGGCCGCGACCGCGCGGGAGCAGGCGCCGGAGAACGTCGAGGTGGTCACCGGTGACGCGTCGCTGACGGATCAGTACGACGGGTTCGTGCCCGCCGAGCTCCTGCTGCTCACCGGCATCTTCGGGAACATCACGAACACCGACATCCAGCGGACGATCGCGGGCGCCCGGATGTTCTGCCGGACCGGCGCGACGGTGATCTGGACCCGGCATCGCGAGGAGCCGGACCTGGTGCCGTCGATCTGCGACTGGTTCGGGCGCGTCGGCTTCGAAGACGTGTGGGTGTCGGACAAGGAGGCCGGCTTCGGCGTCGGCGTGCATCGCTTCACCGGCGTACCTGAACCTCTGGTGAAGGGTGAGCGTCTGTTCAGCTTCGTGCCCGGCGGAGTGTGAGCAGCCCGAGCGCGAGCAGGACGGCGAGTACGACGTACCCGGTGTCCAGGACGGCGATCGAGGCGACGGCTGCGACGAGCAGTGGGCCGCCCGCGTCGCCGAGTTCGCGGCCGAGTTCGGCTGTGCCCATCGTCTGACCCATCCGTTCCGGGGGCGTACTCGCCGCCAGCGCGGCGAACCCGAGCGGCGTGATCACGCCCGTCCCGGCACCGATGAGTGCGGCAGCGATCAGCAGGAACACCACACCGGGCAACGCCGCGCACACGAAGCCCGCGGCCGCCAGGGCCAGGCCTGTCGCGATCCCCTTGCGGGTGGTCAGCTTGCCGGCGTCCAGCGCCCGGCCGGCTCGAGGCTGCACCACGGCGGCCGTTGCCGCGAGCAAGGAAACGGCCGCTCCGGTGGCGATCGTCCCGAGCCCGTCCGACGCGCCGGTGACCGGCAGGAACCCGACGCCGACCGACAACGCGGCCGTCGCCGCCGCCAGCGCCGCGGTCGGCCGGAGGAACGCCGGGTCGGTGATCCGCCGGGCGAGATCCACCACGGTCTGCCGGGTCCGCGGCAACGGAGGCACGACCGGTACGGCGGCCAACGCCCACGCGGCGACCGCCAGCGCGAGAACCGTCATCACCCCGAACAGCAGGCGGAATCCGCCGAGCCAGACGATCCCACCGCCGAGCAACGGCCCGGCGGTGTACCCGAGGCTCTTGTAGAACCCGTAGCTGCCGAAGGCCCGCCCGTGCTTCGCGGACGGATTCAGCCGGGCGACGAGCGCGGACGCGGCGGGGGAGAAGGCCGACGCCGCGGCACCCTGGCCGAGCCGGGCGACCCACAGCCAGCCGGGCCGGTCCGCGACCACATAGGTGCCGGAGGCAACCGCGAACCCGATCAGGCCGAACAGCAGCACGGGGCGCGCGCCGATCCGGTCCGAGATCGTGCCGAAGACCGGCTTGAGCAGCACCTCCGCGCCGTCGTACAGCGCGAGCAGGATGCCGAGTGTCATCAAGGACCTCACCGCGTCGGACGACAGGCCGCCGAGGTTCGCCGCGATCGCGTGCGCGCCGAACGCGGTGGTGAAGCCGGCCGCGTACAGCGGCCACATCTTCTTCACCGGGCATCACCCGGAAGCTGGTGCAGCGCACGGAACACCAGTTCGCCGTACTCCTCGCAGCGGGCGACGCAGTCCTTGAGCCGGGCGGTGGCCTCGGCCGCTTGCGGCGTACCGAAGACGTCGCGGCCGGTCAGGTCGCGGTGCCAGCGGCGGAGCCGTTCGAGGCTCTGCTCCTCCTCCTCGAGCTCGGCGAGCGTGAACTTCTCGATCCGGATCTCCTTGGCGATCTCGTCCTCGAACTTCCGGCAGTCCGCCAGGAACTCGGTCCAGTCCGCCCGCCGGGCCTCGTCGTACAGCCCCCGCAGCCGGGCGCCGTCCGCCTCGTCCTTCCCGGCGGCCTCGAGCGTCGTCACCTCGCCCTCGGCGCGGGCGACCAGTTCGGCGGTCCGCTGCAGTGCCGCCTCGAAGACCGGGAGCTCCGGGACGGCCCAGACGCCCTGTCCGAGGGACAGCGCGCCGGCCTTCCGCAGCTCTCGCCACACTGCCACGCGGTGCCGCGAGGGCTCCGCCGGGATCCGTACCAGCAAGACCAGCCATCGATCCGTCACAGGCGACACTGTAGCGCGCGTTACATCGGCGCGCATCTCGACAGAAGCGTGGACCATCAGTTATGTTACATAGACGATGTCATATCGCCTCGGAGGTGTGTGCGATGGACCAGACCGCTGAGCGGTTGCTGGGGTCGGCGAGCCGGTTGTCCCGGGACCCCGAGACGGAGATCGACTGGGACGCGCCGGTCGGCGACGGGTACGGGATGTCGCCGGAATGGAGCACGTTGTACGGCACGCCGTACTGGGACGAGCTGACCGAGGCGCAGCAGCGCGAGCTGACCCGGCACGAGTCCGCGTCGGTCGCGACCACCGGGATCTGGTTCGAGATGATCCTGCAGCAGCTGATCCTGCGCGACATCTACGACAAGCCGGCCCGGACGCCGGAGTTCCAGTGGGCGCTGACCGAGATCGCCGACGAGTGCCGGCACTCGATCATGTTCGCGCGGGCGACCGAGCGGATGGTCGAGCCGGCGTACCGGCCGCGGCTGCTGGCCCGCGAGCTCGGCCGGATGTTCAAGACCGTGGCGACCGGCGAGTCGGCGTACGCCGCGATCCTGGTCGCCGAGGAGGTCCTGGACGTGATGCAGCGGGACTGGATGCGGGACAGCCGGGTCGAGCCGCTGGTGCGGACCGTGAACCACATCCACGTGGTCGAAGAGTCACGGCACATGGTGTTCGCGCGCGAGGAGACCCGGGAGCGGCTGGCGCGCGCGGGCCGCGGCCGGCGCTGGGTGAGCGCGCTGGTGATCGCGATCGCCGCGGACATGATCGTGTCCAGCATGGTCGGGCGCGAGGTGTACGTGAACGTCGGCCTGGATCCGGAGCGGGCGGTCCGCGAGGCGCGGCAGAACGAGCACCACCGGTCACTGCTGCGGACCAGTTGCGCGAACCTGATGGACTTCCTCGGCTCGGTCGGACTGCTGACGCCGGCAGCGTCCCGCGTGTACCGGCGGACCGGTCTGCTGTGACCTTCGCGATCTCGGGCGACTGCTGCTCGGATGCGAGCTGCGTCGCGGTCTGCCCCATGAACAGCATCCACCCGTCGCCGGGTGAGCCGGGCTTCGGGACCGGAGCGAGCCTGTTCATCGACCCGCGGACCTGCATCGACTGCGGGGCCTGCGCGGACATCTGCCCGGTCGACGCGGCGAAGCCGGCCGACGAGTCGGCGGCCGGCGACGTCGAGCGGAACGCGGCGTACTTCGCGGATCGTGAGCCGTTGGAGGCCACGGATCTGGACAGCTGGGAGCCGGTCTCCTACCAGGTGTGGGGCGGCGGCCCGGCGCGGGTGCTGGTCGTCGGTGCGGGGCCGGCCGGGATGTACGCCACCCGCGAGCTGTTGCTGCGGACAACGGCGGACATCACCGTCGTGGACCGCAGCGAGCACCTCGGCGGGCTGGTGCGGTTCGGGGTCGCGCCGGATCATCCGCAGACGAAGCAGATCATCGAGTCCTTCGAGCGGTTGGTCCGCCATCCGCGCGTGCACTGGCGCCCGGGAACGGACGCAGCCACGCTGCGGGGCTGGTCGAACGACTTGCCCGATGGGTACGACGCGGTCGTGCACGCGGTTGGTGCTCGGCAGAGCCGGCGGCTGGGGATCGCCGGCGAGGACGCCGCCTGCACGGCGGAAGACTTCGTTGCCTGGTACAACGGCCGGCCGGGCGCGACGCTGCCGGTCGAGCTGACCGGACCGCGGGCGGTGGTCGTCGGCAACGGGAACGTCGCGATCGACATCGCCCGGGTGCTGCTCAGCGATCGGACGATGGACCTGCCCGCGGAGGTACGCCGTACGCTCGCGGCCGGCGGGATCAAGGAGGTCGTGCTGCTCGGCCGCCGCGGACCGGAGCAGGCGGCGTACACGGAGCCGGCCCTGCAGGAGCTGCTCGCGGTCGCGGGGGATCGGGCCGAGCTGCGGTACCACGCCCGGCCGGCCGCCTGGACGTCCGCGGGCCTGACCCTCGACACCGGCGAGGTCATTGCCGCGGGCAACCTGTTCACCGCGATCGGGTTCGAGGGCCGGCCGGTCGACGGGCTGCCGTTCGACGCCGGCCGGGGGATCGTGCCGAACGTCCGCGGCGCCGTCGCCGGCCGGCCCGGCCACTACGTGGCGGGCTGGATCAAACGCGGCGCGCGCGGTGGGATCGGCGTCAACAAGGCGTGTGCCCAGGAGACCGTGACGACGCTGGTCAGTGCATCCAGGGGCGCAGCTTCTCCGGGTTCCTGACTGTCCAGATGTTCGTGATGAGGTCGCCCGCGAAGTCGAACGCGAGCACGGTCTCGACCTTGCCCTCGAACTCGATGACGAGGCCCGGCTGACCGTTGACGGTGCGCTCCAGGATCGTCCGGCCGTGCCGGAACACCGGGAGCTGGGTGAACCGCCGCGCGACCTGGGTGCTGCCGTGGATCGGGTCGAGGAACGCGCTCACCAGGCCGCCGCCGTCCGCGACCGCGGTGGCGTCCGGGTCGAGCAGGTTGACGATCGCCTGGATGTCGGTGGCCTCCCAGGCCGCCTTGAACGCCCGGACCAGCTCCGCCTTCCGCGCCGACGGCGGAGTGGGGGACTGCGACTCGCGGATCCGGCGGCGGGCCGACGAGGCGAGCTGCCGGCAGGCGGCGGGCGTCCGGCCGACGATCTCGGCGACCTCCGGGAACGGGTACCGGAACACGTCGTGCAGGATGAACGACACCCGTTCGGCCGGTGTCATCGCATCCAGTACGACCAGGAACGCCATGTTCACCGACTCGTCCAGCGTGATCCGGTCCGCGGGATCGACGGTGCCGTCGACGTCCTCGGGCAGCGGCTCCGGGATCCACTCGCCGACGTACCGCTCCCGGCGGGCGCGCGCGGAGCGCAGCTGGTCGAGGCAGATCCGGCTCGCGACCCTGGTGAGCCAGGCAGCCGGGTTCTCGATCGCGTGCCGCTCGTCCACGGTCATCGCGTACCAGCGGGCGTAGGTCTCCTGTACGACGTCCTCGGCGTCGGCCAGCGACCCGAGCAGGCGGTACGCCAGGTTGATCAGCTGCCGTCGCTCGCTCATGATCACGTCCAGGCCGGGCTCGGTCATATCGGTCCTCTCCCTCATACCTGGTACGACGAAACGGCCCGGTGAACTGTCAGGTCTGACATTACGCGGGCCTGTCCCGTCGTACCGGGCATGACGAACAACGCGGTATCCGAAGAGGAGATCCGGAAGCGGATCGAGACGTTGCTGGACGGGATCCGGAACGGTGACCTGGGCGCGCTGAAGACGGTCTTCGCGCCGGACCTGGTGTCGTTCGACGTCGAGCCGCCCCTGCGGCATCTCGGCGCGGAGAAGAAGATGGAGAACTGGGAGAAGGTGTTCACGGTCTACCGGCCGCCGCTGGGGTACGAGGTCCGCGACCTGACCGTGCTGGTCGACGGCAGTCTCGCGGTGACGTACGCCGTGAACCGGATCAGCGGCACGCTGACGAACGGCACCGAGGCGGGGATGTGGGTGCGCTGGTCCGCGGTGTGGCAGCGGATCGACGGCGAGTGGCTGATCGTGCACGACCATGGCTCGGTCCCGCTGTACTTCCCGGAGGGCCGCGCCGCCACCGACCTCACCCCCTGAGCCGGGCGCGGCCCAGGATGTGCGGGCCGGCCGGCGTCACCCGATCGGGCGGGAACTGGAACCGGTCCAGGTCCTCGATGGCGAAACCGGCGGCCGTGATCGCGGCCGCCGTGTCGCGGTGGGTGTGGCAGCCGCCGACGAACAACGGCCACAGGGTGGCGTCGGCGATCCGCTGGACGGTGGCCAGGCGGCCTGGTTCGGCGGCGACGTGTTCGTAGAACCTGAGTTCGCCGCCGGGGCGCAGTACCCGCCGGGCCTCGGCGAGGGCGGCCTGCTGGTCGGGGACCGAGCAGAGGACGAGCGACACCACGACCACGTCGGCCGCGGCGTCGGGAGCCGGCAGGTGGTCCGCCGTACCCTCGACGACCTCGACCGGGACGGGTGCGGTCGATGCCTGGCGGTGGGCCTGGGCGCGGAGGAACGGCTCGGGTTCCACGGCGAGGACCTGGGTGACCTCGGGCGGGTAGTGGGCGAAGTTCCCGCCGTCGCCGGCGCCGACCTCGATCACCCTTCCTGCCGCACCCGCGAGCAGCCGGCGGCGGTGCTCGGCAGCGCCGGCCTGGTCGAGGGTCGGCCGGAGCCGGGCGTACATCCGGGCGAACAGCGGACGTTTCATGATCCCACCCTGTCAGAGTGTCGGATCCGCGGGTACGCCGATCGTCTGCTGAGTGAGAGTTGTTCGTTCAGCAGAGGAGACGTGCAGTGGCTACCCCCGTCAACACCGTCAAGATCATCGATGTCGTGGTCTCCGACCTCGGCGCCGCGATCGAGTTCTATCGCCGGCTCGGGCTGGAGTTCGTGCGGGACCAGTACATGCCGGACGACCACGCCGGCTGCGACCTGCCGAACGGGTTGCACCTGATGCTCGACACCGACGAGGCGCGCCGCAAGATCACCGCGCACTGGACGCCTCCGACGTCGGGCCGGGCGTTCCTCACCTTCGAGTACGGCACGCGACTCGACGTACGCCGAGCTCGTCGCGGCCGGGGTGGCGAGCCTGCAGGAGCCGTACGACGCGCCGTGGGGAATGCGTTACGCGACCGTCGCGGATCCTTCCGGCAACGGCGTCGATCTGTACGCCACACTGGCCTGAAGGAGGTGTCCGGGTGAAGTACGTGCTGATGTTCATCGAGACCGAGGAGTTCGCGAAGGACTTCGAGGCGCTGGCGCCGGCCGAGAAGGAGGCGGCGTACCGGCGGGTGTACCAGTGGTTCGAGGACCACGCGGACAAGATCACCAACCGCGGCAGCAAGCTGCAGGGCCGGGAGACCGCCACGACGGTCCGGCTCGACGGCGGCACGCTGACCACCGACGGGCCGTTCATCGAGGGCAAAGAGGTCGTGTCCGGCTTCACCGAGATCGACGTCGAGGACCTGGACGAGGCGCTCCGGATGGTGAAGACCTGGCCCGCCTGCCCGGTGATCGAGATCCGCCCGGTGGCGGAAATGTGAGTAGTCAGGACGAACTGGCCCGCGTGGTCCGCGACCACGCGGGCCGGCTGACGGGTGCGTTGGTGTCGCTGCTGGGCGACTTCGCCGCGGCCGAGGACCTGGTGCAGGACGCGGTCGAGATCGCGCTGAAACGCTGGCCGGTCGAGGGGATCCCGGAGCGGCCGGACTCCTGGCTGTTCACGGTCGCGAAGCGCCGCGGTCTCGACGTACTGCGGCGGCAGGAGAACTACCGCACCAAGCTCGCGTTGCTGGAGCCGTACGAACCGCCACCGGCAGACGACCGGCTGCGGCTGGTCTTCACCTGCTGCCACCCGGCCCTCGCACGGGAGGCGCAGATCGCGCTGACGCTGCGCGTGGTGTGCGGGTTGACGACCGGGCAGATCGCGGCGGCCTTCCTGGCGTCGGAGTCGGCCGTGGCGCAGCGGATCACGCGGGCCAAACGCAAGATCACCGATGCCGGCATCCCGTACCGGATCCCGCGCGACGACGAGCTGCCCGAGCGGCTGTCCGAAGTACTGACGGTCATCTACCTGCTCTTCAACGAGGGCTACCTGTCCAGTACGGCGGACCGTGCGCACTCGCGCGACCTCGTCGACGACGCGGAATGGCTGACCGCACTGCTGCACGGCCTGCTCCCGAACGAACCCGAGGTCGCCGGACTGCTCGCCCTGATCCGGCTGCATCGCGCGCGTACGTCGGCCCGCTTCGCGCCGAACCTGGTCCTGCTCGCGGACCAGGACCGCACCCTCTGGGACCACGCCGCGATCACCGAGGCGACGGCTCTCCTCACCCGTACTGCCCGTCGTCACCACGCACCCGGGCCGTACCAGCTGCAGGCGGCGATCGCCGCCTGCCACAGCGAGGCAGCCACCTGGGACGACACCGACTGGCCGCAGATCCTCGTCCTCTACGACATGCTGCTGACCCTGCAACCGAGCCCGGTCACGTGCCTGCACCGCACGATCGCGCTGTCGTACGTCCGGGGCTCCGCCACCGCGTTGACCGAGCTCGACGCGCTGGCCGCAGAGCTCGACACCTACCCACTTTTCCACGCGACGCGCGGCCAGTTCCTCCGCGACCTGAACCGCCGTACCGAAGCCCACGCGGCCGACGAGCGCGCCGCCCGACTCACCACCAACCCAGCCCAGCTGGACCTGCTCCAAGAACGCCTGGAGGGAGAAACCCGATGACGACGATCGTGACGAAGGTCGAGGTCGAGCGGACCGCGGACGAGGTGTTCGCGTACGTCACCGACCCGAACCACTTTCCCGAGTGGCAGTCCGGCGTGACCGCCGGCCACCTCGAGGGCGGCGCCCCGGTGGTCGGCGCGAAATGCCTGACCACCCGCAAGATCGGCGGCCGCGAGCGCGACGTGACCTCGCGGCTGACCGTGTTCGACCCGCCGCGCTCCTGGGCGGTCCGCGGTGAGGACGGCCCGATCCGGGCGACCGTCAACGTCAGCGTCGAACCGATCGCCGGCCGGGAGGCGAGCACGCTGACCATCGACGTGGGGTTCGAGGGCCACGGGATCGGCAAGCTCCTGGTCCCGCTGATCGTCGTACCGCAGTCCCGCAAGGAGATGCCCGCGAACCTCGCCCGGGTGAAGGCGAACCTCGAAGGCTAGACGCTGCGCAGGACCGAGACCACGACGCCGAGGACGGTCGCGTTGTCGCC
This sequence comes from Kribbella sp. NPDC051137, assembly GCF_040682535.1. Classification (NCBI taxonomy): domain Bacteria; kingdom Bacillati; phylum Actinomycetota; class Actinomycetes; order Propionibacteriales; family Kribbellaceae; genus Kribbella; species Kribbella sp. NPDC051137. The sequence continues at coordinate 312,106 of NZ_JBFBBI010000004.1, forward strand.
GTCGATCACCTCGTACGCCGGGTTCCGGGGCTCGAGGTACACGTGGCCGTTGCGGCGGCGGTACACCTTGACGGTCGCCTCCTCGTCGATCATCGCGGCGACGATCTGCCCGGAGTGCGCCTCGGCCTGCTGACGGACCACGACGATGTCGCCGTCGCAGATCGCGGCGTCGATCATCGACTCGCCCCGGACCCGGAGCCCGAACACGGTCCCGCGGCCGGTCAGCCCGCGGGGGAGCTGCAGTACGTCGTCCACATGTTCGACGGCCGAGATCGGCGTACCGGCGGCGATGTCGCCGACCACCGGGACCGGCACGTTCTCGTCGCTGGTGGTCTGCCTCGTGGTCTCCTGCAGGAACATCCGCACGTCGATCGGCCGCGACACCGACGGGCTGCGGCGCAGGAAACCCTTGTCCTCCAGCGCGGCCAGGTGCTTCGACACCGACGACGAGGACTTCAAACCGACCGCGTCGCCGATCTGCCGGCTGCTCGGCGGGTACCCGTGCCGCGTCACCCAGTCCCGGATCACCCCCAGGATCCGCTGCTGCCGTTCCGGGAGTGCGCCGGTGTCGAGGTCGCCGAACAGGTCGAGATCAGTCACCGCGAAATCCTAGAGGCCGTCCGCCCGCTGATCGGGCACCGACCCGCGCAGCCGCCGAGGCAGCCACAGATCGTCGACGTCGGGCTGCGGCTGACGGCGTACGTGCTCGATGAGCGTGCCGAGATCCGGATGCCGGTTCGAGCTGAGCCAGATCAGCGACCACGGGTAGACGGGCGTCGGGTCCACGACCCGCAGTCGCCGCACGCCGCGCGGCCACGGGCCGACCTCGCGCGTCCGCTCGCCCCAGAACGTGATCACCGACTTCGACTCGGCGATCGTCCCGATCAGATCCTCGAACCCGAAGTTCGGCCCGGCCGAGTCGATGGTCAGCCCGAACTCGGCGGACAGCTCCTGGTAGAACGCACCCCATTCGCTGCCGTCGACGATCCCCGGGATCCAGAACGTGTACCGGCGCAACTCGTCGACCGGCACCGCGGTCCGGTTGGCCAGCGGATGCCCGGCGCCGACGATCACCTCGTGCGGCTCGAGGTACGCGACCGTGCTCTCGACGCCGGGCGGCAGCGGATCCGGGTGGTACGCGAACGTCGCGTCGATCTCGCCCGACTGCAGGGCAGGTAGCGACGCGGCCAGACCACGCAGGACGAGCGTCTTGAGTGCGACGTCGGGATTCCGCTGGTGGAAGTCGACCATCAGCACGCCGGGCAGCACCCGGGAGCCGAGGATGTCGACCCGCAACGGCCGCGCCTCGTGCTGGACGGACTCGACCGCGTGCCGGGCGGCGATCAGTACGGCGTGGGCGTGCGGAAGGAAGGCCCGTCCGGCCGCGTCAACGTCGCGCCGGTGGGGACGCGGTCGAAGAGCGTGACGCCGAGCGAGCACTCGAGCGCCGCGATCCGTTTCGACACCGCCTGCTGGCTCAGCCGGAGCCGGTCGGCGGCGTACCGGAACTGACCTTCCTCGGCGACGGCGACGAACGCGCGCAGGCTGTCGAGATTCACGCGACCAGACGGTACAACTCCTGGTTGTCGAGGTAGCCGAAGGGTTGTTTGATCGCGCCCACAGCCGCGGCTTTGGATGGAGGCCCCAGACAACTGACGGTTGTGGAGACCGGGTGCCTTCGTTCACACATCTGCATGTCCATACCCAGTACTCGCTACTCGACGGCGCCGCACGGCTGAAGGAACTGTTCGCGGCCTGCGCCGAGTACGGCATGACCCACCTCGCGATCTCGGACCACGGGAACCTGCACGGTGCGTACGACTTCTTCCACCAGGCGCGGAAGGCCGGGATCACCCCGATCATCGGCATCGAGGCGTACGTCGCGCCCGCGTCCCGCCGTACGAAGGAACGCGTCTTCTGGGGTCAGCCGCAGCAGAAGCGCGACGACGTGTCAGGGTCCGGCGGCTACGCGCACAAGACGATCTGGGCGCGCGACGCGACCGGGCTGCACAACCTCTTCCGGCTCTCGTCCGACGCCTACCAGGAGGGCTGGCTGCAGAAGTGGCCGCGGACGGACAAGGAGAGCCTCGCCCAATGGTCCGACGGGCTGGTCGCGTCGACCGGTTGCCCGTCCGGTGAGGTGCAGACCCGCCTGCGGCTCGGTCAGTACGACGAGGCGGTGGCGGCGGCTGCGCAGTACCAGGACATCTTCGGCAAGGAGAACTACTTCCTCGAACTCATGGACCACGGCATCGCGATCGAACGCCGCGCCCGCGACGGCCTGCTCGACCTCGGGCGCCACCTGAACATCCCGCCGCTGGTCACCAACGACTCGCACTACACCTACGCCGAGGAGGCCAAGGCACACGACGCGCTGCTGTGCATCCAGACCGGCAAGACACTGGCCGACCCGGACCGCTTCCGCTTCGACGGCACCGGCTACTACCTGAAGCCGGCCGCCGAGATGTACGCGATCGACTCCTCGGACGCCTGGCAGGACGGCTGCCGGAACACCATGACGATCGCCGAGCGCATCGACACCGCGGGGATGTTCGGCAAGCGCGACCTGATGCCGCGCTTCGACGTACCTGACGGGTTCACCGAGGTCACCTGGTTCCAGGACGAGGTACTGCGCGGGATGCGCCGGCGGTACCCGGACGGGTGGGACGAGCGGTACCAGCAGCTGGTCGAGTACGAGATCGGCGTGATCGTCCAGATGGGTTTCCCCGGGTACTTCCTGGTGGTCGCGGACTTCATCATGTGGGCGAAGAACAACGGTATCGCCGTCGGCCCGGGCCGCGGCTCGGCCGCCGGGTCGCTGGTGTCGTACGCGCTCGGCATCACCGACCTGGACCCGATCGAGCACGGCCTGATCTTCGAGCGGTTCCTGAACCCGGAGCGGGTCTCGATGCCGGACGTCGACATCGACTTCGACGAACGCCGGCGGGTCGAGGTGATCCGCTACGTGACCGAGAAGTACGGCGCCGACAAGGTCGCGATGATCGGCACCTACGGCACGATCAAGGCGAAGAACGCGATCAAGGACTCGGCGCGGGTGCTCGGCTTCCCGTACGCGACCGGCGACCGGATCACCAAGGCGATGCCGGCCGACGTCGGCGGCGCCGGGATCGACCTGACCGGCATCACCGACCCGAAGCACCCGCGGTACGACGAGGCCGCCGAGGTGCGGGCCATGTACCAGAACGAGACCGACGTACGGACCGTGATCGACACCGCCAAGGGCGTGGAGGGGCTCGTCCGGCAGATGGGCGTGCACGCGGCCGGCGTGATCATGTCGAGCGAGTCGATCGTCGACCACGTACCGGTCTGGGTCCGGCACAGCGACGGCGTCACGATCACCCAGTGGGACTACCCGAGCTGCGAATCGCTCGGCCTGCTGAAGATGGACTTCCTCGGGCTGCGCAACCTGACGATCATCGACGACGCCGTCAAGATGGTGCGGAGCACCACGGGCCTGGAGATCGACCTGCTCAAACTGCCGCTCGACGATGCACCGACCTTTCAGCTGCTCGGACGCGGTGACACGCTCGGCGTCTTCCAGTTCGACGGTACGGCGATGCGGGCGCTGCTCCGGCTGATGCGGCCCGACCAGTTCGAGGACATCACCGCGGTCACCGCGCTGTACCGGCCGGGGCCGATGGCGATGAACTCGCACACCAACTACGCGCTCCGGAAGAACGGCCAGCAGGAGATCACCCCGATCCATCCTGAGCTGGAGGAGCCGCTGCGCGAGGTACTGGGGATCACGTACGGCCTGGTCGTCTACCAGGAGCAGGTGCAGAAGGCGGCGCAGATCCTCGCGGGGTACAGCCTCGGGCAGGCGGACCTGCTGCGGCGGGCGATGGGCAAGAAGAAGAAGGAGGTGCTCGACCAGGAGTTCGTGCCGTTCCGGGACGGATGCCGCCGGCGCGGGATCTCGGATGCGGCGACGCAGGCGGTGTGGGACGTGCTGGTGCCGTTCGCCGGGTACGCGTACAACAAGGCGCATGCGGCGGCGTACGCACTGGTGTCCTACTGGACGGCCTACCTGAAGGCGAACCATCCGGCCGAGTACATGGCCGCGCTGTTGACGTCTGTGAAGGACGACAAGGACAAGTCCGCGGTGTACTTGAACGAGTGCCGGCGGATGGGGATCAAGGTGCTGCCGCCGGACGTGAACAAATCGCTGCCGAACTTCGCGGCGTACGGCGACGACGTGGTGCTGTTCGGGTTGTCCGCCGTACGGAACGTCGGCGACGGTGTCGTCGACGCGATCGTACGCAGTCGGGCGGGCGGCCGGTACACGTCGTTCCCGGACTTCCTCACCAAGGTGGAAGCCGTTGCCTGTAGCAAGCGTGCTGTCGAGTCGCTGATCCAGGCAGGTGCTTTCGACACGCTCGGTCACACACGGAAGGGACTACTGTCCCGGCACGAGGAGCTGGTCGAGAACGCGCTGGCGGTCAAGCGGAAGGAGGCCGAGGGTCAGTTCGACCTCTTCGGTACGGCGGAGTCGCCGGTGTTCTCGCTGGACGAGAGCTTCCCGGACGACGAGTGGGACAAGCCGGTGCTGCTCGCGCGGGAGCGGGAGATGCTCGGTCTGTACGTCTCGGACCATCCGCTGTTCGGCCTGGAGTCCGTGCTCGCCGAACGGGCAGACGTTGGCGTCGCGCAACTGGCCGAGCAGCCGGACGGCGCGGTGGTGACGATCGGAGGCATCATCTCCGGGCTCCAGCGACGGGTGACGAAGAAGGGTGACCCGTGGGCGACCGCCACCGTCGAGGACCTGGTCGGCGCAGTGGAATGCCTGTTCTTCCCGGCGACGTACCAGTTGGTGTCGGGGCGTCTGCAGCAGGACGCGGTGGTGTTCGTGAAGGGCCGGCTGGACAAGCGGGACGACGTACCGCGGCTGATCGGGTCCGAGGTGACGGTGGCCGATCTGGCGGCTGTCGGGGTCGTGGTGCTGGAGATGATGCAGGCGAACGTCGTCCCACGTACCGTCGACCAGCTCCGCGACGTCCTCGCCGCGCACCCCGGCCGGTCGGAGGTACAGCTCCGGGTCCGCGGTCCGGAGAAGACCACCGTCTACCGGCTCGCATTCCGGGTGAACGCCGACAAGAACTTCTGGGCGGACCTCAAGGCCGAGGTCGCCGGCGTGAAAGAGTGGCGCCGTGGAGGCTCCTGAGGAGAAGGTTCTGGCGGCGTTCGGGGTTTCGGAGCCGCCTGTGCGGCTGGAAGGTGGCCAGGGGGAGACCTGGCGGTCCGGTGAGGTCGTGCTCAAGCGGGCGGACGGCGAGAGCGCGTGGCGGGCCGAGGTGCTGAGTGTTCTGCCCGAGTCGGAGGCATTCCGGGTGCCGCGGCCGGTGCGGACCGTGGGCGGGGAGTGGGTTGCCTTCGGGTGGGAGGCGAACGAGTTGCTGGTCGGTGCGACCGACCTGCGGCGGCAGGACGACGTACTCGTTGCGGCCGCCGCCTTTCACGAGGCAGTCGCCGGGCTGCCGCGGCCGGACTTCATCGACACCCGGAGCGATCCGTGGTGCGACGGCGACCGTGTCGCCTGGCGGGAGCAGTCGCTCGACGGCACCCCGCCGTACGCCGAACTCGTCGGGCCGCTCGTCGACGCCTGGCGGCCGGTGGACCTGACGTCGCAGGTGGTGCACGGCGACCTGCCCGGGAACGTGATGTTCGCCGACGGGCTGCCGCCGGCGATCATCGACTGGCCGGTGTACTGGCGCCCGACCGCGTGGGCGTCCGCCGTCGCGGTCGCGGACGCCCTCTGCTGGTACGGCGCGGAGCCGGCCCTCGCCGCGCGCTGGGCGCACCTGCCGGAGTGGGGGCAGATGCTGATCCGTGCGCTGATCTACCGGATGACCACCGACGACCTGGCCGGCGGCGCCGGCACCTGGACGGCGGCCCGGCGGGACGGTTACGCGCCGGTCATCGAGCTCGCCCTTTCGTACGCTGGCTGAGCGGCGGCCCGGGCCGCGACCGGAATGGTGCCGAAGGCAAGTACTGCGAGCCCGGCGCCGATCCAGCCGACCGACGGATAGCCGGCACCTGCGTCGAGCGCGAGCCCGCCGAGCCACGGGCCGACCGTGATCCCGACGTTGAACGCGGAGATGTTGAACGCGGCCGCCAGCGTCGGCGCGGATCCGGCGACGCTGAACACCCGTGAGTTCACCGCCGGGTTGGTGGCGAACCCGAACGTGCCGACCGCGACGATCGCGAGGACCGCGATCCACGGCGTCCCCGCGGCCAGCGCCAGCACCACCGCAGCCGCACCCAGACCGGTCAGGCTGATCGCGAGCGTGCCGAACGGGCGCCGGTCCGCGGTGCGCCCGCTGATCGTGATCCCGGCCAGCGAACCGACGCCGTACAGCGCGAGGATCACCGGCACCCAGGCAGCGGACAGCTTGGTCGTCTCGGTCAGCAGTGGTGCGAGGTAGCTGAAGATGACGAGGATCGCGCCGGTCGACAGCGCGGTCGTGCCGTACGCGAGCCACAGCTGCGGATTCACCATGCTCCTCAACTCGTCGCGCAGTTGCGGGTGGTCGCCGGACCGCCCACGCGGGATCGTCGCGAGGACCCCGGCGATCGCGACCACCGACAGTACGGCGACCGCCCAGAACGCCGAGCGCCAGCCGAGGTGCTGACCGAGCAGCGTGCCGGCGGGCAGCCCGACGATGGTCGCGACCGTGAGACCGCCCGCGAGGATGCTCATCGCCTTGGCGCGGGCCGCCGGTCCGGCGAGCTCGATCGCGGTCACCGAGGCGACCGCCCAGAACCCGGCGTACACGAAGGCGCCCGCGACCCGGGTGGCCAGCAGGACCCCGTACGACGACGTGAGGGCGCCCGCCACGTGGGTGAGCGCGAAGACCGCGAGGAACGCGAGCATCGCGAGGCGCCGCGGCCAGCGGAGCGTGGCGACGGCGAGGATCGGTGCGCCGACCAGCATGCCGACCGCGAACGCGGAGATCAGCAGGCCGGCGGCCGGGATGGACACGTGCAGGTCGGCGGCGATCTCGGGGAGCAGACCGGCGAGCATCAGCTCGGACGTGCCCTGGGCGAAGATCGCCAGGCCGAGCAGGTAGACGGCTCGGGGCATGATGTCCTCTCTCATATTGGATCAATCGGTGCAAAATCTGGGCAGACCTGACCGAGGAGGTGAGGGGATCAGAAGTTGCTCAGCGCGGCCTCGACGACCAGGCGTTGACTCTCCGGGGACGCGCCGCGCCGGGCGGCGACCCGCAGGCCGCCGAGGAGGGTGAAGACGTAGGTCGCCAGACCGGCCGGGTCCTGCTCCCGGTCGAGGTCGCCGGCCGCCTGGGCCGCCTGGATCGCGGTGGTCAGGGCGGCCACCTTGGTCTCGTGGTCGCGGTCGAGGAGGTCGACGACGTCGGGCTCTCTCGGGCCGAGCTCGACGATCGTGTTGATCACGAAGCAGCCGGCCGGGTCCTCCGGCTCCGGCTCGACCGCCGTCCAGAGGATCCGCCGGACCCGCTCGCGGATCGGCAGCGACTCGTCCCGGATCACCTCGAGCTGGGCGGTGCTGAAGTCCTCGACGTACCGGCGGAGCGCACGGTCGAAGAGGTCGCGCTTGCTGATGAAGGTGTTGTAGATGCTGCTCCGGCCGAGGCCGGTGGCCGTGCAGAGATCCTGGGTGGACGTCGCCTCGTAGCCGGAGGTCCAGAACACCCGCATCGCGGCATCGAGCGCGCGATCCTCGTCGAAGGTCCTCGGTCTGGCCATGTCATCGAGCCTAACACATTCTAGATCGCTCGATCCAAAACGGCGCCCGATACCATCTGCGCATCGAGGCGAGTGCCTGAAGCTCTTCGACACGGGAGCAGGCGCTCGCCTTCACTTGGGGGCACGATCCGACGATGAGACTGGGGAACATTGTGAGGTTGTTCAGACCTGGGGGGCTCACACTCGCCCTCGTCCTGGTGGCGGGCGTCACTGTCGCCGGCCCGGCGGCCGCGGCGGACACGAAGACCGTGTCCTATCGCGGTTACCAGGTGACTGTCCCGTCCAGCTGGCCGGTGGTCGACCTGGCGGCCGACCCGACCGCGTGCGTCCGGCTTGACCAGCCGGCCGTGTACCTGGGCCGCAGCACGGCGCAGGCGAAGTGCCCGGCACACCTGGTCGGCCGCAGTTCCGGCCTGATCCTGGAGCCGCTCACCACCGCGCAGGCGTCGAGTGACGGCATGCTGCGCCGCTCGATCGCGGACGCGGGTGTGCTGGCGACGGCGTACTACGCGCCGGGCACCGAGCAGGAGGCGAACGACGTCCTCGGGACCGGCAAGGTGGTCACGAAGACGTCGTCGGCACGGGTGGCGCAGCCGGCCGCGGTCGCGCCGACCGTTGTTGCTACCGGCAACTTCGCCGGGTACGGGTTCGACACCTGCGCGGCACCGTCGCAGGACGCGATGAACGCGTGGCGCCCGACGTACCAGGGCGTCGGCATCTACATCAGCGGGGGACTGCGGGGGTGCGCGCAGCCGAACCTGACGGCCGACTGGGTCGCGGCGAACGCGAGCAAGGGCTGGCAGTTTCTGCTGATCGACGTCGGCCTGCAGGCACCGTGCACGACGTACAACAGCCGGATGTCGTCGGTCGCGTCGACCGCGCTGGTCCAGGGCCGGAACGCCGCCATCAACGCGGTCGCGGCGGCGCAAGCACTCGGGTTCGCGCAGCGGAGCGCGATCTACAGCGACATCGAGGCGTACACGACGACCACTGCCTGCAAGGCGGCGGTGCTGTCGTACCTGAGCGGCTGGACGCAGGAGCTGAACGCCCGCGGGTACCAGGGCGGCGCGTACGTCGGCGCCGCGTCGGGTGGTGCGGACCTGAACAGCGCGTACACGAGTACGGCGTACACCCGGCCCGACAACATCTGGTTCGCGCACTGGGGTTCCGCGGTCGGCACGAGCCGGTTCATCAACGCGGCGTACTGGGCCAACCATCAGCGTGTGCACCAGTACGCGGGTGAGGTCAGTGAGACCAACGGCGGCGTGCAGATGACCGTCGACAAGAACTACCTGAACCTGACGGCTCCGCCGGCGCCGGTCAGCAGCTTCAGCGTGACGGGTGGCGTCGCGGCCGCGGCGCTGCGCTGGACGAAGCCGACCAACACGACAGTGATGCTGCGCAACGCGGTCGGCTCGACCCCGCCGCCGCTGACCACCTCGGGTGCGGCGGTCTACAACGGTGCCGCGAGCATGTACACGCAGAGCGGGTTGTCGAACTCGGCCAGCTACGCGTACCGGGTGTGGACCAAGGACGCGACGGGCAAGGTCGGCCCGGGCGTCGACGTCCGGCTGGTCGGGTCCAAGGCGACGTTCGGGATGAGTGCGTCCTCGATCATGTACACCGGCGCGGTCACGCTGTCGGCAGGTGTGTCCCGGCTGGACGGCGGCAAGCTGCCCGGCGTACCGCTGGTGCTGTACTCGAAGGCGAAGACCGCGACCAAGTGGTCGACGGTCGGGTCGTACACGACCGATGCCAACGGGATCGTCAAGGTGACGCAGAAGCCGTCGGTGTCGACGTACTACATGTGGGGCTACAACGGAGGTCCCGGAGTGCTCGGCACGCGCAGCACGACCGCGCTGCTGCAGGTCCACCCGGCGCTGTCCGGGTACCTGACGCCGTCGGCGATCAGGCTGGGCGGATCGGCGGTGCTGTACGGGTACCTGAACCCGCCGCACGCCGGTACGACGGCATACCTGCAGCGGCGCTCGGGTACGACCTGGGTGGCCGTGACGACCGGGAAGCTGGCGACCAACGGGAAGTACGCCTTCGGCATCAAGCCGACGGCACGTGGCACGTTCACGTACCGCGTGGTCTGGCTGGCGGACGCTGATCACCAGGGCACGCAGACCGCGTCGAAGGTCCTGACGGTCAGCTGATCCATTCGGCACGTGTGTTGAGCGGTGAACCGGGCACCGCTCAACAATGTCGAAGCAAAAGATTGCATTTCTGGTAGCTGCCGAGGGCATCGAGCGGGTCGAGCTGACCGAACCGTGGGAGGCGCTGACCGAGGCGGGGTACAAGGCCGAGCTCCTCAGCCCGGCCGACGGGAGCGTGCAGACCTTCGATCATCTGACCGCTGCCGAGTCGCGCCCGGTGGACAAGAAGGTCGGCGACGCCTCGGTCGACGACTACGCCGCGCTGGTCCTGCCAGGGGGAGTGGCGAACCCGGACGCGCTGCGGACCGATGCGAAAGCGGTTGCCTTCGTCAAGGCGTTCGTCGCCTCCGGAAAGCCGGTGGCGGCGATCTGTCATGCGCCGTGGACGTTGATCGAGGCGGACGTGGTGCGCGGTCGCCGGCTGACCTCGTGGCCGAGCCTGCAGACCGATCTGCGCAACGCCGGCGCCGAGTGGGTCGACGAAACCGTGGTGACCGACGGGAATCTGATCACCAGCCGGAAGCCGGACGACCTGCCCGCGTTCGGCAAGGTGCTGCTCGGCGCCCTCGGCTGAGGGGGTGTTGCTGTCGTGCCGATAGGTGTCTAATCGAAGGGATGCGTTAGTTCGGGAGGTGGCATGGCCAGCGTCAGCGGGCATGCCGGGATCACCGAGCGCACCGGATCGACTGCGGCTGGGGTTGGGCGGCGGCCACTGGGGCTGGTGATCGGCCGGGTGCTCTCGTCGACCGACCACAAGGTGATCGGCCAGCTGTACCTGGTCACGTCGTTCAGCTTCTTCCTGATCGGCGGCGTGATGGCCCTGGTGATCCGGGCCGAGCTGGCCGAGCCCGGCCTGCAGTTCGTCAACGAAGAGACGTACAACCAGCTGTTCACGATGCACGGCACGATCATGCTGCTGCTGTTCGCGACGCCGCTCTTCATTGGGTTCGCCAACGTGATCATGCCCGTGCAGATCGGGTCGCCGGACGTCGCGTTCCCGCGGCTGAACATGTTCAGCTACTGGCTGTTCCTGTTCGGCGGGCTGATCACGATCAGCGGCTTCTTCACCCCGGGCGGCGCGGCCGACTTCGGCTGGACGGCGTACTCGCCGTTGTCGAACGGGGTGCGCTCGCCCAGCGTCGGCGGCGACCTGTGGACGATGGGCCTGTGGATGGCCGGCCTCGGGACCATCCTCGGTGGCGTCAACTTCGTCACGACGATCGTGACGATGCGCGCGCCGGGGATGACGATGTTCCGGATGCCGATCTTCACCTGGAACGTGCTGGTGACGTCGATCCTGGTGCTGATCGCGTTCCCGATCTTCGCGGCGGCGCTGCTGGTGCTGGAGGCGGACCGGAAGCTCGGGGCGCACGTTTTCGACGCGGCCAACGGCGGGCCGATCCTGTGGCAGCACCTGTTCTGGTTCTTCGGGCATCCCGAGGTGTACATCATCGCGCTGCCGTTCTTCGGCATCGTCACCGAGGTGCTGCCGGTCTTCAGCCGCAAGCCGATCTTCGGGTACTACGGTCTGGTCGCCGCGACGATGGGAATCGGGGCGTTGTCGATCGCGGTCTGGGCGCATCACATGTTCACGACCGGGGCGGTGGCGCTGCCGTTCTTCTCGTTCATGACGTTCCTGATAGCCGTGCCGACCGGGGTGAAGTTCTTCAACTGGATCGGCACGATGTGGGGCGGCTCGGTGTCGTTCGACACGCCGATGCTCTGGTCGGTCGGCTTCCTCGTCACGTTCCTGCTGGGCGGGCTGACCGGCGTGATCCTCGCGTCGCCGGCGCTGGACTACCAGTTGCAGGATTCGTACTTCGTGGTCGCGCACTTCCACTATGTCGTCTTCGGCACCGTGGTGTTCGCGATGTTCTCGGGGTTCTACTTCTGGTGGCCGAAGATGACCGGGCGGATGCTCGACGAGAAGCTCGGGAAGATGCACTTCTGGCTGCTGTTCATCGGCTTCCACACGACGTTCCTGGTGCAGCACTGGCTGGGTGTCGAAGGCATGCCGCGACGGTACGCCGACTATCGGGCGAGCGACGGGTTCACGACGCTGAACCAGGTGTCGAGCGTGGGCGCGTTCATCCTGGGCGCGTCGATGCTGCCGTTCTTCTACAACATCTACAAGTCGCGACGCAGCCCGCGGGTGCAGGTGGACGATCCGTGGGGCTGGGGCCGTTCGCTGGAGTGGGCGACGAGCTGCCCGCCGCCGCGGCACAACTTCGACGCACTGCCGCGGATCCGCTCCGAGTCGCCCGCCTTCGACCTGCACCATCCCGAACTCGCGCCACACGTCCATCGGGAAGTCCTTTAGGGCAGGTCTCCTAATCGAGCCGATCGATCAGCCGGACGAGTGCCTCGTCGGTCTTCTGCGGCGGCGGGCTCGTGGAGGCGAGCAGTTCCAGCGCCTGGGTGTAAGCCTCGACGTCGTCGCGCTTGTCGAGGTAGAGCGCGCTGGTCAGGTGCTCGACGTACACGATGTCGGGCAGATCGCGCTGCGGGAAGCGGAGCAGGGTGAACGCGCCCGCGGTGGCGGGATGGCCGACGTTCTGCAGCGGGACGATCTGGACGGTGACGTTCGGCCGGGTGATCGCCTCGCGGAGCGCCTCCAGCTGGCGGCGCAGGACGTCGACGCCGCCGATCGGCCGGCGCAGGACGGACTCCTCGATCACCGCCCACAACCGCAACGGCGGCTCCCGATCGAGCACCCGCTGCCGCCGGGTCCGGAGCGCGACGATCCGCTCGATCTCGGCGTCGCTCCGGCTGCCGCTCGGGTCGAGCTGTGCGACGGCCCGCGCGTACCCCTCGGTCTGCAGCAGGCCCGGGACGTACTGGATCTCGTAGGTCCGGATCAGCTCCGCGGTCGCCTCCAGCCCCAGATACGCGTCGAACCACTCCGGGGTGACATCGCCGTACCGCTGCCACCACCCCGGATCGTTCGCCTCCCGCGCCAGCTCCAGCAGCCGCTCCCGCTCCCGCGCGTCCTGGACGCCGTACAACGTCAGCAGGTCCGAGACGTCCCGCTCCTTGAACCCGACCCGCCCCAACTCCAACCGGCTGATCTTCGACTCCGAGGCCCGGATCGCCCACCCCGCATCCGTCCGTGTGACACCGGCCCGCTCACGCAACTCCCGCAGATGCGCCCCAAGCAACATCCGCAACGCAGTAGGCCCCACCACACTCCGCCCCGCCATACCCCCAACTCTACATCATTTTCGAACAGATGTTCCCATGCGGGTCAAGCTGTTCGAGTGCCGACCAGCAGCGAGTTGTGCCGGTCGGGGAGCACTACCTCGGTCGCGATCAGGCGCGGATCGGCGAAGAAGAACGTTCGCTTCGGATCGTGCAGCCGGTACGGCGAATCAACCGGCAACAGGTCCGCGGGCGTGACGTCGTCGTTCACCAGCCGACCGCCGACCCGCAGTAGTTCGACGATCTCCGGTGGCTGCTGACCGCCGTCTGCGAACAACAGGTCGTACGGCGCGCGCCTGGTCAGCTCCGGCAACGCGTCCCCGTGGATCACCTCGACCCGTGGATCGTCTGCGAGCACCCATCGTGCAGCGGCGGCGCGGTTCTCGTCCGACTCGACGGTGATCAGCCGGCAGTCGGCGGGCATCGCCGAGGCGATCCAGGCGGCGCCGTACCCGACGCCCGTCCCGGACTCGCCTATGGTCCCGCCAGTGCAGCCGGCCGCGAGCATCGCCAGGAACCGACCTGCATCGGGGAGGCAGCACGACGGACCGGAGCCGGTACGCCGCAGCGGCATCCCGACCTCGGCTGCTGCCTGTTCCGCACGGAGCACGAGCGGCGGGACCACCTCCATCAGTCGCGGAGGTATTCGGCGCGCCAGCGGAGGAGGGTGGGGTCGGTGGGGCTGGGGGCCTGGTCGAGTTGGATGAGGTGGAGGTCGGGGGTGGTGAAGGAGCGGATGGTGGCTCGGGTCAGTGGCCAGGGTGGGCCTTGGAGGGTGGTGTCGGGTTGGTCGTCGGGGCGGGCGGCGGCGATGACCAGGAGCGTGCCGCCGGGGGCTACCAGGTCGGAGACGTGGGTGACGGCGGCGGGCTGGAGGGGGATGGGGAGAGCCTGGACGGTGTAGATCTCGACCACCAGGTCGAAGGCCTGGTGCCAGTCCGCGGGCGGGTTGAGGAGATCGGCGACGACGTAGTGCGCCTTCGAGGCGGGGTGGTTGCGGTGGGCGGTCTCGATCGCGCTGGGGGAGATGTCGAACGCGGTCGTGTCGTACCCGCGGTCGACGATCAGTTCGGCGTCCCAGCCGGTGCCGGCGCCGACGATCACCGCGGTCTTGCCGGTGCCGTCGGGCTCGGCCTCGGCGATCCAGTCCGCGAGTAGTTGATGCGCCGTACCGCGGTCCCACGGCACGACTGCCTCGCCGTCGGCCGCGGCGGCGTACAGGTTCTCGAACCAGCCGGTCGGGTCGTCTCGCTCGATCGCCTCACCGGCGATCCTCCTGGTCACGACCTCGGGGTCCTCAGTCATCCGCGCGCTCCTCGATCTCTACTACAGGTTCAGGTCCGGTGTGGATCGACCGTACGGTCTGCACGGTGTCGACCTCGTCCGGCCGCTTGTCCTCGCGGTACCGGATCACCCGGGCGAACCGTAGCGCCATCCCGGCCGGATACCGCGGCGACGTCTGCACCCCGTCGAACGCGATCTCGACCACCACCTCAGGTTTGATGTACACGACCCAGTCGTCCCGCCGGACGGCGAGCTCCTGGAACCGCTCGGTCTGCCACCGCAGCAGCTCGTCGGTCAGCCCCTTGAACGTCTTCCCGAGCATCACGAACTCACCGGTCGACTCGTCCCGCGCCGCGAGATGCAGGTTGGACAGCCACCCCTTCCGCCGCCCGTGCCCCCACTCCGCGGCCAGCACCAGCAGGTCGAGGGTGAACGTCTGCTTGACCTTCACCCACCCCGATCCGCGTCGGCCCGCCTCGTAGGGAACGGTCAACGACTTCACCACGACGCCCTCGTGCCCCCGCCGTACGGCGTCGTCGAAGAACGCCTGCCCCGCCTCCGCGTCGGACGTCACCAGCCGCGGGATCCGGCGCTCCTCGGGCAGCAGCTTCGACAGCCACTGGTGACGGGCCGCGCCGTCGAGCCCGAGCAGGTCCTGACCGTCGAGGTGCAGGATGTCGAAGAAGTACGGCGTCAACGGCACGGTCTCCGGCCCGGTCGCCGCGCGGGTGGCGGTCCGTGACCCGGTGACCTGGAACGGCTCCGGCCGCCCGTCCGCCCGCAGCGCGATCAGCTCACCGTCGAGCACGACCTGGCGCGCGTCCAGCGCGAGCACGGCCGTCACCACCTCGGGCACGCGCGCGGTGATGTCGTCCAGCGTCCGCGTGTAGACGACGACGCGATCGCCGTCGCGATGCGCCTGGATCCGGATGCCGTCGAGCTTCCACTCGAGCGCCGCCGGCGTACCCGTCTTCTGCAACGCCTCCGCGACCGTGGTCGCCGACTGCGCGAGCATCGGCTGCACCCCGCGCCCGACCTCCAGCCCGAACTGCGCCAGTCCCGCCTCGCCCTCGGTCAGTACGGCGACCGCGACCGGCGCCGTCGCCCCGCGCAACATCGCCGCGGCCCGGATCTTGTCCAGCGGAATCCCGGTCGCCCGCGCGACGGCGTCGGCCATCACGCCGTCCAGCGCGCCCTGCCGGAGCTCACCTCCGACCAGCAGCCGCAGGAACCGCTGCTCGTCCTCCGTCGCGCGCCCGAACAGCGCGTCCACCGCGGCCCGGCGCCGCGCCTGCACGCCGGCGCCCGACATCCCGGCCAGCTCCGCGAACGCCCCGTCCACCTCGGTCACCGTCAAAGAAGCCTCCGCGGCGGGCGGCGGAGCGTCCGTCAAGGTCCGCCAGCCCACCCCGGTACGCCGCTGCCGGAGCTCGCCGGACAGGTAGGTCACGACGATCTCGATCTCGGCCGGATCGGTGGCCTCGGACAACAATCCGGCGATGAATCCGGCCTTCTGCAGCCGCGACCGGGTCCCGGCCAGCGCCGCCGAGGTCTCCACCAGCTTGATCAGCAACATGTCCCAAGTGTCCCTCGATCCACCGACAGTCCGGGGGTCGCAACTTTCCGCAGCTAGCGTGCATCGAGGTGAGGAGAGCGGTAGCCGTCCGAGGGGATGATCACGATGCACCGACGTACCGCCGCAGCCGCGCTGCTGACAGCCGGCCTGCTGGCGCCTCTACCCGCCAACGCACAACCGACGAACACCGCGCGGGCCACAGCCGCGTGCCAGCTGAGCCTCGGCTCCGTGAACGCCGGCGGCGATCACACCGGTCAGGGCATCACGGCCGGCACCCCGCCGACCGCGTCCACGAAACGGATCGAAGCGGCGAAGCGCTTCGCGCCCGGCCTGACTCGGCTGCACAGCACCTGGGTGATCGAGCCCGAGGTCCCCGAGGACTGGGCGCACTACGGCGAGGTCGTGCTCGGCTCGACCATGTACTCCGCCATCTACCGGACGGGCGCGGTCCCGTCCGACGAGGTCACGTTCCACCGGGTCGGCGGCGGCTGGGACAAGTTCACGTATTTCGAGGAGTCGACGTACGACGAGGGCGCTGCCGCCAACTTCGCGCACACGCACTACTACGGACTGCGCAACGACGGCACCCTGTTCCGCTGGCGCGACGGCTGGAAGGCCGACGGCTCGTACCCGGGCTTCAGCGCGGTCAAGACGATGACCCTGATCAGCCAGACCCGGACGTACGACACCTTCCTGGCGAACACCCGCGGCGGCGCGCTCTACACGATCCGCATCCCGGTGTCGTCGCCGATGAAGCCGATCGTGAAGCAGGTGCGCACCCGGACCTGGCAGGGCTTCGAGAGCCTCGTCGCCGAGCGCTGCGGGCAGTACGGCGTACTCCTGCTCGGCATCGACAAGGACACCAAGACCGGCTACCTGTACGCCGTCGGCCACGCGAACGGCACGTCGACCGTGATCAACAGCCTCGGCAAGGTGCCGACGACGTTCGACGACCAGACCTACTTCCGCTGGACCAGCGTGGCCTGGGCCGATCCGCCACTGAACGGGGAATGACGATGCGACGAACGACCGCCCTGGCCGCCGGCCTCGCGCTGACGGTCCCGCTGCTGGCCGGCATGGGTACGGCGACCGCGGCGCCGGCCGCGAACGCCTGCTACGTGCAGTCCGGCGGGATCACCTCCGACAACAACACCATCGACCGGTACGTGAACGCGACGTCGCCGATCAGCGTCAAGCCGGTCGACGTGATGGCGAAGAACCCGTTCGGCGGCCGGGCCGTCTCGCTCAGCAGTCAGTGGACCTGGGACGACGACTTCGGCGACCAGACGTCCCTCGACGGGCACGTCGTCAGCGGCGGCGTGATGTACCAGGCGCACCAGTGGGTGCAGAAGGGCACCGGCGGCAAGGTCCTGAGCAGCAGCCTGACCCGGATCGGCGGTGGCTGGGGCGTCTTCACGACCCTGACGCACTCGTGGTCCCTCGACGACCCCAACTCGCGGATGTACGCGCTGCGCAACGACGGCGTGCTCTTCCGCTGGAACCTCAACCCGGTGAACGACGGCACCGAGCACTGGGAGGCCGCCGGTTCGTACCCGGGCTTCTCGGCGGTCAAGGCGGTCACCTTGCTCAGCCGGACGGCGACGTACGACACGCTGCTGGCCACGACGCGGGGCGGCGCGCTGTACACGATCCACATCCCGCTGAGCAATCCGATGAAGCCGGTCGTGAAGCAGGTCCGGACGCGCACCTGGCAGGGCTTCGAGACGCTGGAGACCGCCCGCTGCGGCAACTACGGCACGCTACTGCTCGGCATCGACAAGGACGCGAAGGCCGGCTACTTGTACGCCGTTGGGCACGCCAACGGCACGACCACCGTGATCAACTCGCTCGGCAAGGTGCCGGCGACCTTCGGGGACAAGCTCGACTTCAGCTGGCGCAGCGTGGTCGACGCGCCGTTGTTCGGGGAATGAGGTTCACGGCGCCGGCGGAAGTTCGTCCAGGAACTCCGCCGGCGGCGTGAAGAACAGGCTGCCGGTGACCGCGGTGGAGAAGTCGAGCAGCCGGTCGTGGTTGCCCTCCGGTACGCCGATGAACATCCGCCGCAGCATCAGCTCGGTGACGGCCGGCGTCTTCGCGTAGCCGATGAAGTACGTGCCGAACTCCTGCGTGCCGATCGTGCCGAACGGCATGTTGTCGCGCAGGATCTGCAGCTCGTTGCCGTCCTCGTCCTCGACCACGTTGAGCACGATGTGCGCGTTGCCGGGCTTCTTGGCGTCGTCCATCTCGATGTCGTCGAGCTTGCTCCGGCCGACCGCGAGCTCCTGCTGCTCGACGGTCAGTGCGTTCCACGCCTTCAGGTCGTGCAGGTACTTCTGCACGATCACGTAGCTGCCGCCGCGGAAGTCCGGGTCCTCGTCGCCGACCAGCACTGCGTCCCGGGCCTCGCCGCCGGTCGGGTTTTCGGTGCCGTCGACGAACCCGAGCAGGTCGCGCATCTCGAAGTACTTGAAGCCGTGCACCTCGTCGACGACCTTCGCGGCGCCGTCGAGCACGTTCATGATCTGCGCGGCGAGCTCGAAGCACTGGTCCTGGTGCGAGGCCCGGATGTGGAAGAGCAGGTCGCCGGGCGTGGACGGTGCGTGGTGCGTCCGGCCTTTGAGTTCGACGAACGGGTGCAGTCCGGCGGGTCGGGGACCGCTGAACAGCCGGTCCCAGGCGTCCGATCCGATGCCGGTGACACAGGACAGGTTTCCCGCGGGTACGCGGAAGCCGACGGAGCGCACCAGGCCGCTCAGGCGCTCGAGCAGGTCCCGGGCCCGGTCCTCGCCGTCCGGCTCGATCTCCACCACGAGAAAGATGGCCGAGCCGCTCAGTGGCATCAGCACGGACTGCGGCAGCGCGTCCGTCTCCCGATCCGGTTCCGTGACCACCGTGCTCTCCCTCCGTCCAGTTGGCCCGATCTTCTAGAGTCCAGTCATGGACCCGCAACAGCCCGGGCCGTCTCCGCAACCGGGCCCATACTCCCAGCCGGGATACCCAGCACCTCCGCCGGGGCCGTACCAGCAGCCGTACCCCCAGGCGTACCCACCGCCGTACACGCAGCCTTACCCGCCGCCGTACTCCCAGCCGTACGGTCAGCCGGGCATGCCGTACCCGTACCGCGAGCCGCGCGTGGTCCCGGCTCCTCCCGGTACGCCGTACCACCGGCTGGCGCGGACACCGAAGCACACCTGGTGGCGCCCGGTCCTCGGCTCGGTGCTGCTCGCCGCGACGGCGTTCTTCGCGATGACGTCCGTGGTGCTCGCGTGGGTGATCCTGCACGAACTGGTGGCGGGTCCGTTCGGGACGCCCAAGGGCGCGGACATCTTCCCGAGCGACACAGAGAACCTGGCGCTCTCGCTGGTGCTGCTGGCGGTCCTGACGCCGCTCGTCGGCCTGGCCGCGTGGACGGTCCAGCGACGGCCGTTCTGGAGTGTCGCCTCGGTGCTGAACAGGATCCGTTGGCGCTGGCTGCTCTGGTGCTGCCTGCCCGCGCTCGGGTACGTCGTGCTGTCGTACCTGATGGGCCTGGTCGTCGACGCGGTGTTCCCGCCGCAGGACGCGATCGGCGACGAGGGCGGGGCCTGGATCGGCCTGGGCGCGTTCGTCCTACCGGCGTTGCTCATCCTGGTTCTGGTGCCGTTCCAGTCGGCGGCAGAGGAGTTCGTGTTCCGAGGCTGGGTGATCCAGGCGGTCGGGGCATACGGACCGGACACTGTGGAGGGCCGGGCGTCCTGGTTGCGGCGACTGTTCCGGTCGCCGTGGCCGGGGATCGTGATCGGCGCGGCCCTGTTCGTGTCGGCGCACGGGTACACCGGGTGGGCGATGGCGGACGTGTTCCTCTTCGCGGCGACGGTCGGCTGGCTGACGGTGCGGACCGGGGGACTGGAGTCCGGGATCGCGCTGCACGCGACGAACAACCTGGTCGCGTTCTTGTTGCCTCTGGCCATGGGGCACGGCAGCGAGTGGAACCAGCAGGGCGGTGCGCCGTGGACGCTGCTGGCGTCCGACGTGATCTGCCTCGCGGCGTACGCGTTCGCGGTCGTCTGGCTGGCGCGGCGTCGCGAGGTCGCCAGGCTGAGCTGAAAAGCCGCCGAAAAGGGCGCGAGAACTGTCGGTCGGCTCTGGCAGGCTTTGCCGGGTGACGAACGTGAAGATCGAGGCCGTCCTGTTCGACTGGGGCGGCACGCTGGCAACCTGGCACGACATCTCCCTGCACGACACCTGGCGGGCGGTGACCACCGTCCTCGACGAGGCGAACGCCGACGAGCTGGCCGCCCGGCTGGTCGCCGCCGAGGGATCGGTCTGGCGGCGGTCCCGGGACGAGCATCGGAGCAGCACGATCGAGGAGGTGTGCGCGCTGGCGGAGATCGTGATGACGCCGGACGCACTCGCGGTGTACGAGCGCCAGTGGGACCCGCACACGGTCCTCGAGCCGGACGCGATCGAGACGTTGCACGCGCTGCGGGGCCGCGGGCTCAAGCTCGGCGTGCTGTCGAACACGATCTGGCCGCGGCGTCGGCACGAGGAGATCTTCGCGCGGGACGGCGTGCTCGACCTGTTCGACGGGGCTGTCTACACGAGCGAGATCGCGCACACCAAGCCGCACCCGGAGGCCTTCCTGGCGGCGATGAACGCGGTCGGGGTGTCGGATCCGTCCCGGTGCCTGTTCGTCGGCGACCGGCTGTTCGACGACGTCTGGGGCGCGCAGAACGCCGGCATGCGCGCCGCCCACCTGCCGCACAGCGCGATCCCGCGCGAGCAGGTCGGCCACACGGAGGGTACGCCGGACGCGACCGTCCAGCGGCTGTCCGAGCTGCCGGCCCTGATCGACTCCTGGAACTCGGCCGCCGCCTGACACCGAAGGACCCCCGGACCAGGTCGTGGTCCGGGGGTCCTGAGGGGTTTCGGGTGTCTTACGCGTACTGCGTTACGCGGCCAGAGTCGGGTCTGCCAGCAGGCGGAGGCGGCCCAGCGCCTCGCGCTCGATCTGGCGCACCCGCTCCGCCGAGATGCCGTGCACCGCGCCGATGTCGGCCAGCTTCGCCTGGCGGCCGTCGTGCAGGCCGTACCGGCGCCGGATCACGTCCGCCGACCGCGGGTCGAGCTGGTCGACCAGGCTGAACAGGCCCGAGCGGTCCGACGCGTCGGCGACCAGCTGGTCCGGACCCGGCGCGGTCTCGGCCGCGATCAGGTCACCCAGCGAGGTCTCACCCTCGTCGTCGACCGGGCTGTTCAGGCTGATGTGGTCCCGGCCGATGCGGATCAGTTCGGTGACCCGCTCCTCGTCCAGGCCCAGCTCCGCCGCGATCTCGTCGATCTCCGGCTCCCGCCCGAGCTTGCGCTCCAGCGTGCGCCGTGCCGACCCGATCTGGTTCAGCTGCTCCACCACGTGCACCGGCAGCCGGACCACCCGGGCCTGCTGCGCGATACCGCGGGTGATGGCCTGCCGCACCCACCAGGTCGCGTACGTCGAGAACTTGAATCCCTTCCGGTAGTCGAACTTCTCGACCGCCCGGATCAGCCCCGTGTTGCCCTCCTGGACCAGGTCCAGCAGCGGCATCTGGGACCGCCCGTAACGGCGAGCGATCGACACCACGAGCCGGAGGTTGGCGGTCACGAACCGCTGCTGTGCGCGCCGGCCCTCTTCGGCCAGCCACTCCAGCTCGTCCTCCGTCGCATATTTGGGCGCTCCGCCCTTCTTCCGTCCAACCCGCCCCTCGGCCAGCAGTTGCTCCGCCAGGAGTCCTGCTTCGACCGTCTCAGCGAGCTCGACCTCTTCCTCAGCCGTCAGCAGCGGAGTACGTGCGATCTCTTCCAGGTAGAGACCTACACTGTCCTTGCCGTCGATACCGTCGTCCGTCATCCGGACACGAGTCGTGCGAGCCACCGAAACTCCCTTCGTCGTTACATGGAGAGCAACGCTCGAGTAGGGTTCAAGATTCCGGTACCAGTGTGTAAACACCCTGAAGGTTCCCTGAGAGTTCCCGGCAGCGAATCCACGCTGGAAACCGGTGTCCCAAGGCCTGGTGGCGTTATTCGGCGCAACACTCCGCGGCGAACCTGAGAAACCACGCAGAAATCCGCCCCCGGATGTGTTGCACGACACACGTCGAGGGGCGGAAATTCCTGCTTTCCGGGGCCGAATTCAGCTCAGGCCGAGGGTGTCCAGCTCCCAGGCGAGCGAGAACGCGACCTCGCGCCAGGCGTCGTACCGGCCGCTGCGGCCGCCGTGCCCGGCCTCCATCTCGGTCTTCAGCAGTACGTCGGAATCACCGGTCGCGGTGGCCCGGAGTTTCGCCACCCACTTCGCCGGCTCGACGTACAACACCCGGGTGTCGTTCAGGCTGGTGATCGCGAGGATCGCCGGATAGTGCTGCGCGCTGACGTTTTCGTACGGCGAGTAGGACTTCATGTACGCGTACACCTCGGGGTCCGCGAGCGGATTGCCCCATTCCTCCCACTCGATCACGGTGAGCGGCAGCGACGGGTCCAGAATCGTGGTCAGTGCGTCCACGAACGGGACCTCCGCGACGATTCCGGCGAATGCCTCCGGGGCCAGGTTGGCGACCGCGCCCATCAGCAGGCCGCCGGCGCTGCCGCCCTGCGCGACGATCCGCTCCGGCCTGGTCCACCCGGCCCGCACCAGGTGCTCGGCGGCCGCGACGAAGTCGGTGAACGTGTTCCGCTTGGTGAGCATCTTGCCGTCGTCGTACCAGTGCCGGCCGAGCTCGCCGCCGCCGCGCACATGGGCGATCGCGAACACCACGCCGCGGTCCAGCAGCGACAGCCGCGGGATCGAGAACCAGGGGTCCATCGAGCTCTCGTACGAGCCGTACCCGTACAGGACGACCGGCGCGTTCCCGTCCTTCGCGACGTCCTTGCGCGCGACCATCGAGATCGGCACCTCGGTCCCGTCCGGGGCGGTCGCCCACTCGCGGTACTGCGTGTAGTCGCTCAGGTCGACGCCGCCGAGGACGGGCTGCTGCTTGAGCAGCCGCCGCTCACCGGTCGCCACGTCCACGTCGTACGTCGAACCGGGCGTCACGAGGGACGTGTAGCCGAACCGGTACCGGGTGTCCTGCCATTCGTCGTTGCGCCCGGGCGACACGGTGTAGATCGGCTCGTCGAACTCCAAGGCCTCCGGGGCGCCGAAGGTACCGCCGGTCCGCCGCATGATCGCGAGCTCGGTCAGCGCGTTGCGGCGGCGGTACAGGATGACGTGGTCGGCGAACGCGTCGGCTCCGAGCAGCCGGCTGGTCTCGTCGCCCTCGATCAGTGTCGTCCAGTCGCCGGGGGAGTCCAGCGGCGCGGACGCCAGGGAGAAGTTCGCGGCGTCGGCGTTGTGCGTGATCAGCAGCTGGTCGCCGGCGTGCTCGACGTCGTACTCGACGCCCTCGCGGCGCGGTGCCACCACGACCGGCTCGCCGGCCGGGTCCTGTGCGTCGAGCAGCCAGACCTCGCTGGTCAGCTTGCTGCCGAGCGCGATCATGATCGCCTGCTCGTTGCGGGTCAGGTCGACGCCGATCCAGAACCGCTCGTCCGGCTCCTCCATCACCAGTACGTCGTCGGTCGTGCCGAGGGTGTGCCGCCAGACCTGGTACGGGCGCCAGGCGTCGTCGACCTTCGTGTAGAACAGCGTCGAGTTGTCCGCGGACCACGCCGAGCCGTAGTGCACGTCGGGCAGCTCGTCCGGCAGCAGCTCGCCGGTGCCCAGGTCCTTGATCCGCAGCGTGAACCGCTCGTCACCCTTGAGATCCACCGAGTACGCCAGCAGCCGGCCGTCGGGGGAGACGTCGACGGTGCCGAGCGAGAAGAACTCGTTGTCGCCGGCGACCTCGTTGCCGTCCAGCATCACCTCTTCGCCGGCGATCTCGCCGTCGGTCGCGGGCGGCCGGTCGCCGTCGGCCTTCACCCGGCAGTGCAGCGCGTACTGCTGTCCCTCGATCGTGCGGGAGTAGTACCAGTACCCGCCGCGCCGCGCGGGCACGCTCAGGTCGGTCTGCAGCGTGCGGTCCGAGATCTCCTTGAAGATTGCCTCACGCAACGATTCCTGGTGCGCGGTGCGCGCCTCGGTGTAGGCGTTCTCGGCCCGCAGGTATCCCAGCACCTCGTCGTCGGTCTTGTCCCGCAGCCACTCGTAGTCGTCCACGAAGGTGTCGCCGTGGTGCGTCCGTTCCACCGGCTTCCGCGCCGCCACCGGCGGCACCGGGGAAGGGGTCTCAGAAGATGTCTCAGGCATGCCGCGAGACTACCCGCGACCGCACCGCGGAACTAAGCGAGCAGTGACACGACGGCGTCCAGTGCGGCGGTCACCGCGGCCCGCGACTCGTCGGTGTGATCCAGTACGTCGAACCCGTGCCGGCCCTCGGGTACCTCGATGAGCTGCAGCTGCACGCCCGCGGCCCGGGCGGCCTCGACGAACGGCGGCTGTGTCGGCGCCACGTCGGGCAGTTCCCGGCCGGCGATCGTCATCACGACCGGCAGCCCGCCGGCACCGGCGACCGCCTCGACCGGATGCATTCCCCGCACCGTGACCAGCTCGGAGTCGCCCAGCACCGGATAGGTCAGTGCGAGACAACGTAACCACTCCGGCGGGCTGTGCAGGAACTGCGAAGCCAGCGGGCCGGCGCCGGAGAAGAACCACAGGGCGACGCGATCACCGTCAACACGAGGATGCGTGCGCAGGGCCGTGGCCGCCGCGGCGAGTGCGGCGTTGGAACGGTCGTCGTCCGGCAGTCCGTCCGGGCTGTGGTTCACGACGGTGGCGACGCTGCCGCGGTCGGCGAGCTGGCTCGCGTAGCCACGGTAGACTCCCCACTCACTGGGCAGAGCCCGCCCTTCGGCCGGGTACGGAACTCCGTGGACGAGCAGGACCGCCGGTGCCGGCGCCCAACTTTCCGGCAGGTAGAGGTCCAGGCCCTCGTGCGTCGCCCGGGCGACAGGCGGGGTCGGCAGAACGAACGGCGGATCCGATGGCATGGCGCCACCCTAGGCGGCCTAGAGGTCGTACGTGGCGACGACCGGGGCGTGGTCGCTCCAGCGCTCGGCGTACGTCGGGGCACGGTGGACGACACAGGCCGAGGCGGTGGCGGCGAGTCCGGGGGAGGCGATCTGGTAGTCGATGCGCCAGCCGGCGTCGTTGTCGAAGGCCTTGCCCCGCCAGGACCACCACGAGTACGGGCCCGGGCCGTCGCCGCCGAACCTGCGGCCGAGGTCGACCCAGCCGGCCTCGAACAGGCGGTCCAGCCAGGCGCGTTCCTCGGGCAGGAAGCCGCTCTTCTTGCGATTCGCCTTCCAGGCCTTCAGGTCTTCCTCGCGGTGCGCGATGTTCAGGTCGCCGCACATCAGCACGTGCCGGCCGTCGGCGCGCAGCTCGGACAGCCGCGCGGTGATCGCGTCCAGGAACGCGTACTTCTCCTCCTGTCGCGGCGGGGTCTCGAACTCGCCGGTGAACACGTACGTACTGACAGCCGTCAGTACCGAGCCGTCGTCGAGGATCACGTCCGCCTCGACCCACCGCCCGGTGCCGTCGAACCGGGCCGGCCCGATCTCGCCGCGCTCGTCCTTGATCGGCCGCCGGGACGCCACCGCGACACCGGCGCGGCCCTTGTGCCCGTCGATCGCCGGCTCGGCGTGCGCGATGTTCCAGTCGCCGTTCTTGTCGCCACAGAGCAGTTCCCGCAGTACGTCGTCGGGCGCGCGCACTTCCTGCATCAGCAACAGGTCCGGGTCGACGTCCTCCAGCCAGGGCCCCATCCCGCGCCGGAAGGCGGCCCTGATCCCGTTCACGTTCACCGTGGCAACCGTCAGCACGGCTGGAACCTTACCCTCCGTGGTGCCCCGGCTTGAGCACCATCAGCACGAACACGACCAGCCAGAGCAGGCCGAAGATCCCGGTCGTCATCGAGAGCAGCTTCGCCTTCTTCAGGACGGCGCCGCGCTCCTCCGCGGTACCGCCGGCGGCCGCGAGTACGGCGGACTGCGCCGGTACGACGAGGTACGCGAGCACGAGCGCCGCGGCCAGGGTCAGCACGATCGAGACGATCAGCCAGGCCTCACCCATCACGTGCAGGCCGCCGGCGAGCGCGAACCCGAACAGCGGCACCGCGAGGCTCGCCCACGCGTACACGGTGGTGATCCGGTGCAGGACCTGCAGGCCGCCCGGCTCCTGCGGCGAGTCGGCCGTGAGCAGCTTGCGGGCGATCGGCGGGAACATGCTGGCTGCGACCGTGATCGGGCCGACAGTGAGGATCGCGGCGAGGATGTGGACGATCAGGAAGAACTTGTTCATCTCACTCTTCAGGTAGTCGAGAGAATCGCGTCCAGCGACTGCTCGCAGAGATGCTCGAGTGCCTCCGGCGAGACGGTCGGGTCGTCGATCCAGACCAGCAGGGTCTGTTCGACGTAACCCTGCCAGCCGTGGCAGGCGAGCTCGACGACGGGGGTGATCTCGATACCCCGTTCGGCGACCGCGCCGATCACCCACTGGCTGAACACGCGCCGCATGTCCGAGTGCAGCGCCCGGATCTCCGGGTCGCCGGCCGCCGACATCAGCAGGGTCGCGCGATACAGCTGGGGTGCCTCGAGGACGGCGCGGACGAAGGCGCGGATGCCGGTCCGGAGCTGCTCGTCCGGCGGCAGCGACGGGTCCGGGGCGGTCCGCAGCACGACCTCGGCGGCCGCCTCCTCGATGACGGCGTACTGGAACTTCTTCTTCGAGCCGAAGTAGTGGAACAGCAGCGCGGGGGAGACCCCGGCCTCGGCGGCCACCAGTTCGACGGTGAGCTCCCGGTGCGGGTCCGCGAGCAGCACCCGGCGGGCGGCCTCGAGGATCTGCGTACGCCGTTCGTCCGGGCGCAGGCGGGCAGTGGTCCGGGTCATACGGGCCAGTCTATTGAGTAAATGGTCAACAAGCACTTACTGTTGAGTATCCACTCAACAAGTTGGAGGTCCCGATGCGTCCGTTGGCCGGTCAAGTCGTGCTCGTCACCGGAGCCTCCCGGGGGATCGGTGCCGCGGTCGCCCGGAAACTCGCGCAGGGCGGCGCCAAGCTCGCCCTGGTCGGCCTGGAGCCGGACGAGCTCAAGAAGGTGGCCGAGGACTGCGGTCCGGACGCCGGCTGGTGGGAGGCCGACGTGACCGACGCCGACTCGCTGCGAGCGGCGGTCGAGGGGGTCGCGGAGCGGTACGGGCGGATCGACGTGGTGATGGCGAACGCCGGCATCGCCGCGCCGGGCTTCACCCGGAGCATGGACCCCAAGGCCTGGGAGCGGGTCATCGACGTGAACCTGCTCGGCGTGTGGAAAACCGTGCACCTGACGCTGCCGTACCTGCTGGAGAGCAAGGGGTACCTGCTGCTGGTGTCGTCGCTGGCCGCGATCGTGCACATCCCGGGGCTGGCGTCGTACAACGTGGCGAAGGCGGGCGTCGAGGCGATGGGCGACACGCTGCGGCCGGAGCTGAAGCACCTCGGAGTCCGGGTCGGCGTCGCGCACATGACGTTCGTCGACACCGACATGGTGCGCGGCGTCGACACGCACCCGGTGTTCGGCAAGGTCCGGACCGGAATCCCGATGGTGAGCAGGACGTACCCGCTGGACTTCGCTGTCGGCAAGTTCGTCGAGGGGATCACGAGGCGCTCGCGGACCGTGCACGTGCCCGGCTGGATCGGAGCGCTGAAGGTGGTCCGCTGGGCGCTGCCGCACATCATCGAGGCCGGCTCCCGGTTCAGCGTCCCGAAGGCCGACGCGGCGGCGCTCGCCGACGTCCGGGCCCGCGGCGCCGAGGCCTCGTCCCGGCCGACCGGTGCCGGAGGTCTGGCCGACGCGGAGAAGGCCGCCGGACGATGAGCCGCGCCTACGACGCCGTACTGCTGGGCGCGTCCGGGTTCACCGGGGCGCTGACCGCGGAGTACCTGGAGAAGAACGCGCCGCAGGGGTTCCGCTGGGCCGTTGCCGGGCGCAACAAGTCGAAGCTGGAGCGGTTCGGGCGGGACATCGTGTACGCCGACGTCACGGATCCGCGCTCGCTGCGGGAGCTGGCCGAGTCCACGAAGGTGGTCGCCACCACGGTCGGGCCGTACGTGCAGTACGGCGAGCCGCTGGTCGCGGCCTGTGCCGAGGCGGGGACGGGGTACCTCGATCTGACCGGGGAGCCGGAGTTCCTGGACCGGATGTACGTGCGGTACCACGACCGCGCGACGGAGACCGGGGCGCGGATCGTGCACGCCTGCGGGTTCGACTCGGTCCCTTACGACCTCGGGGTGCAGTTCACCGTGGAGCAGTTGCCCGAGAACGTGCCGATCCAGGTCGACGGGCTGGTGCGAGCCGGAGGGCGCCCCTCGGGCGGAACCTTCCACACCGCGGTCACGGCGTTCTCGCGGCCGAAGCAGAACCTCGAGGCGCATCGGGCACGGCGGGCTGCCGAGCCGCGGCTGCAAGGGCGGAAGGCGCGGGCGGTGCCGGGAACGATCCACCGTCAGCAGGGTTTCTGGGCGGTGCCGCTGCCGACGATCGATCCGCAGATCGTGGCCTTCTCGGGCCGGCTGCTGGAGCGCTACGGTCCGGACTTCCGGTACTCGCACTACGCCGCGCTGAAGCGGCTCCCGACTGTTGCCGCGGGCATCGGTGGTGTGGGACTGCTGGCCGTCGGCGCGCAGCTGCCGCCGGTCCGGAACGCGCTGCTGAAGCGCCTGCAGCCTGGTGACGGGCCGAGCGCGGAGACGCGAGCCCGCTCGTGGTTCAACGTCCGCTTCGTCGGTCGCGGCGGCGGCAAACAGGTGATCACCGAGGTCGCCGGCCGGGATCCCGGGTACGACGAGACCGCGAAGATGCTCGGCGAGAGCACACTGTGTCTTGCGCTCGACGACCTTCCCGCAACTGCTGGTCAAACCACGACAGCCGCGGCCATGGGCCCGGCGCTGCGCAACCGCCTGGTGAAAGCGGGGATGACCTTTGCCACCCTCGAAGTCGACAGCTACTAGCGCCGACGGCACCAGGATCGCCGTCTACACCTACGCGAATCCTGGTGCTCCGGTCCTCGTCTGTGTGCACGGCTACCCGGACAACGCCGCGTTGTGGGAGCCGGTCGCCGAGCTGCTCGCGGAGGACTTCGAAGTCGTCACGTACGACGTCCGCGGGGCCGGCGACTCCGACCACCCGAGCAGCACCTCCGCGTATGCCCTGGACAGCCTGCAAGAAGACTTCCAGGCTGTCCTCGACGGGCGGGTAGCGCATGTGCTCGCCCATGACTGGGGCTCGATCCAGGCCTGGCACTTCGTCACCGACCCAGCACTGCAGCAGCGGATCGCGTCCTTCACCAGCATCTCCGGGCCGTCACTCGATCATGCCGGCTACTTTCTCCGCCGGGGCGGCCGCGCAGCGGTCGGACAACTGCTGCACTCCTGGTACATCTTCTACTTCCACCTCCCGTACCTCCCCGAGCTCGCCTGGCGCAAAGGCTGGGCACAACGCGCCTTCAACCGCCTCGAACGGCAACCGGCCGACGACCACCGCACACTCGGCGACTACCTCAACGGCATGAAGCTGTACCGCGCCAACGTCATCCCGCGCCTCCGGCGACCAGCTGAACGGCGTACCGACGTACCGGTGCTGGCCGTCTCGCCCGACGCGGACCCGTTCGTTACCACGCCACTGCAGACCGACGTCGCGCGCTGGGCCCCGAACCTGACCGTGAAGGTGATCAGGGGCGGCCACTGGATACCCCGGAACGAACCCGGGCTTGTGGCCGAACTCGTCCGGGAACACACCCGTCAGGTGGCACGCTGGGAGGCATGAAGACGCTTCTCAACCTGATCTGGCTGGTGCTGGCCGGATTCTGGCTGGCGGTCGGGTACGCGGTCGCCGGGATCATCTGCTGCCTGCTGATCGTCACGATCCCGTTCGGGATCGCCGCGTTCCGGATTGCCGGGTACACCCTGTGGCCGTTCGGCCGGACCGTCGTCGACAAGCCCAGCGCCGGTGCGGGCGCGCTGCTCGGCAACCTGATCTGGATCGTCTTCGCCGGCTGGTGGCTGGCGCTCGGCCACCTAACCACCGGGATTGCGCTCTGCCTGACCGTGATCGGCATCCCGCTCGGGATCGCGAACTTCAAGCTGATCCCGGTCTCGCTGCTGCCGCTCGGCAAGGAGATCGTGCCGTCGAACCAGCCGTTCGCGTGAGGTCGCTGACCGTCCTCGGTTCCTGCGGCGCCTGGCCGGAGCCGGGCCGCGCGTGCGCCGGCTTCCTGCTGGAGTACGACGGGTTCCGGGTGGTGCTCGATCTCGGGTACGCCGCACTGCCACGGCTGCTGGAGTACTGCCCGCGGGGCGAGGTGGACGCGGTCGTGGTGACGCATCAGCACCCGGACCACTGCGTCGACGTGAGTGCGCTCGCACGTGTCCGGTACTACGAAGCACCGGACGCGCCGCCCGTCCCACTGCACTGCACTCCGGGCACGTTGGAGGTGTTGCGGGCGCTCGAGCCGCATCCGGATCCGGCCGAGGTGTTCGACGTGCACGACCTCGCGTCGACCACGAGGATCGGGCCGTTCGACGTACAGACGGTGGAGTTGCCGCATTACAAGACGAACTTCGGGGTGCGGTTGTCCGCGCCCGGGGTGTCTGTTGCCTATACGGGCGACAGCGGGCCGTCGCCGGATCTGCGAAGGCTCGCTCAGGGGACCGATCTGTTCATTGCGGACGCCACGCTCCAAGGCGACGCCTCGGACAGCTACCTGATGACGGCCGCCGAGGCCGCGCACGGCGCTGCTGGTGCGCGGCGGTTGGTGCTGACGCACTTCTGGCCCGGGTCGGACCGTCAGGTGTCGGTGCGTGAGGCGGAGGCGGTGTTCGACGGCGAGGTGATCGCCGCCGAGGAGGGGCTCACGCTGGAGCTGTGAGTGGCTAGGACCTGTCCTAGTTCTGCTGCTCGGCGGCGACGACCTTGCGCACGTTCGCGATGTCCCCGCAGCCGGCGTCGATCAGCCGGGCACGTTCGGCGGCGAACCGGTCGCCGAGCTCACGCCGTACCTCGTCCGTCACGTCGGTCCGGGCCGGGTTCAGGACGTCACGTTCCTCTTCGTCGAGGTGGTGGGTGAGCGCCTCGGACAGCTCGTGCAGCTTCGCGCTGAAGTCCTCGCTGCCGGTGTCGTCGACCTCCATCAGCGCGAGCAGTGCCTCGTTGCCTTCGGCGTGTTCGTGCTCGGAGTGCTCGACCTCGTCGGCGTCGATGGCGTCCTTGCGCCGCAGGCTGGGGTAGACCTTCGTCTCCTCGGCCTCGGCGTGCGCGATCAGTACGGTGGCCAGGTCGGCGAGCACAGCGGAGCGGTCGCTGCGGACGTCGCGCAACTCCCGCAGCGCCTCCTCGAACCAGCGATGGTCGGCCAGGATGATCTCGACGACGTCGCCGCCGGTGGCCGGAAGGATCTTCGGCATCGGTTGTCTCTCCTCTCGGTGAGCCAGCCAGTACCCCGATACGCCGTGGTCATGCCGTGGCACCCTCGACGGCTGCGTTACCTGCTTGTCGGTACGTCTGCGCGGTCGAGCAACTGCCGCGCGGCCCCGGCCAGCTGTACGTCGCGCTTCTTGCCACGCGCCTCCGCGACCTCACACGCCTCGGTCAGTGCCGCGCGATAGACAGCAGTGTCAGGATGCCCGGGTGCGGCGTCGCGCACCACCTGGATCAGCGCCTCCACCGCGTCGGAGATGTCGCCGGCGGCCAGCAACGCCTTCCCCAGCGCTGCCCGGTCGCGCAGCAGCTGCGGATCCGTGGCGGTGAGCCGATGGATGTCAGCGGCAACAATGTCGGTCAGCAGCCGCGCCTCCGAACGCGGCCCGCCGACCATCAGCCGCGCACCGGTCACGGCCTCGGTCGCCGCACGCGTCAGCTCGTGGTGCGGCCCGAAGACCGCCACCAGCTGCGGCGTGATCAACTCGAACCACGCGATCGCCCGTCCGTAGTTCGACGTCGCGAGCAGCCCTTGCGCGACCCGCAACCGGACCCGCAACGTCGCCGGGTCGTCCGCGGCGAGCACGTTCTCCCGCTCGGCCAACGCCGCCTGATAATGCGGCAGCGCGTGCCCGGGTTCGTTCTCCGCCCAGCACGCCTCGGCCAGCCGGAACTCCGGACTCGCATCCAGTTCGGGATGCACGAGCGGCACCGGCTCCCGGCGTACGACGGCCGCCACCGGGGCGTCGACCACCTTGCGGGCGACGTACGAACGGCCGCCGGTCGGGATGATCCGGTACCGCCCGGCCTTCGACACCGGCACCCACAACACCGTGTTGTACAGAGTTCGCACCGAGGACCCGCAACTCTCGCAGACGTCGCGATGGCCGTAGAACCGGCCGCCCATCGGGCCCGTCAGTTCGGCGGCACGCCAGGCCTCCGACGCCGCGGTACACGGCGCGCAGAACGGGTACACACCCCGCCGCTCGTCAGTCACCTGACCCATTGTGGTCGGTTTCGGGTTCGCCGTCTGCATCCGCACCCGGCTGCGGCACCTTGGTGAGCGCCGGATCGTCGACCGAGAACGTCCGCACCGGGCCCGGCGGCGTGTCCGCGGTCTCGAACCTGACGGTCACCCGGCCGAGCCCGGAGCCCCACACCCAGCCGCGCCCGTGATCGGGGTGCGCGACGTCCTGCCCGGGGTAGTACCCGCGCTGGTCGCGGGCCCGGGTCGGCAGGTCGACGACCTCGATCGGGTTCGCCGCGTGCTCGTCCTCGGTGAACAGGTCGTCCTGGATCCAGTCGGCCAGTGACGAGACGCCTACGCCGAGCAACCGGATGCCGCCGCCGATCTCGCTCTCCTCGAGCAGCCGGCGCGCCACCCGGGCGATCACCCGGGCGTCGTCGGTCGGTCCGGCCAGCGTCGAGGACCGGGTGTGCGTGGTGAAGTCGTGCATCCGCGTCTTCACCGTGACGGTCCGGCCGGACAGCTGCGCCTTCCGCAGCCGCTCCGCGACCCGGTGCGCCATCCGGTCGCTGATCGCGGTGAGCAGCGCGCGGTCGA
Source organism: Kribbella sp. NPDC051137 (assembly GCF_040682535.1). Lineage (NCBI taxonomy): Bacteria > Bacillati > Actinomycetota > Actinomycetes > Propionibacteriales > Kribbellaceae > Kribbella > Kribbella sp. NPDC051137. Next base: position 345,082 of record NZ_JBFBBI010000004.1, read on the forward strand.
TGAGGTCGGTCTCGAACGTGTCCTCGACGCTGACCGACTTCGTCTCCCGGTCGCTCACCACCGGACGGTCGTCGGCCGCGGTCGCGAGCCGGTGCAGGCTGCTGCCGTGCGCCGAACCGACCTGGCGGATCAACTCGTCCTCGTCGAGCTGCTGCAGGTCGGCGACCGTCCGGACGCCGGCCATGCTGAGACGCTGCGCGGTCGCCGGCCCGACCCCAGGGATCACGGTCACCTGCATCGGCGCCAGGAACTCCGCCTCGGTCCCGGGTGGCACCACGACCACACCGTCCGGCTTGTCCAGGTCGCTGGCGATCTTCGCGATCAGCTTCGACGTCCCCGCGCCGACCGACGCGGTCAGCCCGCCGCTCACCTTCCGGATCGCGGCCTTGAGGTCGTCGGCGATCGCCCGGACGTCGTCCACGGTCAGCCCGCTGATACCGCTCGCGGACAGATCGACGAACGCCTCGTCCACGGACAGCGGCTCGACCAGCGGCGACAGCGCCCGCATCTCGGCCATCACCGCGCGACTGGTCTCCCGGTACACCTCGAACCGCGGACCGAGGTACGCCGCGTGCGGGCAGCGCGAGCGTGCTTCGGCCGTCGACATCGCCGACCGTACGCCGTACCGCCGGGCCTCGTACGACGCCGTCGACACCACCCCACGCAGGCCGATCCCGCCGACCACCACGGGCTTGCCCCGCAGCGACGGCTTGTCCCGCTGCTCGACGGCCGCGAAGAACGCGTCCAGGTCGACGTGCAGCACCGACGGATCATCACGCACCGGACAATTGTCGCCGTTGTCACCGACAATTCCGGTATGAGCTTCCCCGACCGCTGGGACGACGGCACCGACCCGTCCACTCCCGAGCACCAGGTGCACTGGTACGACGACCGTACGGCGATCATCCGCCAGTCCCTCCGCACGAGCTTCGAAGGGCCGTTCCTCTACCTGCTGCTGGGCGACGACCGTGCACTGCTCCTCGACACCGGCACCGGCGACGTGCCGCTGCGGCCGCTGGTCGAGTCGCTCGCGGGGGAGCGGGAGCTGGTCGTCATGCACACCCACGGCCACGGCGACCACGTCGGCGGTGATCCGGAGTTCCCGGAGGCGGTCGGCAGGTCGGCCGAGGACGTCGCCCGGTACTTCGGATTCGCGGACTGGCCGCACGGCGTACGGCAGGTCGACCTCGGCGGACGGGTGCTCGACGTGCTGGCGATCCCCGGCCATCACGCGTCGCACATCGCGTTGTACGACCGGGACACCCGGCTGCTGTTCAGCGGCGACTCGTTGTATCCGGGCAGGTTGTACGTCTTCGACTGGCCGGCGTTCCGGGAGAGTGTCGCGCGGCTCGGGGAGTTCGTTGCCGCAGGCAATCCTGTGGACTGGGTACTGGGTGCGCACATCGAGATGACGGCCGAGCCCGGCAAGGACTACGCGATGGGCGCCGACCGGCACCCGGACGAGCACCCGCTCGAGCTGCGGCCCGGCGTACTCACCGAACTGGCCGACGTTCTCGCCGCCGCGGGCGAGGACCCGGTCCGGATCGAGCGCGACGACTTCATCGTGTTCCCGGTCTGAGACACCCTCTGCCACGACGCGATTGAACCGCGCGCTCCCGGGCACCTTCAGGCACACTGAGCGAAGGAGCCACCACGGGAGGCGCGATGGGCGAGGAAGTCGACCGGGTCGAGTTCACCCGGGCGGACCGGACCGCGTTCCGGGAGCAGGTGCACCGCAATCTGGACGCCTTCGCGCGGATGCTGCGCGAGAACCGGTTCGCGCCCGAGCGTCCGATGACCGGTATCGAGATCGAGCTGAACCTGGTCGACGAGCACTGCGACCCGGCGATGAAGAACGCCGAGGTGCTGAGCGCGATCGAGGACGACGCGTTCCAGACCGAGCTCGGCCAGTTCAACATCGAGATCAACGTGCCGCCCGGGCAGATCGACGGACTCGGCCTGGACACGATGGAGGCGAACATCCGGGACAGCCTGAACGCCGCCGAGGACAAGGCCGCCCGGACCGGCTCGTCGATGGTGGTGGTCGGGATCCTGCCGACGCTGCTCACCGAGCACATCCATCGTGAGGCGCTCAGCACCAACCCGCGGTACGCGTTGCTCAACGACCAGATCTTCGCCGCCCGCGGCGAGGACGTGCAGATCTCCATCGACGGCGTCGAACGCCTCCAGGTGACCGCCGACAGCATCGTCCCGGAGGCCGCCTGTACGTCGACCCAGTTCCATCTCCAGGTCACGCCCGAGGCGTTCCCGCGGTACTGGAACGCCGCGCAGGCGATCTCCGGCGTCCAGCTCGCGGTCGGTGCGAACTCGCCGTTCCTGTTCGGCAAGGAGCTGCTCCGGGAAACCCGGATCGCGTTGTTCGAGCAGGCCGCCGACACCCGGACGCACGAGCTGAAGACCCAGGGCGTGCGTCCGCGGGTCTGGTTCGGCGAACGCTGGATCACCTCGATCTTCGACCTGTTCGAGGAGAACTCGCGGTACTACCCGGCGCTGCTGCCGGTCACCTCCGACGAGGATCCGATCGCCGTCCTGGACCGCGGCGACACGCCGGCACTTTCGGAGTTGCGGCTGCACAACGGGACGATCTATCGCTGGAACCGCCCGGTGTACGACGTTGTCCGGGAGAAACCGCATCTGCGCGTGGAGAATCGCGTGCTGCCGGCCGGCCCGACGGTCGTCGACACGATTGCCAACGGCGCCTTCTACTTCGGGCTGGTCCGGGCGCTCGCCGACGACGAACGGCCGATCTGGTCGCAGATGTCGTTCAGCGCGGCCGAGGAGAACTTCCACAGCGCGGCGCGCCACGGCATCGACGCCGAGGTCTTCTGGCCCGGCGTCGGTACGGCGCGCGCGACCGAGCTGGTGCTCAGACGCCTGCTGCCGTTGGCGGTTCGCGGTCTCGACGCCTGGGGTGTCGACGTGGCGGTGCGCGACCGGCTGCTCGGGATCGTCGAACAGCGTTGCCTCACGAACCGTAACGGCGCGTCCTGGCAGGCGGACGTCTTCCATCGCCTGTATACACAGGGCTCGCACGGTCGCCGGGACGCGTTGCGCGGGATGTTACGCCGATACCGCGACCACATGCACGACAACACGCCCGTGCACGAATGGCCGGTGGACTGAACCGGTTAGGAATTCCCCGACAACGTGGGACACGGCCGCCGGAACCCCGGTCCTCCTGGCGGAACCGGCGCCCGCTCTTGCCCTGGGCAACGGCGTACCGGGCTGCCTCCTGAGGCAGAACTGTCACGAGTTCGATAACGACCCGGACTACAGGGGTGGCGCTTTTGGTGACAGCCCTGCAAAGGTGTGGCCACCGGAAGGTTAGGCAGGCCCGCGGCGGGTAGTAGTCGGGCACCGGCAGCCCTCCGTCACCGGTGCGACACAACAGGTGCAAATGCAGCGGATGCCGTCCGGGGTCGGGAGCAGTATCGTTCGAGACGGGTCGACACACACCCGGAGGTGAGGCAGGGCGATGACGACCATCGTCGTGGGTTATGTGCCGAAGGCGGAAGGCCGTGCGGCCCTTCGGCGGGCAGCGGAGGAAGCGACGCTGCGGGACGCCAAGCTGGTGGTGGTGAACTCGCATCGGGGCGGGCGCAGCTACGACAGCGACGAAGCCGCGGCAAGTGACGCGGCGCTGACGGAAGTACGGGAGCAACTGGACTCGACCGGCGTGCCGTACGAGGTACGGCAACTGGTCCGTGGCCTGGACCCGGCGGAGGACCTGGTGGCCGTCGCCGAGCAGGTGCACGCGGAGTTCATCGTGATCGGGCTGCGGCGCCGGTCCCCGGTCGGCAAGCTCATCCTCGGCAGCAACGCGCAGCGGGTGCTGCTGGATGCGCCGTGTCCGGTGCTGGCCGTGAAGGCCGACGAAGGGGAGGACTGAGGTGACTTCGACACGCAGCAGGAAGCTGTGCCTGGCCCAGCAGCCCGACGCCGACGAGATGTTGAGCAGAGATCCGTTCGCCCTGCTGGTGGGCATGCTGCTCGACCAGCAGATTCCGATGGAGCGGGCGTTCGCCGGCCCGGTCGCGATCGCGCAGCGGATGATGGGTCCGTTCGATCCGTCCACGGTCGCGCACTACGACCCGGACGCGTTCGTCGAGGTGGTGGCCGGCCCGCCCGCCGTGCACCGGTTCCCGACCGCGATGGCGGCCCGGATCCAGACCCTGGCCAAGCACCTCGACGAGCACTACTCCGGGAACGCGTCCGGCCTGTGGTCCGACGTGAAGTCCGGTGACGACCTGCTGGCCAGGTTGTCCGCGCTGCCGGGGTTCGGCGCACAGAAGGCGAAGATCTTCGTCGCGCTGCTCGGCAAGCAGCTCAAGGTCCGGCCGCGCGGCTGGCGCGAGGCCTCCGAGCCGTACGGCGAGGACGGCGCCTACCGGTCGGTCGCCGACGTCATCGACGTGGCGTCGCTGGTGAAGGTCCGGCAGTTCAAGCAGGAGCAGCAGCTGGTCCGCCGGCCGGTGATCGCGCGGCCGCTCCGGCAGACACGTAACGGGTGAGCAAAGATCGACGGACGACCCCCTGGAAAAGCACCCCTCCGGGGGGTCGCGCGACGCGTGGCCTTGGTTCGCGGATTACAATGGACTGTTGCCGCCGCCTGACCAGCGAGCAGCCGCACACAGCAGCACCCAAAGTCTCCGAAACACAACGTCGTACCGTCGTACAAACCCTGCGTCAGACGAGAGGTAATTCGTGTCGTCCAGCTCGTCCGAGAACCTTCCCGCCGAGCCGGCCCGGGCCGTGGCCGCCACCGCCCGTAGTACGGCTCCGCGGACCAGCGCCCGAGTGACCGAGCCGGCCGCCAAGAAGGTGGCCGCGAAGAAGGCGGCGGTGAAGGCCGCTAGCACCAAGGAGGACGGTATCCCCGCGAAGAAGGCCGCTGCCAAGAAGGCTCCGGCGAAGAAGGCCGTGTCCGAGGCGGGTCTGGCGATCGACCCGAAAACCGGCAAGCCGCGCGCCCTCGACGAGGTGGACGAGTCCGACTTCCAGCCCGATGCGGTCAAGGGGCTGGAGAAGGAGCTCACCGAGGACCAGGGCTTCATCGTCTCCGAGGCCGACGAGACCGACGAGCCCGAGCAGCAGGTGATGGTGGCCGGCGCCACCGCGGACCCGGTCAAGGACTACCTGAAGCAGATCGGCAAGGTCCCGCTGCTGAACGCCGAGCAGGAGGTCGAGCTCGCCAAGCGGATCGAGGCCGGCCTGTTCGCGGAGGAGCAGACCGCCGACGAGACCGCCAAGCTCAAGGACAAGGTCCGCGACGAGTACGAGTGGATCTCCGAGGACGGCCGGCGCGCCAAGAACCACCTGCTCGAGGCCAACCTGCGCCTGGTCGTGTCGTTGGCCAAGCGCTACACCGGTCGCGGCATGCTGTTCCTGGACCTGATCCAGGAGGGCAACCTCGGTCTGATCCGTGCGGTCGAGAAGTTCGACTACACCAAGGGCTACAAGTTCTCGACGTACGCGACCTGGTGGATCCGGCAGGCGATCACCCGGGCGATGGCCGACCAGGCCCGCACCATCCGGATCCCGGTGCACATGGTCGAGGTCATCAACAAGCTGGCCCGTGTCCAGCGGCAGATGCTGCAGGACCTCGGCCGGGAGCCCACTCCGGAGGAGCTCGCCAAGGAGCTCGACATGACCCCGGAGAAGGTCATCGAGGTGCAGAAGTACGGTCGCGAGCCGATTTCGCTGCACACCCCGCTGGGTGAGGACGGCGACTCCGAGTTCGGCGACCTGATCGAGGACTCCGAGGCGATCGTGCCGGCCGAGGCGGTCTCGTTCACGCTGCTCCAGGAGCAGCTGCACGCGGTCCTCGACACGCTGTCCGAGCGCGAGGCCGGGGTGGTCTCGATGCGCTTCGGTCTGACCGACGGTCAGCCGAAGACGCTCGACGAGATCGGCAAGGTGTACGGCGTGACCCGCGAGCGGATCCGCCAGATCGAGTCCAAGACCATGTCGAAGCTCCGGCACCCGTCGCGGTCGCAGGTGCTCCGGGACTACCTGGACTGATGACGATGGGGCAGGTCTTCGCCGGCGTGTGGTCGCTGGCGATGCCTGCCCTCGGCCCGGACACGGGTCTGCTGGCCGTCGCCGTGTTCACGGCGGCGGCTTTGCTGTTCCTGGCGGTCCAGATCGCCCAGGAGGCGGCGCGGAACCCGTTGGTCTCGCCGCTGCCGGCCCGTTCGAGCGCCACCCGGGCCAACGCCCGGCGTACCGCCTATCTCTCCCTCCGGGACCCCGACGCGGCCGGGCGACCCCGACCACGAGCACCAGGACAGTAGCGCTCCACCTCGCTACCTGTTCCTACTGACTCGTGGAGTTCTGCTGTGCCTTCTTTCCTGGAGGCACCGGTCGCCGGTGCCTATCACTTGCTCACGTCCCTCGTCTCCGCACTCCAGCCGCTGACCGGCGCGTACGCCGCCGTGATCGCGATCGTGCTGTGCACCCTCCTCGTCCGGCTTTGCCTGGTCCCGCTCAGCCTGCGGGCGCATCGCGGGATGCAGGCCCGTGCGGCTCTGATGCCGCAGTACAAGCAGCTCACCGAGAAGCATCGGGGCGATCCCGAGCGGCTGCAGCGTGAGCTGACGAAGCTGCAGGCCGAAACCGGTACGTCGGTGTTCGCCGGGTTCCTGCCGCTGCTCGCGCAGATGCCGTTCTTCTGGTTGATGTACACGCTGTTCTCCCGTGCGGTGGTCGCGGGGGAGTCGAACCAGCTGATCAGCGGCAGCCTGCTCGGCGCGCCGCTCGGTACGCACTGGCCGATCCTCACCGGCACTCCGGCGTACATGGTGATCGCGGCGTTGCTCTGCGTGGTCGCCTTCTTCTCGGCGCGGCTCCAGTTGCGGCAACTCGATCCGTCGGCGACGACGCTGTCACGAAGAATGGCCCAGCTCCTGCCGTACGGCACGCTGCTCACCGCCGCGTTCGTCCCCCTGGCAGCCGGCCTCTACCTGCTGACGACGACGGCCTGGACCGTCGTGGAACGCACCGTTCTGCACCGCTAGGACCCGCTCCGGCGGTGCCGGGTGGTTGCTGGTGGCAACGGTCGTTGTCAGCGCCTCGACTATTCTGCTACCGTCTTTATTAAAGCCGGTTCCTTAAATGGGTTGGGGTCGATGGAGACTGCACGCGGAGCCGCGCAGGCGGAGCGAGCGGCCAATCAGGTCGCGTGCCTGCGATTCCTCGCCGACGCCGACGAGGCGCGGACGGTCGGGGTGATCAGCGAAGGTACCGGCCTGTCGCGACCCACCGTGCACGCCGTCCTCGACGACCTCCTCGACGCGGGGCTGGTGGAGGCCACCAGTCCCGCGACCGCGGGACCTGGCCGTCCGGCGCGCGCCTTTCAGTTCGCTCGCGACGCCGGCCTGGTTGCCGGGGTCGATCTCGGCCCTCGCGGCGCCCGCGCCATCATCTGCAACCTGGCAGGCGACCGGGTCGCCTATGCCGAAGTACCTCCGAATGGCACGGCCGACCTCTCACTGATCCCACAAGCTCTGGAAGCAGCAGCCGCCACCCCGGAGCCCGCCGGCTCACGTCAGGCGCTCGACCTCGGGCGGTTGCGGGCGGTCGGGGTGGGACTGCCGGGCGTAGTGGAGGCAGACGGCCGTTTACGAGCGAGCCTCGCGATGCCGCACCTGGTGGGGCTGCCGGTGGGGGAGTTGCTGGCGAAGGAGCTCGGGCAGCCGGTGGCGGTCGACAACGACATCAAGTTGGCCGCTCTGGCGGAGCAACGTGGTGGGGCGGGGCGCGGGTACTCCGACGTCGTCTATCTGCAGATCGGGCACCGGCTGTCGGTGTCGATCGTGCTGAACGGCGTCATCCGTCAAGGACGGCACCGGCTCGCCGGAGAACTCGGGGCGCAGCGCGGGATGCGCTGGACCCGCAACGCCCAGCGCGGACAACTCGTCTGGTCGGCCCGTCCGACGGGCGCGGAAGTCCTGACCGCGGCCGCGGCCGGCGACCCCGGCGCCCAGGCCGAGCTGGAGGACTTCTGCACCCAGATCGCCCCGCGGATCGCGACCGTTCTGCTGGTCGTCGACCCGGAGGTGGTCGTCGTCCGCGGGGGAGCGGCGGCGGACAGCGGCGCGCTGCTCCGGCCGCTCGCCGCCGCGGTCGAGAACCAACTGGTCTTCCCCGAGCGCCCGCCCTTCGTCGCCTCGGCGCTGGGGCGGGAAGCGGTGGTACTCGGGGCGGTCGGCAACGCGTTCGACCAAGTGAAGTCAGGCATCTACGGGATCCAGGACGTCCCCAGTCCCTGGAACCGGATCACCCACCCCCTTACCGACACTCTGGAGAGGACCACCAGGTGAAGCTCGGAGTCAGCTCGTACTGTTTCCGCCAGCTCATGACGAGCGGCGAGATGGACCTGATCGGTGTCCTGGACTGGGTCGCGGCCTCGCCGGCCGGGCACATCGAGGTGGCCGCGATGGACGGCGAGTACTACCTGGAGCACCAGGACGTCGTCCGCGACACCGCGAAGCACGCCGAGGAGATCGGCGTACCGATCGTGAACTACCTGGTCAGCGGCGACCTGCGGACCGCGGACAGCGCCGAGGTCGACCGGCTGCGCCGGCAGCTGGACGTCGCGCACGCGTTCGGCGCGCGGATCTTCCGGCACGACGTCGCGCCGTGGGCCTGGCGGGAGCAGGACCCGGGCGAGTTCGAGACGACGTTCGCGCAGGTCGTCGAGGGCTGCCGGGCGGTCGCCGACCATGCGGCCGGGCTCGGCATCGTGTCCACGATCGAGAACCACGGCTTCTTCATGAACGGCAGCGAGCGCCTGGCCCGCCTGGTGTACGAGGTGGACCGCCCGAACTTTCGGGTCACGCTCGACCTCGGCAACGGCCTGTGCGTCGGCGAGGTCCCCGGCAAGACGGCCGCCGGGCTGATCGACGTCGCGGCGTCGATCGGTGTGAAGGACTTCCACATCCGCCGTTCGGCCGGTGAAGGCTGGCTGAAGACGCTGGCCGGCGACTACCTGCTCGGCACGGTCACGGGTCACGGCGACGTGGACGTGGCCGGGCTGCTCGCACTCGCCGCGACCAAGCCCGACGTACCGGTGAGCCTGGAGTTCGAGGGCATGGAGACGCCGCTGCCTGCCATCGAGCGTTCGCTCGCCAACATCCTCCGACTGACGGAAGGCAACGCCTGATATGACGACGCGGATTGCAGTGATCGGGCTGGGCTCGATCGCCGTCGAGCACCTGAGCGCGTACCAGAAGAACCCGCAGGCAGAGCTCGTCGCGGTGTGCGACGTGGATCTGGAGCGGGCGAAGGCGCGCGGCGAGCAGTTCGGGGTCGAACGGGTGACCGGCGACCCGGAGGAGGTCTTCTCGGATCCGAACGTCGACGCGGTGAGCATCTGCGTGCCGAACACGCTGCACGCCCCGATCGCCGAGGCGGCGCTGCGGGCCGGCAAGCACGTGCTGGTCGAGAAGCCGATGACCGTGACGGTGCCCGAGGCCGAGGCGCTGGTGAAGGCGGTCGAGGAGACCGGGAAGGCGCTGCAGATCGGGTACGTACGGCGGTACGCGCCGAACGCGCTGGTCACCAAGCGGTTCCTCGAGGCGGGCGAGTTCGGCACCATCTACGCGGCCCGGGCGACGCTGCTGCGGACGGCCGGCAACCCCGGCGGCTGGTTCGGCGACGTGGAACTGTCCGGCGGCGGCCCGCTGATCGACCTCGGCGTCCACATCATCGACCTGTGCTGGTACCTGATGGGGATGCCGAAGCCGGTCTCCGCGTCCGGTGCGACGTTCGCCCCGCTGGGTGCGCGCGACAACATCCAGAACCTGACCCGGTACAAGGCCGCCTCGGCGGCGCGGCCGAACACGGTCGAGGACTACGCGACCGCGCAGATCCGGTTCGAGGGCGGGGCGGTCCTCGACGTGGACACGTCGTACTCGCTGCACGCACGCAACGAGCTGAGCGTGCGGATCCACGGCGACAAGGGCGGCGCGGAGATCGAGCCGGAGCTGCTCATGGTCACCGAGCGGCACGACACGCTGCTGCACGTGCAGCCGCAGATCGACTCGCTCGGGTTCGACTTCAAGGTCGGGTTCGCGAACCAGATCGACCACTTCCTGCAGATCTGCCGCGGCGAGATCCCCGCCGACGCGACCGCGCAACAGGGCCTGGAGATGGCCAGGATGCTGTCCGCGATCTATGAGTCGGCGAAGCTCGGCGCCGAGGTGAAGATCTCCCGCTGACGACTTCCCGGTGGCCCGAGGCTCGTTGCCTCGGGCAACCGGAGGTCAGTCGAGCAGCGCTCCGGTGAGGGTGCCGGCGTTCTCCTCGAGCCAGGTCTGGCGCCGCCGGATCGTGTCGCCGACGCCTTCGCTCCACATCCGCTGCCAGCCTCCGCCGAGCGTTTCGGCGCGGTACTTCATCGTGTGCCAGGCGCGCTCGTTGCGGGCGATCGACAACGGCAGCGCCCGCTTCCGGTCGGCGGTGGACAACCCGTACGCGTCGGCGAGCAACCGGGCCCGCCGCGGCTGGTCGAGACCGCGGAACTCCGGGTCCAGGTCGGCCTCCGCACCGAGCGGAGCCCACCACAGCATCAGGTTCACGAAGTCCGACGCCCGGCTGACCGGCCGAGCGAGGTCGAAGTCGATCAGCGCGTACGCGCGTCCCTCGCGGAACACCACGTTCTCCGGCGTCACGTCCTGGTGCCCGACCAGCTCCGGCGGATCGTCCAGGGCGGGCAGCCCCGGTGGTTCGATCGGTGCGGGCAGATTGCCGGGTACGCCGAACGGCTCGATCGCGTCGTGGTACGCCCGCAGCAGTCGCGCGACCGACAGCATCCGCTCCTCGTCGGCGATCCACGCCGGCCGCGGCCGGCCGGCCACCTCGCCCTCGATGTACGACAGGGCATGCCGGCCTTTCGAGTCGACGCCGAGGAACCGCGGCGCGCCCTCGAAGCCGGCCTTCTCCAGGTGCCGCAGTACGTCCTCCACGAGTTGCGGCCGCTCGCCGGGTGGCCGCCGTACCGTGTCGCCGACCCGGACCAGACCCTCGGTCACGTCGCCGCCCACCAGCGGGATCTCCTCGCCGTCCTCGATCACCGATGCCTCATTCCAGTAGCTGAAACGTTTGTCTACACAAGGGGTGCCGGCGCGGTAGCGTGCGACGATCCGCCATCGATCGGAGGCGCACAGTGACCGCCACATCTGTGAAAGCTCCACCCGGAGCAAGCCGCACGAGATACCTGATCCTAGGGCTCGCGTTCGTCGGGCTCTCACTGAATTACCTGGACCGCGCGAACCTGAGCGTCGCGCTGCCGTTCATCCAGGACGATCTGCAGCTGCATCTGAGCAACGCCGAGAAGGGTCTGATCCTCGGCGCGTTCTTCTGGGCGTACGACGGAGCGATGCTGGCCGCGGGCTGGTTCGCGGACAAGGTCGGCTCCCGGAAGGCGTTCACGTTCGCCGCGTTGTGGTGGAGTGTCGTGACCGCGCTGACGCCGCTGGCGCGCGGGTTCTGGTCGCTGTTCGCGTTCCGGTTCGCGCTCGGCGCGGGCGAGGCACCGGCGTACCCGAGTGCCACCAAGGCCGCGTCGCGCTGGTTCCCGGCGCACGAGCGGGCGTTCGCGAGTGCGGTGATCGACTCCGGGTCGCGGGTCGGCACGGTGCTGTCGCTGCCGGTCGTGACCGGCCTGATCGCGCTGGTCAGCTGGCACTTCTCGTTCGTCGTCCTCGGCGTGCTGGGCATCATGCTGGCCGCGGTCTGGTACTGGTACTACCGCGACCCGATGGAGCACCGGCACGCGAACGCCGAGGAGCGCGCGTACATCGCGTCCCACGGCGCGCGCCTGGAGGACAATGACGACGAGGCCGCCGCCCAGGTGCGCTGGCGGGACCTGTTCCGGTACCGGACCGTCCGCGGGATGATGCTCGGCTTCTTCTGCCTGAACTTCGTCATCTACTTCTTCCTCACCTGGTTCCCGTCGTACCTGAAGGACGCCCGTGGACTCGATCTGAAGGAGCTCGGCACGCTCGGTACGCTGCCGGGCATCACCGCGATCGCCGGCGGCTGGATCGCGGGCATCGTCGCGGACCGGCGGATCCGGGCCGGTGCCGACGTCACCCGGGTCCGGAAGACCGTGATGGTCGGCGGGCTGCTCGGCGGCGCGGCGATCGTGTTCGCGGCGCCGGCGAAGTCGGTGTACGTCGCGCTGCTGTTCCTGGCGATCTCGTACGCGAGCCTGGCGATCGCGGCGACCGGGATCTGGTCCCTTCCGGGGGACGTGGCGCCGTCGTCGCGGCACGTGGCGTCGATCGGCGGCATCCAGAACTTCGCGTCGAACATCGCCGGCATCATCAGCCCGTACGTGTTCGGGCTGCTGCTGGACGTGTACCACGGCTCGTACCTGCCGTCGTTCGCGGTCGCCGGAGTGGTGGCAGTGATCGGGGCGCTGACCTACGCGTTCGTGGTCGGGAAGGCCGAACCGCTGCCGGTCCGTTGACGTTTGCCGGTCCGGCAAGTTTGTTTGCGGGATCCGGTGCGGTGCCGGACGATCGCGGTATGACGACCGAACAGTTGCCGGACGAGTACTGGAACGAGTTCTACTCCGAGCACGAGCAGATCTGGAGCGGCAGGCCGAACGCCGCGTTCGCCGACGAGGTCGCCGGGCTGGCGCCGGGGCGGGCGCTCGACCTCGGCTGCGGTGAAGGGGCCGACGCGATCTGGCTCGCGGAGCGGGGCTGGACAGTGACCGCCGTCGACATCTCGACGGTCGCGCTCGGCCGCGCCGCCGGACACGCGAAGGCAGCCGGCGTGGCCGACCGCATCGACTGGCAGCAGCACGAGCTGGGCCTCTCGTTCCCGGACGGGGAGTTCGACCTGGTGTCCGCACAGTTCCTGCACTCCAGGACCGAGCTGCCGCGCGACGGCATCCTCCGGCGCGCGGCGGCCGCCGTCGCCCCAGGCGGCGTACTGCTGATCGAAGGGCACCTCGGCTTCCCGCCGGGCGAGCACAATCCGCACCCGGACATCCACTTCCCGGAACCCGACGAGGTGATCGAGAGTCTCGCGCTTCCCGAGGGCGAGTGGGAGACGCTGGTCAGTCGCGCGCACGACCGGGCCCAGGTGATGCGGGACGGCGTACCGATCAACCGCCGGGACTGCACGGTGAAGCTGCGCCGCCTCTGAGCCTGTTCATCTGGAGGTCACCATCGCATCGGATGGTGGGGTCATGACCACGCCTGATCTGGTGCAAGAGCTCGGCTTCCGCGTGCTGGACGAGGAGGACGACGACCCGGTTCTGCTGCGCGCCGACGGTACGCCGGTGGACACGTGGCGGGAGGGATACCCGTACGGCGAGCGGCTGCCGCGGGCGATCTACGACCGGGACAAACGACTGCTGCAGATCGAGCTGCTCAAGCTGCAGTACTGGGTGAAGCGGTCGAAGCAGCGGCTGGTGATCGTGTTCGAAGGGCGGGACGCGGCCGGCAAGGGCGGCACGATCAAGCGGTTCATGGAGCACCTGAACCCGCGCGGGGCGCGCATCGTCGCGTTGGAGAAGCCGACCGAGCGCGAGCAGACGCAGTGGTACTTCCAGCGGTACGCCGCCCACCTGCCGGCCGCGGGGGAGATGACGCTGTTCGACCGCTCCTGGTACAACCGCGCGTGCGTGGAGCACGTGATGGGGTACTGCGACCAGGAGCAGTACGAGGAGTTCATGCGGCAGGCGCCGGAGTTCGAGCGGATGCTCGTACGGTCCGGGATCAAGCTGGTCAAGCTGTGGTTCTCGGTGTCGCAGGCGGAGCAGCAGACCCGCTTCACGATCCGCCAGATCGACCCCGTGCGGCAGTGGAAGCTGTCGCCGACGGACCTCGCGTCGCTGGACAAGTGGCAGGCGTACACGGAGGCGAAGGAGGCGATGTTCCACTACACCGACACCGAGCACGCCCCGTGGACGGTGGTGAAGAGCAACGACAAGAAGCGCGCCCGCCTGGAGGCAATGCGCCACGTCCTCTCCCTGTACGACTACACCGACAAGGACGAGGACCTGGTAGGCCGCCCCGACCCGAAGATCCTGGGGCCGGCCGCACAGGTGCTGGAACACGGCGAATCAGCCACGCGTACTTTCCCTCAGCTGACCTAGGGGGAGGTGGACCGTGAAGGTCGCGCCATGGGGAGTGGTGTCGGTAGTGGTCACCCGGCCGTTGTGGGCGGCGACCAGGGCGGCGACGATCGAGAGGCCGAGGCCGGAGCCGCCGGTGGTGCGGGTGCGGGCGGTGTCGGCTCGGTAGAAGCGTTCGAAGACCCGGGCCTTCTGCTCGTCGGAGAGACCGGGGCCGGTGTCGCTGACTTCGAGAATGGCTTCGGAGCCGCGCGTGCCGACCGACACCGTGATCGGAGCGTCGACCGGGGTGTAGTTGAGGGCGTTGCTCACCAGGTTGCCGAGGACCTGCCGGAGACGGGTCTCGTCGCCTTCGACCACGGGCGCCTCGGAGTCCGGGAGGATGGTCAGCGACAACGGCCGGTCCGGCTGGATCGCCTGGGCGTTGTGGAGTGCGTCGGCGGCGATCGGCAGCAGATCGACCGACTCCATCCGCAACGGACGCTGCTGATCCAGCCGCGCCAGCAGCAACAGGTCGTCGACCAGCAGCCCCATCCGCTTGGCCTCGTCCTCGATCCGCCGCATGGTGTCCGAGTCGGTCGTGTCGCCCCGCTGCCGCGAAAGTTCCGCGAACCCGCGGATCGACGTCAACGGCGTACGCAGCTCGTGCGACGCGTCCGCCACGAACCGCCGCATCCGGCCCTCGGACTGCCGCGCCGCCTCCTCCGACCGGCGCGCCACGTCCTCGGAACGCCGTGCCGCCGCCTCCGACGCGGTACGTTGCGCGAAGGCGGTCTCGATCTGCCCGAGCATCTGGTTCAGCGCCAGCGACAGCCGTCCCACCTCGGTCCGCGGATCCCGCTGCGGGACGCGCCGGCCCAGGTCCCCGCCCGCGATCGCCACCGCGGTGTTCTCCACGTCCTCCAGTCCGCGCAGACTGCGCCGTACGACGAACGTCCCGACCCCGGCGAGCAGGATCAGCACGATCAGACCGGCGGCCAACTGGACCCCGACGAGCCGGTTGATCGTGTGGTCCATGTCCCGCAGGCTCTGCGCCACCATCACCGATCCGGTCCCGTCGTCGAGCGGTACGGCGAGGACGCGCCAGGTCGCACCGCCGGAAACGGCCTTCACGTCGAAAGGCTTTCCGTTGAGGTCGCGCACCTGGTTGAGATTCAGGACGGGAAGCGTCGGCAGCGGCTCCGACTCGGTGAGCCGGGTCCCGATCGGCCCGTTGTCGCTGTGTCCCTCCGAGTCGCTGTACTGCACGACGACCGGGTTGGGGATCTGCCGCGGACGGTTGGGCCCCGGCGGCAGCGGCCGGTTGTCCGGACGGAACCGGATCAACGGCATCGAGGTCTGCTGCAACTGCTCGTCGACGCGGTCGATCAGGTAGCCGCGCATGATGGTCGTCGACAGTACGCCGGACGCGGCCAGCGCGAGCACCACCAGCGCGAGCAGGACGACGACGATGGTGACGCGCAGCGGGTACCGGTCGGTGAACCGCCGGTGACTCAGTTGCATCAGTTGGGGCCTCGCGGGGTGCGCAGTACGTAGCCGACCCCGCGGACGGTGTGGAGCAGCTTCTGGTCGCCGGTGTCGACCTTGCGGCGCAGGTACGACATGTACGACTCGACCACGCCCGCGTCACCGGCGAAGTCATAGTTCCACACCGCGGACAGGATCTGCCCCTTCGACATCACCCGTTCAGCGTTCTCCAGCAGGCAGCGCAACAGCTTGAACTCGGTCAGCGACAGCTGCACGGCCTTGCCGGCCTTGAACACCTCGTAGCTGTCCTCGTTCAGCTCGAGGTCGGCGTACCGCAGGACGGCGGCCTCGGTCGTGGTCTCCTCGCGGTGACCGGAGCGCCGGAGCAGCGCCCGCACCCGCGCGACCAGCTCGTCGAGGCTGAACGGCTTGGTGACGTAGTCGTCGCCGCCGGTCTGCAGCCCGAGCACCTTGTCCTCGACCGCGTCCCGGGCGGTGAGGAACAGCACCGGTACGTGCCGGTCCTCGCCGCGCAGGCGGCGTACCACCTCGAAGCCGTCCAGCCCGGGCATCATCACGTCGAGGACGACGAGGTCGGGCTCCACGTCCCGGGCCTTGCGCAGCGCCTCCGCGCCGTGGGTCGCCGTGGTCACGTCGTACCCGGCGAAACGCAGACTCGCGGACAGCAGCTCGACGATGTTCGGCTCGTCGTCGACAACCAGCAGATGCGGACTCATAGTGACAGTGTGCCGCCGGCGACCGTGCGAACCCTGGAGGTTTCCTGGCAATCGCCTGTGAGTCGCCGGGACGCCGCCTGTACGCCCGATCGGCCCCCCGTCAGCGCGGCTTGTGCTTGAAGCCCCAGCTCTGCCCGGCGGCCTGACGGACCGTCCCGTCGTTGACCCGGACCGCGGTCGCGTTACCGTTCGTGACGACGGCCTGCACGTTCACGGTGTTGCCGGTCTTCACGTCGCCGATGCCGTTGCGGGCCGCGTTCACCATCGTGTTCGACGTGAGCGTGTACGTCCGGCTGTACCCGTCGGCGCTCTTCACCGTGAGCGAGTCGTTGCTGACGGCCGTCACCTGACCGCGCTGGACCGCGACGGTCTCGTAGCCCCCGCCGTCCTTCTGTACGACGAACTCACCGTGCAACGCCCCGCCGAGCCCGAACTCACCGCGGAACCCGCCACGCCCCGGACCGCCGCCGGGCTTCTGGTTCGGGTTCTGGTTCGGCTGCGAGGGAGAGGCGGACGGTGAGGCGGACGGAGTCGGGTCCGCGTTGGTGGCCGCCCAGGCGACCCCGCCGGCGGCGGTGGTCACCACGACCGCGGCGGCCGTACCGATCAGGCGCCACCGCTTCTGTGAGAGCTTCATCGTCCCAGCATCGCGCGGACAGCTAAGAACCAGCTGGCAATCGGCTAAGAACAGGTCTGCGGGGACCGGGCCGAGCTGGTGCGGGGTCAGACCAGGAAGAGCACCGCGACCAGCCAGACCGCTGCCGCGAGGGACGTGCCGAGCAGTTCGATGAGGATCGACACGCCGGTCTCGCGGAGTGCGTGCTTGGTCGAGGTCCAGGCGGCGCCGTGGGTGCGGAGCCGCTGCGCCTCGGACAGGTACACGCCGAGCGGGAAGCCGACGAACATCCCGACCAGCGGGATCACGAAGAACCCGACGATGCCGAGCAGTACGCCGAAGATCATCGACCGCCGCGGTACCCCGGCCTCCCGGAGCCGGCGCTCGGGTACGACGTACTTCACCACCTGACTGGCACCGATCAGCACCACACAGATCGCGAACACCACCCAGCCGGTGAGGCTCCGCTCGACGATCGCCCAGACCAGGACGGCGGCCAGGCTGAGGAGGGCGCCGGGGAGGATCGGCAGCACGATGCCCGCGATCCCGACGAAGATCGCGATCCCGGCGAGGACCGTCACGGCTGTCTGCATACCCCAACTCTCTCGCACCACGGGACCTTTAGGGTGGAGCCATGGCCTCCCAGCTGCACGAACTCGTCACCGCCCTGGCCGCCCCGTGGGTGGTGCTGTCGCCGCGATCAGGTCAGCTCACCGGCTCCGGCGCGGAGGGTGTGTACGCCCGGGACCGGCGGATCCTGTCCCGGTTGAGCGTCACCGTCGACGGCCGGGAGCCGGTCCCGGTGCACGTCGACGAGCAGGACGCCGCGACGCACCAGTACGTCGCGATGGTCGAAGGAGCCGGCGACACCCGGCACGACCCCACCGTGATGCTCTACCGGACCCGCACGGTCGAATCCGCCGGCCTGACCGAGCGGATCACGCTGGTGAATCGTTCCCGGACGCCGGTCGACTGCCGCCTGGATGTTGCCCTCGGCACCGACCTGGCCGGTACGGCGGCGGTCCGCAGCGGCGCGGCAGCGCGCCTGCCGGAGCTGGCGCCGCTCCCGGACGGCCCCGGCCGGATCCGCTGGGAGAGCGACGACACGCTGGTCGTGGTGACCGCGGACCCGGGCATGTCGGCCACGCCGCGTGTCGGGCCGGGGGAGGAGTTCACGCTGACCCTGCACGTCGCCGCGGAGTTCCCGAAGTCGACGACAGGCTTCGCGATCGAGCCGCCGGCCGGGCGTACGCCGTACGACGTCACGCTGGAGTGCGACGACCAGCGGGTCGTGCGCTGGCTGGACCGCTCGCTCGAGGACGTGACCGCGCTGCAGCTCGCCGACGGCGACGACCGCTACCTCGGCGCCGGCCCGCCGTGGTACCTGACGCTCTTCGGTCGTGATTCGCTGATCTCGTCGGGCATGCTGATCCCCGTCGACCCGACGCTCGCGGCCGGGACCTTGCGCGCGCTGGCCGCTCGGCAAGGCACGAAGGTCGACCGCGACACCGCCGAGCAGCCGGGCAAGATCCCGCACGAGCTGCGCGCCGAGGTGGCCGACCACGGCGGCGGCCTGGTCCTTCCGCCGGTGTATTACGGGACGCACGACGCGACCCAGCTGTGGATCAGCACCCTGCACAAGGCCTGGCGCTGGGGCATGCCGGGCGACGAGGTCCGCGACCTGCTGCCGAACCTGCGGCGCGCGCTGACCTGGATGAAGGAGTACGCCGACCCCGACGGCGACGGCTTCCTCGAGTACGTCGACGAGTCGGGCCACGGCCTCGCGAACCAGGGCTGGAAGGACTCCGCCGACGCCGTGCAGTGGCCGGACGGCACGCTCGCGACCGCACCGATCGCCTTGTGCGAGGTGCAGGGCTACGCCTACGCCGCGGCGGTCCACGGCGCGGAGTTGCTCGAGGCGTTCGGCGAGTCCGGCGACGAGTGGCGCACCTGGGCCGCGGCGTTGCAGGAGCGGTTCCGGGCCGCGTTCTGGGTCGACGGTTACCCGGCGATCGCGCTCGACGGAGCGAAGAACCCGGTCGCCGGCCGCGCCTCGAACATGGGCCACCTGCTCGGCACCGGCCTGCTCGACGCGGACGAGGAGCAGATCGTCGCCGACGTACTCGCGGGTGCCGACCTGAACAGCGGCTTCGGGCTCCGAACGTTGTCAACGGCAATGACCCGCTTCAACCCGCTCGGCTACCACACCGGCAGCGTCTGGCCGCACGACACCGCGATGACGATCCAGGGCCTGTTCGCGGCCGGCTTCCCCGAGGTCGCGTCGTCGTACGCCGAGGGGCTGATCCGCGCCGCGGAGGCGTTCGGCTACCGGCTGCCGGAGCTGTACGGCGGCCGCGGGGTCGACGAGGAGCGTACGCCGACGCCGTACCCGCTCTCGTGCCGCCCGCAGGCGTGGGCCGCCGCGTCGGCGGTCGCCGTCCTGGTCGCGGCGCTGGGCATCGAGCCCGACGTACCGGGTGGCACGCTGGTCGTGAACCCCGCGGCGACGGCACCGTGGAAACGCCTCGAACTGCAGGGTTTGCGCGCCGGCGACGACGTACTGACCATCCGCCTGGAAGGCGACAGCGCCGAGGTCGTCGCGGGTTAGACCGTGAGTACGGCGGCGACGGCGAGGGTTAGGTAGACGGCCGCGACGAGGCGGTTGCGCCGGCGGGTCGTCGTGCGAGCTGAGCGGAAGCGGCGGCCGATGGCGTCGGCGCCGAGGGCGTAGCAGAGGTCGAGGGTGATGCCGATCAGCAGTGTGCCGGTGCCGAGCAGGAGCATCTCGGTGCGGAGCTGATCGGGTCCGGCGCCGCGGGTGGTGAACTGCGGGAGGAAAGCGAGGAAGAACAGCGCGGCCTTCGGGTTCAGCAGGTTGACCACGACGCCGTCGCGGAAGATCCGGCCGAGCGGCGCCGCCTGGATCCCCGCGGTGTGCTCCGCGGCCGGTGCGAGCAGCAGCCGGATCCCCAGGTACGCCAGGTAGCACGCACCCGCGATCGTGATCGCGGTGAACAACCTCGGCGAGGCCTGCACCAAGGTCGCCAGGCCGAGCGCCGTCACGACGATGTAGACGAGTGTCCCGGTCTCGACGGCGAGCGCCGACACCACGCCGGCGCGCCGTCCCTGCGTGAGACTGCGCAGCGAGATGTACAGGTTGTTCGGCCCCGGCATTCCCACCAGCACCACCGTCGCTCCGGCGAACCCTGCGACCTGCCCGATCCCCACTTGACCTCCTGTTGGACTGCTTGGCTGTACTAGCCTGGCCGCCCGACAAGCAGTCCACCCGAGCCAATAAGAGGAGAAGTGGACCGTTCTGGTGACGCAGCGGCGCTGGCCGATCTGATCGGGCACCGGCTGACCGGCCGTAGCGGCGGCCTGTACCGGCGGCTGGCCGACGAGCTCGCCGCGTTGATCGGCGCCGCCGAGCTTCCGGTCGGCGCCCGGCTCCCCGCCGAACGCCGCCTCGCCGAGGCTCTCGCGGTCAGCCGCTCGACGGTCGTCGCGGCGTACGACGAGCTCCGCGCCCGCGGCCTGGTGGAGAGCCGCCGCGGCAGCGGCACGACGGTCGCGCGCGCCGCCGGCCGCGGGCGTTCACGAGCGGACAAGCGGATGCCGTCCGGGTCCGGCGAGTCGCTGTTCCACCGGATCACGGTCGGCCCGGGCGAGGTGATCTCGCTGACGTACGCCGTGGATCCCGGGCTGCCCGAGCTCTCGTCGGAGCTGGTCGAGCTGGCGTCGACGGAGCTGCCGGAGCTGCTCGGCCACGTCGGTTACCACCCGCGCGGCCTGCCGGTGCTGCGGGAGCGGATCGCCGAGCACTTCACCGGGTCCGGGCTGCCGACGTCCGCGGACGAGATCGTCGTGACGACCGGCGCGCACCAGGCGATCGCACTGGTCACGCAGATGTACTTGCGGAACGGCGCCGCGGTCGCGATCGAGCAGCCGAGCTGGCCGGGGTGCTTCGACCTGTTCGGCGCGGCCGGCGGGCGGGTGGTCGGCGTACCGCTGGACGACGCGGGCATCCGGCCGGATCTGCTCGACGCGGCGTTCGCGGAGCACCAGCCGGCGATGCTGTTCGTAATGCCGACCTTCCACAACCCGACCGGCCGGTTGATGTCGGCCGCGCGCCGGCGGCAGGTGGCGGAGCTGGCCGCACGGCACGGCGTCGTCGTGGTCGAGGACAACGCGTACTCGGCGTGGGATCCGTCCGGGCCGGAGATTCCGCCCCCGCTGGCGGCGTACGCGCCGGAGGACGCGGAGGTGCTCACGATCGGCTCGGTGTCGAAGGCGGTGTGGGGCGGGCTGCGGATCGGCTGGATCAGGGCGTCGCGCCCGTTGGCGGAACGGCTGGCGCGGCACAAGGCGCTCGCCGATCTCGGCAGCCCGGTGATCGACCAGGCGCTGACGGCGCGGCTGCTGCCGCGGCTCGGTGAGCTGACGGCCGCCCGGGCGCGGGTGGCGACGGTACGGAAGAAGCTGATGGGGGAGTTGCTGACCGAACGACTGCCGGAGTGGGAATGGTCTGTACCGGTCGGCGGATCCGCGCTGTGGATCCGGCTTCCCGGCACCGACGCGCGCGTGTTCGCCCAGGTCGCGTTGCGGCACGGTGTCGAGGTGGTGGCCGGGCAGGCGATGGATCCGACCGGCGACCACGACGACTACTTACGGGTGCCGTTCGCCTACTCGGAGCAAGTACTCGACGATGCGGTCGCCCGGCTGGCACGTGCCTGGCAGGAGCTGCGCCGGCACGGACCCGCGCCCGGCGTACCCGTGGTGTGAACAGAAAGGATGGCGGTCACCCGTCGGGATGAACCGCCATCGAAGCCTTCATGACTTTGGCGCCGTCGTTGGCGCGTTTGGAAACTGCTTGTGGTTACCGCTCGTCGTCCACCGCGATCGTCGGGGTGGCTTCGAGCCGACCGGTCTCGTCGTGGATCGTGATCGCGATGTCGCGCAGTTTCTCCGAGTGCTCCCGGCCGTGGTGGGCGCAGAAGAGCAGCTCCCCACCGCTGGTCAGGGTGACTCGGACGTAGGCCTGCGCACCGCAGCGGTCACAACGATCCGCGGCCGACAGGGCCGAACTCGGGGCGAGTGCTGTAGTCATTGAGGCCTCATCTCATCTAGTTCCGTACTCACCAGATAGCAACATCCTGACACGCGGATCGCTTCCCGGTGGGGACAACGTGTCCGTATGTGAGACGAACCACCTGTTCCCCTATGACGTTTGCTGACAAGGAATCGTTTCGTGGTACGGCGGAATTCTGGTGAGTCACGGAGGCGGGGTGCTTCTACTCTCACTGTGCGCCATGGAACCGTCACCGTCTGCTCGGATTCGGAGTGTCGTACACCACTTCGAATCGAGTCCGGATCGATACCTGCCGCGACATGTATCTCCGGTACCCGTCGGCATGTCCGCTGCGGCCCGTGCCTGCACGGTTTTGGGGGTGCGGCCGCATAAGCTGACCTGAGTAAGTGCGTGAACCAGTGAAGGAGCCCTGTGGCCGCCCCGACGCCTCGCAGTACCGAGATCGACCCGACGTACAACGCCCGCAACCTGCTCGTCCTCGAAGGACTCGAGGCGGTCCGGAAGCGGCCCGGGATGTACATCGGGTCGACTGACAGCCGCGGCCTGATGCACTGCCTGTGGGAGATCATCGACAACGCCGTCGACGAGGCCCTGGCCGGGCACGGCGAGCGGATCGACGTCGTGCTCCACAAGGACGGCTCGGTCGAGGTGAAGGACCGCGCCCGCGGCATCCCGGTCGACATCGAGCCGAAGACCAAGATGACCGGTGTCGAGGTCGTCTTCACCAAGCTGCACGCGGGCGGCAAGTTCGGCGGCGGGTCGTACAACGCCTCCGGCGGTCTGCACGGCGTCGGCGCGTCGGTGGTGAACGCGCTGTCCGCGCGGCTCGACGTCGAGGTCGACCGCGGCGGGACGGTCTGGACCACTTCGTTCCGGCGCGGTGTCGCCGGCGAGTTCGACGGCGAGGGCGCCAGTGCCGGGTTCACGCCGGCGAAGGGCCTGCGCAAGGCGGGCCGGGCGAAGCGCGGGGTGACCGGCACCCGGATCCGGTACTGGGCGGACCGGCAGATCTTCACCAAGGACGCGACCTTCAACTACGACGAGCTGGTCACCCGGGCGCGGCAGACGTCGTTCCTGGTGCCCGGGCTCGAGCTGGTGATCCGCGACGAGCGCGGCGAGGAGGTCACCGAGGAGACCTTCAAGCACGACGGCGGGATCAGCGAGTTCTGCGAGTTCCTGGCCACCGACCAGAAGGTCACCGAGGTGATCCGGCTGGCCGGGACCGGGCACTTCACCGAGACCGTGCCGATGCTGGACGAAGCCGGCCACATGACGCCGACCGATGTCGAGCGGGACCTGGACGTCGACATCGCGGTGCGCTGGGGCGACGGGTACGAGACCGAGCTGCGGTCGTTCGTGAACATCGTCGCGACGCCGAAGGGCGGCACGCATGTGGCCGGCTTCGAGCGCGCGCTGTCGAAGAGCTTCACGAACGCGCTCGACGGCACCCGGCTGCTGAAGAGCGGCGAGGAGATCATCAAGGACGACGTCCTCGAAGGTCTCACCGCGGTGGTCACGGTCCGGCTGGCCGAGCCGCAGTTCGACGGCCAGACGAAGGAGGTGCTCGGGACGCCGGCCGCGTCGCGGATCGTCGCGAAGGTCGTGCAGTCCGAGCTGGAGTCGTTCCTCACCTCGACCAAGCGCGAGTTCAAGGCGCAGGCGCGGGCCGTGCTGGAGAAGGTCGTCGCCGCGTCCCGGACCCGGGTCGCGGCCCGCCAGCACCGCGAACTGCAGCGCCGGAAGACCGCGCTGGAGTCGTCCGCACTGCCGGCGAAGCTCGCGGACTGCCGCAGCAACGACGTCGACCGGTCCGAGCTGTTCATCGTCGAGGGTGATTCGGCGCTCGGTACGGCGAAGCTCGCGCGGAGCTCGGAGTTCCAGGCGCTGCTGCCGATCCGCGGCAAGATCCTGAACGTGCAGAAGGCGTCCGTCGGCGACATGCTGAAGAACGTCGAGTGCGCGTCGATCATCCAGGTCGTCGGCGCCGGCTCCGGGCGGACCTTCGACCTCGAGCAGGCGCGGTACGGGAAGATCATCTTCATGGCCGACGCCGACTCCGACGGCGCGCACATCCGCACACTGCTGGCGACGCTGTTCTTCCGCTACATGCGCCCGATGGTGGAGGCCGGCCGGGTCTACACCGCCGTTCCGCCGCTGCACCGCTTCGAGCTGACGAACCCGAAGAAGGGGCAGGAGAAGTACCTGTACACCTACAGCGACGCGGAGTACCAGCGGAAGACCGCCGAGCTGATGAAGAAGGGCGTCCGCTGGAAGGAGCCCCCGCAGCGCTACAAGGGTCTCGGTGAGATGGACGCCGATCAGCTGGCCGAAACCACCATGGACCCGCGGCACCGTACGCTGCGCCGGATCACCGTCGACGACGTCGAGGCCGCCTCCCGGGTCTTCGACCTGCTGATGGGCAACGACGTCGCTCCCCGCAAGGAGTTCCTGGTCCAGGGCGCCTACGAGCTCGACGAGAACCGCATCGACGTCTGACGTGAGACCTCGCCTGGCCTGTTTCGATCTCGACAACACGTTGATCGACCGGAACGGGGCGTTTCTGCGATGGGCTCGTTGGTGGGTGGAGATCCACGAGCTGGACGAGAGCGCCCTCGAGTGGTTTGTTGCTCATGACAACGGTGGGTTCCGACCGCGGGAAGAGCTGTTCGGGATGGCTCGGGACGTGTTCGGGATCGCGGCATCGGTGGACGAGCTGATCGCGGCGTACAACGAGGAGCATCCGTTGTTCACGTGGGTGCGGTCGGCTGTCCTGGACGGGTTGGGTTCGCTGCGGGCGGCCGGGTGGCGGGTGGCTGTGGTGACGAACGGGGATCCGGCGCAGCAGGACCTGAAGCTGGAGTACACGCAGCTCGTCAAGGCCGTCGACTATGCGTGCGTCTCGGGCGCTGTCGGCGTACGGAAGCCTGATCCGCGGATCTTCGAGCTGACCGCCGAGCGGACCGGTGCGACGCTGGAGGGCGGCTGGATGGTCGGCGATCACCCGGCGTACGACATCGCCGGCGGGATCGCCGCCGGGTTGGGGACGATCCGCGTCGGCACGCACAACGGGACCGGCACGCCTGCCGCCGACCACCAGGTCGACTCGGTGCTCGAAGCCTTCGAGATCATCCTGGATGAACACAATACTGACCACCGCTGCACCGCACGGTGATCACTTCAGTAGTCATCCGGCCTGAGCTGAATGTCGAAGAGTCGACATTTTCGCGAGCAGCTCGGCCAGAAGCTGTGATCAGAATCCTGATCAGCTGATCAGGATTCTGGTCATTCAGAGCGCGGCTCTGAGGACCGCGTGTGCGCCCGCGACGATCGCCTCCCGGTTGGCCTCGTACGTCGGGTCCGTGATCGCGGTCTTGTTCGCCAGGTCGAAGGTCAGTACCGGGACGTGCAGGTGCCCGGCCGGCATCGACGGGTCCAGCAGGTCGCGCTGCAGAGTGTTGCGGTAGGCAACTTCATTCGACAGGTAGCCGCCACCCGTGCCCTCGGACGCGATTGATCCGGCGGTGGGGCCGTCGGACCGCCGTACCGGCGTGGTCCCGCCGGCCGGGATCTCCAGGACGGACGTGTTCACGCGGGTCCGGAACGGCCCGACGTCGGCCTGCGCCATCCGTGCCAGCGGCAGGCTGGACGTGATCCACTCCGGGCCGGGCGGCATGCTGGGGGAGACGACCGGCGCGCTGATCGTGCCGCCGCCCCAGACGTTGTTGTTGTCGCCGATCGAACTGACCGAACGCCGCCTCCCGTTGAACACCTCCAGGTCGAAGATCCCGACCCGGCCCTGGCTCGCGGTCATCACCAGGTCCGCCCGCTGCGGTCCCGGGCGGTAGTGCGGAGCCAGGGCGTTCTCGACCATGTTCTGGTCGAAGTCCAGGTAGCGCACCGGGAAGACCACGGTCTGGATCTCGTACGTCGTGCCGTCGATCTTCCAGCGCTGACCGTCGAGCGTGAGCGCGTTCGCCCCGGACGGGTTGCCGATCCGGATGTCCGCGTCCAACGTGAACGGGTCGAACCCGGTGACGAGGATCTTCTTCACGCCCGGGGCGAAGCGGCTGCTGGTGATACCTCGGGAGGCGTACTCGAAGGAGCGCATCAGCTCGGCGCGTTCCGCCGTACCGATGCCGAAGTCGGGCCGCCACTGGCGGAGTGCCAGCGCCATGGAGATCCGTGCCCAGTACAGCCCCCGGTCGTCGGTCGCCGGGAGTGCGTCGGCGTCGGTCGGCGCATGCTGCGCCCGGTACGTCGCCGCCCGCCACAGAGCCTCGCCCTGCGTACGCACCAGCACTCCGGCCGCCCGGCGATCGGGCACTCGGCACAGCAGTTGTCCGAACGCTGCCACCTGCCGGTCGAACCCCGACCGCCGCAGGATCTCCGCCGGCAGACGGCCGAGTCGCTGCTCCTCGACCGTCCCGACCACCGAGTGATCCAGACACCCGGTAACCGGCCCACCCCGGAACACGGGCGCCGCATCCGGCACCGCATGAGCGACAGGTGCACCGGACAGCACAGCCGTCAACGCCAACGCGCCGGCAACCAACGAACGATGAAATGAGCTGGGGCGGAGTCTCATAAGGGGGTGTCTATCAGATTTCGCACCCAGACGCCCGTCATCCGGGTGGGCTTTCGAACACGGGCAGCAGGTAAGTGGTCCAGATCCAGTACTGAAGCAGCAGCCCGGCGACCCAGACGGCCGCCGGAACGAGAGACCGGACGATCCACGGGACCCGGTTCACAAGCAACGCCATCACGATCATCACGACCCCGGTGAGCACACCCGGTACGACGAAGCACCACTTCTGCTGGTCGACCGGCCAGCAGTCGGGGTAGGTACAGGCATCGTCGGTGCCGGTGAAGTACGCGGCGGCGCTGAACTCCGCGACGACAAGGGTCCAGCCGGCGACGACCGCACCGCCGATGCCCTGAGCGATCGCGGCAGCCATCGAGCCGCGGCTCCACCGACCTCTGCCGGTCGGCAGCCCCGCGACCAGGACGACCGTCGCGGTCGTGGTCAGGAGCAGGACCGCCCACACCCTGTCCAGCCCCGAACCTGCCTGTGTACCCAGCCCGTGACGGCGGGGATCGACCTGCGGTAACGCGCCGTTGAACCCGAGCTCGCAGTAGCCGAACACGAGCAGGCCAACCCCGCCCGCAACCAGCAGCGCAATCTCCCCCCACCGCCGCAGCGCCCTCACCCCTTCAAGACGGCCCCCAGGCCGCGGCGCCGCCTTGTCACAGGGTCGGGTGAAGCCGCAGCCGGCCAAGGCTATCGGCTCGGGTGGGTCAGTCGATCTGGGTGAGTTTGCCGGTGTCGACGTCGTACATGAAGCCGCCGACGAGGATGTCGTCGCCGATCAGGGGGTGTTCGCGGACGGCGGCGACGTCGCGGCGGAGTGCTTCGTGCTGGTCGGGGATGACCGAGATGGGGAGGTAGCCGGCCGGTTTACCGGCGGCGAGTTCCACCTTGGCGCGGAGTGCGTCCTCGGACATCGCGGCCATCGCGCAGCGGGTGTGCGGGATGATCATGATGCGGCGGACGCCGAGGAGCTGGACGCCGAGGACCAGGCCGGTCATCGTCATCTCGGTGACGCGGCCGCCGGCGGAGCGCAGGACCTTCGCGTCGCCGGCCTTCAGGCCGAGCATCTCCAGCGGCGGGATGCGCGAGTCCATGCAGGTGACGACGCCGATGCCGGCGTGGGCGATGCCGTCGAATCCGCTGTAGTGGAAGTCGGCGGCGTACTCCGCGTTGGCCGCGAGCAGGTCGTCGAAGCCCCCGGTCATCGCGGGGCTCCGGGCACTGGGGTACCGGCTTGCAGGATCGACATGGCGAACGGTTCCTTTCCGCAGGAGTCCGGGCGAGGCGGATCTGCTGGTGCACTGGTGACCGGCACGATCCACGATCGGCCGTCGGCATGCTGGACAGTCACGGTGTCGGCAACCTCGCCGACCACCTGCAACGCATCGAGCGCGAGCTCTCCGGTGAGTTCGCGTACGGCGGCCTCGGCCGCCTGACCGCGCTTGGTCCAGGTGGACCGGCCGCGCAGCCCGGTCAGCACGGTCTGGCCGCGGTCGGCGGCGTCGAGCACCTCGACCGCCGTGTCGACGGTCAGGTGCCCGTGCATGGTCCCGGCCGGCAGGTACGTCGCGGTCGGCGCGAACCGGTGACCGCCGAGATGGTTGGCTTCCCACACGCGGCCCGGTACCCGCTCGGCAAGCCCGGACACGAGGGGCCGCCCGAGGAGGGCGCAGCACTCGTCGCGCTTGCCGTTCGTACACACGAGCACAATCGGATTGTCGACAATCGTCAGGCCGGGCAGCGACGCGGCCACCGCCGTACGGTCGCCGCGGGCCACCGCGGCGAGATCGAGCGTGTTCAGGTCGGCGGGATCCGCGACCCGGCCACCGAGCAGCCAGCTACGGCCGGGCCTGGTCGACGCGACGAACACCTGGTGCGAACGCTCGACGGCGTCAGCGTGCCGGCCGGGGGAGCGGATCAGTCCGAACCGTACGTCGACCTTCTTGCACCGGTCGTCGAACGATCCGCCGAAAGCCGGGTCGAGGTGACTCTGCGTCGGCGCCTTCGCACCCCACGGGCCAGGCTGCTCGACGACGACCCAGCCGGCCGCGACGACCGCCGTACCGGCCAACGGCTCCCGCAGCGCCCGACAGAACGTCGAGCACAGGCCGGAGGCAGGTGCGGGGCTCACAGGATCACACGGTACGCGACTCGAGACGGCTGTCCCTCATGATGATCATCATGTGTGCGTCAGGTGTGTTCAGCGCCACGTCGCCCGAGCGCCAGGACGCCGGCGATCGCCGCCAGGAACGCGCAGACCGCGGCCCCGGCGAAGATCGCGTGAACTTGTGAAACGGCCGCGTCCAGGAGTGCGTCGACGTACGGACGGCAGCGGGCGGGGGAGGACGGGCAGAGCTCGTTCGGCGATTTGATGCCGTCGGCAATCGAGTAGTACCGGCGCAGACCGATCGCGGTGAGCGCGGAGACGCCGACCAGCATCCCGACCATCCGCGCGACGACCACGAGCGCGCTCACCAGCCCGTGGCTGTCGCCCGGTGTCGCACCGAGCATCGCGGTGTTGACCGGCGACAACGCGAGCCCGAACCCGAACCCGCACACCAGCAGTACGACGGTCGCCGGCCAGTGATCGAGCGCCGTACGGCTCCAGAACGCCATCACCGTGAACATCGCCCCGGACACGCCGAGCCCGGCGCCGGTGATCAGCCCGAGTCCGCACCGCCGCGTCAGCCACCCGCCGGCGACCGCACCGACCGGCAGCGCGATCAGGAACCGCAGCAACACCAGCGCCGCCGCCAACTGACCGCCGCCCTGCGTCGCGCGCGCGAACACCGGTACGTCGACCAGCGCGGCGATCAATGCACAACCGATCAGGAAACTGACCACCAACGAACCCCACGCCGCCCGTGCACCGAGCAGACCGCGCGGCACGATCGCCGCCGACGTACGCCGCTGCCAGAACGCGAACGCCACCGCGAAGACCGCGGCCGCGACGAGCAGCCACGGCCCGGCCGGCGACATCAACTGCTTCTCGGGATCGGCTGTCGCGAAAGCAAGCACAACTCCCGCCAGCGCCAGCGCCAGCAGCAGGGCTCCGACGAGGTCGACCTTCGACAGGACGGTCAGACGAGCGCGGCGCAGCACCAGCGCCAGCCACAGCAACCCGAGGACGAGCGTGACGACACCGATCGGCGTCAACAACCGCGACGTACCCGTGAAAGGCACGAAAGGCAGCCCGAGCGTGACACCCGACGCCAGCGCCTGCGGTGCCGTCAGCGTGAGCCCGAGCGCGACGCAGGCGAGCACCCCGACAACGGCCGACGGGGGAGGCCGGCGCCATCCGCGGAGCAGCAGGGCGAGTACGACCGCGACGGCGAGATTGAGCCAGAAGATGTACCGCCAGTCGGCGACCGCGAGTACGGCGGCGCCGAGGAGCGGGCCGAGGACCGATCCCAGCTCCTGGACCGCGCCGACCACGCCCAACGGCAGCCCGCGCCGTTCGGCAGGCCACAGGTCGGCCACCAACGCCAACGTGGCCGGCACCAGCCCGCCACCACCGACCCCTTGGAGAAACCGACCGGTTACCACCAGAGGCAGGTCGTAGGCGCCGGCCGTCACCAGCGACCCGACCGCGAACAGCAGCAGCGCCCCGACGAGCACCGGCGTGCGCCCGACGACGTCCGCGATCCGGCCGATCAACGGCAGGACGGCGATGTACCCGAGCAGGAACCCCGAGATGATCGGCGCGGCCCGCTGCAGCTCGTCGGCGGACAGCCCGACCCCGGACATCATGTCCGGCAGCGCGAGCACGACGACGTAGGTGTCTGCCGCGGCGAACGCGACCGCGACGGACGCCAGCGTCAGCTGGGTGCGGGGCCGGACAGCGACAGGCATCCCTTCAGCCCCCGGCGTCACGGTGCGGTGATCTCGACCTTCTCGCCGTACTTGTCCAACGTGACGTCGTAGCTGCTGGTCGCGCCGGTGTAGAACGGCCCGGTGATGGTCGCCGAGACCAGCTGCTGCGAGGACTTGTCGATCTTGAACGTGCTCGGGAAGTCCTGGTCCGCGGGCGCCTTCGGGAAGATGCCCTGCAGCGACTTGCCCGCGACGGATCCGGTGACCTCGGTCAGCACCTTCGAGCCGTCCCGCGTCTGGCCCTTCACCTTGGGGTCCTTCAGCGTCGGCAGGACGGAAGTCAGGCCCTTCGCCGGATCGAGCAGCACGGCCGGGTCGGGTGCGCCGAGCCCGGCCAGCTGGCTCGGCGACAGCTCGATGAAGGCCGGAGCGAACGACACCTTCGCGTACACCTTGCTGCCGACCGCGACCACCTCGGCGTCGAGGTTCGAGCCGTTCGTCCGGACGGTCAGCTTGCCCTTGAACGCCGGCGCGTGCGTGGCGACCCCGTCACCGCTGACCAGCGCCTGCCCGTCGGCGGGCAGGTCTCGCCCGGCCAGCACGAGGTGCACGCTGGCCGCGTCGTCGATCTGCTTCTTCGCGCCGGTCAGCAGCGCGACCGCGTCGTCACCGCCGCCGCTGCTTCCGCTACCGGTGTCCTTCTTCCCACTGCAGCCGGTGAGCGCAAGGGCGATGACGGCGCACAGCGCGAGGACTCTCTTCACGGACGTCAGCCTGCCAGATCGGAAGCGCACGCAGCGATCGGCTGCGCCACCGGGATGCCGGAGCCGTCGCGCCGCATGTCGACGGGCGGCAGCTCGACCGGTGCGCCGCTGTTCGCGCTGGCCTTCACCGGCGCGACCCCGACGTACCCGAGCAGCAGCCCGTCCTCACCCTTGAGCAGCCGCTGGCAGCGGACACCGCCGGTCCCGCGGCCCTTGCCCGGGTACTCGCTGAACGGCGTCACCTTCACCGCGCCGACCTCGGTCCCCGGCAGCGCCGACGACGAACCCGCGATCGTGACGACCTGGGCGTCACGCGCGGTGTCCACGGCGCCGAAGAAGACCACCTTCGCCTTGGCGGCCAGCCGGACACCGGCCATACCGCCCGCGGTCCGGCCCTGCGGCCGCACGGCGGAGGCCGGGAAGTGCAACAGTTGCGCGTCGGACGTGATGAAGCACAGCTCCTCGTCGCCGGTGGCCAGCTCGACCGCGCCGATCACCTCGTCGCCGTCCTTCAGGCTGACGATCTCCCACGAGTCGCGGTTGCTCAGGTGGTCCGGCACGACGCGCTTCACCACGCCGCCCGTCGTACCGAGGGCGACACCGACCGACTCCGGGTCCATCGTGGTCAGCGCGAGCGCCTTCTCACCCGGCTCCAGCGACACGAACTCGGCGACCGGGGCGCCACCCTGCAGGTTCGGCGCGTTGGCGGTGTTCGGTACGGCGGGCAGGTCGAGCGACTCCAGCCGGATCAGCCGGCCCGCGCTCGTGATCAGCCCGTACTGCCCGCGGGCGGTGCTCTTGATCACCGACACGATCGCGTCGTGCTTGGCCCGCGACTCGGTGGGACCGAACGGCTCGACGCCGTCGATCCGCGCCAGCAGCCCGGTGGAGCTCATCAGGATCCAGCACGGGTCGTCGCTGACCTCGAGCGGTACGGCGGCCGTCTTGGTCGCGCCCGACGACTCCAGCAGCACCGTGCGGCGCGGCGTTCCGTACGTCTTCGCGACCTCGGCGAGCTCGTCGGAGACCGTCTTGCGGAGCAGCGCCGGGTCGTCGATGATCGCGGTCAGCGCCTCGATCTCGCGCTCCAGCTCGCCCTTCTCGCTCTCCAGTTCGAGCTTCGAGAACTTCGTCAGCCGGCGCAGCGGCATGTCCAGGATGTAGTTCGCCTGGACCTCGGACAGGTCGTAGATCTCGATCAGCCGGGCCCGCGCCGCGGCCGAGTCGTCGCTGCTCCGGATCACCTGGATGACCTCGTCGATGTCCAGGATCGCGATCAGCAGGCCGTCGACGATGTGCAGCCGGTCCTGTGCCTTCTTCCGGCGGAACTCGCTGCGCCGGCGGACCACGTCGTACCGGTGGTCGAGGTACACCTCGAGGAGCTGCTTCAGGCCGAGCGTCCGCGGCTGGCCCTCGACCAGGCAGACGTTGTTGACGTGGAACGCGTCCTCGAGCGGGGTGAGCTTGTAGAGCTGCTCGAGCAGCGCCTCCGGGACGAACCCGTTCTTCACCTCGATGACCAGCTGAGTGCCGTGCGTCCGGTCGGTCAGGTCTTTGACGTCCGCGATGCCCTGGAGCTTCTTGCTCTGCACCAGGGTCTTGATCTTCTCGATCACCTTCTCCGGGCCGACCGAGTACGGCAGCTCGGTCACCACGATGCCCTTGCGGCGCGGGGTGACGTTCTCGATCCGGGCGGTGGCGCGCATCTTGAAGCTGCCGCGGCCGGTCGCGTACGCGTCCTTGATGCCGTCCAGGCCGACGATCTTGCCGCCGGTCGGCAGGTCCGGGCCCGGGACGAACCGCATCAGGTCGTCGAGGTCCGCGTCGGGCTTCTTGATCAGGTGCCGCAGCGCCTGGATCACCTCGACCAGGTTGTGCGGGGCCATGTTGGTGGCCATACCGACCGCGATACCGGCGGCGCCGTTGACCAGCAGGTTCGGGAAGGCGGCCGGCAGGACCGCCGGTTCCTCCTCCTGGCCGTCGTAGTTGGCCTTGAAGTCGACGACGTTCTCGTTGAGCCCGTCGGTCATCGCCACGGCCGGCGGCGCCATCCGGCACTCGGTGTACCGCATCGCGGCCGGGCCGTCGTCGAGTGAGCCGAAGTTGCCGTGCGGATCGATCAGCGGAACGCGCATCGACCAGTGCTGCCCGGTCCGCACCAGCGCGTCGTAGATCGCGCCGTCGCCGTGCGGGTGGTACTTACCCATGACCTCACCGACGACGCGAGCGCATTTCACGTGCCCGCGGTCCGGGCGGATGTTGTTCTCCGCCATCGAGAACAGGATCCGCCGCTGGACCGGTTTCAGTCCGTCGCGGGCGTCCGGCAAGGCCCGGGAGTAGATCACCGAGTAGGCGTACTCCAGGTAGCTGGTGCGCATCTCGTCAGCGACGTCGATGTCGAGGATGTGCTCCTCGAAGTCCTCGGGTTCCGCGGTGCTGGTACGGCGTGCCATACGGGTCTACGAACTCCTCGATCAAGTAGTACGGGCGCCGCGACGGGCCGGCGCCGTACCCATTGTCCCTGGTGAACCACCATTTCCGGCCCGCGACCCGCAGAACCTGCACAGCCGGGACCAGAGCGGACCCTACCGCCCACCCCGGACAATCCCTGCCGCGTGACCGTGAGTGACGGCAACGGAGCGTAGGAGGTAGGCGGCCGGGGCGAGGGCGGAGGCCACGGCCAGTGTCAGGCAGAGGCCGCCGACGGTCAGCAGGATGCCCCACGGGATGGTCAGCGGTACGTCGGACAGCCCGGAGGTCATTGCGTGGCGGATCAGGATGCCGACCGTGAGGGTGATCGCGCCTCCCAGGCTGAGCGCGACCGCGCCGACCAGCGACGATTCCCAGAGCACCATCCGCTGCAGCTGCCGGTCGGTGGCGCCGAGGAGCCGGGCCGTGACGAACTCGTTCCGGCGTTGCAGGCTGCTCATCAGGAGGGTGTTGGCGATCGCGATCGCGCTGTAGAGGGCCGCCGGGCCGAGCAGCATGACCAGGCCGAGCTGGTTGCCTTTCCGGAGCCCCGAGGCTTGGCCGGCCTCCCAGTCCGCTGCGAGTTGGGCGTGCGGCAGCTGTTTCACCAGGTCGGCGGCCGCGACGCCGTCGGCGGGGAGGACGAAGCTGCGCTCGACCTTCGCGTCCGGCGCGTGCTCGCGGGCGAGGTCCAGCGGGATCATGAACGACGGGTTGACGCCGAACGCGTCCTTCACGATCGCCACCACCCGGAGCTTGGCCGGCGTACGGTCGACGAACACGACCGGGATCTCGTCGCCGACCCGATAGTGCTCGAGCCCCGCCGTTTCCTTGCTGACGGCAACCGTCAGGCCGGTCAGCCGGCGCAGGTCCCCGTCGAGTACGCCGAGGTCCCGGGTCTGCGAGGCGATCGCCGGGTCGATCCCCTCGACGTCCTCCAGTTGCGCGTCGTCCACCGCAATCCGCACGAACTGCGTCGGCAGCCCGGCATCCACGGCTCTCACTCCTGGGTCCGCAACAGGCGCGGCTCCGGTGACCACGATCGGTGCGCGAACGGCATCACGGATCGCCGCCGCCGAACTGTCCGCCGCGAAGCTCAGGCTGAGCACCATCGAGCCGGCGATCGCGGAGATCGCGAGCATCGGCGCGGCGAGGGATGCGCTGCGGCGCGGGGCGGCGACCACGTTGCTGCGGGCCAACCGGCCCGACACGTGGGTCCAAGCGACCAGCGGCGCCGCCCACAGCCTCCCGACCACGGGGACGACGAGCGGCGCGAGCAGCGTGAGCGCGATCACCATCACCATCGGCGTGAACATCGCCAGCGGTACGGCGCCGTCGCCGGACGACGGCCGGATCAGCGACAGCATCAGGATCGCCCCGGCGAGGAACAGCAGCCCGAACCCGATCCGGACCGGCCCGATCCGCGGCGGCTCCAGCGCGGCTTCCCGCAGCGCGTCGATCGGCGCCACCTTCCCGGCGCGGCGAGCCGCCGAGCGAGCGCCGAGCAGCGCCACCAGCATGCCCGCCCCGACCGCTATCGCGAGCGGCACCCAGGGTGACGCCGGCTCGAGTTTCACGGGTGCCAGCGACGTGTACGACGCCTTGCGCAGCAGCAGAGGCGTCGCCAGTTGTGCGCCGAGAGCCCCGGTCACCGACGCGGCGAAGGCGACCACCGACGCCTCGCCGATGATCATCCGGCGCAGCTGCCGCGGCGTCGCCCCGACCAGCCGCAGCAGGCCGAGTTCCCGGCGCCGCGCGGCCACCGCGAAGGCGAACGTGCTGGCGATCACGAAGACAGTGATGAACCCGCAGATCACCCCGACCATGCTCAGCACCGTCTGCAACCCGGACACGTCCGCATTGGCGAGCGCGACCCGCACATGACGCGGGGGCGTTGCGGGCTCACCGAGCGTCGTGACGCCGATCGTCGCCGAAGCCGGCAGGTGGTACGCGATGGTGGCCGCCGTCGTGGTCGCGGCCAGCCCGAGCATGAACACCCCGACCGCGAGTGCGACGAACGATCCGGCGTACAGCGACCGATGCCGCCCGACGGTCTGCCGGCTGAGCTGGAACATCACCGTTCCAGCTCGCTCATCGCGGCCGCGATCCGGGCCGGCGTCGCGCGATCGAGATGCCCGGCGAGGAGACCGTCGTTCAGGAACAGGACTCGCTCGGCGTAGGCCGCCGCGACCGGGTCGTGGGTGACCATCACCACGGTCTGCCCGGCGCGGTCGGTTGCCTCGCGCAACAGCCCGAGGACCTGCCGGCTCGTGCCGCTGTCCAGGGCGCCGGTCGGCTCGTCGGCGAAGAACACCGACGGCTGGGTGATGAGCGCCCGGGCGATCGCCACCCGCTGCTGCTGCCCGCCGGACAGTTCGGCCGGCCGCCGCTTGGCCTTCCCGTCCAGCCCTACCCGGTCGAGGACACGCAGTACGTCGTTGCGCGCCGGGCGGCGGCCCGTGAGACGCAGGGGAAGCGCGACGTTGTCGTACACGCTCAAGGACGGCAGCAGGTTGTACGCCTGGAACACGAACCCCATCTCCGACCGGCGCAGCTTCGTCAGCTGTACTTCGTTGAGTCCGCGCAACGGGACGCCGTTCAGCACAACGTTCCCGGTGGTCGGCTGGTCGAGGCCCGCGGCGCACTGCAGCAGTGTCGACTTGCCGGAGCCGCTCGGCCCCATCACGGCGGTGAACGAGCCGCGCGCGAAGTGGTACGTGACGCCTCGCAGCGCGTCGACGGCTCCGGCCTTGGAGCGGTACGTCTTCGTGATGCCGTCCAGCAGCAGGGCAGGCGGCGCGATCGGTGCGACGGTCGGGTACGTCGGCGCGGTAGCGGTCATGCTGCCAGCCAACCGCCGTACGACGCGCAGCGCGCTGGCCTGCGGGGGAGACCTGGAGTAGCGCACGCGCTACCGCTGAACCGGCTGCCGTCCACCTAGGGTTGACCTGTGGAGAAGACGGTGTGGGCAGCGCTCGCGTCGCCGCGCTACCTGATCTCGTCGTGGCCGTGGCGGTCGTACGCGTACCTGCTGACGTCAGTGCCGCTCGGCGTGCTGTCGATCGGTGTGCTGGTCGGCATTGCCGGGCTGGGTGCCGTCCTGAGCCCGATCCTGGTCGGCGTGCTGATGCTGATGGCGTTCCCGCTGCTCGGGGCGGCGATCGGGTACGTCGAACGGCGCCGGGCCGGGCTGATGCTGGTCGACGGGATCCCGAGCCCGCACGCGGCGCTGCCGCCCGGGCTGTCGCCTAGGGCGCGGCTGACGTTCCGACGCCGGGAGCAGGCGTCGATGCGGGCGCTCGGGTACGGGTTCGTGTTCGGCGTGTTCGTCTGGCCGCTGAGCGCGCTGATCGGCGGAATCTCCGCGATGGTGCTCGGGATCACCCTCGCGACCCCGTTCCTCGCGGGCGACGGCGAGGACGTCGCGATGTGGTCGTGGAAGCTGAACTCCTTCTGGGAAGGGCTCCTGTTCACGGTCCTGTTCGGCCCGGTGTTCTACGCCGTCAGCTCGTACCTGCTCGGCGTCCTGGCCGGCGCGGAGGCGTCGCTGGCGAAGGCGATGCTCGGACCGCGCCAGGAGGAACTGCAGCGGAACCTGGCCCAGCTGCGGCGGTCCCGGCTGGACCTGGTGGACGCGTTCGAGACCGAGCGCGCGCGGATCGAGCGGCACCTGCACGACGGCGTACAGCAGCGGCTGGTCGGGCTGACGATGACGCTCGGGCTGGCCGAGCTGGATCTGCCCGAGGGAGAAGGGCGACGGCTGGTGGTGAAGGCGCATGCCGAGGCAGAAGCGGCGCTGGCGGATCTGCGGGCCGCGGTCCGGGGGATCCATCCGCGGGTGCTGGTCGACCACGGTATGCAGGCGGCCGCGCGGGAGGTGGCCGACCGGATGCCGCTGCCGGTGACGCTGAACATCACGCTCCCGGACCGGCTGCCCGCGCCGATCGAGGCAGCGGCGTACTTCGTGATCAGCGAGGCGCTCGCGAACGTCGCCAAGCACGCCCGGGCGACCAGCTGCGAGGTCTCCGGCTGGGTGGATCGCGGGCGGCTGGTGATCACCGTGCAGGACGACGGAATCGGCGGTGCACGGCTTGGTGCGGGGACCGGGTTGACGGGCCTGGTGACGAGGCTGGACGCGTTGGGCGGCACACTCGACGTCGACAGCCCACACGGTGGGCCGACCCGACTGCGGATGGAGTGCCCGTGCCGACTCGGCGACTGACGATCGTGCTGGCGGAGGATTCGCTGCTGCTGCGGGAGGGGCTGGCGAGCATTCTCGACCGCGCCGGGCACGACGTCCGGGACAGCGTCGGCGACGCGGACACGCTGCTCGCGGTGGTCCGCAAGGATCCGCCGGACGTGGTGATCACCGACGTACGGATGCCGCCCGGACACAGCGACGAGGGGCTGCGCGCGGCCGCCGCGATCCGGGCCGAGCTGCCCACGATCGGGATCCTGGTGCTCTCGCAGTACGTCGCGGACGCGTACCTGTCGACGTTGCTGGAGACGACGACCGGCGGGATCGGGTACCTGCTGAAGGACCGGGTCGGGCATGTCGCGGAGTTCCTGGAATCGCTGGACCGGGTCGCCGGCGGAGGTACCGTGGTTGATCCCGAGGTGGTGCGGCAGTTGCTCGCCCGGCGCCGGAACGACGGGCCGCTGGCGGCGCTCACGCCGCGGGAGCTGGAGGTGCTCGCGCTGATGGCCGAGGGCCGGGTGAACGCGTCGATCGCGGAGCAGCTGGTGGTCAGCGAGGCCGCGGTCCGCAAGCACGTCGGCAACATCTTCGCGAAGCTGCAGCTGGACGACGGACTCGACCGGCGCGTGTCCGCGGTACTGACCTACCTGAGGGGCTGACGATGGACGAGGCGATCCGGAAGATCCTGGCCGAGTGCGACACCTGGGCCGTGGTCGGCCTGTCGAACAACACCAGCCGCGCGGCGTACGGCGTGGCCCGCTTCCTGCAGGACCGCGGGAAGCGGATCGTCCCGGTGCACCCGTCCGCGGAGACCGTCCACGGCGAACAGGGCTACGCGACGCTGGCCGAGATCCCGTTCCCGGTCGACTGCGTGGACGTGTTCGTACGGTCCGAGCTGGCCGGCGACGTCGCCGACCAGGCGGTGGCGATCAGCGCGAAGGCGGTCTGGTTCCAGCTCGGTGTCATCGACCAGGACGCCTACCGCCGGACGACGGCAGCGGGCCTCACGATGGTGATGGACCGCTGCCCCGCGATCGAGTGGCGGGCTAGTTGAGGTAGCCCTCGACGGTGTCGGAGGAGCGGGCCTGGGCGTCGTCCGGGTCGGCGCCGAACTCGCGCTTGGCGCGGCGCTGGCGGAGCAGGTCCCAGCACTGGTCCAGCTCGACCTCGAGGGCCTTGAGGCGGGACTGCTCGTCGGCGTCGCCGATCTGGCCGGACGCGTGCTTGGTCCGGAGCTCGTGCTCCTCGGCCACCAACTCGTCGATGCGGCTGAAGATGCCCTTGTCGTCGCTCATGGGCTAACCGTACGCCCGTCCGGAAGCTGCGCGCGCGAGAGCAACTCGGTCAGGACCAGGATCGCGATCGCCTCAGCGGTGACGAGACCGACCAGGACGACGAGTTGCAGCGCGGCGGCCTCGACCGGAGACGCGCCGCCGAGCAGCATGCCGACGTAGGCGCCGGGAAGCGCGACCAGCCCGACCGTCCGGGTCTGGTCGAGCGCCGGGAGCAGGGCGTCGCCGGCGACCGGGCCGACGACGAGCTTGAACGCGTCCGGTTGCAGCAGCCCGATCGACAGGCCCGCCTCGAACTCGCCGTACCGGGTGCGGTACTCGCCGAGCACGCGCCGCCCGGCCAGCGTGGTCGCGGTCATCGCGCCGCCGACGATGATGCCGCCCATCGGCAGGATGCTCGCCGGGTTCCGCGGCACCACGCCCGGCAGGATGAGCAGGAGCAGTACGGCGAAGGCGCCCGAGCCGATCGCCGCCGCGCAGTACAGCCACTGGCGCGGGATCACCGCGGTGTTGTGCAGCCGCCGGGTACTGGTCAACGTCGCGACCCCGAACATCAGCAGCACGAACGCGATCGCTCCGAGCGTGTGCTGCAGCGCGACGCCGACGACCACGCCGATCGCCGCGAGCTGGAGGACGGCCCGGAGCGCGGCCGTGACGATGCCCTTGTCATGGCGCAGCCCGGCGTACCGGGACGCGGCGACGCCGATCGCGATCAGTAACGGCAGGACGACGAGCGCCGACCAGCCGAGGCCGGTGTGGAAGGACACTTACCTGAAGTCGGCCTCGTCGTAGGTCTGGCCGGCGTTCCCGCTCTCGACCTTGGCCGCCTCGTCCGCACGCAGCTCGACCCGCCGGATCTTCCCGGAGATCGTCTTCGGCAGCTCCGCGAACTCGAGCCGCCGGATCCGCTTGTACGGCGCGAGGTGCTCCCGGCAGAAGGCCAGGATCTCCCCGGCCAGCTCCCGGGACGGCTCGTGTCCGGCCGCGAGCACGACGTACGCCTTGGGTACGGCGAGCCGCACCGGGTCCGGCGACGGTACGACGGCGGCCTCCGCGACGGCGGGGTGCTCGATCAGGACCGACTCCAGCTCGAACGGCGAGATCCGGTAGTCGCTGGCCTTGAACACGTCGTCCGAGCGCCCGACGTACGTGATGTACCCGTCCGCGTCCCGGCTCGCGACGTCGCCGGTGTGGTAGTACCCGTTCCGCATCACCTCGGCGGTCAGCTCGTCCGCGTCCCGGTACCCGCGCATCAACGGGACCGGCGCGGGCGCCAGCTCGATGCAGATCTCGCCGTCGTCGCCGATCTCGTCGGTGGCCGGGTCGATCAGCGCGATGCTGTACCCGGGCAGCGGGCGGCCCATCGAGCCGAGCTTCACCGGCTGGCCCGGCGGGTTCCCGATCTGCGCGGTGGTCTCGGTCTGCCCGTACCCGTCCCGGATCGTGATGTCCCAGGCGTTCCGGACCTGCTCGATCACCTCGGGATTCAGCGGCTCACCGGCCGAGATGCACTCGCGGATCTTCACGTCCACGGCGGACAGGTCGGCCTGGATCAGCATCCGCCACACCGTCGGCGGCGCGCAGAACGTGGTGACGCCGTACGTCGCCAGCACGTCGAGCATCTTCGAGGCGTCGAAGCGCGTGTAGTTGTAGAGGAACACGGTCGCCCCCGCGTTCCAAGGGGCGAACACGTTGCTCCACGAGTGCTTGGCCCAGCCGGGGGAGGAGACGTTCAGGTGGACGTCGCCGGGCTGCAGACCGATCCAGTACATCGTCGACAGGTGCCCGAGCGGGTAGCTGACCTGCGTGTGCTCGACCAGCTTCGGCTGGCTCGTCGTACCCGAGGTGAAGTACAGCAGCAGTGAGTCGCCGGCGGCGGTGTCCACGTCGGGGACCGGGCCGTCGTAGCTCTCGGAGTCGGGGTAGTGCATCCAGCCGTCGGCCCGCTCACCGACCGCGACGCGGAGGCAGTGGTCCGCGATCCCGTCGTACCGCGCGGCGTCGGCGCCGCTGGTGACGACGACGCGCACGTTGCCGCGGGAGATCCGGTCGGCCAGGTCGGCGTCGGTGAGCAGCGTGGTCGCGGGGATCATCACCGCACCGGCGCGGATACAGCCGAGCATGGTCTCCCACAGCTCGACCTGGTTGCCGAGCACGATCAGCACCCGGTCGCCCGGCTTCAGGCCCGCCGCGGTCAGCCAGCCGGCCACCTTGCGGGACCGCTCGGCCATCTCGGCGTACGTCCGCGAGTTGACCTCGCCGTCCTCCTCGACGATCGTCAGCGCGGCGACCTCCGGCTGCTCGACCGCGAGCGCGTCGAACCAGTCCCGCGCCCAGTTGAACCGCTCGAACCGCGGCCAGTTGAAGTCCCGGTACGCCGTCTCGTAGTCGTCCCGATGCGCCACCAGGAAGTCCCGCGCCGCCCGGAACTCCCGGGTGACCTCCGAAGTGCTCTGCTCCGTCGCCATGCAGCGCACATTACCTATTGAGGGCGAGTACGGCGCCTGTCACGACGAGTGGCGTGAGAATCAGTCCGCGCCAGAGGAAAGACCACCAGGAGATCTCGACTCGGGCCGCGTCGCAGCGGGCTCGCCAGAGCAGTGTGGCGAGCGAGCCCCAGAGCGTCAGCAGGCAGCCGCAGTTGACACCGATCAGCAGCGCCATCATGCGGTGCGGGCTGTCCGATGCGACCGGTTCCATCGCCAGGTACGCCGGGAGGTTGTCGAAGAGGTTCGCGCCCACCGCGGCGGTCGCACTCAGCCGCAGCTCGGACGTGGTCCCGGCTACGCGCCGTAAAACGTCCTCGAGCCCGTGCGAGCTCAGGAAGCCCACAACCGTGAACAGCACCACGACCGTCACGACCAGCTTGACCGGGAGCAGGGACCACCTGAGCGCGCTCCGGCGGCGTACCGCGAACAGGCCGACCAGGATGAGCGCGCCGATGGTGGCCGGGTACGCCACCTGGACCCCGGACACGAAGGCTGGTCCGAGCAGCACACACACCGCGGTGGCGCCCCAGAACAGCACCTTGTCCTCGACGTGCGGCGTCGGCGGTACGTCGTACCTCCGTGGCAGGTCGCGGTGGAACAGCACGGCGAGCACGACCACGGTGATCACGATCGAGGCGATCGCCGGGCGCCAGCTGACCGACAGGTAGCTCACACCCAGCTCCCGGAACGGATGCACCGCCAGCAGATTCGTGAGGTTGGACACGGGCAGCAGCAGAGACGCCGTACCGGCCAGCCAGACGGTCGTGAACGCGAACAGCTTCGGTGGGATGTCGAGCTGGCGCGCCATCGAGAGCACCACGGGTGTGAGCAGCACCGCGCAGGTGTCCAGGGACAGCACGATCGTGAGGCCGGTGGCGAGCGCGACGACAAGCAGCCACAGCCGCCACACCCGGCCGCGGGCCAGGTGCGCTGCCTCCCGCGCCGCGACGTCGAACACCTTCGCCTGGTCGGCGAGCTCGGCGATCACCGTCACCGCGATCAGGAACACCAGCACCGGCGCGATCCGCTCGACCAAATTCCCGCCCTCCGATGTGCCCCTTTGAGTACGCTGTTCGGGTGCCGGACCAGTATGACCACGAGCTCCCGGACGGCTATCCGGCGGACTACGAGGCCGATGTCGTCCTGCGGGACGGCGCGACCGCACATCTGCGGCCGATCACGCCGGACGACGACGACCTGCTGGTCGCGTTCTACGCCCGGGTGTCCGAGCAGTCGAAGTATTACCGCTTCTTCGCGCCGTACCCGGAGCTGTCCGAGCGGGACGTGGCGCGATTCACGCAGGTTGACTACCGCCAGCGGCTGGCGCTGATCGTCACCGTCGGTGACGAGATGATCGGTGTCGGGCGGTACGAGGGCACCGGCCGGAGTACGGCGGAGGTCGCGTTCCTGATCGAGGACGCGCACCAGGGCCGCGGGCTCGGCCAGCTGCTGCTCGAACACCTGGCGCAGGCCGCCCGGGAGAACGGGATCCACCGGTTCGTCGCCGAGGTGCTGCCGGACAACCGGAAGATGATCACGGTCTTCACCGAGGCCGGCTACAAGGTCGCCCGGGAGTTCGAGGACGGCGTGATCATGGTCGAGTTCGACATCGCGCCGACCGACACCTCGTTCGGCGTGATGCAGGCCCGCGAGCAGCGCTCGGAGGCGCTGTCGATCGCACGGTTGCTCACGCCCGGCAGCGTGGCGGTGATCGGGGCGAGCCGGCGCGAGGGAACGATCGGCAACGCGTTGCTGCGGAACCTCCGCGACGGCGGTTTCCCGGGCCGGCTGTACGCCGTGAACACCGACACGAAGGCGGACGAGATCGAGGGCGTCCCGGCGTACCCGACGATCCGGGAGGTCGAGGACACCGTCGATCTGGCGGTGGTCGCGGTCAAGGCCGAGATGGTCGCGGACGTCGTCCTGGACTGCGCGGCGAAGGGCGTGCGCGGGCTGGTCGTGGTGTCGAGCGGTTTCGCGGAGATCGGCGACGAGGGCCGGCAGCGGCAGCGGTACCTGGTCGGGCTGGCCCGTTCGTACGGGATGCGGGTGATCGGGCCGAACGCGTTGGGGCTGATCAACACCGCGGCCGGGGTGTCGCTGAACGCCACGCTGTCGCCGTTGATGCCGAGCAAGGGCCGGGTCGCGTTCTTCTGCCAGTCCGGTGCGCTCGGCGTACCGATCCTGGCCGACATGGTCGGTCGTGGTCTCGGCCTGTCGAGCTTCGTGTCGGCGGGCAACCGGGCCGATGTCTCTGGCAACGACCTGATGCAGTACTGGTACTCCGACGAGGCCACCGAGGTGGTGCTGCTGTACCTCGAGTCGCTCGGCAACCCGCGCAAGTTCAGCCGGGTCTCGCGCCGGCTGGCCGGCCGCAAGCCGGTGGTCGCGCTGAAGTCCGGGCGCGCCACGCAGGGTGTGCCGGTCGGG
The DNA here is from genome assembly GCF_040682535.1 of Kribbella sp. NPDC051137. Classification (NCBI taxonomy): domain Bacteria; kingdom Bacillati; phylum Actinomycetota; class Actinomycetes; order Propionibacteriales; family Kribbellaceae; genus Kribbella; species Kribbella sp. NPDC051137. Next base: position 389,150 of record NZ_JBFBBI010000004.1, read on the forward strand.
CAGATGATCCGCCGCAGCCAGTTGCCGCCAGCAACCATCGAGGCGATGTTCCGGCAGAGCGGGCTGATCGGCGTGGACACCACCGGCGAGCTGTTCGACGTCGCCCAGTTGCTCGCGCACCAGCCGCTGCCGAAGGGCCGCCGGGTCGCGATCGTGTCGAACTCGGACGCCCTGACCCTGCTCGCGCTGGACTCGATGGCGAGCTGCGGGCTGGAGGTCGCGGGGGAGCCGCGGAACCTGCGCGCCGACGCGACCCCGTCGGACTTCGGGCTGGCGCTGTCGGAGGTGTTCTCCGACGAGAAGGTGCACTCGGTCGTGGTCATCTACACGCCGCCGGTGCAGTCGAGCGGCGGCGAGATCGCCCAGGTCCTCGCGGCCGCGGCCGCCGACTCGGACAAGCCGGTCGTGTCGACGTTCCTCGCGTCCCGCAGCGTGCCCGAAGAGCTGCGGGTGCCGGACGAGGACGGGGGAGCGGCGCGCGGATCGATCCCGTCGTTCCTGAACCCGCAGTACGCCGTGGGTGCGCTGGCGAAGGCGACGCAGTACGCCGAGTGGCGCCGCCGGTCGGACAGCCGGATCCCGGACCTGCCGGACATCGACACCGCCGGGGCAGAGGACTTCGTCGCGGAGTACCTGCAGCGGCATCCCTCCGGCCGGGACCTCGACGAGGCGGACCGGCAGCGGCTGCTGAGCTTCTACGGGATCTCGGTGCTGCCGGCGTTCCCGGTGCTGAGCGCCGACGAGGCGGTCGCGCGGGCCGCGGACCTCGGGTTCGAGGTGATCCTGAAGGCGACCGCGGAGCAGTGGCGGATGCGCCCGGACCTGGCCGACATCTGGCGGCACATCCACGACGAGGACGACATGCGGGCGGCCTGGGCGGAGATGACCCGGACGTTCGGGGTGGCGGCGGATCCGGGGCGGGCGCAGTTCGTCGTACAGAAGATGGCGCCGCCCGGGGTGCCGGTGGTGATCTCGACGATCGAGGACGTGTCGTTCGGGCCGGTGGTGACGTTCGGGCTGTCCGGGGTGGCGACCGATCTGCTCGGTGACCGCTCGTACCGGATGCCGCCGCTGACCACCCGGGACGCGGCCGAGATGGTCCGTGAGGTGAAGGCGGCGCCGCTGCTGTACGGGTACCGCGGCTCGGACCCGGTGGACATCTCCGCGATCGAGGACCTCCTGCACCGGGTCTCCCGGCTGACCCTCGACCTGGAGGAGGTCGTCCGTCTCGACCTCCGCTCGGTCCTGGTCTCCGCCAAGGGCACGACGGTCCTCGACACCCGGGTCCGCATCGCCCCGAACGAGAAGCCCCGCCAGGACACACCGGCCCGCCGGCTTACGTAGTACGGGTGTAGATGCTGTTCGCCCGGTCCAGGAGACGGGCGTCCACCAGCCCTCGACGAAGTGCTGCGTGGTCCACGTGCCAGCGGTTGAGGATCTCGTTGACCTCGGACTCCGGGTACTCGCGGCCGACCTCGAAGTTCTGCACGAGGTACTCGAGGACCACCTGGTACTTGTCCGGGTACGTCGGGAAGTGCGTCAGCCGCCCGTCCCGGATGAAGGAGTGCAGGATGTTGTCCCGCGCCGGATCGGGATCGAGCGGCACCCGCTCCGGCCGGTTCTCCCGTACGGCGTCCTTGAACACCCCGGCGTCCGCCGTGAACCCGTCGCGGCTCGCCGTGATCAGGCCGCCTTTGGTCAGCCGCTGCAGCGCCTTCACCACGACCGGCGCGTCCAGCCCGGTGCTCCCGGCCACCTGCTCCGGAGTGGCGGCGCCGAGGACGATCGCGGAGTACGTCCGCAACCTCGACGGTTCGGCCAGCAGACCACACAACTGATCGGCGTTCATACCTTTCACGCTAAACAGCACCGCAACCGGATTTAGGATCGTCCATATGCAGCCCGGCCCGCACAATGCGATCACCGACGTCCCCGGAATCCACGTAGGTCAGGTGGAACGCCTCGACCCGCCGTACCTCACCGGTACGACCGTCGTGCACCTCCCTCGAGGCGCTGTCGCGGCGGTCGACGTGCGTGGCGGCGCGCCCGGGACCCGCGAGACCGACCTGCTCTCGCCGGTGAACTCGAACGGCGGCGCGAACGCGATCGTGCTGACCGGTGGCAGCGCGTTCGGCCTCGACACGGCCGGCCCGGTGATGCGCTGGCTGGAGGACCGCGGCGAGGGCGTCCGTGTCGGGCAGGGCGAGCGCGATGTGGTACCGATCGTGCCGACCGCGGTGATCTTCGACCTGGCGCGCGGCGGCGACTTCAAGGCCCGCCCGGAGCCGTCCTGGGGCGCCGACGCGATCGCCGCCGCAACCGGCGGACCGGTTGCCCTGGGCAACCACGGCGCCGGCGCGGGCGCCCGGGCGGGCTCGCTGAAGGGCGGCGTCGGCTCGGCCAGCGTGCGCTTCGACGACGGTACGACGGTCGGCGCTCTGGTGATCGTGAACGCGGCCGGCTCGACGATCGACGCCGACGGCAACCTGTACGGAGCCCGGCTCGGGCTCGGCGACGAGTTCGCGCAACTGCGCACGCCGACCGAGGAACCGCCGGACAAGGCGCCCGGCCGGAACCTGATCCCCGGTCCCTCGATGAACACCGTGATCGCGGTCGTCGCCACCGACGTACCGCTGGACAAGGCCGCGACCAAGCGGATGGCGATGATCGCGCACGACGGCCTGGCGCGGGCGATCGACCCGATCCACACGCTCGTCGACGGCGACAGCATCTTCGCGCTGTCCACCGCCACGGACGGCCCGCGGCTGAGCGTCACCGACCCGGCGGCGCTCGGCCGGCTGGAGACCGTGTACGCCGCGGGCGCCCGGACGCTGAGCCGGGCGATCGTGCACGCGATGCTGAGCGCGGAGTCCGTGCAGACGCCGGACGGCGTCATCCCCAGCTACCGGGACGCGTTCCCTTCGGCGTTCCGTACTACGACCTGAGTCGTACGCCGGATCGCCGAAAGGCACCCGAAGGCGATCCGAAGACCGGCCCGTGGTCCGACGCTCGCGGGCGGTGATCGCGGAAGGCTCTGCGGTATGAATCTCCAGAGTCCCCAGGTTGTGCCCCAGGTAGTGCTGAGCGGTCACGGCCTCGTCAAGTACTACGGCAGCGTGGTCGGCCTGGCCGGGGTGGACGTCGCGGTCCGCTCCGGCGAGGCGCTCGCGGTCATGGGCCCGAGCGGCAACGGCAAGACGACCCTGCTGCACGTCCTCGCCGGCATCCTCACGCCGGACCAGGGCGAGGTGTGGCTGGGCGGCGAACGGGTCGACCAGCTGAACGACGCGGCCCGGACGGTACTACGGCGCCGCCGGCTCGGGTTCGTGTTCCAGGACAACCAGTTGCTCGCGGAGCTGCCCGCGGACGAGAACGTGGCGCTGCCGTTGATGGTCGACGGGCTGAGCCGCCGGGACGCGATCGCCCGGGCGCGGAACACCCTGGGCCAGGTAGGACTCGCGGCCGAGGTCGGCCGCCGTCCCGGTGAGCTGTCCGGCGGCCAGGCACAGCGCGTGGCCATCGCCCGGGCGCTCGTCGGCGAACCACAGGTGGTGTTCGCCGACGAGCCGACAGGTGCGCTGGACGCGGCGACCGGCTCCCAGGTGATCGAGCTGCTGGTAGGCGCGGCGACGTACCGCGGAGCCGCGGTGGTGGTCGTGACGCATGACAACGCGGTGGCGGCCCGTTGCCACCGGACGCTCAACATCGTCGACGGCCGCGTCAGCGAGTCGGTCGGAGTCGTGCGATGAGCCCGATGACCGACCTGGGCCTGCGGTTCGTACGACGACCGGGGCCTGGGGGACGGGCCGCGAACCTGGCCGCGTTCGGTGCGACGGCTGTGGTGGCGTTGCTGGTGACGTTCCTGATCGCGGGGTCGCTCGGGCTCTCGCACCGGTCCGACCGGATCGGCTGGCGGAGCGCGGACAAGGCAGACCCGGCAACCGCGGTCGGCATGCTCGACGTGAACGACCACGAGAGCATCGCCGGGCACCGTACGACGGTGATCGACCTCGTGGTGCTGAAGCCGAACGAGCCCGCACCGCCCGGCCTCGACCACGCGCCGAAGCCCGGCGAGGTCTATGTGTCGCCGGAGGTCGCCAAGCATTGGGGCGAGAAGCCGACCGGCATCATCAGCAGCAAAGGCCTGTCGTCGCCCGAGGAGTACGTCATCATCCGCGGCGTCCGGACGATCCCCGCGGACGAACACCCGCAGTACCTGAGCAGCTGGAACGACAACGCGTGGGACAGCCGCATGCTCGGCCTGCTCATCGCGGTCGCCTTCGGCATCATGCTGGTGCTGTTCCCGATCCTCAGCCTCGTCGGGCAGGCAGCGGGCGTCGCGGCCAAGCGCCGCGAGCACCGGCTCGCCGCGCTACGTCTTGCGGGAGCTACCCGCGGCCAGGTGCTCTGGCTGAGTACCGTAGAGCAGGCCGTGCTCGGCTTTGCCGGCGCGGTGGTCGGACTGATCGGCTACACGGCGCTGAGCCCGCTGATCGCGCAGATCCCGCTCGGCGGCGGCCGTTGGTACCTAGGCGACATCACCGTGCAGTGGTGGACAGTCCTGGTCGTCCTGGTCGCCGTACCGATCCTGTCCGTCACGAGCGCGCTCATCGGCCTCGGCCGCGTCAGCATCACGCCCTTGGGCGTCGTACGCGGTCAGACTCGCAAGGGTGTCACCGCACTCCGTGCTGGTCTCTTGGTGGTCGGTCCGGCGATTCTTGGGTACTACGGGTTGCGTGGAGCGTTCCTGCCGTTGCTGTTCGGTGTGGGCTTCGCTGCCCTTGCTGTACGAGTGATCGGGCCGTGGGCGGTGCAGTTGGTGGGCAAGGCGATGGCCAACAGTGCGAACCGGCCTGTGACGCTTTTGGCCGGTCGTCGGCTGGTGGACGACCCGAAGGGCGCCTTCCGGCCCGTTGCCGCGCTGGTGCTGTCAGGCTTCGTGACAGGGTTCGTCTCGGTGTTCATGCCGTCCGGCAACGACAACACGAGCTTCCAGGACATGCGGATCGGCGTCGCACTCCTGCTGTCGCTGGTGTTCCTGACCGTTGCCGCCTCTACTGCTGCCGGCGCGGTCGGTACGGCGCTCGACCAGGCGGCACCGGCCCGCGCCCTGCGGAGGTCCGGCGTACCGCTGCAGGTGATCGAGCGGGCCGCGCGACTCGCAGCCGTCGTGCCTGTGCTCGGTGTCGGCTTGCCTGTCGTCGGTTTCGGAGCCTTCTGCGGACTGGCGCTGAGCGGCGGCAAGGTGATCACGCAGGGGAGTTCAGGCCTGTTCCTCCTGCTCGGGCAGGTGGTCGTCGGGCTCGTGCTGGTCGCGGTCGCGGGTGCCGCCGGCGCTCCGGTGTTACGGAGGGCAAGCGCGAACTGATCGCGGTTGTCCACAAGCCCGGTGTAGGGTCGAACGCTCCGCGCCCCGATCGTGCAAGGATGAGGGCATGCGTGACCTGAATGCACCGGAGCTCGCGGATGCGTCGGCGGACCTCCGCGACGCGATCGATCGGTGCGGCTACTACCCCGACGTGGTGACCGATTCGCTCGCGGTGGCGATCGCCGACGAGCCGATCCGGGCCTATGTCCTGCAGCACGAGCCGACGTTCGACCGGGACGAGGTCCGGCGGCACATCACGATCCTGGCGCTGACCCCGACCCGGCTGATCGTCGGGCACACCGACGAGCACGCCGCCGACGAGCTCATCCGCGCGCCGTACGCGTCCACCTCCACCGAGGCGATCCCGCTGCACCGGGTGAACGCCGTCGTCGTGAACCGGGTCGTGCCGAATCCGGCGGGCTACGCCTCCGGCAAGGCCGACCCGGCGGTGGCCGGCAGTGGCGAGGTCGTGCTGACGATCGGCTGGGGCATGGTGAACCGGATCGACCTCGAGCCGGCCGTCTGCGCCGACCCGAACTGCGAGGCCGACCACGGCTACACCGGCTCGGTCGCGGCCGACGACATCTCGCTGCGGATCAGCGCCGCGGCGGACGGCCCGGCAGGGATCCAGCAGGTGCTCGAGTTCGCCAAGGCGCTCTCGTTCGCGACCAGCAGGTAGTGCCGTGATCGCCCCGGTTTCCCCGCAGTACGGCGGTGGTGCCCTCGCCGACGTGCTGCCGTCGGTGGCCGGTGCCTTGTCGGTGCCGGGGGAGACCAACATCCTCGACCTGCCGCCCGCGTCGCGCTACGCGGTGCTGCTCTTCGACGGCCTTGGGTGGAACCTGCTGCAGCGGTACGCCGACGCGGCGCCGTACCTCTCCTCCCTCGCCGGACGCAGCCTGACAGCGGGCGTGCCGTCGACGACCGCGGTCAGCCTGACCAGCCTCGGCACGGGCCTGCCGCCGGGCGCGCATGGCATCGTCGGCTACACGTCGATCGTCCCGGAGAGCGGCGCCCTGCTGAACGCCTTGCAGTGGGACGCGCCGGTGGATCCGCGGCGCTGGCAGCCGCACGGGACCGTGTTCGACCGGGCGATGGCCGCAGGCGTTGCCACCCGCAACGTCAGCAAGGTGCGCTTCGAGAAGTCAGGCCTGACCGCGGCCGCCTTCCGGGGGACCATGCACCGCGGCGCCGACACGATCGAGGACCGGCTGGACGCGACCCGGTTCGCCAGCCGCGAAGGCCGGTCGTCGCTGGTGTACGTGTACGACTCGCAACTCGACTACACCGGTCACCAGCAGGGCTGCGACTCGTGGCAGTGGCAGAAGGAACTGACGGCGGCGGACTCGTTCGCCCAGCGGGTCCGGTCCGCGCTGCCGCGCGACGCCGTACTCGTCGTGGTCGCCGACCACGGGATGATCGACGTCGCGCCCGAGGACCGCGTCGACCTCGACGCGGAGCCCGCGCTGACCGAGGGCGTCAGCCTGGTCGGGGGCGAGTCCCGTTTTCGTCACCTGTACTGCGTGCCCGGCGCGGAGGCCGACGTACTGGCGACCTTTCGCGCACGGCTCGGGGACAAGGCGCTGGTGCTGACGCGCGACGAGGCGATCGGCCGGGGGTGGTTCGGTCCGGTCGTCGAGGAGCGGGTGTCGCCCCGGCTCGGCGACGTGATCGTCGCGGCGCTCGGCCCGCTGGCGCTGGTCGCCAGCCGGCGGCACGCGCAGGAAGCCGCGTTGATCGGCCTGCACGGATCGCTCACCCCGGACGAGATGGAGATCCCGCTCCTCGTCGACACCGGAAACTAGAAGCTCCAGACGTCCCAGAAGAAGCTCGTCGTCGCGGTCTTCGCCTCGCCGTCGCGGGCGGTCACGGTCACCTTGTAGCGGCCGGAGCCGGGTGTGAGCACGCCGACGACCCAGCCCTTGGTCTTGTCGATGCTGAGGCCCGGCGGCAGGCCGACCGCGGTGTAAGTGATCTCGCCGGTGCCGCCGGCACCCTGCAGTTGCAGCGGGACCGCCGGGATCCCGCCGAAGCCGAGCTGCTCGGACGGCCGCTCGACCGAGAGCGCGCCCCGCGGTTGTGCGCTCGCGGCGCCGACCGCCTCGGCCGCGTCGACGAGACCCTCGCCGTAGAACGAGTTGTCTGCGGTCGAGCCGGTGCACTGACCCGCGGAGCCGGCCGGGCAGGCGAGGTCGTTGGCCTGCTGGGCGAGCTCGGCCCGGACCTGGGCAGGCGTGAGCTTCGGGTTGACGCTGCGGAGCAGGGCCGCGACACCGGCGACGTGCGGCGACGCCATCGACGTACCCTCGAGGACCTTGTAGCCGCCGCCCGGCACTGTCGAGTAGACGGCCTGGCCGGGCGCGGCCAGGTTGATCTTGTTGTCGCCGTAGTTCGAGAACGGCGACTTCAGGCTGGTCGGGTCGACGGACGCGACCACGACGACGTTCGGCAGCTCGGTCGGCAGGCTGATGCAGTCGTCGGTGACCGGCCGGTCGGTCGCGGTCGAGTCGTCCGGACTGGTGTTGTCGTCGGTCTTGTTCGCCAGGTCGTAGTCCTCGTTGCCGGCGGCGGCGACGTTCACGACGCCCTTGGAGTCCGAGTAGGCGACGGCCCGCCGGACGGCCTCGGCGATCGCGTCCTGGTCCTTGTCGCTCGGGCAGTTGAACAGCCACGGGTCGACGTAGTAGCTGTTGTTCGTCACCGAGACGCCTTTGTCGGCGGCGTACATGAACGCGCACACCGTGTTCTCCGGGAAGAACAGCTGGCTGCCCGGCTCCGCGATCCGGATCGACGCCACCCGCACACCCGGCGCGACGCCGATCATCCCGATGCCGTTCTTCGCCGCCGCGATCGTGCCCGCGACGTGCGTACCGTGCTCGCCGACCGGCCGCCAGGCACCGGGGCGGGCGTCGACCTTGCCGTAGGCGCAGGACGCCGACCTGCTCGCGTCGAAGTTCGCCTTCAGATCCGGGTGCTGGTCGTCCACGCCGGTGTCGAGCACGCCGACCGTGACGTTCTTCGACCCCGGGTTCTTGGTCCAGGCCCGGTCGGCGCCGATCTGCGTCATGTCCGCGCGGTCGGTCTCCGCCTGGGCGGTCGGGACCTCCGGCACCTGCTGCGGGATCGCCGGGTTCCCGACCTCGGCCGGCAGGTCCGTGGTCCGGGTCGCCCCCGCCTTCTGTACGCCGTCGACGCCGCGCAGCTTGTCCGCGAAGTCGGTCGCCGTCGAGTGCACGACGATCACCCCGATCGCGTCGTACGTCGCGTACACCGTGCCGCCGTTCTGCGTGATCGCGCCGCTGACCTTGCCGGTCTGGCCCGGCGCGGTGATCACGAAGTACGCCCGCAACCCGGCCTCGGAACGTACCTGCGCCGCGGCGGCCGGCCGGACGACGGAGACGGCCAGCAGACAGACCGCCAGGACGAGAAGCAGGGGTTTGCGCACGATTCATTCAAACGGACCCGGGGCTCAGAACCCAACCCACCCCTCCGACACACCCCGGAGTGCGCGGTCGCCCGTTGACTTGGCAGGATGTTCGCCCGTGGCTGAGCTCCTGTACTTCACCGGCACCATGGACTGCGGCAAGTCGACGTTGGCGCTGCAGATGGACCACAACCACAAGGCGCGCGGCCGCCTCGGGCGGATCTTCACCAGCCACGACCGGGCCGGCGACTCGGTGCTCTCGTCCCGGCTCGGGCTGTCCGCCGAGGCCGTCGAGGTACGCGGCGAGTTCGACTTCTGGGACTACGTGGTCGGCGAGCTCACGCACGGCGGGCGGATCGACTACGTGGTCTGCGACGAGGCCCAGTTCTACAGCCCGCTGCAGATCGAGCAGCTCGCGCGGCTCGTCGACGAGCTGCAGATCGACGTGTTCTGCTTCGGCATCCTCACCGACTTCCGGGCCACGCTGTTCCCCGGGTCGGCGCGGCTGGTGGAGCTCGCCGACCGGATGGAACTGCTCCAGGTCGAGGCGCTCTGCTGGTGCGGCGAGCGAGCCACGCACAACGCCCGTACGATCGGTGGGGAAATGGTGACCGAAGGCGAGCAGCTGGTGGTGGGCGACATGGAGACGCGCGACCACGAGCCGGCGTACGAGGTCCTCTGCCGCCGGCATCACCGGCGCCGTCTCACCCAGGCCCGTGCCCGCGCCACCCTGTCACCCGAGGTCCTGCCGTTCGGAGGAGCCGCATCGTGAACCCGTTGATCACCGTCGAGGAACTGCGCGCGCTGGACCCCGCTCCGGTACTCGCCGATGTCACGTGGAACCTGGCGGGCCCGCCGGGCCGGGACGCGTACGACGCCGGCCACCTTCCGGGCGCGTACTTCGTCGACCTCGACACGGAGCTGGCCGGCCCGCCCGGACCAGGTCGTCACCCGTTGCCTGACGCAACCACCGTGACGGCGACCTTCGCGCGCCTCGGCATCACCGCGGCCGACACCCCGGTCGTGGTCTACGACGCCGGCAACTCCATGTCCGCGGCCCGAGCCTGGTGGACCTTCCGCTACTTCGGCCTCACCAACGTCCGAGTCCTCGACGGCGGCCTCGCCGCCTGGCACTCAGCCGGCCAAAACCTGACCACCAACCTCCCACCAGCACCGCCAACCGACCCCGCACTGGCTCGGGCAACTGGCTTGAACACCAACTCCGCCGGTGCCGACGCGAGCACAGCCGAGGCCGTCGGCGGTCTCATCGCGACCCCAGGACATCTTCCTGTGCTGGACGCCGACGGCGCCGCAGCCATAGCCACCAAGGGCATCCTGCTGGACGCACGGGCCCCGGAGCGGTTCGCGGGGGAGGTGGAGCCGATGGACCCGGTCGCGGGTCACATCCCGGGAGCCGTGAACGCCCCGACCACCGCGAACCTCGACGACACCGGGCACTTCCTTCCACCCGCGGAACTCCACGCGCGCTTCTCCGGCCTCGGCGTCACCCCCGACGCCGAGATAGGCGTCTACTGCGGCTCCGGAGTCACAGCGGCCCACGAAGCCCTGGCCCTGGAATCAGCCGGCCTCCCCGTCACCGTCTACATCGGCAGCTGGTCCGAGTGGATCACCGACCCGGCCCGCCCGGTTGCCACGGGCGGGGACTGAATGACCCTGGTTACCAGCTGAGCGGGCCTTCGCGGTCTTCGAAGGTTCCGGTGGGGCCGTCCGGGCCGAGGGTCGCCATCCGGATGATGGAGTCGGTGCCTTCAGTGACGGTCAGCTGACCCTTGTGGTTGTTCATGTCGGTGGCCGCGAAGGTCTTCTTCGCGGTCTCGCCGGGAGTCACGGCGTTGATCTTGATTCCGGGAAGAGCCTGGGCGTAGCGGACGGTGAGCATGTTCGCGGCCGCCTTGGACGAGCTGTAGGCCAGCTCGTACATCTTCGAGGCCGGCTGGTCCGGGTCGAGGACGACGCTGAACGCCCCGCCGGCGCTGGTCACGTTGACCACCCGCGGGTTCTCCGCTGCCTGCAGCAACGGCAGGAACGCGTGCGTGACCCGCACCATGCCGTAGACGTTGGTGTCGAACACCGGGTGCAGCTCCTCGAGGGTCGCCTCGCGGGGATGGACGAGGTGCCCGGGCGCACCGGCGTTGTTGATGAGTACGTCGAGCCGATCGGTGTGCGCCCGGACGAGTTCCAGCGCGCCCGCCACCGACTCGTCGGAGGTGACGTCGAGCTGAACCGGTACGACGTCGATACCCTCGGCGGCCAGCTTCTCGGCGGCAACCCGCCCGCGTTCCACGTCGCGCGCGCCCAGGAAGACCTTCCAGCCCATCAGCCCGAGCCGCCGCGCCGCCTCGTGCCCGAGACCCTTGTTCGCGCCCGTCACCAGCACAGTGGTCTGTACCGCGTCCGTCATCACAACCTCCTGTAGAGAACTCGTTCGGCCATCAGATGCCGCCGCGGTCCCGCACGTGACCGCCCGCCGGGAGTGACCTGCGACACGTCGACAGGACCGGTCGTCGTTGACTTCCCGGTGAAGGTGCGGGATGGTGAATCAGAAATCGATTTCCCATCATTGTCCGCCCCTAGTGATGCCGGGAGTCATCAGATGAAGAGATCCACGTTCCTCAAGGCCGCGGTCGGTGCCGGGGTGCTGGCCGCTGTACCCGGAAGGGCCTTCGGCAGTACCCAGGCAGTGGTCACCAACAAGGTGGCCGATCTGACCGGACCGGGGTTGACCGACCGGTTCCGGATGGCCGCGACCGACCTCGGGATTCCGGCGCGGACGCCGGACGGGCGGTTGCTGTTCATGTTCGGCGACACCTTCGAGGACGCCTACGTCGGCGGTGGCTGGTGGCGTTCGCCGGTCGCGCTGTGGTCCACCACCTCCGACCTGAGCACCGGCGTGAAGTGGTCCGGAGCGGTCGGCGGTGACGCGGCGCAGCAGCTCTGGGACTACCCGCACGACAACCCGACGTTCTCCACCGTGCTGCCGTCCGACGTGATCACGATCGGCGGGTCGATGTACCTGCACGCGATGGTGAACAAGGGCCTCGGGAACGTCGTCTGGACGGAGATCTGGCGCTCCGACGACTCCGGCGCCAGCTGGTACCACACCGGCGCGAAGTTCGATCCGAACATCGACGGCGGGATGTTCCAGCTGCTCACCTGGGGCCTCGGGAACGACGGGTACGTGTACGTCTACTCGACCGGCTTCCAGCGCAACAAGCCGATCATCCTGAAGCGCGTCCGCCAGGAGCAGATCGCGAACCCGGGTGCCTACGAGCCGTGGGGCTACCGCGACGGCGCCTGGGCCTGGGGCAACCCGGCGACCCCGATCCTGAACGGCAGCTTCGGCGAGATGAGCCTCCGGCCGCTCGGCGGGAAGTGGGTGCTGACCTGGTTCGACGCCGGCGACTACCGGATCGACGGGATGATCATGGACACGCCGACCTCGAACCTCTACACGGCGTACCGCCAGACCCTGATCTACGGCGGCGCCTGGGGCTCGGAGGACGACAACCATGTCGCCCAGTTGTACGGCGGGTACGTGATCCCTGGCTCGACGCTGTCGGACCTGCACCTGTCGGTCAGCCAGTGGAACACCGACGCCGGCTGGCCGTACCGCGTCATGCAGTTCCGCGTCCGCGGTTTCGGCTAGAGATCCAGCACCATCGTGTCGGACGTCCCGACGACGCCGACCTTGTGGAAGCCGAGTGACGCGTAGAGGGTCCGCGCGGGGTTGTCCGGGTCGACGCTGAGCGACAACCGCCGGTACGACGCGGCGCGAGCCTGCGCGATCACCTCGGTCAGCACGGCCCGAGCCACCCCGCGCCGCCGGAACCCGGGCGCCACGCCGAGGGTCAGCTCGGGTACGTCGTCCGCGACGTACCCGTAGCCGGGCTCGTCCGCGGTGAGCAACCGCGCCCAGGTCGCGCCGGCGGGGGAGCCGTCGAGCTCCGCGACCACCCCGAAGTCACCGTCGGCCGGCCATCCCGCGAGGTACCTCCACGCGTGCGGGTCCGCCCGGACCTTCGCCTCGTCGTACCAGGGAGTCCCGTCCCAGTTGCAGGCCTCGAGCAACATCTCCAGTAGGAACGGGAAGTCGGCAGCGGTCGCCGGTCGCAGGTGCATGGCGCCATCCTGGCGCCTGCCGGCCCGTCGCCTCCACCGCTTTTCGGACGTTGCGAAAGCGTTACCGCAGCTGGGGTGATCGAAGGGTTGAGTTAGTAACACGCTTGGTTTAACTTACTCGGGACCTGGCCGGTGTGTGGCTCAGAGCACACCGGCGGCATCCGGAAACCTGAGGAGTTCCGATGACGTTTGCGAGCAGGTGGGGCCGGTTCGGTACTGCCCTCGGAGTGGCTGGGCTGTTGCTGGCGGCGGGTTGTGCGAAGGGCACGACGCCCGGCGCGGCCGGCGGTGGCGGTGGCGGTGGCGGTGACATCGACGAGAAGGCACCGGTCACGATCACGATCGGGGACCGGCCCACCCCGGACAAGCCGAACGACCTGAAGGCCTTCAACCAGAAGGTCAAGGACTTCATGGCGAAGTACCCGAACATCACGGTGAAGTCGACCGAGACCAACTGGCAGGCGCAGACCTTCCAGGCGCAGGTCGCCGGCGGCACGCTGCCGACCGTGATGAGCATCAGCTTCACCGAGCCGGCCAACATGATCCCGAACAAGCAGCTGCCGGACATCACCGACGAGCTGAAGCTGGTCGACATGACCAAGGACCTGAACCCGAACGTGCTGAAGATCGTCCAGGACGACAAGGGCCGGATCTACGGTGTGCCGGTCGACGTGTTCTCGGTCGGCCTGGCCTACAACCGGAACCTGTTCAAGCAGGCCGGCCTGGACCCGGACAAGCCGCCGACGACCTGGGACGAGGTTCGCGCGGACGCCAAACAGATCGCCGAGAAGACCGGCAAGGCCGGATACGCGCAGCTCACCACCAACAACACCGGTGGCTGGATGCTCACCACGATGACCTACAGCATGGGCGGCAGCGTCGAGAGCGCGGACGGCAAGAAGAGCACGTTCAACGACGCGCCGACCAAGAAGGCCCTGCAACTGCTCAAGGACATGCGCTGGACCGACAACTCGATGGGCAGCAAGTTCCTCTACAACCAGGAAGAGATCCGGCAGGACTTCGCGGCCGGCAAGATCGGCATGGTCATGCAGGCGCCGGACGCCTACGACATGAGCGTGAAGAACTTCGGCATGAAGCCCGCCGACTTCGGCGAGGGCGCGCTGCCGCAGGACGGCGGGCCGCACGGCACGCTGACCGGCGGCACGCTGAAGATGATCAGCCCGAAGGCGACCAAGAACGAGATCGTCGCGGCGCTGAAGTGGATCCGGTTCGACCAGTTCGACAAGTACACCGGCGAGGCCGCCGCAGTGGCGGACGCGAAGACCGCGATCGCGGACAAGGGCTTCGTCGGCCGGCCTGGGATCAGCCCGCTGAGCCAGCAGACCTACGACCAGTACCAGAAGTGGATCCAGCCGTACGTGAACGTCCCGGTGAAACAGTTCCAGGGCTACATCGACTCGACGACGAGCCTGAAGCTGCTGCCCGAGCCGCCGAACAAGGGCCAGGAGGTCTACTCGCTGCTCGACCCGTTGGTCCAGCAGGTGCTGACCAAGAAGGACGCGGACGTCGACAAGCTGGTCAGCGACGCCGCCTCGAAGGTCGACGCGCGTCTGGCCCGGTAGCCGCATGTTCCAGCTACGCACACCCAAACAGAACCGGAGCAGTGCCAGGTCCCTCGTGACCTGGTACCGCTCCGGCGGGCTGAGCGCGATCCTCTTCGCCCTGCCCCTGCTCCTGACCTTCCTGTACTTCTCCTGGGGCCCGATCGTCCGCGGCCTGGTCCTGAGTTTCCAGAAGACCAACCTGGTCGCACCCGCCGAGTGGGTCGGCTGGGCGAACTTCAGCTACGTGCTGACCGACCCGCAACTCCCGCAAGCGGCCCTGAACACGCTGTACTTCGCGTTCCTGGCACTGGTCTTCGGTTTCCCGGTGCCGTTGTTCCTGGCCGTGTTCGTCAGCGAACTGCGCAAGACAGGCTGGCTGTACAACGTGCTCTCGTACCTGCCGGCCGTAGTGCCGCCGGTGGCCGCGATCCTGTTGTGGAAGTTCTTCTACGACCCGAGCGGATCGGGTGTGTTCAACGCGGTCCTCGGCTGGTTCGGCCTCGGCCCGTACGCCTGGCTGAACTCGCAGAGCCTGGCGATGCCCGCGATCGTCCTCGAGGCGACGTGGGCCGGGGCGGGCGCCACCTCGATCATCTACCTCGCGGCGCTGACCGGCGTACGCACGGAGTTGTACGAGGCGGCCGAGCTCGACGGGTCCGGGATCTGGAGCCGGGTCTGGCACGTCACGCTGCCGCAGATCCGCGGCATCATCCTGATCATGATGCTGCTGCAGCTGATCGGCACGTTCCAGGTGTTCACCGAGCCGTTCCTGTTCACCGGCGGCGGCCCGAACGACGCCACGCTGTCGATCCTGCTGCTGATCTACCGGTACGCGTTCATCAACGGCGACTTCGGTGCCGCGACCGCGCTGAGCGTCCTGCTCGCCGGCGTGCTGTGCCTGCTGTCGGTCGTCTACCACTTCGCCACCCGCCGCTGGAGCAACTGATGAGCTACGAACGCGGAATCATCTCGACCGCCGACCGTCAGCGCACCGCGGTCCGGTTCGGACTGCCTGCCGTCCAGGTGGTCCTCTTCGTCGCTGTGCTGGTCGCCGGGGTCGGTCCGCTGCTCTGGCTGCTGAAGTCCGGCGTCTCGACCAGCCAGGACATCCTCAGCGGGCCGATGCAGCTGTGGCCGTCGGGCATCCAGCTGAAGAACATCCCGGACGCCTGGAACCGGGTGCAGATCGGCGCGTACCTCGGCAACACGGCGTTCATCGCGATCGGCTCGATGATCTCGACGCTGTTCGTCTGTACGACGGGCGCGTTCGTGCTGAGCATCCTGCGCCCGAAGTGGGGCCCGGTCGTCACCGGCGCCGTGCTCGCGACGCTGTTCCTGCCCGGTGTGATCTCGCTGGTACCGCTGTACCTGACCGTGCTGGACATGCCTCTGCTGCACATCAGCCTGCAGAACACGTTCTGGGCGGTCTGGCTGCCGCAGGCTGCTGGCGCCTTCAACATCCTGGTGATGAAGCGGTACTTCGACTCGATCCCGCGCGAGCTGATCGAGGCGGCCCGGATCGACGGGGCGAGCAACCTGCGGCTGTTCACGTCGCTGATCCTGCCGCTGTCGAAGCCGATCGTCGGGGTGGTCGCGCTGCTGACCGTGATCGGGTCGTGGAAGGATTACCTCTGGCCACTGCTGGTGCTGCCGGATCCGCGCCTGCAGCCGATCTCGGTCGCGCTGCCGCGTGTGCAGAAGACCACAGAGATCTCGCTGCAGATGAGCGCACTGTTCCTCGCGGTTCTGATACCTGTGGTGCTGTTCTTGTTGTTCCAGAAGCAGTTCCTGCGCGGCGTCGGAATGTCCGGAGGCATCAAAGATTGACGTCCTCCCCGTCTCTCAGACAGGGATTCCAACTACTACTACGGAGAGGTAGCGAGTTGAGGTTCACGCTTCAGCGGGACCCGTGCCGGCGTCTCTCGGCGTGCTCTGACGGCCCGTCCGGCCGCGATGTTGATTGCCGCATTCACATCCGCGTTCGCCTGGTGCCCGCAGGCCACGCACCGGAAGACCGCTTGGCTCTCGCGATTCTCCGGTGCGCGGTGCCTGCAGCAGCTGCAGGTCTGGGAGGTGTACGCCGGCTGCACCTTCTCGACTCGTCCCGCAGCCTTGTCCTCGAGACGACGCACCAGGGCCCCCCAACTGTTCGCCAGGATCGCCCGGTTCAGCCCCGCCTTCGCTCGGCGTCTGTTCGGGAGGTATTTACCTGCCTGTTCGGGATTGGGTTCAGGTTTGGGTCGTCTGGTCATCTGGACCATGCGAAGGTCTTCAACGCGGATGATGTCGAATCGACGCGCGAGATCGGTGCTGGTCTTCTCCACCCAGTCCTTGCGCCGGTCCCGTGCTCGAGCGAGCAATTTGGCGACCGCGGTCTTGACCCTGCGGCGCCGATTGGAGTTGGGGCGGGAGCGGGCGAGGCGGCGTTGCAGGCACCTGAGCCGGGCTTCCTCAGCCTCCGACAGTTGAGGGCACGACAGCAGTTCCCCAGTGGAGAGAGCTGCCGAAACAGTCACCCCACGGTCCACGCCTACGACTGCACCACCACCAGGTGCAGCGATCGGCGGCGGGATCACGGCGAACGCGATATGCCAGCGCCCAAGCTGGTCGCAGGTGATGCGGTACGACTTAGTCGCGGGGACCGGGCGGGACAGCCGGAATCGAACCCAGCCGACTTTCGGTACCAGCACCTGCGCCCATCTCCCGCTCAGCTTGAGCACCCGCGTCGCCTGAGCTCCCACGACCCGGAATCCTTCGCGCTGCCCGGCTTTGCGCCACGTCGACCGACCACGGGTCCCGGCGTAGAAGTTCCTGACGGCGTGATCGAAGTCGCGCAGTGCTTGTTGCTGGACGGTCTGCGACCCCGCACGAAGCCACTGGCACGCTGCTCGGGCTTCGGTCAACTGCCGACACTGCTGGGTGAAGTTCGGGGCCGGCCGTCGACCGCGTCTCCACAAAGACCACTGCTCGAGCGCCAGGTTCCACACGTAGCGCGCGTGCCTGCACTGCTCGGACAACCCAGCGTGCTGCACGCTGTTGGGATACATCCGGAACCTGGACATGCCACGGATCCAATCAGTCAGAACCGACAGTTTCTGATCTCGGAACGGGGGACCTGTGGATCGTCTGCAGCCTGACCTACACACTTCACTCAGCACCTCTTCCCTCACTACTCCACTGAACGGCCGGCGGGTGCTGGTCACGGGGGCTGCCGGGCGGATCGGCCTGGTCACGGTCGAGCACCTCAACGAGCTGGGTGCGAAGGTGACCGCGCTGTCGAACGTGCCGCACCCGGACCTGAAGGCGGACCGGGTGCTGATCGGCGACACCCGGTCCGAGGCGGACGTGGCGCGGGCCCTGGAGGGCGTGGAGTACGTCGTCCACCTGGCGGCGCTCGCGCATCCGTCGGCCGGCACGCCGTACGACGTCTACACGATCAACGTGGTGTCGACGTTCAACGTGCTGGCGCAGGCCGGTGCGCTGGGCGTCGGCCGGGCGGTGATCGCGAGCAGCATCAACGCCACCGGCGTACCGTTCAACCCGCACGAGATCCGGCCGGCGTACTTCCCGTGGGACGAGAAGGCGCCGAGCGACGTCGGCGACTGGTACTCGCTGTCCAAGCAGAACGACGAGAACACCGCACGGATGGCGTGGCGCCGATGGGGTGTCGACGTGGTCGCGTTCCGGTTCCCGCACGTGAACTCGGCCGACGCCCTGGAGCGGATGGCCGCGCACGTCAAGGAGGACCCGGCCGGCGGGCTGCGCGAGGCGTGGACGTACCTGGACACCCGCGACGCGGCGTACGCCGTCGAGCTCGGGCTGACCGCGCCGCTGTCCGGGGCGCACACGTTCTTCGTTGCCGCCGGCACCAGTACGGCGCCGTACGCGACCGAGGACCTGCTGGACGCGTACGCACCCGAGGTGCCGCGGCTGCGGCGGTTCGTCGGGCGTGAGGTGCCGATGGACCTGACCGCAGTACGCACGATGCTGGGCTTCCAGGCCCGGCACGAACTGGACCTACCAACCCTTCCCCTGGAGCTTTGAATGGCTCAGCACAGTCCGACGAACTTCGACCAGCCGTGGCCGGTCCGCGACGACCTGCGGATCCGCGAGGTGAAGGCGATCGTCACGGCGCCGCAAGGCATCCCGCTGGTGGTCGTGAAGATCGAAACCACCGAGCCGGGCCTGTACGGGCTCGGGTGCGCGACGTTCACGCAGCGCTGGAAGGCGGTGCGGACGTTCGTCGACGAGCACCTCGCCCGGCTGCTCGTCGGTCGCTACCCGGGCGACATCGGCGACCTGACCCGGCTCGCGTCGTACTCCGGGTACTGGCGCGGCGGACCCGTCACCAACAACGCGATCTCCGGGATCGACCAGGCGCTCTGGGACATCGCCGGCAAGCGCGCCGGGATGCCGGTGTACGAGCTGCTCGGCGGCAAGGTGCGGGCGGCCGCGGACACGTACATCCACGCCAGCGGCAAGACGATCGAGGACACGATCGAGCACGCGAAGTCCCTGGTCGGCCAGGGCTGGCGGCACGTCCGGCTGCAGATGTCCACGCCGGGCGGCGGCGGGTACGGCGCTCCGCAGGTGCCGACGCTCTACCCGGACGCGCCGTACCGCAACGGCTGGTCCGCGCGCGACTACCTGCGCTCCACGCCGGAGCTGTTCGCCGAAGCGCGGCAGGCGCTGCCGGACAACGTCGAGCTCCTGCACGACGTGCACTCGCGGCTGACGCCGAAGGAAGCGATCATCCTGGCGCGGTCGCTCGAGCCGTACGGCCTGTTCTTCCTGGAGGACGTCCTCGCGCCGGAGAACTGGGACCGGCTGCCCGAGGTCCGGGCCGCCTCGCCGGTGCCGCTCGCGGTCGGCGAACTGACCACGTCGATGAACGACGCCGTACGGCTGATCCGCGACCACGGGGTCGACTTCATCCGGTCGCACGTGTCGGACATCGGCGGCCTGACGCCGGCCCGCAAGCTGGCCGACCTCGCCGAGCTGTGCGGCGTGAAGACGGCCTGGCACGGTCCCGGCGACACGTCCCCGATCGGCGCCGCCGCGAACGTCGCGCTGGACGTCACGTCGGTTGCCTTCGGCATCCAGGAGGGGCACATCTACAACGACGCGACGTACGAGGTGTTCCCCGGGACGCTGCGGATCGAGGACGGCTGGCTGCGGCCGAACGACGCACCCGGTTGGGGCATCGACGTCGACCTGGAGGCGGCCGCCCAGTACTCGGCCGAGCTGTCCGGTCACGACGAGTGGGCGGCCGGCGTACGGCGGATCGACGGCGCCCTCGAAGCTCCGTAGGTCGGCAGTACCATCACGGCCAAGTAGGCGACGAGACGGGGAGGTGGAGAGATGAGTGAATCGTTCGAGGGGCTGGTGCGGCGCGCGGGCGCGAACCAGTACGACCTGGGCTCGTTCAACGAGGCAGTGATCATCGAGACGATCCGGCTGGCCGGCATCATCAGCCGGACCGAGATCTCCCGCCGGACCGGTCTCACCCAGCAGTCGGTGTCGCGGATCCTGCGCATCCTGCTCCAGCAGGGCCTGCTGGTGGAGGAGGCGCAGGAGCGCGCCGAACGGCTCGGCAAGCCGCGGACGCCGGTCCGGCTGCGGTCGAACGCGGCGCACGCGGTCGGGATCCACGTCGACCCCGAGCTGCTGACCGTCGCGGTCGTCGACCTGGACGGGAAGATCGTCCGCCGGGAGACCGTCGACCTGGCGGAGGATCTCGAGGCCGCGAGGCTGGTGGACCTGACCGCGGCGACCGTCACCGCGGCGTTGAGCATCAGCCAGGTGGACCTGGACTCGATGCTCGGCGTCGGGGTCGCGGTGCCCGGGCCGATCGACGCGGACGGGTCGTTCCTCGCGTTGCCGCTGCAACCGGCCTGGCGCGGGCTGAAGATCCGGCAGTTGCTGCAGGAGCGTCTGAACCATCCGGTGCTGGTGGAGAAGGACGGTACGGCGGCGGCGATCGGCGAGCGCTGGATCGGGCGGTCGGCGCGGGCGCGGGACTTCGCCTATCTGTACCTCGGCACCGGCGTCGGCAGCGGCTTGTTCCTGAACGGGGCGATCTACCGCGGCGGTACGTCGAACGCGGGCGAGTTCGGGCAGGTCGCGGCGCTACGGGTGGGGGAGTGGGACGGCGAGAACGGGCCGCGGCTCGTCCGCGAGTGCAACCCGACGGCGTCGTTGCCGGTGATCGCGGCGGAGTACGGGTACGTCGAGACCGACCCGGCGGCGACCGACGAAGCGTCGCGGTACAAGGCGGTCTGCCACGCGGCGGCCGCCGGGGACGAGGCCGCGGTCAAGGCGGTGCGGCAGGTGGCGCGGGTGATCGGGCAGGGTGCTGTCGGGCTCGTCGACCTGCTGGACATCGATCTGCTGGTGCTCGGCGGGCCGGCGTTCGGGAAGGAGATCTCGGAGATCTTCCTCGCGGAGATCGGGCGCGCGGTGAACGCGCATCCGCTGGCGCGGGAGACCCGCGAGGTCGCGGTCGAGGAGTCGATGCTGCAGAAGGACGCGGCCGCGGTCGGGGCGGCCTCGACGATCTTCCATGACGCGTTCACCCCTCGGGTGTCGGGATCGAGTCAGGCACGTAGGCTGCCCAAGTGATTCAACCCCGCCTACTGACGCCTGAGGTCGAGCTCCGGATCCCGACGCTCGACGATGCTCCCGCCCTGGCCGACGCACAGACCCTGAGCCGGGAGCATCTGCGGCGCTGGGAGCCCGTGCGGACGGAGAAGTGGTTCACGACCGCGGGGCAGGTCGAGCGGTTGCAGTACCAGCTCGAGCGGCACAAGAACGGCCAGGTGGTGCCGTGGGTGCTGGCGTCGGGCCGGCGGATCGTCGGCGCGATCACCTTGAGCGATCTGGTGCCCGGGCCCTTCCGGAGCGCGAGCCTGGGCTACTGGGTCTCGGCCGACTCGATCGGCAAGGGCCTGGCCACCCGTGCCGTGGAAGCCGTCGCCGAGATCGCCGACGCCGAGTTGAAGCTGCACCGCATCGAAGCCAGCACGCTGACGGGGAACGTCGCGTCGCAGCGGGTGTTGTCGCGCGCGGGCTTCCAGCAGATCGGCACGGCGCCGACGTACCTGCACATCGACGGCTACTGGCAAGACTGCAACCTGTACCAACGCATCCTCAACAACCGCGAACCCGGCGCCTGACAGCGCCGGGTTCGCGGTGAGCTAGTTGGGCGGAAGCCCGATTCCTCGGGAGACGTCTACGTCGTCGTAGCGGCCCTCCAGGACGTCCAGGAACTTGACCGGGCGTTGGAGGGTCGAGGCGATGTAAACCGCTCGTACTGTCGCCAGGGCGTCGATGGCGTCCTGGACGGTGATCGCCGGCGTGGTGCCGTCGGCGATCGACCGGAAGATGTCGTCGTACTGCGCCGTGTGGCCACCGGGATCGCCGACGTCGATCGGCTGGTCGGGCTCGGTGCCGTCGACGTTCAGGCGGCTGAGGCGGTCGTCCTCGATCTCGGCGCCGCCCGCGGTGCCGTGGACCGAGACGCGCGTGCGCCCGCCCGGGTACGCCGCCGTGGTGGCGTGCAGGGTGCCGACCGCGCCGTTCTCGAACGTCAGCGTCGCGACGACCGTGTCCTCGACCTCGATCGCGTGGTGCGCCGCACGCAGCGCCTGCGCCTGGATCGTCACCGGGCGACCCATGAACCACAGCATCAGGTCGACGGTGTGCACGCCCTGGTTCATCAGCGCGCCGCCGCCGTCCTGCGCCCAGGTACCGCGCCAGCCCGCGGACGCGTAGTACTCGTCGCTGCGCCACCAGGCGACGGTGGCGACGGACGACGTCAGCTGCCCGAACCGGCCGGCGTCGATCGCCTGCTTGACCACCGCGCTGCCGGCGTCGAACCGGTGCTGGCTGATCACCGACGACACCACGCCGTGGTTGCCGGCCCGATCGGCCGCGGCGCCGAGCCGGCGGGCGCGGACCAGGTCCACGTCGAGCGGCTTCTCGATCACGACGTGCTTCTTCTCGTCCAGCGCCTGCTCGGCCAGCGCCGCGTGCGTCCCGCTCGGGGTGCAGATCGCGACCAGCGACACCTCCGACCCACTCAGCGCCGCGGGCAGGTCGTCGTACACCTTCGGCTCCGGCTGGCCGAGCTCGACCAGCCGCGCCCGGAGGGCCTCCCGGGCCGCGGCGTCACCGTCCACCAGGGCGGTGACGATCGCGTCCGGCCGGTCCGCAACGGCCTTGGCGTGCGTTCGGCCGATGATGCCGCAGCCGACGATCGCGACCTGCTGCTGTTGTGTGTCAGCCATCTCGCTCCTACTTCGTCGTGAAGTTGGCGGTCAGTATCTGGTCCGCGCTGACGGTGAAGGTGTACGACGGCGTTGTCGCCACCACGGTCCCGTTCACGGTCCAGTTCAGGAAAACGCTATCCGATGTGGGTGCCGCCGTCACTGTGACCTGCGCGCCGACTTCGTACGTTCCGGGCTCGGACTCGTTGCCGGTGATCGCGACGGTGCCGTTCCCGTTCGCCTGGACCGCGACGCTGCGTTGCACCACGTTGATCACCATCACGTTGTGCAAGGTCGCCGTACCGCTGAGCGTCGCGCCGTTGTACCGGGCAAGGTTCGTCGCCTCGACGTCGCCCTTCACCACCTGCACGGTGTGACCGTCGTCGCCCAGGTTGTCGGTGCCGAGGTTGAACGCCTCGACCTGGCCGTCGTTCACCACCAGCCCGTCGTGGAAGCCGTACGCGAACACGTCGAGCAGCGTCAGCCCGCGCGCTCCGTCGACGGTGACGATCTTCGCGGTCTTCCGCATGTACTTGTCGATGACGAGCTCGAAGATGTTGCCCTCGTTCATCCAGTACGGCTGCTGGTAACCGACCCGGGTGACCGCGTTCCCGTTCGACAGCACGCCCTCGACCCGGCCGTTGCGCCCGGCCCCGATCGTGATCGCGTGGTCGAAGAACGCGCCCGCGACCTTCCGTACGACGACGTCGTCGCCGCTGAGGTCGATGCCGTTCCACGCGTTCGGGAAGCCGGCGTTGATCACGTAGTTCCCGCCGGCGTGTCCGCGGACGGCGTACGGATAGGGCACCACGCCGTTGGCCGGGTTGTTCTCCGGGTAGAACACCCGCAGCCCGCGCACGCCCGCTCGGTTCTCCAGCGTGACGAGTGCGGTGCCGGTGTCCTTCTCGAACGCCTGCAGCACGGTCCCGCCGCTCAGCCCGCCCTCGTCGCGGTTCGGTACAGCGGACGCCCCGCGCAACTCGACCTTCGCCGGCACGTTCAGGTGCGTGCCGATCCGGTACCACCCGGCGGGCAGATACACGATCCCGCCGCCGTCCCGCCCGGCCCGGTCGAGCACCTTCTGTACGTCGCGCGTCGCGTCCGCGGCCGGCAGGTATCCGGCCCCGTGCGGCGCGTCCACGACGTACAGCTTCTGCACCGGCTTCGGCAACGGCTTCTGCGTGTAGGCCGGTGCCGTGCCGGACATGTGGTGGATGGTGCCGGTCTGCGCGCCGACGACCTCCGTGCCGGTGAGCTTCACGTACCCGTGCGAGTTGTTCGTGATCCCGCCGTCCACGTGACCGCCCGCCAGCGTCAGACCCCAGCGGTCGTCCATCACGTCGACCAGGATGCCGGTCCCGGTACGGCGGATGTCCGGCTGCAGGAAGCTGCCCGTGAACTGCGCGCGCTGCCCGGCGACGACGTGGATGCCGACCGCGTAGTCGGACACCGCGACCCGGTAGAACTGGTCCCACTCGAGGTCGCCGAGGACGAGTCCGGTGCCGTGCGCGCGGGTCCAGGCGTCCAAGGCCGCCCTGGCCGGCGGGTGGAACACGGCCGGTGCGGACGACCAGTACGAGTTGCTGAAGGCAACGTTCTCCCAGGTGCCGACGTCGGCGCCGTTGTAGGCGCGGGCGCCTTCGAACAGCACCGTACCGTTGACGTTGCGGATCGTCGTCGACTCGTGCACCTGGCCCGAGCTCGGGGCGTTGCCGTGGTCGTTCGGCATCGTGCTGACGCCGATCCCGCGGTACGAGTTCAGCATCGTGACGTCGGAGACCGTCGACATCATGTAGTTCTCGTTGCCGATCCAGGCGCCGCCGGGGATCTCGAACGTGTAGTTGTACGGCACGGGGTCGGCGGCGTTCTGGTTCGGGTAGTACGTCGTGACGCCGACGACGCCCGCGCTGCCGCCGATCCGGAACAGGCTCGGTCCGTCGTCACCGGGGGTCAGCTCCGCGACGATCACGGTGCTTCGTCCGTCGCCGCGGAGAGTGCAGAACGCGTGCACCTCGATCGTGTCGGTCACCTTGTACTGACCCGCCGGCAGCCAGACCGTACCGCCGCCGGCGTCCTGGCAGGCGTAGATCGCCTGCTGGATCGCCTTGGTCGCGTCCCGCTTGCCCGTCCGATCAGCGCCGTACCGCGTGGCGTCGAAGTCGGCGATCACGCCGTCCTCGGTCGGGTTGACGGTCTGCACCAGTTTCGGCTGCGGGACCACCACCGGGGCGAGTCTCAGTTGGAGCTCCCTGACGGTGAACGAGTCGGCCCCGGTCATCGCGACCCGGACGTACCGGGCGTTGGTGGTGGCGAACCGGGTCCGGCTGATCTGGTTGCCGCCCGGCGAGCCGATCCGGCCGACGGCGGTGAACTTCGTCCCGTCGTTCGACACCTGCACGGTGTAGTCGGGGGAGTACGCGGCACCCCATTCGACCCGTACGTCGTTCACCGGTCGCGGTTTGCCGAGATCGAGCTGCAGCCACGCGTCGGCACCGCCGGTCCACGACGTGTCGTGGTTGTTGTCGTTCACGTTCGCCGCGCCGGTCCCGCCACTCGCGGACGCCGTACCGTCCGCCGCGAAGTTCGTGTCGATGACCGACGCGGTGAACGTGTCCAGCGCGGCCTGCAGCGTGGTCAGCGCCTCCTTGACCTGGACGTCGGTGACGCCCGGGGCGGACGCGATCGCCTGAGCCTTGTCGATCGCGGCCTGCAAGGTGGCGCGGCTGCCTGCCGGGTACTGCCCGTCCCGGGTGCCTTCCCGGGCAGCCTGCTCGGCGCGGGTGGCCTGTGCGATCAGGTCGACGAGACCTTCGGTGACGTCGAGCGTGCCCGCGACCTTGGCGACCCGGACCGCCGCGACCTTCAGGTCCGCGGAGCCGTCGCCGTTGTGGATCCGGAAGTCAGCACCGTTCGACCGGTTCGTCATCACCGCGTCCGGGAGTGCGAACGTGTAGGTCTTCCAGGTCTTGGTGTCGCCGTACCGGACGACCTCGGAGTTCTTGAACTTGTCCGGGATCGTGTCGCCGGGGGAGTCGTAGTGCAGCCCGAACTGCCCGTTGCCCTCGTCGAAGTAGTCGATGCTGACGAGGACGAGGCCATGGTTGTCGTACAGGTAGGTGTCGGCGACGTTCAGATAGAAGAAGTTCGTCCCCGGCGACGGCGCCGTACGGTCGGTCTGCCAGTACGGGCGGCCGTCCAGGACACCGGTGATCAGGTGCGACGCGTCGTCACCGGCGCGTGGGCTGATCCCGTTCTGCACGGGCGTCGCGCCGAGCTGGACCGACGCGCCCGCCGTACTGATGCGGAGGCCGGCGATCGTGACGTCGTCACTGCCGCCGAAGACCCTGAGGTCGGCGTCGCCGAGCCGGTTGGTGAAGCTGATGCCGGTCAGCGCGAAAACGCCGGTCTTCCACTGGCCCGTGTTCGTGAGCGGTACGCCGGTGGCGTCCTGCCGCGGGTTGTCCTTCGCGTCGTACTGGAGGTCGAGTGTGCCGGAGCCGTTGTCGAGATAGGTCACCGTCACCAGGACGTTGTCGGTGCCGATCTCGTCGACGTAGTCGTGATCGACGTCGAACTCGAGGTAGCCGGTGCCGGCCGCCTGGTTCGTCTGCCAGTACGTGCGTCCTTGGGCGGTGCCCGTCCGGAGCCCGGCCGGGTCGTCGCCGGCGGCCGGTTTCACGCCGAGTGTGGTGGGGGTCGGGCCGAGGTCGGCGCCGACCCCGCTCGGATACATGGTTGCGGCGTGCGCCGTCGGTACGGCGAGCACGCCGGTGAGAAGGAGAGTGGGGAGAACCCGCGCGAGCAGGCGTCTGGACATGCTGGAACCTCCCAGGTGGCGGACCGGAAGTGCAGCTGCGCGGATAAGTTAAACCAAGCGTGTTACTAATTCAAGACGGCGTGCTTCACGGGCTGCACCGTCCTGGACTTGGTGAGGCACAGACCGGTGAACATGGCGGTGGCCAGCGTGACGGCCCCGGCGGCGAGAAAGGCGCTGTTGAGGCCCGCCTCGAACGAGGCTCCGCCGGACTGCCGGGTGCGTACGACAGCTCCGAGTACGGCGACGCCGAGCACCGCGCCGATCTGGCGGGCCGTGCTGCTGATGCCCGATGCCAGACCGCCTTCCTGCGGGCTGACTGCCTGGATGGCGGCCCCCGTCAGCGGAGACATGGTCAGGGCGAAGCCGACGCCGACGAGTCCCAGGCGCCACCACACGTTGCCGTAGCCGGTGTCGGCGTGGACCATGCCGAGTGCCAGCAGACCCGGACCGGCCAGGGCGAGACCGGCGGTGACGACGACGCGGAAGCCGTACCTGGCGGCGAGTCTGCCGGCGTACGGGCTGGCGATCACCATGGCGAGAGAGGTCGGGAGCGTCTGCAGGCCGGCGCGCAGGATCGAACTGCCCTGGACGTACACGAAGAACTGGGAGAAGAAGAAGGACGAACCCATCAGCGCGAACCCGACCACGACCATGGCCGTGTTGGACACGCCGAAGAGTCGCTCGCGGAACAGCCGCAGCGGCAGCATCGGAGCAGAACGGCGTGCTTCGACAGTGACGAAGGCCGCGAACAGAGCAACGGCGGCGGCAAAACTGCCGAGGATCAGCGGCGCTGTCCAGCCGCGGGCGCCGCCCTCGATGAGTCCGTACGTCAGCGCCCCGACCCCGAGCACGGACAGCACGGTCCCCGGGACGTCGATCGCCGGAGCATCCGGATTCCGGGTCTCGGTGAGGCTGCGCAGGCCGACAAGCAGAAGGATCGCGCCGATCGGCAGGTTGACCAGGAAGATCGCGGACCAGCCGAACGCCTGGGCGAGCACGCCACCGGCCACAGGACCCGCCGCCAGGCCGATTCCGCTGAGGCCTGCCCACAGACCGATTGCCTTCACTCGTTCTTGTGGCACTGGATAAGCGCTGGCGAGCAGCGCGAGCGAGGCAGGGCTCAACGCCGCCGCCCCGATGCCCTGCAGTACCCGGCCGGCGACCAGCCAGGAGACCGACGGGGCGAGACTGCACACCAGCGACGCGAGGGTGAAGACCACGACACCGGTCAGATACACCCGCTTTCGTCCGAATCGGTCGGCCAGGACACCGCCGGTCAGGAGCAGCATGGCGACGAGCAGCACGTACGCGTCGACGATCCATTGCAGGCCGGTGAGCTGGGTGTGCAGCCGGCGCTGCATATCGGGCAGTGCCGCTCCGACGATTGTGTTGTCGAGCAGGACCATGAACTGGCCGAGGCAGGTCACTGCGAGCAGCACGGCACGGTTCGATCGGCTGTTATCAGCCACGGGCGTTCCTCTCCATCCTAATGCAGTCGGCGACTGCGTTAACGACTGTAAGGATGTCGATCCACAAAAGCAAGTCGCACCTGCGTTAAGCTCGGGGCATGGACGAGCCACAGCGCGCCCGGCGACCCGGCGGACGCAGCGCCCGCGTCGGTGCGGAAGTACATCGAGCCGTCACCGAGCTGATCAGTGAGCGCGGCTACGGAAACTTCACCGTCGGCGACATCGCCGCTCGGGCGAGGGTGGCCGACAGCAGCATCTACCGCCGCTGGGGAAGCCTCGAAGCCCTGCTCGCCGACGTGGCGATCACCCGCCTCGACGCACAGTCACCGATGCCCGACACCGGGAGCCTCGACGGCGACCTTCGCACCTACGCGGCCCAGGTCGCCCGCGAGATCACGGGGCCGGAAGGCTTGGCCTTGCTCCGCCTCGCTGTCGCCTTGGCGAGTACCGGGGAGCAGGGCCTGCGGGCCCGTGACGAGGTTCTCGCTGAACGTGCTCGGCAACTGCAGTCCATGCTTGACCGCGCCACCGAACGTGGGGAGCAGGCCCCCGATGCGTTGGCCGTGCTGGACCACGTGATGGCCCCGATGTACATCCGTGTCCTGTTCGGTTTGGATCCGCTGTCCCCGGACTACATCGACGGGCTGGTCGACCGGTTGCTGCGGGGCTAACGGGGCCGCTTCCCCAGGAACAGCGCGGGGAGGGCGGCAAGCACGGTGAACCCGATGGCCCAGGCGAAGCTGTGTGCGTAGGCGAGCTGGATGCTGTGACGGGTGAGCTGGCTCTGCAGGACGACCGCCAGCGTCGCCGCTCCGAAGGCGCCGCCGAGCTGCTGCATGATGCGGGTGGTGCTGCTCGCGTGCGGGATCTGCGCCGGCTCCAGATCGCGGAACGCGCCGACCATCACCGCCAGGTTGACCGCACTCAGACCGGCGCCGCGGATCACCAGCGCGATCGCGAGCAGCCAGTACGACGGGTCGCTGAACGCGAACGGGACCGTGCCGATCGTGGTGAGCGCAATGCCGATCAGTACCACCGGTCGCGGCCCGTGCCGATCCGCCAGGCCACCGGCGGTGCGCGCGATCAAGCTGCCGATGCCCTGCGGTACGAGCAGCAGACCGGCCGCGGTGACCGTCGCGCCGCGGGCCTGCTGATAGAACAGCGGCAGCAGCAGCATCGCGCCGTACAGACCGAAGCCGGTGAAGAACAACAGTGCGGTCGACGCCGCGAACGACCTGGTGCGGAACAGCGCGAGGTCGATGAGCGGCTCAGCGGTGCGTCGCAGGACGAAAGCCGCGAGCAGGATCACGCCGATCGCGATCGGGACCAGTACGGCGGCGTGCCCGAAACCGTGCTCGCCGACCCGGCTGAGGCCGTAGATGATTCCGGCGAGCGCGGGGGAGACCAGCAGTAGACCGGTGACGTCGAGGGCGGCGCCGGTGGGTGCGGGGTCAGGCGGGAGGGTGCGTACGGCGAGCACGATCGCGACGAGACAGATCGGGACGTTGACGTAGAAGATCCAGCGCCAGTCGAGGTGACCGACGAGAACCCCGCCGATCACCGGGCCGAGGATGGGGCCGACCAGCGCGGGCAGCGTGACCACCGCCATCAGCCAGCCGATCCGCTCGCGGCCGGCGGCACGCAGCAGGATGGTCTGCAGGATCGGCAGCATCAGCCCGCCGCCGGCACCCTGGATCACCCGGAACACGATCAGCGAGCCGATGTTCCAGGCGACGCCACAGAGCATCGAGCCGGCCAGGAACAGTGCCAGCGCGAGGATCCACATCCGCTTGGCGCCGTACCGGTTCGCGGACCAGGCGGTGATCGGCACGGCGGTCGCGAGCGCCAGCAGGTACGCCGTACTGACCCATTGGACCGTGGCGACCGAGGCGTGCAGGTCGACGCCGAGGGTGTGGATCGCGACCGTGACGATCGTGCTGTCGAGCAGTGGCGCGAGCGCGCCCAGCACCAGGACCGCCGCGAGCTCGAGGACCGACCGGTCGAGGCGGTCTGTCTGGGTGGTCATCCGAGAATCTCCTTAGAGACGCAGTGTCTCTTATGAGCTGCCAGGGTAGACTCGCACCGATAGGAGACGCAAGGTCTCTTTGGAGGTTCGATGGAACGCCGGCGAGGTGCCGAACTGGAGGTCGTCCTGCTCGACGCCGCCTGGGCGGAGTTGACGGAGTCCGGCTATGCGCAGCTGACGATGGAGTCGGTCGCCGCGCGGGCGCAGACCGGCAAGCAGGTGCTGTACCGGCGCTGGCGGAACCGGGCGGAGCTGGTGATCGCGGCGCTGCGGCACCACACCGGCTCGATCGTCGACAAGGTGCCGGACACCGGGTCGCTGCGCGGCGACGTCCTCGGAGTACTGCGCCAGATGGCGGACAGGTTCACGCAGCTCGGTCCGGATACGATCCACGGGCTGATGGCCGAGGCGCCGGACCTCGACCCGGAGGTGTACAGCCGGATGACCGGCGTGATGGCGACGCTCGTCAAGCGGGCCGCGGAGCGCGGCGAGATCGCGACGGCCGACGTACCTGCCGCGGTCCTCACCGCCCCCACGAACCTGATGCGGCACGAGATCTTCTTCAGCCACTCGCCCGTGTCGTCGTCGACCATGACGGCCCTGGTCGACGACGTGTTCCTGCCGTTGGTCAGGGGGACGTCAGCCGGTGGGGTACGGCGGCCATGACCCGGCCCAGGTCGTCGGTGAGGGCGGCGACGCGTTCGGCGCGGCCGTCGTCGTCGATGTAGACCATGACTGTGCGCACGTCGGCGTGACCGGACAGCTCCTGAAGGTCCTCGGCGCTGTGGCCGCGGCGCTTCTGGTCGGTGATCGCGGTGGCGCGCAGCGAGTGCGGGCCGACCGTCTCCGGGCGGGGGATCCCGGCGGCCTTCGCGAGCCGGCGGAGCAGCCTGGTGACGTCGTGACGGTCGAGTCTGTTGCCGGTCGCATCCGCCAGCAGCGGAGCTGGTCCCTCGCCGGTCCAGGCCGGCCGGGTCGCACGGTAGGCGTCGAGCAGCTCGGCCACCGTGGTCTCGAGCGGTACCCGGACCGCCTTACCGCCCTTGCGGGTGACGACGAGCCAGGTACGCCGTCCCTCGTCCTGGCGGTCGGTGTCGTCGGCGCCGCAGAGCTCGGAGACCCGTAGCGCGGCGGTGTAGAGCAGGCCGACGACCAGGGCGTCGCGGACGTCGGTTGCTGCCGCGAGCAGATCCCCGACCTGATCGGCGTCCAGGACTCGCGCCGAGGTCGCGCGCCGGCCGCGGTGGAACTTCGGCCGATGGTCGTCGTCGGAGATCGGTGACACCACGGGCAGGCCCCAGCCGGCGGCGTACCGGTAGAGGCTGGACAGCGCGGACAACCGGCGGGAGACGGACGATGCGGCGGCGCCGGCGTCTTGCTGGTAGGTGAGCCACATCGTGATGTCGCCGCGCCGCAGGTCGAGCGCGAACCGCTCCCGGCCGAGCTCACGACGCGCCCAGTCGGCCCAGAGCAGGAGGTCGTCGGCGTACCCGATCCGGGTGTCGCGGCTCGCGCGGCGCGTCCCGCCCAGCCAGAGCACGACCAGGGCTGTCACTTCCGGGGAGAGTGCGTCGATCAGGAGGTCCAGGCGGTCGACCGGCTGTGCTGCGGGGTCGTGGAGCGGGCGGCGACGGCCGAGAGAGCGTCGTACGGCTGCCTCTGTTGCCAGGTCGGGTCTCGGCAGCTCTGCCGGCAGATCGCTCACGCGAAACACGCTAGCGCATAACGGGGATTATGCGCTACTTCAGTTCAGTTTGGTTGTGTCTAAAGTAGTTGATTCAAACCAAACCTAATGCAGAACTTTATCGACGTAATGCCGTAGAGTGGTGACATGACGACTGAGCCGATGGCGCGGACTCGGCAGGGGCTGTGCGAGTTCCCGGGCGTGAGCTGCGCGAACCCGAAGCAGGTGGATACCGGAGCTCCGGGACGGCCGCCGAAGTACTGCGGCCGGGAAGGCGCCGGCGTCGACGGGAAACCGGTCGTGCACAACAAGGCGAACGCCTGGGCCGCGAAGAACCGGCTGGCCAGGCAACCGGTGCGGCGCGACGTGGCGGGTGCCGAGCCGGCCGAGCCGGTGACCGGCCCGGTGACGGCGGCCCGGATGACGCTCGAGCAGCTGATGAAGGGCAACCTGCCGCGCCTGGTGGGGGAGCTGGAGGGCTATCTCGCACAGATCGCGGAGGCGATCCGGACGTACGGCGACGCGGAGGCGGTCGCTGCCGAGGTGGAGCAGTTGCAGGCGGCGTCGAAGGCCGAGCTGGCCGACGTCGAGCGGCAGCGAGGTGAGGAAGAGCATCGTCGGCGGAAGGCCGAGCAACAGGCGGCCGAAGCCGAGGACGCTCGGGACGAGGCGGACGAGGCTGCCCAGGAGGCTGTCAAGGCGCTCGACGAGGCTCGTGTGGACGTGATGGTCGCCGAGGAGGCGGCGGAGCAGGCGCGGAAGGACGCTGCGGCCGTCAGCGAGAAGGCCGCCGTCGAGGTGGAGCAGGCTCGGCAGGAGCTTGCCGCGGCCCGTGAAGCGGCCTCAGCTGAGGTCGAGCGGGTGCGGGCCGAGGCTGAGCAGCGGATTCGTGAGGCGCAGACGGTCGCGGAAGAGCAGCTCCGTCAAGCGCGGAGTGAGCTCGAGAGCGCGCAGACCGCTCGGTCCGCGGCGGAGGCGGAGCGTCAGGCCGCGCAGCGCACTGCTGAACAGTTGGGCGCGGAGCTGCGCGAGGAGCGGGAGCGCCACCGCGCGGAGCTTGACGCGCTGCGCGCGGAGCACCGCGCGGACCGCGAGCAGCTTCGCGCCGATCATCAGACGCAGCTGTCCGACGTGAAGAAGTCCGCCGAGGACCGCTTCGCCGCCCTGACCGCCGCCCAACGCGCAGCCGAACAGGTCACCGAGACCCTCCGCCACCAACTGCAAACCCTCTCCGCTCCACCCGCTGCCGGTGCCGCTCCGCCCGAAGAGTCGCCTGCCTAGCTCTGTCAGCGGAAGGCGTGCAGGTTTCGCGAGACCCAGGTGGCGAAGCTGTGCGGCGGGCGGCCGAGGACCTTCTCGACGTCAGGGCTGACCTCCTGCTCAGCGGGAAGCGGTGAGCCCAGCACATCCAGGGTGGCCTCGACGACTGGTTCCGGCATGAAGTCGAGCATGCCGGCACGGGCTTGGTCGCGGGTGAGCTCGGTGAACCGGACCGGCGTACCGAGAGCCTCCTCGATCACCTGCCCCTGCTGGCGTGGGGAGATCGCGGCTGGGCCGGTGAGCGTGTAGACGGCGCCCGCGTGACCCGGCTCGCGGAGAGCGGCCGCGGCAACCTCGGCGATGTCCTGCGGGTCGACGGCCGGCAGCGCGACGTCGGCGAACGGTGCGAACATCGCCCGCTGCGTGCGGATCGACTCGGCCCACGCGAACGCGTTGCTGGCGAAGTTCCCGGGCCGCAGGATCGTCCACTCGAGCCCGGATCCGGTCACGGCATCCTCGTGGACGGACGGGTGCCGCTGGGTGGTCACGCCTTGGGACGACAGCAGGACGACGCGCGGTACGCCGGAATCCCGCAGTACGTCGACCACGGACTGGAGGTTGCCGCGGGCAAGGAAGTCGGGGGAGGTGAGCAGGAAGACGGCCTTCGCGCCGTCGAGTACGGGCCGCAGGGTGCCGGGGTCGGTGAGGTCGGCCCGGTGGCCGGTGCCGGTGCGCGAGACGGGGACGACGTCCTCGCCGAGTGCGGTCAGGGTCTGGACGAGGGGACGGCCTACGTTGCCGGTTGCTCCGGTGATCACGATCATGGCCATCACGCTAGTGGCGTGGGGATAGTAGGTACCTAGAGGATAGTATTGGGTTTGTGACCGAGACCACTGCTGACCCTGTTCAGGCCTGCCCGATCGCACCCGTCGTCGACCTGGTCTTCAGCCGCTGGACGACACCGATTCTGTGGACGCTGAACGAGTACGGCGTGCAGCGGTTCGTCGAGCTGCACCGCCGGATCGGCGCCATCACCCCGAAGGTCCTCACCCAGCGCCTCCGGCAGCTCGAACGCGACGGCCTGATCACCCGGACGTACCACGCGGAGGTCCCACCGCGCGTCGAGTACGACATCAGCCCGCTCGGTCGCAGCCTCGCCCCGCTCTTCCACTCTCTCGCCGAATGGTCGCCCAACCTCGCCGAGGTCGACGCGGCCCGCGCCCGCTTCGACGCCACCGAGCCGGCCCACCGCCGCCCCTGAAGCATCCGGCCGGGGGTCGGGCCGGGCTCAGGCGACGCCGACCAGTTCGCGGGCGCGGAGCTGGTCGAGGAGGGTGAAGAAGTGCGGTACCGCGTCGGCCAGGCGGAG
Source organism: Kribbella sp. NPDC051137 (assembly GCF_040682535.1). Classification (NCBI taxonomy): domain Bacteria; kingdom Bacillati; phylum Actinomycetota; class Actinomycetes; order Propionibacteriales; family Kribbellaceae; genus Kribbella; species Kribbella sp. NPDC051137. The sequence continues at coordinate 423,539 of NZ_JBFBBI010000004.1, forward strand.
CAGGCCGGCTTCGTGGTGGTGCCAGCCGTGCTCGAGTTCGCCGTCGATCACGCGCTCCTCGAGAGGTACGGCGTACCGGCTGAGCGTGACGCGGGCGGGGCCGGTCTGCGGGTGGTGGTCGCCGCAGCCGCACTCGGCCGGGATGGTGATCGTGGTGAGCGCGTCGGGGGAGTACGTGCGCAGCCGCAGCGTCGTGCCGCGGGCGCTGAACCGGGCGATCGTTGCGTCAGGCAACTGCACCAGCAGCTCGACCGGCACGGGGTACGAGCCGGGCAGCAGCCGGAGGCCATGGGACGCGAACAGGTCGGCGAGGGCCGGAAGATTCATGCGGGATTCCTGTGAGTGCTGTGTCGGCGGGCGGGCCACGGAAAGGACAGGGCCTCGTGCGCCGGGAGCCGGCGCGCGTCAGCGACAACAGCAACAACACAGCATCTGCATGCGAAGAATGATGGCAGCAGCAGGAGTGATCAGCCAAACACTGTTCGCAATGCGAGACAGGTGTCCGTGATGTGTCAGCCAGCTGGTGCTTGCGCGCTCACCCGTGGTGTTGGGTGCTGAACGTGTGCCGCCAGTGCTCGGCAGCCCGGGTCTGTCGCGACCGAGGCGGCCAGGGGAGCGGCACGATCGTGAACGTCTCCTCCGTCGGCGGCGAGATCGCCCTGCCGCTCGGCTGCTGGTACTACGCGACGAAGCACGCGCTCGAGGCGTACTCCGACACCCTGCGCATGGAGGTGGAGCCGTTCGGCATCATCAAGACCGACTTCGAGGACCGCACCGCCCAGGACCTGCGCGAGACCTCCGGTACGACGGCGTACGGCGAGATGGCCGGCGACCCGCGCGCAGACCACGGCGGACGGTGAAAGCGCAGTTGACCAGGAGGGTCTAGGAACAACAGCTGGGGTCCGGAGACAAGCTATTGCTTGTTCCCAGACCCCGTTGCCTGTTCGGCGAGGGGCGTTGCTGTCAGTCGGCTTTCTTGCCGAACATGATTTCGTCCCAGCTGGGGACGCTGGCGCGCTTGCCTCGGCGGGCCGGCTTCTTTTTCGGCTCGGCCGGGGTTTCGGCGGGGGCGTCCTCGGTGCCGTCCGGCAGTGCGGGCTGCTCGACGGTCGCCGCCGGCTGGGGGGCCGCCGGGGAGGCCTGTGCGGGCCGGGCCTGGGCGGGCTCGGGCTGCTGGTTGCCGTCGGACGCGCGGGCCGTCGCCGGGCGGTCGTCTTCGGCGGGGTGCGGGCGGTTGCCTTGCGACTCCGTCGGGCGCGGTGCGGTCGGACGCGGCCCGGTCGGACGGTTCGGCTCGGCTCGCCGGGGCTCGGCAGTCCGCGACGGAACAGCCCGCCCCACCGGCGCCTGCTCACCGCGGGAACCCCGCGCGGACGGCTCCTCCCGGAAGTCGCGCGGACCCTGCTCACCGCGAGAGTTGCGCGCGGACGGGGCGTCCCGGTCATCACGTGGTGCCTGCTCACCGCGAGCGTCCCGTGCCGACGGGGCGTCGCGGAAGTCACGTGGTGTCTGGTCGCCGCGAGCGTCCCGTGCGGTCGGGGTGTCGCGGAAGTCCTGCGGCGCCTGCTCGCCACGTGAGGTGTCGGCCGACGGGGCGTCCCGGAAGTCACGTGGGGCCTGGGCGTCGCGGGAGGTTCGTGCGGCGGGCTCGTCGCGGTAGTCGCGTGGTGTCTGGTTGCCGCGTGAGTTGGGGGTGTCGCGGAAGTCGTGGGGGGTCTGTTCCTGGTGTCCGCGGTCGTGGCGGGCGGACGGGTCGTCGCGGTAGTCGCCGGCTTCGGTGGCGGGGGAGGCGTAGGTGGGGGGTGTGGTGGGGCGTTCGACGGCGCGGACCGAGGGACGGGGAGCTGGGGGCTGGTCGACGGGGACATCGATCAGCGTGGGCTCTTCGTCGGGGTTGGGGACCGAGTGGACCCGGCGCGGGCCGCGTTCGGGGTCGCGGGGCGCGCGGGAGACCTCACGCGGGTAGTCCTCGCGCCCGTCACGCTGCGAGCCGTAGCTCTGGGAACCGTCGCGCTGGGAGCCGTAGCCAGAGCCGTCACGCTGGGACCCGTAGCCCTGAGAACCTTCACGCTGGGAGCTGTAGCCCGAGCCGTCAGCGGGGAAGCCGCGTGTGTCGTCGCGGGAAACCGGGTGGTTTCGGCGGCGGAGGGCGACGGTGTCCTCGAAGCCTGCCTCGTAGCTGTCGGCGCCGTGGTCGGGTGCGATCAGCGGGTCGATGTCGGCGACCGCGGCCAGCCGCCGCTCCCCAGGCTGCGGCTGGACCGGCGTCGGCAGCACCTGCGCCTGCTCGCCGACCAGCCAGCGCGCTTCGTCGTCATCGGGTACGACGTACCGACCGGGAGCGTCGTACGCGAACATCCCGATCTTCTCGTCCTTCTGCTCCTCGCCGGAGTCGTCGGTGTCCTCGGACTCGACGAAGTACGAGACGCGCACCGCCCAGCGGCCGTCCTCGCGGCGCCAGGCGTCCCACTCGGCCGACGCGGGGTCGACGTGCCGGAGCCGGAGCCGGTCGGTGACCCAGGCACCGAGGTTGCGGGTGGGTGCGTCGCCGCCGCCCCGGCGACGGACGGACGCGCGCTGCGCGAGGGTAGCGATGTGGTCCCGCTCGGCCAGGACCGGTCCGGCGAACGCCATCACGCGTTCCATCGGCATCTGGGCGACCGCCGCGACCGCCTCGGGACTTTCGCCGGCGCGGATACGAGCCTGGATGTCTCGTGGGCGCAGCGCGCTCTCCATTTGAATCTCCAGCTGGCCGAGTCGGGCACGGTCGCCGCGGAGGGCCGCACGCAACCGGTCGTCGACCGGAACGGCGAACTCCTCGCCGGTCTCTGCCAGCGCCAGGATGAGTTGGGTCCCATCCTGACTCAGACCGACGAGCCTCGCCTCGCGCATTGACCTTGTTCTCCTGTGCGGTTCTAGACAGTCTCTCCCGGACGCCGGACCTGACCAAGACCGGCGCGCCGTGCCGCCCTGTCATTGTGGAGGTTAGGTCACGAAAACACATCTTGCCTGGTCACCAGGGTCCTCCTGGTCACACCAGTCACATTAGTCACAACACGGCGTGACGGCTGACGACGGGGTCAGTCGCCGTACGCCGAACGGACCGAAAGCGCGCGCTTGAGGTCGTCCGCGCTGTCGGCCACCGAACGCCGGATGCCGGCCGCGACCGACTCGTCCGCGATCAGCCCGCCGGCCAGGTCGACGACCCGCTGCTCGATCGCGTACCGCGGGAACGCGAGCTTGGCGCTGCTCGCCACGACCCAGCCGGAGCGGAGCTTCTCGGTTCCCGCGATCTCGGCGAAGTACCGGTCGACGTACGGCGCGGTGAGCTCGGCCTGCGCCGGGTGCCAGAACCCTTCGCACGCGGCGTACAGCTCGTAGTTCGGCAGGTCGGCGTCGGTGATGATCTGCGCCCAGGCCCGCTCCTTCGCCTCCGCGGTCGGCAGCGCGGCGCGGCACCGGGTCGCGTGTACGACGCCCTCCGAGGACGAGTCGCGCCGCAGCTCGGCGTCGATCTCCGGCTCGCCGATCGCCCCGAGTCGTGCGAGCTGCAAGGTGACCAGCCAGCGCAGGTCCGCGTCCATCGTGACGCCGTCCGGTACGCCGTCGCCGGCGAGCCAGCCCTTCAAGCGGTCGACGTCGTCGGTGAACCGCACGAACCCGCGGGTCAGCGACAACTGCACGCTCGTCCCGGCTTCGACGGTCTCGAGCCGCGTGCGCAGTACGTCGGCCAGCTGCCCGCGATAGGGCTCGTACGGCAGGTAGACGCCGAGCAGGTGGCTGATCGACCAGTTCAGCAGCGTCCCGACCGCGATGTCGCTGGTCTCCGTCGGCAGCATCCCGAGCACGACGTCGAACCCGGCCTTCGGGTCCAGTTCGGCGTCGGCGACCGAGTCCCGGACGCTGTTCAGTACGACGGCCCGCGTGACGCCGTCGTCGATCTTCGGCAGCAGTGCCGTGAGGTTCGCGAGGCTGTCCGCGTCGAGCCGGATCTTCGCCCAGCTGTCGTCGCCGGCATCCGGGATCACCACCGCGACCGACGGGTCCAGGTCGACGTCGACCTCGTCGGCATCCACCAGTACGTCGACATCGGTGCGGCGGCCGTCCGCGTCGTACCCGGCGACCGCGAGCTTGTGCGGCCGCCTGGCCGGGTACGCCTCGGGTGCCTTCCGGTGCAGCTTGATCCCGTCCGCCGTACGCACGACGGTCAAGGTGTCGAGGCCCGGGGTCCGCAGCCAGGCCTGGGCCCAGTCGTCGAGCCCGGTCGCGCCGGCCTCGGTCCACTTGCCGACCAGGTCCGCGAAGGTCGCGTTGCCGAACTCGTGGGCCGCGATGTGCGCGTTGACGCCGGCCAGGAACACGTCGTCGCCGAGGTACGCCGCGAGCTGCTTGAGGGTCGCCGCGCCCTTCGCGTACGAGATGCCGTCGAAGTCGTCGAGCGACGAGGCGGCGTCCTTGACCGCGTCGGCCGCGACCGGGTGCGTCGACGACCGCTGGTCGGCCTGCAGGCCCCACCACTTGCGCATGTAGGCGAAGTCGATCCAGTTGTCGCTGTACCGGGTGGCGGCGGTCGAGACCCGGTGCGCCATGTACTCGGCGAACGACTCGTTCAGCCAGAGGTCGTTCCACCACTTCATCGTCACGGTGTCGCCGAACCACTGGTGCGCCATCTCGTGCACGATGGTCCGGGCCCGCTGGCTGCGCTCGCCGTCGGTGACAGCGGAGCGGAACACCATCTGGTCGCGGAAGGTCACGCAGCCCGGGTTCTCCATCGCGCCGGCGTTGAACTCCGGCACGAACGCCTGGTGGTACTCACCGAACGGGTACCGGTAGCCGAACATCCGGTGGTACTCGTCGAAGGACTGCTTGGTGACCTCGAAGATGTCCGCGGCCTCGCGGTCCAGCGCGTCCTTGAGCGACTGCCGGGAGACGACGCTCAGGTTGATCCCGTCATGCGCGTCGGTGACCTGGTGGTACGGGCCCGCGACCACGGTGACGAAGTACGTCGAGAGCGGCTTGGTCTCGGCGAGCTCCCAGCGGCCGGGGGAGACCTGGGTGGCGGCGCCGTTGCCGAGCACGATCCACTCCTCCGGAGCGGTGACCTTCAGCCGGTACGGCGCCTTGAGGTCGGGCTGGTCGAAGCAGGCGAAGATCCGCGGGCCGGCGTCCAGGAACGACATCGCGTACGTGTAGGCGAGCCCGTCGGCGGCGTCGACCGCGCGGTGCAGGCCCTCGCCGTCGTGCGAGTACGCCATCGTGGCGACCACGACGAGCTCGTTCTCGTCCTGCAGGCCGGTGAGTTCGAGCCGTCCGTCGTTCAGTCCGGCCACGTCGACGGCCGAGCCGTTGAGGGTGACCGAGGTCAGCGCGTCGGGTTTCACGTCCACCCAGCTGGTGGGTTCGGTGGCGGTGAACCTGATCGTCGTGGTGGACCCGAACGTCCGCTCGCCCTGGGTGAGGTCGAGGTCGACGTCGTACGACTGGACGGAGAGCGCGGCGGCCCGAGCACGGGCGCCGTCGACGGTGAGACTCGGCATGAGGGCCACTGTATGCGGTGACTAGGCTGATCCCCATGGGCAATATGGAGTACCGCCAACTGGGTGACTCGGGACTGACCGTCAGCGTGGTCGGACTCGGCTGCAACAACTTCGGGCGGCGCCTGGACGCCAGCCGGACCGAGGCCGTCGTGAACGCCGCGATCGACGCCGGCATCACGCTCTTCGACACCGCGGACATCTACCGCGGCGAGCACGGGTTCAGCGAGGAGCTGCTCGGCAAGGCGCTCGGTCCGCGCCGCGACGAGGTCGTGATCGCGACCAAGTTCGGCGGCGACATGGGTGGCGTGAACGGCCCGGACTGGGGCGTCCGCGGCTCCCGGCGGTACATCCGCAAGGCAGTCGAGTCCAGCCTGCGACGGCTCGGCACCGACTGGATCGACCTCTACCAGCTGCACTTCCCGGACCCGGTGACGCCGATCGAGGAGACCCTGGCCGCCCTCTCCGAGTTGGTTGCCGAGGGCAAGGTGCGGTATCTCGGCAGCTCGCAGTTCGCGGGCTGGCAGGTGGTGGACGCGCACTGGACGGCGCTGTCGAACGGCCTGGAGCACTTCATCAGCGCCCAGAACCAGTACTCGCTGCTCGAGCGTGACGTCGAGGACGAGCTGGTGCCGGCCTGCGAGCACCTCGGGATCGGCATCCTGCCGTTCTTCCCGCTCGCCTCCGGTCTGCTGTCCGGCAAGTACAAGCGCGGTACGTCGGCTCCCGAGGGCACCCGGCTGGCATCGCAGCCGGAGCGGCTGGCGCGGGCGGACTTCGACAAGCTCGAGGCGCTGGACACGTTCGCGGCCGAGCGCGGCCTGACGATGATCGACGTGGCGATCGGCGGCCTGGCCGCGCAGCCCGCGGTCGCGTCGGTGATCGCCGGAGCGACCAAGCCCGAGCAGATCGCCCAGAACGTCGCCGCCGGCACCTGGGACCCGACCCCCGCCGACCTCGCCGCGCTGGACGAGCTGACGTGACGCTGATTCTGCTGCCGCCCTCCGAGGGCAAGACCGGGCGGGCCCGCGGTCGCGCGGTCGACCTGTCGACGCTGTCCTTTCCGGAGCTGAACCCGGTCCGCGAGCAGGTGCTCGAGACCTTGGCGAAGGTGTCCGCCTCCGCCGACGCCCACGACGTACTCGAGGTCGGCGCCTCGCTGCGGCACGAGGTTGAGCGCAACACCCGCTGGCGCACCGAGCCGTCGGTCCCGGTCTCCGAGCTGTATTCCGGCGTGCTGTACGACGCCCTCGGGTACGCCACGCTCTCCGCCGGCACGAAGCGCCGCGCCGCGAACCGGCTGCTCGTCATCTCGGCCGCGTGGGGCGCGCTCCGCCCGGCCGACCGCGTCCCGCCGTACCGGCTGTCGATGGGTACGACGCTGCCCGGCCACGGCCCGCTGGCCTCGGTCTGGCGCGATCCGCTGAACGCCGCGCTCAAGGACGTCGACGGGGTGATCGTCGACTGCCGTTCCTCGACGTACGTCGCGGCGTGGCGGCCGAGCGGCGCGCAGGCGGACAAGTGGGTGTCGGTGAACGTGGTCCGCGAGCGGAACGGCGTACGCACTGTCGTCTCGCACAACGCCAAGCACACCCGCGGCCTGGTCGCCCGCCACCTGCTCGAGTCGGGCAAGGATCCGGGGACCGCGAAGTCGCTGCACAAGCTGGTGAACGAGCGCTGGAACGCCGAGCTCGACCGAGCGGCCGGCGGCTGGACGCTGACCGTGGTCGAGCAGGGCTAGTAGATCAGTAGCGGACCAGTAGTAGATCAGTAACGGCCGTAGACCACGACCTTCGTTCCGATCGGTGTCTCCCGGAAGATGTAGTGGACGGTCGGCCGCCAGGTGCGCACGCAGCCGTGGCTGGCCGGGTAGGAGTGCACCAGCGTGTTCGTGACCGACCCGTGGATCGCGATCCCCGGGTGATCGCGGCGGAAGTAGATCGAGTCGTACATCCACGCGCCGCCGTACAGGCTGCTCTCGTGCCACCCGGCCCACTTGCGCCAGACCCGCCCGGTGCCGTTCGGGGTGTCATAGCCGCGCATGCCGGTCGAGACCCAGACGATCCGCCGGTTGTAGTGACTGACGACCTGGTACAGGACCTGGCAGGTCTTGTTGACGTACAGGCCGTTGGTGCGTGAGGTGTACGGGCGCCTGGTTGCCGCGAGCACCGACGACGTGTCACGGCTGGTCAGGCCGTAGCGGCCGACCGGGAGTCCGTGCGTCTCCCGCCAGGCACACAACGCCTGCCGCGTGCGGGTGCTGACGACGCCGTCGACCGTTCCGGTCGGGTAACCGAGCGCGGCCAGCCGCGCCTCGACGCGGTACGCGGTGGTGACGGCTTGCGCGGACGACGGCGTCAACGTGGTCGCTCCGGCGATCGCCAGGACCGCCGCTCCGAAGATCCTCAGCCAGCGGCTGACAAGGCTTCTTGTCACAGCTCCGTCCCTCCATCCCGACGAGGGCGAGCACGACGCTCGTCCAGGCTCAACGTCGCATCACCGCGCGCCGCGGTGCAGGGGCCTTGGTCCCGTAGTTCACGGGGCTTTCACCGGTGAGTGGTTTCTCACCGCGTGTGATCGGGGAAGGCTTTGAGGCAGCACGTCAGGGGGAAACCCGCCCCACCCATCGGAGGCCTGACCAATGCGACGCATCAGCACGTTCCTGATCACCGCCGTGGCCGCGACCACGGCCTGGTTCCTGAGTGCCGGGCCGGCGCTCGCCTATCCGCCGACGCCGCCGTCGGCGAGTACGGCGGCGACCGAGCTGGCGAGTCTCACCGTCAAGGCGGAAGGCTCGATGACCGGTTACAGCCGGGACCTGTTCCCGCACTGGATCATCCAGTCCGGGACCTGCGACACCCGCGAAGAGGTCCTGAAGCGCGACGGGACCGGTGTCACCGTCGACAGCAGCTGCCACCCGACGGCCGGCAAGTGGTACAGCGTGTACGACTCGACCTGGATCGCCGACTCGTCGGGGATCGACATCGACCACATTGTGCCGCTCGCCGAGGCCTGGAAGTCCGGCGCCAACGCCTGGACCACGGCCAAGCGCCAGGAGTTCGCGAACAACCTGACGATCTCGCAGCTGATCGCGGTGTCCGCGTCGAGCAACCGGTCGAAGGGCGACTCCGACCCGTCGGCGTGGAAGCCGCCGAACACGTCGGTGCACTGCATCTACGCCCGCGAGTGGATCTGGGTGAAGTACACCTACAAGCTGTCCCTGCAGTCGGCCGAGAAGACCGCCCTGCAGCAGATGCTCGGCACCTGCTAGTCCCGGAGGCTAGTCCTCGAGCAGATGGCGGCGCTGGGCCTGGATGCCGGCCTGGAAACGGGTCCGGGCGCCCAGCGTCTCCATCAGTTCGGCCACCCGCCGCCCGACGGTGCGGCTGCTCAGCGCGAGTTGCCGGGCGATTGCGTCGTCCTTGAAACCGGCCGCGAGCAGCGTCATCAGGCGCGCGTCGGTCGGGTCCGCCTTGGCCGCCGGTACGACGGGAACGGCCTGGTCCCACAGCAGCCAGAACATCTCGGTCAGCGCATCCAGCAGCGCACACGGATGGACGACGAGAGCGCTGTCGACCAGCTGGTCCACCGACAACGGCAGCAGCGCGATCTTCCCGTCGAAGACGGCCAGCTTCATCGGCACCTGCGGATGCACCCGTGAGGTCTCGCCCGCGTCGGCCGCGCTGAACGCCTCGTCGACACCGCCCGGGATGTCGAGCGAGTCGGGGGAGTAGATGCCGTGCACGACGACCCCCTCGCCCAGCAGTCCACGGACCGTACTGTCGGACTCCTCGGCCTGCGCGGCGTACGGCGGCCGGTCGAGGACGAGCAGCTGGTTCCGGGTCCCGTTGAGCAGCTGCGTGAAGCGGGCCGCGATCGCCTCCTGCCCGACGATCACCTCGACGAGGTTCTCCGGCCGGTACCGCTCCTGGGTGCTCAGCTCGGACAGCAGCACCCGGGCCTCGGCGCGGACGCGGTCGAGTTCGGCCCGCCGTACGGCGACCAACGCGTCGACCGCGACGTCGGGACGGGTCGGCAGCAGCCGGACCGGGTCGTCGGCGGTACTCGTGAGCAGGCCCAGCTTCTCGAGCCGGCCGACCGTCGCGACCACGTCCTGGACGTCCCGGCCGAGGCGGTCGGCGAGCTGCTGGATCTCGCACCCGGGCGCCGACAGCAACGCCCGGTAGGCCTCCTCGTCGGGCGGTTCCACCCCCACGGACTCCAGCATCCGATCAGGCTATCTCGTTCCCCGGACGGGCTCGACCGGTTTGGCGACTTCACGTCATGGCCGAGATACGTCAGCACCCGAACAGGTGCAGCACCCTCCCGAGTGGGGTAAATCTGACGTGCCGGGCGCGCGCGGACCGGACAGGGGACGCCCGGTCAAGCCTCAACGCGCGCGCCCGTCCTGCGCTTGACGCGCAGATAACTCCGCCACACGACCCGCTGCAGCAGCAGCGTCAGCACCCCGGCCACCGTCATACCGGCCAGGTTGATCCCGAGCTGCGCGGCGGACCCGCCGATCTGGTGCGGCGCCCAGAGCGCGAGCGACAAGGCCAGGTCACCGGCGGCCGGCACCGTGGTCACCGAGATGAACACCCCGACCAGCGCGTTCCCCCGGCCCGCCGTCTGCGACAGCACCCCGGCGCATCCGGCGAGTACGGCGACCACCGCCGACCACCTGTCCGGCCGCCAGATGAACCCGGTCAGCGGGCGCGCGGCCGTCACGTCGGTCGCGTCGACCCATCCGACCGCACGGGCCAGCAGAGCGGCGATCGCGGTCAGCAGGATCGCGAGCAGGAAACCTTTGACGAGCAGTACGAGCGACGCCCGGGTGAGTCCGCCCTTCCGCAGGAACAACCCGACGGCAAGCGCCGCCACCACGCCGAACTCCGGGCCGACCACCATCGCGCCGACGACCAGGATCGAGGAGTCGGTGACCACGGCGACCGACGCGATCATGGTCGCCAGCGTCAGGAACGCGTAGTACACCCACGAGCCGCCGGCCTCGTTGTAGGCCTGGTCGACGACGGCGTCCCAGATCACCGCGTCGTCGGGCGCGCCGGGTGCCGCCTTCTCCGCGGCCTGGGCGTTCCGGGACGGGGCCGAGTCGACGGCGGAGAGCGCGACCGCGCCCTCGTCGTACAGGCCCTCGGCCTTCAGGAACGTGAGGATGTCGGAGGTCGCCTCGCGGGTCACGTCGCACTCGACCACGTCGCCGTCGGGACGCCGGGCCGCACCGGGCAGCCGCACGATGCTGGTGACCCGCGGGTCGTCGACGAGCGCGTCCAGGACGTGCTCGCTGCGCTCCGGCGGGACGATCAGTCGTAGATGCATCACGGGCGCCATGCTCTCAGGCGGTCGGGCGATCACCGGGGCCAACGCGCGCGGCAGCACTCTCAGGTGGCTCTCAGATGCGACGATGGGGTGACGCACTGACGTCAGGGAGGCGCGATGAGTGACTCTGTCGTGGTTGAGAGGCCTGAGCTCAAGCGGGTGATGGGGCCGGGGTTGCTGCTGTTGTTCGTGGTGGGCGACATCCTCGGCACCGGCGTGTACGCGCTGACCGGGAAGGTGGCCGGCGAGGTCGGCGGCGCGGTCTGGCTGCCGTTCCTGTGCGCGTTCGTGGTCGCGATGCTGACCGCGACCAGTTACCTCGAACTGGTCACGAAGTACCCGAAGGCCGGCGGCGCGGCGGTGTACACGCACAAGGCGTTCGGGATCCACTTCCTGACGTTCCTGCTGACGTTCGCGGTGATGTGCTCCGGGCTGACGTCGGCGTCCAGTGCGTCGAAGGCGTTCGCGGCGAACTTCTTCACCGCCGTGCACCTCGACCCGGATCGTGGCGCGCTGCTGATGATCACCGCGCTCGGCTTCATGACGCTGATCGCGCTGGTGAACCTGCGCGGCGTCGGCGAGAGCGTGAAGGCGAACGTGGTGCTGACCTGCGTCGAGCTCAGCGGCCTGCTGATCGTGATCGGGGTCGGCGCCTGGGCGCTGCTCGGCGGCGACGGCGACACCTCCCGGCTGACGGACTTCCACGTGCCGGAGGGCGAGTCGCCGTTCGGCGCGGTGACCGCGGCGACGGCGCTCGCGTTCTTCGCGATGGTCGGGTTCGAGGACTCGGTGAACATGGCCGAGGAGACCAAGGACCCGGTCCGGATCTTCCCGCGGATGATGCTGATCGGGCTGAGCATCACCGGCGTCATCTACGTACTGGTCGCGATCTCGGCGGTCGCGCTGGTCGCGCCGGACGAGCTGAACAAGGGCGCGACGCCGCTGCTGAAGGTCGTCCAGGCGGGTGCTCCCGGCTTCCCGCTCGAGGTGTTCGCGTGGATCACGATGTTCGCGGTGGCGAACTCGGCGCTGATCAACATGCTGATGGCGAGCCGCCTGCTGTACGGGATGTCGCACGAGCGCGTGCTGCCCGGCCCGCTCGGGCGGGTCCTGCACAAGCGGCGGACGCCGTACATCGCGATCCTGTTCACCACGCTGCTCGCGTTCTTCCTGATCGGGTACGCCGACCTCGCGGCCCTCGGTGGTACGACGGCGTTCCTGCTGCTGTGCGTGTTCGCGGTCGTGAACGTCGCCGTGCTGGTGCTGCGCCGGGACAAGGTCGAGCACAAGCACTTCCACGCGCCGACCGCGCTGCCGGTGCTGGGCGTCGTGCTGTGCGTGTACCTGGCCAGCCCGTTCTCCGGGCGGGACTCGGCGGACTACAAGATCGCCGGCTGGCTCATGCTTGTCGGCGTCGGGTTGTGGGCGCTGACCTGGCTGCTGAACAAGTACGTGTTCAAGCGGCACGCCGACTTCGATCCGACACACCTCGATCCGCAGGGACCGGTGAACTGACCAGCGCCGCGACCAGGACTGTCCCGAGCGCGGCCAGCCCGGTGGCGACCGCGATCCAGCCGAGGGCCGGGTAGCCCGCACCGGCGTCGATCGCGAGGGCGCCGAGCCACGGCCCGGCGGTGATGCCGACGTTGAACGCGGAGAAGTTCGTCGCGGTGGCGAGCGTCGGCGCGTCTCCGGCGAGGCTGAAGACGCGGGCGTTCAGGGCCGGGTTCGCGGCGAAGCCGAAGGCGCCCAGGAAGACGACGACGGCGATCGCGAGGACGGCGACGTGCGCGGTGAGGGCCAGTACGGCGGACAGGGCGACGAGTCCCGTGATGCTGATGAACAGCGTGTGGAAGGGGAGGGCGTCGGCGAACCGGCCGCCGGCGGTGATCCCGACGAAGGACCCCAGGCCGTAGAGCGCCAGGACGCCCGGGACCGCTGCCGCCGGCAGGTGGGTGGTCTGGGTGAGGAGCGGAGCCAGGTAGCTGAAGATGATCAGGATCGTCGCGGTGACCAGCGCCGTGGTGGTGAAGGCGAGCCAGAGGCGGGTGCTGCGGAGGGCCCGGAGCTCCTCGCGGAGGCGCGGTGCCGTGGCGGGGTCGGGGCGGCCGGCGGGAACCGTCGTGACGACGCCGGCCATCGCCAGGACGCACAGGCCCGCGACGGTCCAGAACGCCGACTGCCAGCCGAGGTGCTGACCGAGGACGGTGCCGAGCGGCAGGCCGATGATCGTCGCGATCGTGAGGCCGCCGGTGACGACGCTCATCGCGCGGGCGCGGGCGTTCGACGGGACCAGCGCCACGACCGTGACCGCGGCGACCGACCAGAACCCGGCGTACACGAAAGCGCCGGCGATCCGGGTCGCGAGCAGTACCGCGTAGCTGGTGGTCAGGGCACCCGCGACATGGGTGAGCGCGAAGACCGCGAGGAAGAGGAGCAGCGCCGTACGCCGGGACCAGGTGAGCGTGACGACCGCGAGCACCGGGGCGCCCACCAGCATGCCGGCCGCGAACGCGGAGATCAGCAGCCCCGCCTGCGGGATCGAGACGTGCAGGTCCGCCGCCAGCTCCGGGAGCAGGCCGGCGAGCATAAGCTCCGACGTACCCTGCGCGAAGATGCTCAGGCCAAGGACGTAGACAGCGATCGGCATCGTTCCCCCTCACTCGACGAGTGCCACCCGCAGTATCGCAGACGTCACGTTCCGCTGTCGCCGCGCCTGTCAAGGCCTGAGACTTGGCCGGATGCGGCATCGTAGACATATGAGCTCCCAGACGCCGGCGAAGCGGACCGGGCGGAGTGTGGACACGGCGAAGATCGGCGGTGGCCTGAAGCTGCTCGCCGTGCTGGTCGGGCTGATGTGGCTCATCGAGGTCGTCGACGCCGGGATGAACGGTGAGCTGAACCAGTACGGGATCATCTCCCGGCAACCGCGTGGCCTGGTCGGGATCCTGACCTCCCCGTTCCTGCACATGGGGTTCGGGCACCTGATCTCGAACACGTTGCCGCTGGTCACGCTTGGTGTGCTGATCGCGGTCAGCGGCGCGTCCCGGCTGTTCGCGGTGACCGCGATCGTCACGGTGCTCGGCGGTTTCGGTACCTGGCTGATCTCCCCGCCGAACGTGATCACGATCGGCGCGAGCGGCCTGGTCTTCGGGTACGCGGCGTACCTGATCGTGCGGGGGCTGTTCAACCGGAGGCTCGGTCAGGTGCTGATCGGGATCGTGGTGATCATGGTGTGGGGGAGCGCCCTGCTGACCAGTCTGCTGCCGCAGGACGGCATCTCCTGGCAGGGACACCTGTGCGGCGGCATCGCCGGTCTGTTCGCGGCGTGGGTGCTCGCCGACGACAAGCAGCCCCGGACTAAGTGAGCGTGCCCGGGTCGGTGTTGGCTCCGCAGACGACGACCACGACCCGCTCGCCGTCGGCCGGTTCGTAGGCGCCGGAGGCGAGCGCCGCCCAGGCGACGGCCCCGCCGTGCTCGGTGGCGAGGTGGTACGTCGTCCACAGCTGCTTGCGGGCGGCAACGATCGACTCGTCGTCGACCAGCACCGACCGCACGTGATGGGCCTGGACCGCGTGGAAGGCGAGATCGCCCAGGCGGCGTGCGCCCAGCGAGTCCGCGGCGACACCGCCGACCGGTCCGTCCGTGGGCTGCTCTGCGTGCAGGGCGCGGTTCATCGTGGGGGCCAGTGCCGGCTCCACGCCGACGACCTGGGCGTTGTCGCCGATCGCGGTCGCGATGCCGCCGATCAGGCCACCGCCACCGACGGCGACCAGGACGGTGTCGAAGTCGCCGACCTGTTCGAGGATCTCCAGACCGACCGTGCCCTGACCGGCGACGACCTCCGGCTGGTCGTACGCGTGCACGAGCAGGGCACCGGACTCGCTCTGCGCCTGCAGCGCCGCCTGGTACGCCTCGGCGTACTCGTTGCCGACCTGCACGATGTCCGCGCCGAGCGTCTGCAGCTTGCCGAGTTTCGCGGCCGGTGTCGTCTCGGGCACGAAGATCCGGGCCGGCACGCCGAGTTCCCGCGCGGCGTACGCGGCCGCGAGCCCGTGGTTCCCGCCGGAAGCGGCGACAATGCCCGGACCGCCCAGCTCGCCGTTCTCCTTTGCGGTCAGCAACCGGTTGAAGGCGCCCCGCGGCTTGAACGACCCGGTGTGCTGCAACAGCTCGAGCTTGAAGGTCACGCCCGGCGCGACCTCGATCACCGGGGTACGCCGCACCCGGCCGGCGATCCGCTGTACGGCCCTCTGGACGTCGTCGACACTTACCGTCATGCCACAACCCTGCCACGATGGGGAGCAGCCGACGGTTGGGAGGCCCTGCCCATGGGCGCGTACGACGAGAGTTATCGCCGGAGTCTGGACGACCCGCACGGGTTCTGGCTGGAGGCGGCCGAGGCGATCTCCTGGACGCGGCCGCCGACCC
Organism: Kribbella sp. NPDC051137; assembly: GCF_040682535.1. Taxonomy (NCBI): domain Bacteria; kingdom Bacillati; phylum Actinomycetota; class Actinomycetes; order Propionibacteriales; family Kribbellaceae; genus Kribbella; species Kribbella sp. NPDC051137. The sequence continues at coordinate 438,842 of NZ_JBFBBI010000004.1, forward strand.
GGGCCCTGGACGCGAGTGCCGCTCCGATCTTCCGGTGGTTCCCGGACGGCGAGCTGAACACGTCGTACAACGCCCTCGACCGCCATGTCGACGCCGGCGACGGCGAGCGCACCGCGCTGATCTACGACTCGCCGGTGACCGGTGGCTCCACCAGCTTCACCTATGCCCAGCTGCGCGACGAGGTCGCGCGGTTCGCCGGCGCACTGCACTCCCTCGGTGTCGGCAGAGGCGACCGGGTCATCGTCTACATGCCGATGATCCCGGAAGCGGTTGTCGCGATGCTCGCCTGCGCCCGCCTCGGCGCCATCCACTCGGTCGTGTTCGGCGGCTTCGCGCCACGTGAGCTCGCGGCCCGGATCGAGGATGCCGGCCCGAAGGTGATCGTCGCCGCGTCCTGCGGGATCGAGCCGTCCCGGGTGGTCGAGTACAAGCCGATCATCGACGAGGCACTGACCATCTCGTCGCACCGGCCCGAGCACACGATCGTCTTCCAGCGTCCGCAGGCCGAGGCGCACCTGGGGGAGCGCGACCTGGACTGGACCTCGTTGGTCGCGGGCGCCGAGCCTGCGGCCCCGGTGCAGGTCGCCGCGACCGACCCGCTGTACATCCTCTACACCTCCGGTACGACGGGGCGCCCGAAAGGCGTGGTCCGCGACAACGGCGGGCACGCGGTCGCGCTCGCCTGGACGATGCGGAACGTGTACGACATCGGCCCGGGCGACGTGTGGTGGACCGCCTCCGACGTCGGCTGGGTGGTCGGCCACTCGTACATCGTCTACGCGCCGCTGCTGGTCGGCGCGACGACGGTCCTGTACGAGGGAAAGCCGGTCGGTACGCCGGACGCCGGCGCGTTCTGGCGGGTGATCTCCGAGCACGGCGCGAAGGCGCTGTTCACCGCGCCGACCGCGATCCGGGCGATCAAGAAGGTGGATCCTGAGGCGGCCGAGCTGGCGAAGTACCCGATGGACACGTTCCGGACGTTGTTCCTGGCGGGGGAGCGGCTGGACCCGGAGACGTACCACTGGGCCCACGAGCACCTCGACGTACCGGTGGTCGACCACTGGTGGCAGACCGAGACCGGTTGGCCGATCGCCGCGAACCCGCGCGGGCTCGAACCGCTGCCGACCAAGCCGGGCTCGGCGACCGTGCCGATGCCGGGGTGGAACGTGCAGATCCTCGACATGTACGGCAAGGAGTTGCTGCCGCACGAGGAGGGCGCGATCGCGATCAAGCTGCCGCTGCCGCCGGGAGCGCTGCCGACGCTCTGGGGTGACGACCAGCGCTACGTCGACAGCTACCTGAAGGAGTACGACGGGTACTACCTGACCGGGGACGGCGGGTACATCGACGACGACGGCTACATCTTCGTGATGGGCCGCACCGACGACGTGATCAACGTCGCCGGCCACCGGCTGTCGACCGGTTCGATCGAGGCGGTCGTCGCGTCCAACCCGGCCGTCGCCGAGTGCGCGGTGATCGGTGTGCACGACCCGCTGAAGGGACAGCTGCCGCGGGCGTTCGTCGTACTGAAGGCGGGTGCGACGGTGACCGAGGACGTACTGCGGGACGAACTGGTGGCCGCCGTACGCCGGGAGATCGGGCCGGTGGCGGCGTTCCGGGACGTGTCGGTGGTGGAGGCGCTGCCGAAGACCCGGTCCGGGAAGATCCTCCGCCGGACGATGCGCGGGATCGCGGACGGCCGCGACGAGCCGGTGCCCTCCACGATCGAGGACGCCGGAGTCCTCGACGCGCTACGGCCGGTCCTCCGCGGCGGCCAGGAAGGCTAGTACCGCAGGGCTCGCGATCTCGCGGAACTCGTGGAAGTACGCGTGCCGGGCGCCCTCGATCAGCTCGGCACGCGCGTTGGGGATCCGGCGGGCGAGGAGTTGCGCGTTCGCGACCGGGCTGAAGACGTCGTCGGTGCCGTGCAGGACCAACGTCGGCGCCTGGATCTCGGGCAGATGGTCCCAGGCGTCGTGCTTGTTGCTCGCCACCAGGTGGCGGCCTTTGGCGTACGACGGCATGGTCTTGTCGCCCAGGACGTAGTACGGCCCGGGGTGGTTCTTCAGCCAGGCCGGCGTGTACATGAGTTCGAGCAGCACGCTGTCTGTCTTCGCCGGGTTCGCGAGTGCCTTGCGGATCTCTTGGCTGCGTTCGTACCCGTGGGCCGCTCCCGGTGAGGTGCACCCGAGGACCAGCTTGTCGACTCGCTCGGGTGCGTCGACGGCGAGCCATTGCGCGACACGTCCACCCATCGAGGTCCCGTAGATGTGGGCGGTGCTCAGCCCGAGATCGTCCAGTACGGCGGTGACGTCCTGGGCGAAGCCGCGGGTCGTGTAGACCTCATCCGGTTTGTCGCTGTCGCCCGTGCCTCTCCAGTCCAGGGTGATCAGCTGGTGTTCCTGGAAGTCCGCGAGGACCGGGTCCCACCACGTGTGGTTGTTCGACTGGCCGGCCAGTAGCACAAGTGGTTGCCCTTCGCCACGAACCTGATAGGCGATCCGCGTCCCGTCGATGGTTGCTGTGGTGGGCACGGAGATAGTGTGCAGGTATGCGAGTCGTCATTGCAGGTGGACACGGACAGATCGCGCTGCGGCTGACCCGGCTGCTGAGCGCCGGCGGTCACCAGGTGGTCGGTATCGTCCGCAACCCGGACCACGAGCCCGACGTCGTGGCAGCCGGCGGACAGGCCGCCGTCCTCGACCTGGAGCAGGCGGACGCGGCGGCCGTGGCCGGCGTACTGCGTGGCGCCGACGTGGCGATCTTCGCGGCGGGCGCCGGTCCGGGCAGCGGGGACGCCCGGAAGGACACCGTCGACCGCGGAGCGGCCGCGCTGTTCGCGGACGCCGCCGAGCAGGCCGGCGTACGACGGCACCTCCAGGTCGGCTCGATGGGCGCGGACCGGGCCGGCTCGCTCACCGACGACTCGACGTTCACGGTGTACCTGAAGGCGAAGTGGGCGGCCGAGGAGGACCTGCGCGCCCGCGACCTGGACTGGACGATCCTGCGGCCGGGCGGCCTGACCGACGACCCGGGCACCGGCACGGTGTACCTGGCCGAGAAGACCGGGAACGGCCGGATCAGCCGCGACGACGTCGCGCTGGTGCTGGCCGGTCTCTGCGACACCCCGGCCGCGATCGGCCGGACCCTCGAACTCGTGGCCGGCGACACCCCGGTCCGGGATGCCCTGCAGAACCTCTAACGTTGCCACAAGCAACAGAATGTGACGGGACGATGGCAGACACACTCCGCCAGGTCAGCTTCGAACGCCTGGCGAACAGCAGCTACGAGGTGAAGAACGCCCGCGGCGGCAGCATCCGGGTCGGCTCCGGCGGCGAGGACACCGACTTCACCCCGGTCGAGCTGCTGCTGGCCGCGATCGGCACCTGCTCGGCGATCGACGTGGACGTCGTGGTCAGCCGGCGCGCGGAGCCGACCGAGTTCAGCGCGGTGGTCAAGGGCGACAAGATCCGGGACGCCGACGAGGGCAACCGGATGCAGAACCTCGCGATCGAGTTCACCGTGCACTTCCCCGAGGGCGAGGACGGCGACAAGGCCCGCGAGGCGCTCCCGCGCGCGGTGAAGATGTCCCACGACCGCCTGTGCACCGTCAGCCGCACGGTCGAGCTCGGCACCCCGGTCACCACCACGGTCAACGACTGAGCACGTCGCGCAGCCGCTGCGCGTAGGCCTTCGGGTGGCTCAGGTTGCCGTTGTGGCCGCCGGGGAAGGTCTCGAGGTGCCGGCCGAGCAGGTCGGCCAGGACGTTCGCACATTGGTAGTCGAAGACCGTGTGCGGCGTCGTCGTACCGGCGGCCGCGAAGATCCGTGCGCGGACGTTTGCGAGCCCGGCAGGGTCTAGTTCGTCGCCGGCGGCGGCGATGAAGTCGTGCCGGATGAAGTAGTCGAAGTTCGCGATCCGGTTCGCGTCCATCGGGAATTCGGTGCGGCCTGGTTCGCCGTCCGCCGGGTCGATGCCGAGTGCGCGCGCGATCCGCGGGACGGTGGCCTGGAGGCCGTTGGCCAGGTAGTGCGCGCGCAACTCGGCGAGTTCGTCGCGGTGCGGCGCCGGGTCGGGCAGGAGCCATGGCGCGATCGGCTCGTGCGCGATCAGTGTGTGCAGCTGGTCCGGGTGCTTGACGGTCACGTGCAGACCGATGACGGCCCCGAGGCTGCAGCCCAGCATGGCAACGGGTTCGTCGGTGAGGTGCGCGAGCAGCAGATGAACGTCGTTCGCGTGGTCGGCGATCGTGGCGCCGCCGGACGTCCTGCTCCGGGACAGCCCGCGGCGGTCGTAGGTGAGGACCGTGTACTCGTCGACGAGGTGCCGGGCGAGGTCGGTCGTACGGTCGGCGTCGCCCTCACCGCTCTGCGAGATCAGCAGCAGCGGGCCGGTGCCTTCGAGCCGGTAGTGGAGGAGTGCGCCGGGAACCTCGATCGTCGTCATGTCCGGAAAAGTACATCTGTCTCGATACATCTATCAAGATGTATCGAATGTGATGTAGATTGCGGGGCGTGAACGGCGTGGAGCTCTTCCTGCTCGGGCGGGTGCTGATGAAGATCGGCGAGGACGCGTTGCCGGAGCCGCCGGGCGGTGCGGGCCGGTACGCCGGGAGCGCGCGGACGGTGCTGGTCGTCGCGAGCGACGTCGCCGGGCATCCGGAGAGCGCGGTGGGGGAGATCGCCGAGCGGACGGGCCTGCCGCAGAGCCAGGTCTCGACCGCGGTCGCCCGGCTGAAGGAGGCCGGCGCTGTCGTCACCACCACCGATCCGGCCGACCGCCGGCGTGCTTTGGTCAGCCCGGCGTCGACCGTCTCCGACCGGCTCGCCCAGGTCCGGGCCACCACCATCGGGCCCGCGCTGGCCGCTGCCCTCGGCACCGACGACCCCGCTCGCCTCGCCGCGATCACCGCGGCGCTCGAAGAACTCGCCCGGGAACTCCTGCCGGCGACGGCTAGCTTGCGGTCCTGAGGAATTCCGACGGGGCTCGCAGGCGGGTGCGCAGCAGGTCCTGGGTACGGCTGCTGTCGAGGCGGATGTCGGACGGGGTGCCTGGTTCGGAGGGGAGCGCGTCGGGGTCGAGGTTGTCCCGCGCGGCGATCAGGCGGCCGAGTTCGTGGCGGCTGAGCGGTTCGGGGCCGGCGACGTGGGTGATCCCCGCGACGTCCAGGAGGAGTAGTTCGAGCAGCGCGGAGGCAAGGTCGGTGACGTGGATCGGGCAGCGGATGTTGGCGCGGTAGAACGCGCCCGGTTCGCCCGCCGCAAGGCGCCGTACCCGGCGTTCTTCCTCCGAAGCGCCGTCCGATCCGACGATGAGCGACGTACGGGCGATGACCGCGTCCGGCCGCAGTGCGCGGATCGCCGTTTCCGCGGCAGCCTTCGCGGCGCCGTACGGCGTGGTCGGGCAGGGCGGCTCGGACTCGTTCCAGGGCGTGCCGCGCGGCCCGAACACCACATCCGTCGAGACGAACACGAGCCGCACACCCTCGGCCGCGAGCGCGACGTTCGCCGCACCGGTGGCGGTGGTCGCCCAGTCGTCCTGCTTGTACGCGGCGTGGACGATCGCGTCCGGCGCGACCTCGCGGATCACGTCGCGTACCTGGTCGGGCCGCCGTACGTCGAACTGCACCCCGCCCTGGACCGGCTGCGAGTGGTACGCCGGGACGACGTCGTGCTGTGCCGCGGCACGCAGGAGTTCACGCCCCAGCAGTCCCGCGGCGCCGGTGACAAGCAGCCTCACAGCACAACCCTATGGCGTTCGAGCCGCCAGCCGGCGGTCCGCGTGGCGCGCTTCACCTCGGCCACCGTCCGGATCTTGCGCGGCGACTTCCACGACTGCGACGGCTTGTGGAACATCCAGCCGCCGCCGATCGTCAGCGCTGCGTGCTCCACGAGCCCGGCGGAGTTCCGCCAGACGAGAACCGTGCCCGGTTCGTCGTCCTTGCCCCCGCGCTCGGTGTGCGCGGCAAGCCACTCCTCGAACGGTTCGCGCACCATCCACACGTGCTCGGCACCCTCGACCCCGCACCCCGCCATCACCGTCCCGAAACAGTTCGGCCCGCTCCCGTCCGCGAACGTGCCGGCAAGCTCCCGCACCCGCGGCAACTGGCGCGGCCACGTCCGGACCTCCGCATGCCGGCTCGGCCCCAGGTCATCGCTGACGATCTGCGGCAGAACAGCCTTCGGATCGCCCAGCAACGACTTCCACCACACGAACCGATGCCCGTCCGCCTGCTGCCTGATCCCGTGCCCGACAACACCCGCCCACCTCAGCACCGTCGGTACGGACCCACGCCCGTGGTCGACCTGCGCACGCACCAGGCCGGCGCGGGTCGCCTTCGGCAGTTCGCCGTACGCCGCCTCGTTCAGCCAGGCGGTCCGCGTCGCCTTCCGGTCGATCGCGTAGATCCAGTACGTGTCGCGGTCCTCGCGGCTCGGCTCGCGGTCGTCGGTGCCGAGCTTCCACGCGTTCGCCTGCTTCGGCGTGAGGAAGAACGGCTGCTCGTCGGGGGCGAGCCAGTCGACCCAGCGGTCGAGCAGATCGGGGGAGACGCGGATACCGAGGACGGTCAGCATCGGCTCACGTTCTCATCCTCAGGGGTGGTCGGTCACCGGCTTTTGTGGTCCGCGGTACCGCTGTGTCTGCGAGTAGACGAGGTTGGTCGTCGTACTGCCGAAGGCGGTCAGCTCGTTGACGAGCTCCTCCAGGTGCGGCATCGAGGCCGCGGCCACCTTCAGCGTGTAGCAGTCGTCGCCGGTGGTCCGCAGGCATTCGAGGATCTCGCCGCGCTCGGCCAGCAGCCGATGCAGTGGCTCGTGCTTGTTGCCGGGGTACTTCAGCCGGACGACGGCCAGCACCGGGTAGCCGACCTTCGTCAGGTCGACCTCGGCGCGGTACCCGGTGATCACGCCGATCGATTCCAGCCGCCGGACGCGCTCGGTGGTCGCGGACGCGCTCAGGTTCACCCGGCGGCCCAGTTCGGTCAGAGACAACCGCGCATCGGACTGCAGCTCGTCGAGGATCGTCCAGTCGGTCAGATCGAGACTCTCGGTCATACGGCCAATCTACCGGTGATTCCACGGCCTGTAGAGGCATATGCCGGGAGGAGTCTCTTCAGGAGCGGGTGTTTGCCTGGATAGCCTGGTCGGCATGGAACTCGGGGTGAATGTGCCGAACTTCGGGCCGGGGACGAACCCGGCCCGGCTACGTGACTGGGCCCGGATCGTCGAAGGACTCGGGTACGACCTGCTCATGGTGTCGGACCACGTCGTGATCACGCCGGACGTCGCCGAGCAGTATCCGGAGCCGTTCTACGAGCCGTTCACCACACTGAGCTGGCTGGCCGGGATCACCGACCGGGTCCGGCTCGGCACCACGGTCCTGATCGCGCCGTACCGGCATCCGTTGCTCACGGCAAGGATGACCGCGAACCTGGAGGCGCTCAGCGGCGGCCGGCTCGTGCTCGGCGTCGGGGTCGGCTGGGCGCGGCAGGAGTTCGAGGCGCTCGGCGCGGACCACGCCGCCCGGGGACGTCTGACCGACGAGGTGCTGGCGGAGCTGCAGGGCCTGGTCCCGCTGTGGGTAGGCGGCAGCAGTACGCCGGCACTCCGGCGCAGCGTGCGGTACGGCGACGCGTGGCATCCGTTGCGGCAGACTGTTGCCGAGTTGCGGGCGGGCCTGGCGCGGATGCGGGCGATCGCGGACGGGCTCGGCCGGCCGGTGCCGGGGTTCGCACCGCGCATCCTGCTCCGGCTGACCGGCGAGCCGCTGCCGGACGCTGATCGGATCGCGGGCGAAGGATCGATTGACCAGGTGCTCCAGGACCTCGCCGTACTCCGGGAGCTCGGCGCGGGGAGCGTCGTGCTGGACCCGTTCGTCGGCGACCCGGCGGAGACCGAACGGCCGGAGACGGCGTGGCAGGCATTGGCAATGATTGCGGAGAACTGGAGACGACGTGACACCTGAAGCAGAAGGATTCCTGCGCCGAGCGATCGCGCTGGCCGCGGAGTCGCGGGAGGCCGGCGACCCGCCGTTCGGGTCGCTGCTCGTCGGACCGGGCGGCGACGTGCTCGCGGAGGAGCACAACACGACGATCACCGAAGGCAACATCAGCTTCCACCCGGAGCTGAAGCTGGCGGTGTGGGCAGCGCAGAACCTGACGCCGGAGGTAGCAGCCGGCACGACGATGTACACGAGCTGCCAGCCGTGCGAGATGTGCTCGGGCGCCCTGGCGCGGTCCGGACTGGGCCACGTGGTGTTCGCCCTGTCGGGCGAGCAACTGAACGGTCTCAAGACCACCGGCGGCTTCACCGGCGTGCCGCTGGAAGGCCCTGCGCTCTACGACGAGGCGCGGGTGCCCGTGGACGGCTACTACAACTGATGGAACTGAGCGGGGTCCCGTTGCCGGGACCCCGCCGTGCTCACTTGACCTTCGCCAGGCAGAGTGTGTAGTCGGACTTCTCGTCGACGTACGTCGCGTCGGCGTCGTCACCGCACTGGCTCTCGTCCGTCGAGTCGAGCTTGTCGATGACCCGGTACTCGGCGTCGGACGAACTGCAGGCGACGACCTTCACGTCAGGGTTGCTCGACGTGCCCTTGTTGACGACACAGGAGCCGACCTGGGCCTTGTTCTCGACCGAGTTCAGGTTGCCGACGATCAGCAGCGCGACGAACGCGACCGGCAACAGCAGCATCAGGATCGCCGGGCGCTGGAACAGCGGCTTGCCCGGGTTCATCGGCTGACCCGGACCGGGAGCCGGCTCCGGGAGCTTCTTGAACTTCTGCATCGGGCCGATGTTCATCAGCATCGTGATCGGGTTGATGATCGACGAGCCGATACCCCACCAGCCCTGCCACAGGCTCTTCGACGTCATGTCGCGGACGGACGCGATACCGCACGTCCGGCAGAACGGGCCCTGCAGCCGGAGGAAGCGCATCAGGATGATGAGCCCCTGGTGACCGCGGACGGTGGCCTGCGCGGCGGGGTAGCCGCCGCAGAACCGGCAGACCGTCTGTCCCTGCGGCGGGGCGTACCCCGGCTGCGGGAACGACTGGTCCTGCTGACCGGGCTGCTGGTACTGGCCGTACTGCGGAGCCTGCTGGCCCGGCTGACCGGCGTACTGCTGCTGGTACGGGCCGGGCTGGGCCTGGTACTGCGGGGCCTGCTGCTGGCCCGGCTGACCGGCGTACTGCTGCTGGCCGTACTGGGGAGCCTGCTGCTGGTGGTCCTGCGGCCGGGGCTCGCCGTACTGCGGGAACTGCTGCGGTGGCGGGCCGTAACCGTCCGGCTGACCTGAGTACGGGCCTGGTGGCGGCTGGGGAGGGGATGTCGTCACGAATGGTTCCTGAGGCTTGATCGGGACACGCTGAACCATGGCACCTTACTCACCCGGGTGGTCCATCCGGGTGTAGCGGTTCGTCAATTCCCGGCCAAGACGTGCCAGCTCCGCCTGCACCGACGGCGGATCCACGACCTCGATCGACCCGCCCCAGCCGGCGAGGTGCTGCGCGATCATCAACGGCGTCGGCGCGGTGACCTTCACCCGGGCCCGGTCGCCGACCGTCCCGTCCAGCTCGCAGTTTCGGCCGAGCCGGTCCTGCATCACCCACACGAACCGCTCGTCCATCAACACTGTTGCCGTCAGCCCCGATCGGCGTTCCTCCATCCGTTCGACGATCTCGGCCCAGGCCGATGACAGCTCGAAGTCGTCCGGTCGCTCGAAGGAATCACCGGTCGGTTCGGCGGTCGCGACCCGGTCGACCCGGAACGTCCGCCGGCCGTCGGCCGTCCCCGCGACCAGGTACCAGACGTCGTCCTTGTCGACGAGCCCGAGCGGTTCGACGACGCGTTCGGACGGATCGCGCCCGCGGCCGGAGTAGACCAATCGGACGCGTTCCCGGCGTACGACGGCGTCCTGGAGTTGACGTACCAGCTCCGGGCGTTCCTTCACGTGCTCGCCCCAGCGCGCGGAGTCGATCACGACCGCTTCTGCTGCCGCCTGCGCGTGCTCACGGAAGGTGTCCGGCAAGGCGCGGACCAGCTTGCGGAGCGCGGCCTTCGCGTCCGGGGCGATCGACGCCGCCGGCCCGACGAGCAGGAACAACGCCTGCGCCTCGGTCGCGGACAGGCCGCTGAGATCGGTACGGGCGCCGCCGACGAGCTGCCAGCCGCCGTTCCGCCCGGGCTGCGGATAGACCGGGATGCCGGCGGTGGACAGCGCCTCGAGATCGCGACGGGCGGTCGCCACCGAGATCTCCAGCTCCGCCGCGACCTCGGCCGCGGTCACCCGGCCGCGCGCCTGCATCAGCAACAGCACCGCCACCAACCGATCCGCCCGCACGCGTCGATCCTCCCAGACTGGGCTACTCTCGGCACCGGACGGACTTCTTCCGGAACATGGTGGACGATGGCGTACGACGTGAGCCCGACCGCGCGCACCCTGACGGTCCTGGAGCTGATCCAGAACCGGCCCGGCATCACCGCGGAGCAACTCGGCGACAAGCTCGGCGTCTCCGAGCGCGCCGCCCGCCGGTACGTCGCGATCCTGCGCGAGGCCGACATCCCGATCGAGTCGACGCGCGGGCCGTACGGCGGCTACCGGGTCGGCCGCGGTCTCCGGCTGCCGCCGCTGATGTTCAGCACCACCGAGGCGCTCGGCCTCGTGATGGCGGTGCTCGAAGGTCCGCGCGGTACGGCGGACCCGGTCGAGACCGCGCTCGGCAAGATCGTCCGCGTGCTGCCCGAGCCCGTCGCCCGCGCCACCGACGCGGTCCGCCGGGTCAGCGCCCGCGGCCCCGATCCCGGCGTACGGACTCCCGATCCGGAGATCACCGCCGCGCTGGTCTCGTACAGCACCGGGCACCGGCGGGTCACCATCCAGTACCGGCGCCACCAGAGTGAGTTCCCGATGGAGGTCGACCCGTGGGCGGTCGTCGTACGTCGCGGGCGCTGGTACCTGCTGTGCTGGTCGCACGCCAAGGACGCGCAGCGGGTCCTCCGCGTCGACAAGATCACCCGCGTCGAGCCGCAACCCGCCGACTTCACCGCACCCGTCGACCTCGATCCGCTGGCGATGGTCGAGGAGCACCTGGCGATGGGCTGGAAGTATCCGATCGAGGTCGAGATCGACGCCCCACGCGAGGACGCCGCGTGCTGGATCGCGCGCAGCATGGGCCGGCTCGAACCGATCGACGACACGCACACCCGCCTGCTCGCCAGCACCGACGACCCGGACTGGTACGCGACCCAACTGACTGCCATCCAGGCGCCCTACCGGATCCTCGCCGGCCCTGAACTCCAGGCTGCCTCGCACGCCCTCGCCCAACGCCTCCTCGCCGCCAGCACTCTCGGCTGATGCTCACCTGGGGCTCAGGCGATCGGCTTGTGGTGCTGATCCACGGCATGCTCGGCGCGGCAACGCAGTACCACGAGGTCGGTCCGGCGCTCGCCGGCCACGGCTGTCGCGTGGTCGCCGTCGACCTGCCAGGGCACGGATCAGCGGCTCCGGGCGAGACCATGGAGGACTTTGTCGATGCCGTCGTCGCGGCGGGCAGCCGTCCCGCACTGGCGATCGGGCACTCGCTCGGTGCGATCGTCCTGTGGGAGGCGTTGGCGCGGCTGCGGCCTGAGCGGGCGGTGTACGTCGACGTACCGCTGGAGGGCGGTGAGCCTTCCAGCAGGTCGGCCTCGGAGCTGCGTGAGCACTTCGCCCGGTCGCGGGCCGCCCGGACGGAGGCGCATCTGCGGGCCACCCGTCCCGCTTGGTCGGCTGAGGACTGCCGGGTAGAGGCTGAGGCGGCGGAGCGGTTCGACGTCGAGACGGCGGTCGCTCTGGAGCGTTCGTACGCCCGTCGGGCGACTGGTCGTCCGACTGTGCCCTCGTTGGTGGTGCGGGCGGACCCGAGCCGTTACGTGTCGCCGGAGCGCGCCCGGGAATTGGAAGGGCTGGGCTTCTGCGTCCGGGGGATCCCCGGGGCAGGGCATTCTGTGTGGTACGGGCGGGTGGACGATTTCCTCGGAGCACTGGACGGGTGGCTGTGAACGAGATCGAGTTTGCGGGCGAGATCTGGTACTGGCGGGGACCGGCGCCGTGGTACTTCGTGACCGTGCCGGAGGAGGAGTGCGGGTACTTCGAGGCCGAGGCGGGGCACGTTTCCTACGGCTGGGGGATGATCCCGGTGACCGCGGAGATCGGCGGGAGCGTGTGGGCGACGTCGATGTTCCCGAAGGACGGCCGGTACATCCTGCCGGTGAAGGCCTCGGTGCGGCGGGCGGAGGATCTGGACGACGGCGACGTACCGACGGTCCGGCTGCGGTTGCGGTCCGGAATTGTCGGAGGTCGCGGATAGCGTTCCGTCGTACATCTTCAGGAGGAAGGAGCGGCGCATGTCCACGCTGACTGATCGGCCGAACACGGCGCTGTTGGTGGTCGACGTACAGACCGGTGTCGTCGGCGAGGCGTTCGAGCGGGACCGGGTGGTCGCGAACGTCGCCACCCTGGTCGGGAAGGCCCGGGCCGGGGGAGTCCCGGTCGTCTGGATCCAGCACTCCGGGGAGAACCTGGCGAAGGGCACCGACGAGTGGCAGTTCGTGCCGGAGCTGTCCCGCCACGATTCGGAGGCGCTTGTCCACAAGACCTACGCCGACTCGTTCGAGGCAACCGACCTGGAGGAGGTGCTGGCGCGCGCCGGTATCGGTCACCTGGTGGTGAGTGGCGCGCAGACCGACGAATGCATCCGCTCGACGATCCACGGCGCGATGGTCCGCGGGTACGACGTGACGCTGGTCGGCGACGCGCACACCACCGAGGATCTCTCCGAGTGGGGCGCACCGACCCCTGACAAGGTCATCGCCCACACCAACCTCTACTGGTCCGGCCACCGCGCACCCGGCCGCACCGCGGCGGTCAAGAAGACCGACGAGGTCAGCTTTTGACGCTCTCCAGCACCTCGGTCAGCAGCCGGATCCGCGGTATGCCGGTGTGGGCGTGTGCGTCCTTCCGGTCGATCAGTACGGCGTGGATCCCGGCTGCCCGCGCCCCCTGGATGTCGTTCTCGAGCGAGTCACCGACCATCACCACCTCGTCCGGCGTTGCACCGACCCGCTCGAGTGCGTAGACGAACGCCCGCGGGTCCGGCTTGGTCGCGGGCAACTGCTCGCCGGTGATCAGTTCGTCGATCTCAGCGGTCAGCCCCATCCGCTCGAGTTTGAACGTCTGGTGCGCCGTGTTCCCGTTCGTCAGGACGACAGCGCCGAGTCCGGCGGCACGGACGGCCCGCAACGCCGGTACGGCGTCGTCGTACACGGTCCAGCCCGCCTCGTACCGCCGTGTGTAGCTCTCGAACATCTCGTCCGCCTCGGCGTCGCTCGCCTCCAGCCCGAGGAACTCCCGCACTCGCAAGCGCCGCTGCTCCGGAAACGTCAGCTCCCGCCGCTGATAACGCCGGTAGTGCTTGTCCGACACCGAGGCCCACTCCGCGGCAACCTCCGGACCGACCACGCCGTACTCCGCCGCCCACACCACAACCGCCGCGGCAGCAGCCGACTCGTGATCGACGAGCGTCCCGTCAAGATCGAACAGCACCGTCCTGAGCATCCGACGATGGTAGGTGCCCGGGGGAGCGTCCTCCCCGGGCACCCGGCGTGTCAGTCGATCACCGAATCCAGCGCAGCCAGTTCGTCCGGCGACAGGTCGAGGTCCGCGGCTCGGAGGTTCTCCTCGAGGTGACGTTCGCTGGATGTTCCCGGGATCGCCAGGACGTGGGGACCGCGGCTGAGCGTCCAGGCCAGCCGGACCTGTGCGTCGGTCGCCCCGTGCCGCGCGGCGATCTCCCGCACCGGGTCCGACGTCGGTACGCCGCCTGCCTCGCGCGACTCCGCCGTGACCGCGAAGAACGGGACGAACGCGATGCCGAGCTCGCCGCACAGCTGCAGGATTTCGTCGTTCACCCGGCCGAAGCCGACGCTGTACCGATTCTGCACCGCGACCACCGGGGCGATCTCCCGGGCCTCGTGCAAATGCTTCAGCCGGACATTCGAGATTCCCAGCTGCCGGATCATGCCCTTGGCCTGGAGCTCGGCGAGTACGCCGAAATGCTCGGCGATGGATTCCAGCCGCATCTGCCGCAGGTACACGAGATCGAGGGTGTCGACGCCGAGCGCGCGCAGGTCGGCCTCGACGAGCCCGCGCAGCTCGTCCGGCCGCGCGAGCCCGTTCTTGGTGGGGCCGACCTTGGTGGCGATCACGAGGTCGTCGGGGTACGGCGCGAGCGCGCGCCGGATCACGTCGTTCGCCCAGTCCAGGCTCTCGAACGCGGTCTCGCCGGCCGCGCCGTGGCTCGGGTAGAACGCGGCGGTGTCGATGTGGTTCACGCCCAGCTCGACGACCCGCCGCAGCAGCGCGATCGCCCGCTCCTGCAGGTCCGCACCGTCGGGCAGACCGGACCCGGCGAGCCGCTTCGCGCCGAAACCGATCCGGCGGACCCGATCCGCTCCGAGTTGCCAGAATTCCCCGGACTTGCTTTCCGCACTTTCCGATGATAGGTTTAATTGTAGAGAGACATTTCCTTGTGAATTCTGCATTCGGCCAGGATAAATCTTCCAGGGAAATTCGTCCAGACTTCTCCGCACATTTCTGCGCTAATCACAGAGCTCGGCCAACCGCCGTAGGAGGTCCGGCGGGTAGATGCCGGACGATTGGAGTTCGGCGGCGCCGGCCCAGTGCAGGTCGAAGTGGTTCGTCGGTGAGTGTGCGGCGGCTTCGTCGCCGGAGAGCTCGGCTACGCCGGTGACGTCCTTGATCCGGAAGTAGTACGCCGGACGGCCGTTGTGGGTGCCGGTCCAGAGCAGCTGGTCGACGGTGCCGGTGAGGGTCGTCTCCTCGGTCAGCTCTCGGAGCGCGGCCGCGGCAGCCGACTCACCTTCCTCGACGTGCCCGCCGGGGAGTACGGCGTACCGATGGCCGCGGCACTCCGGCCCCGGCGCGTCGGCGTACTCGCACATCACGCACTCCGCGGCCGACTCCTGCCGGAGGTAACGCTTGATGATCAGGACCTTGCCGGACCGCAGGACAACGGCCGCGCCGCGTGGGATCTTCATGGGGAACGAGTGTGCTGGGCGGCACCGACATATTCCGTTCGCCGCGGGAGGCTGCTTCGTGGTGGGATCTGGAGTCATGCCGAGTGCACAGATCGAGGTCCGCCGGGAGTACTCCGCAGCGGACGAGATGGGGTTGATCGACGCGGTCCACAACGCGCTGGTCACCGCGTTCCGGATCCCGCCGCAGGACAAGGACGTCCGGCTGGTGGTGCACGCGCCGCACCGGTTCGCCTGCTCGCCGCGGCTGACCCAGCCCGAATGCTTCACGCTCGTCAGCATCGACTGCTTCGCCGGCCGCTCGATCGACGCCAAACGTGCGCTCTACACCGCGATCGTCACCAACCTCAAGCCGTTCGGCATCCCACCGGACCACGTCACGATCCTCGTCCGCGACCTCCCCACCACCAACTGGGGAATCCGCGCCGGCCAAGCCGCCTCCGACCTGACCCTCGGCTTCGACGTCAACGTCTGACAAATGCACTCCGCCCGCCACCTGACGTCCCTGTACCTGGTGCGTGACCGTCGAGTCCTGCTCCTGTACCGCCGCGGCTCACGCGCGATCCCAGACTCCTGGGTCGGCATCGGCGGCCACCTCGAACCCGCCGAACTCACGGACCCGACCGCCGCCGCACTCCGCGAACTGCACGAGGAACTCGGCATCACCCCCGAGCAACTCGCCGACCTCGCCCTCCGGTACGTCGCCGTCCGCGACACCGGCACCGAGATCCGCACGACGTACTACTTCACCGCCGAACTCGACGCGGAGGCGGTCGTGCCGGCGGAATGCTCCGAGGGCGACCTCGCGTGGTTCGACCTGGTCGAGGATCCACGCCTGGACATGCCGGTGACCGCCAGGGTCGCGTTCACGCACTGGCTGGCCGTCGGCCGGCACGACCGGAAACTCCGCTTCGTCGCAGTCGACGCGGAAGGACACGAGATGGGGCCGGCGTGATGCTGGCCGTGCAGTTTCATCCGAACTGGCCGCACGGCTCGGGGACGGTGGTCGAGTCGATGGTGGGGGACGGGTTCTACCGGTCGCAGTTCGCCACCGGGATCTCGAACGGCGGGCTGACCGCGTTCCCGGGCGGGGATCGCTGGCGGTGGGAGAGTCGGCTGTTCGCCGGACGGTACGACGACGAGCCTGGAGCAGCTCGGCCGGTGTACGGCGTGTGGAACCGGCGGAACGATGTCTACGGCGGCGCGATCCGTTTCGGGTCGTCGTACCTGCGACTGAAGCCCGAGCTGATCGAACGGGCGACGTTCTGCTTCCCCGACTCCGCCCGCGACCCCGAGGACTACGGCGGCCGGGAGTCTCTGGCCCGCCTGTGCGGACTGGCGGACGCCGCCGGATCCGACGACCTGGACGACTACGTCGAGGCCCACATCCACGGACCCGTCGAATTCGCCAACGACGTCGACGCGCTGGTTCTCGACCCGTCGTTCATCGGCACCCCGGTCGAGGAGGCCGCTCGGGAGCTCCGCTGCCCGGTCGAGTACCACCCCGGTTTCCGCGGTACGCCGGCCACGTTCGACCCGGCGTACCGCGGTCCGGAGACCGTCGCGCTGGCGCGGGAGATCGGCACCGAGCTGACGCCGTACCTGCTCGGCGAGGCGGCGCGCGGACACCCGCCGCAGGCGATCAAGTACGTCTGGCACTGCCTGGCCCGCTACGGGCGGGTCTAGTCGTCCACGGACAGATCGCGCAGCTTGGTCAGCGCGTTCGACCAGTAGGACTCGTACTGCGAGATCCACGCCCCGAACGCCGCGTCGAGACCGCTGTCGTCGATCCGGTAGTGCTGATGCCGCCCCGCCTTCACCGCGACCACCAGTCCCGCCGCGCGCAACGTCATCAGGTGCTTCGAGATCCCCGACGCGACGAGCTCCGGGAACTCTGCCGCCAGCTCGCCGACCGTCAGCGACCGGCGCTCCATCAGCAGTTCGAGAATGCGCCGCCGCGTCGGGTCCGCGATCGCCCGGAACGGGTCTGCGGACTCGTCAGGCAACGCTGCTCACCGCGTCCGCGAGCTGTTCGAGCACGCGATGCTCGGTCATGCCGCGCACGTACGCGTCCCGGGTCCGCCGCCACGTCGCCGTACCGATACCGGCGAACCCGTCGTGCGTCAGCGCCACCTCGGTACCGTCGCCGGCCGCCCTCAGCTCGACGACCAGGCGCCCGGGATGTACCCAGCCCGCGTCCTCCTCGAGCCACGACAGCACAAGCCGTCCCTCGGGGACGAGTTCGAGGACGACGCCGCTGATCCAGGTCTCGCCGTCGGCGCCGAGCATCCGGTACGCGCCGCCTTCCTGGAGGTCGATCGTCAGCGTGGGTGAGAGCCACCGGCGCAGCGCCTCCTCGGTCCCGAACTGCCGCCAGACGACACTGGGCGGACGCGGGATCGTGATCCCACGGGTCACATCAGCCATCACCATCTCCTTACCATGTGGTAATCCATTACCTCATAGTAAGGCATGCGGAGGCAACCCCCTCAGCCCAGCTGATCGCGCCGCCGGGTCAGGTAGGCCACCTCGGCGGTGTTGCCGGACAGCTCGATCGCCGCGTCGTACGCCGCCCGCGACTCCCGGCTCCGGCCCAGCCGGCGGAGCAGGTCCGCACGGGTCGCGTGGTAGGGGTGATATCCGGACAGCTTGTCGGCGAGCCCGTCGACGATCGCCAGCGCGACCTCGGGACCGTCCAGCTCCGCGACCGCGATCGCCCGGTTCAGCGTGACGATCGGGGACGGGTCGATCCGCGTGAGCTGGTTGTAGAGCGCGACGACCTGCGACCAGTCGGTGTCGCGGACGTCGCGGGCGGAGGTGTGCACGGCGTTGATCGCCGCGAGGAGCTGGTATCTGCCGGGTGCGATCCGGCTCGCGATCCGCTCCCGCACCAGTTGATGGCCCTCGGCAATCATCGCGGTGTCCCACGCGCCGCGGTCCTGCTCGTCGAGAGCTACCAGCTCACCGGTCTGCGAGACCCGGGCAGTACGGCGTGCCTCGGTGAGCAGCATCAGCGCCAGCAGGCCGGCGACCTCGCCGTCGGCCGGAAGCAGCGCGCGGATCAGCCGGGTCAGCCGGATCGCCTCGCCGGTCAGCTCACCCCGCACCGGATCGGTGTCCGGTCCCGTCGCCAGGTAGCCCTCGTTGAACACCAGGAACAGCACCGCGAGTACGCCGGACACCCGGGTCGGCAGATCCTCCGCGGCCGGCACCCGATAGGGGATCCGGGCCGCCTTGATCTTCGCCTTCGCCCGGGTGATCCGCTGGCCCATCGCGGTCTCCTGGACGAAGAACGCGCGGGCGATCTCCGGCACGGTCAGCCCGCCGACCATCCGCAGCGTCAGCGCGACCCGGGTCTCCATCGCCAGGGCGGGGTGGCAGCACGTGAAGATCAGCCGGAGCCGTTCGTCGTCGATCACCCCGAGAGGCTCCGGCTGGTCGTCGTACGACATCTGAGCCTCCTTCTGCTTGTCGTCGCGCTTGTTCTCGCGGCGGATCCGGTCGATCGCCTTGCGGTTCGCGGTCGTGGTCAGCCAGGCGCCGGGGTTCGGCGGTACGCCGTCCACAGGCCAGCGCTCGACCGCGGTCGCGAAGGCCTCGGCGGCCGACTCCTCCGCGATGTCCAGGTCCCCGAACCGCTTGGCGAGCGAGGCGACCACCCGCGCCCACTCCTCGCGGTGTGCCCGGGTGATCGTCTCCTCGATCTCACTCACAATCACTCGCAGTCGCTCACAGGAACGGCCGCACCTCGAGCCGCCGGTTGCACGCCTTCGACGCGGCGGTCGCGAGCTTCAGCGCGACGTCCAGGTCCGGCGCCTCGAACACCCAGAAGCCGGCCAGGTACTCCTTCGACTCCAGGAACGGCCCGTCGGTGAAGATCGGCTGCCCGTCACCCCGCGCGTCGATCACCGTGGCGTCGCTCGGCGCGCTCAGCCCGCCCGCGAACACCCAGTGCCCGTCCGCCACCAACTCCTCGTTGAACGCGTCGATCGCCGTCATCTCCTCCGCGGTCGCCGACGCGGTCCGATGATCGATCACCGAAATCAGGTACTGCATCCCCATCTCCCTTCACAAGACTGCGTACACCCACCCAACGAACCGCACCACCCGAGTCCGACATTCTTGCGGACAAAAGAGTGACGGCCGGCCCGGCGGAGTATCCGCCGGGCCGGCGGTCGAGGGGGAGGGGACCCTCAGTTCTGGGAGGTTTCGGTGATCTGGGCACCGTTCTTGTCGCTCAGCGTCGTGACGCCGGCGATCGCGGTGTTGACGCCGTCCAGGCTGGACAGGTCGCCGCCGGTGATCTTGCTCTTCAGCCCGTCCAACTGGTTGCCCAGGGCGACCAGCGGCTTCTTCAGCACCTTGCAGAGCGCCGGGCTCGCGTTCACGTCCTCGCTGGCGATCTTGACCTCGTGGGCGATGAACGCCGCGGTCAGGCCTGCCTTGATGGTCGCCTTGAGCCGGCCGTGGGCGCCCTTCGCGAACGTGCCCGCCTTGTACGGCTTCCAGATCCAGCGGTGGAAGCTGCCCGCCGCGAGCCCGACGTGCGCGACGAACTTCGTCTTCGCGAACGACTTGGTGTTGCTCGCCGGACACGTGTCAGCCGCGGTCGACGTCGAGGGCGTGCTGCCCGCCGTCGGCTCACTCGCGCCCGCGGACGGCGTGGTCGCGGCGGAGCTGTTGTTCTTCGTGGAGCCGCCGCAGCCGCCGAGCAACAGCGCGACGAGCAGCAGTGGGACAATAGTCAGTACAGACCTACGCATGGATCAGGTTCCCCGTTCGTGAATCTCCGGCTCGGTGTGAGCCGGCACTCCTTCGGACGATACGACCGAAGAACGGGGAGACCCGGCAGGACAGGTCAGGTTTTGCCGTTCCTTAGGTCAGCGACTGGTACACACCGGTCCAGAAGTCCCGCTGGAACGCGAGCGTCGCATCGCCGGCGTGCGCGCGCTGCTGGATCAGGATCGCGGTCAGCTCCTCGGCCGGATCGTTGTACCAGCTCGTGCCGTAGAACCCGTTCCACCCGTAACTCCCGGCCGACGGCCCAAGCCGGGTGCGGTCGGTGACGATCCCTAGTCCCAGACCCCAACTCGTGGTCGCGAAGTACCCCGGATAGAACCCGGACACCGCCCGCTGCTCCGGCGTCAGCTGATCGCTCGTCATCAGCGTCACCGCCGCCCGGGACAGCACCTGCGTGCCGTGGTAGGTGCCGCCCGCGAGCAGCGCCGACGCGAACGCGAGGTAGTCCTCGGCCGTCGACACCAGCCCGCCGCTGCCGCTCTCGCACACCGGCGGGGCACTCCAGCGCCCGGTCTCCGGCACGTCCTCGACGACGGCCCCGTCCGGACCGTCCTCCACGTCGTACGCCGTCGCGAACCGGCCGAAGTTGGCCGGCTCGACGCTGAACCCGGTGTCTTTCATCCCGAGCGGCTCCAGGATCCGTTCCCGCAGCGCCGTCCCGAAGGTCTGACCGGTGGCCCGCTGGATCAGTACGCCGGTGACATCGGAGCCGGTGTCGTACAGCCACCGCTCACCGGGCTGATGGACGAGCGGGACCTTGCCGAGCCGCGCCACCCACTCGTCCAGCGCGGGCGCACCGAGGGCGTTCAGGGCGCCGGCGACCGGCGCCTCGTCGGGAACCATGCCGGTCCCGAGCGTGAACGCCAGTACGTCCCGCACGGTGATCGGCCGCGCCGCCGCGACGGTGTCGTCGACCGGCCCGGCGGGATCGGCAAGGACCCGCGGGTTCGCCAGCTCGGGTACGAGGTCGTCGATCGGGTCGTCGAGGCGCAGCGAGCAGTCCTCGATCAGCGTCATCGCGCAGGCCGCGACGATCGGCTTCGACATCGACGCCGTCCGGAAGATCGTGTCGGTCGCCATCGCCGGGCTGCCGCCGTCGAAGGCGAGCGTCCCCACCGACTCGACGTGCACCTCACCGCGACGCGCGAGCACCGCCAGGACGCCCGGGACCGCACCGGACTCGACCCGTCGCTCGAGCACCGCCCGCAACCGCGTCAACCGCTTCGTCGAGAACATCGTCGTCTCCCTTCGCCTGGCCACACCTGGACAACGAACTCAAGCACGCGGATCCGACAATTCGTGCAGCCGCACGTTCGCGTACGTCGGCGGCGTCCGGGTCAGGTCGAGCATCTCCCCGTGCGACGAGAGGTAGAGCCCAGGGCGGTACTCACGCAGCCGATAGGTCCCGCCGCCCCAATGGTCGAACAAGTGGACGCCGTTCTCCTTCCGCAACCGCGCCGTCCCGTCCCGGACCCCGGAAACGTGGATCGCGTAGTTCCGGTTCCACGGCCCGTCGGGCGCGGCGGGTGCCGGCTCCGGTACGTCGTTGCGGTACCAGACCCAGCGGCCCTCGACCGCCTCCAGGTACGCCGGAGGCCCGTCGTGCAGCCGGTACGACTCGTCGCCGACCCGGAACTCGCGCGGGCCGACGAACACCGCGGGCTTCCGCTCACCGCCCTCGACCAGGAAGGCCTGCTCACCGTCGACGACGACCGTCACCTGGTCGTACCTGCCCGCCATCGACTCGGCGGGCGCCACCGATCGCGTGGGAGCGGGCGGGGGAGAACTCTCGCCGACCAGCTCCCGGAAGATGTCGGTGGCGAGCTTCCACTGCAAGGGATGAGCCGTGGAGTTGGTCAGCACAACGACCCCGACTCCCGCCTCCGGGGCCCAGAGCATGTCCGACAGGAACCCGAACCCGCCCCCGCCGTGCCCGCGCACCGGAACACCGTTGGCCTTGGTGAGCGCGATCCCCAGCCCGTACCCGCGCCCTTCGTACATCTCGGCCAGCGCCTCGCCCTGCGTGAGGTGGAACTGCAGGTACCGGCACGCGTCGGTGACGGTCGTGTACAACCCGCCCGCGGCAACCATCGGCACCCGGACCGGCAACCGCGAGTACCCCGTCGAGTGCCCGATCGCCCGGTCGGTCTCGCGGGCGATCACCCGCGCGTCGAACGACGTCCGCTCCAGCCCGAGCGGGCCGAGCAACGACCGCCGGACGAACTCGTGGAACGGCAACCCGCTGCGCCGCTGCAACACGTACCCGGCCAGGTCGATCCCGAGGTTCGAATACTGGAAGTGCCGCCCGACCGGAAACCGCAACCAGGTCTCCGAGATGCTCCGGCAGTGCGCCTCGAACGACTCCCGCCCGACCAGGTAGTTCGACCCGACCGGCGCCTCGTGGGTGAAGCCCGCGGTATGACTCAGCAGGTGCCGCAGCGTCATCCGCCGCTCCGGATGCTCCTCGAACGGGCTGCGCACCCGGAACTCCGGCAGATACCGGACGATCGGCACATCCAGCTCGACCAGTCCTTCCTGTACGGCGTGCAGCACCGCGGTCGCGGTGTACATCTTCGAGCACGACTGGACGCTGAACATGGTGTCGGTCCCGACCGGTCTGTCCCCGCCGGCTCGTGTGACGCCGAAGCC
The DNA here is from genome assembly GCF_040682535.1 of Kribbella sp. NPDC051137. Classification (NCBI taxonomy): domain Bacteria; kingdom Bacillati; phylum Actinomycetota; class Actinomycetes; order Propionibacteriales; family Kribbellaceae; genus Kribbella; species Kribbella sp. NPDC051137. The sequence continues at coordinate 461,386 of NZ_JBFBBI010000004.1, forward strand.
GCCGGACCACAGCACGGAGTCCGCCGTACAGACACCGACCGCCATACCCGGCAGCCCGTGGTCCTGCATCTGTTCAGACAGGCCCGAGAAGTCCATAGACCCTTCTACCGCTCGGCAGGGTCTCCGTGCCACGCTCGCCAGAGCTGCCCGTAGACGCCGCCGGCGCTGACGAGTTCGTCGTGGGTCCCGAGCTCCACGAGTCTGCCGTCCTCCATCACCGCGATCCGGTCGGCATCATGTGCGGTCTGCAGCCGGTGCGCGATCGCGATCACCGTCCGGCCGCGCAGTACACCTGCCAGCGACTGTTCCGTTCGGCGTGCCGTCTTCGGATCCAGGAGGGCAGTCGCCTCGTCCAGGATCAGCGTGTGCGGATCGGCGAGGACGACCCGGGCGAGGGACAGTTGCTGCGCGGCGGCGTCGTCGAGGTCCGTGCCGACCTCGGTGTCCAGTTCGCCCCGGCGGCCGACGGCGTCGAGCGCGGCGTACAGCTCCTCGTCGGTCGCATCGGGTTTCGCGATCAGCAGGTTGTCGCGGACCGTGTCGTGGAAGACGTGATGGTCCTGGGTGATCAGTACGACGTGCTCCCGCAGCTGCTCGGGCGGCAGGTCCGCGACCGGCGTACCGCCGATCGTCACCGACCCGGTGCGGGGGCGATCGAGACCGGCGAGCAGGCGGGCGAGGGTCGACTTCCCGGCGCCCGACGTACCGACGATCGCGAGCCGCTCGCCGGGCTGCACGAGCAGGTCGATGCCGCGGAGTACGTCCCGGGCGCCGGTGTAGCTGAAGTGCGCGTCGTGCACCTGGATCCGGTCGCCGAGCTCCCGCGCCGGAACGGCCGGCTGCGGTTCGGGGACGTCCGCGAGACCCTCGACCCGCGCGTACGACGCCCCGGCACCCTGGAGTTGTTCGATCCAGAGCATGAGGGTGTCGAGCGGGCCGACCAACTGCCGCAGGTACACGGTCGCGGTCACGACGACGCCGAGGCTGACCAGGTTGTCGGCGTACAGTGCGCCGCCGACCAGCAGTACGCCGACCACGGGCAATGCCAGCGAGACGTCGACCCACGGGAACAAGACCGTCCGTAGCCAGAGAGCGTCGAGCCGGGCGGTCCTTGCGCGGGCAACGGCGGACTCGGTGACCTCGGAACGGCGGCGTTCCAGCCCGAGAAGCTCGACCGTACGGGCGCCCTTCGCCGTACTGACGACCGCGTCGGCCAGGTCCGCTCCGGTGGCTGCCACGGCGAGGTACGCCGGTCGCGCGCGGCGCAGGTACCAGCGCACAGCCGCGCCGGCGCCGAGGAGACAGATCAGGCCGCACAGGCCGAGCCGGAGGTCCAGGAGGAGCACCGCGACGATCAGGAAGAGCGCGTGCATGAGAGCTACGAGTACTTCGGGTACGGCGGATCGCAGGGTGGACGCGACCAGCGACGCGTCGGTGCTGCCACGGGCGATCAGGTCTCCGGCCGGCAGGTGATCCGCCTCGCGTGGCGGCAGCGCGAGGGCCCGGGAGAGGAAGCGTTCCCGCACCCGGGCCGCCGTGCGCTCGCCGAACCGGTAGCCGATCTTCAACACCCACCACGACAGAACGGTCTGTACGACCGTGAACACCAGCGTCGCGAAGGCAAGCCGATCGACCGTGCCGAGCCCGCCGCCCGCGCGGATCGTGTCGATGATGCGCCCGAGCAACCACGGCGCCGCCAGGCCCGCCGCCGACGCGAGCCCGTTGACGAGCACGACCCCGGCAACCGCACGACGATCGGCACCCAGATCCCGGAGCGCGGCTGCCCGGACCTCGGCCGGACCGGCGACCGGCAACTGTCTACTCATCGGCTGTCCTGGACACGAGGTCGCGATAGTGCGGGTCGCCGCGCAGGAGGTCCGCGTGCGTCCCGGCGGCGGACAGTTTGCCGTCGGCGAGAACGACCACCTCGTCGGCGCGGTCGAGTACCAGCGGCGACGAGGTGGTGATGACCGTGGTCCTGTTGCGCCTGGCCTCGCGGATGCGGTCGACGACCGCCGCCTCGGTGTTCGCGTCGAGCGCCGAGGTCGGCTCGACCGCGAGCAGGACGTCGGGGGCCGAGTACACCGCACGGGCGAGGCGGATGCGCTGCCGTTGACCACCGGAAAGATCGGTCCCACCCGCCGCGATCGGCGCGTCCAGCTCACCGGGCAGTGCCTCGACGACATCCTCGGCGACCGCGACCCGTAGCGCCGTTCGGATCCGGTCGTCGTCCGCGTCCAACCGCCCAGCGACCACCTCACGCACGGTGCCCGCGAAGACCTCGGCATCGTTGTCCGCGACAACCAACCGCCGCCGGAACTGCGCACGGTCCACGCCGTCGATCGACACATCCGCCCAGGTGACACCCGCCGCGGCCGTCAACCTCCCGAGCCGCTCGATCACCGCGACCGCCTCCGCCGGCCGGGCCGACACCAACGCGGTCAGCACACCCGGCCGAACCACGACCCCGGATTCGGGATCTGCCAACGGACCGCATCCGGGCGGGACCGCGCCCTGGCTCTCGGGCGGCACCGGCAGATTCAGCAGATCGATGATCCGCTGACCCGCGACGCGGGCGCGCGCGATGTCTCCGCCGCTCTCGATCAACGCGGAGACCGGGACGACCAGTACGGCGACGTACCCGTAGACCGCGACCACGTCCCCGATGGTGATCGCACCGGTGGCAGCCATCCGCGCCGACAGCCAGACGACCGCGGCAAGGAACAACGCCGGCAGCCCGGTGGACAACGCGCCCACCCAGCTCGCGGGACCGGCGACCCGGTACCCGTGCCCGATCAGCCGCTGCGACTCCTGTCCGTACCGCTCCGCGACGAACGCCTTCCCGCCCAGGCCGTTGAGTACTCGCAGGCCCGCGAGGATGTCGACGAGGCGAGTCGTCAGATGGCCTTGATGTACCCGGTACGTCCCGCCCGTGCGTTCGATCCGCTGCAGGAACGGGCCGACCGCGACCGCGAGCAGCGGCACGCCTGCGAGTACGACGGCCGCCAGGAGCGGGGAGATCGTGAACAGCACGACCGCGACCACGGCGTACGCGATCACCGCACCGACGCCGGGCCCGGTGACCGTCAACGCCTGCGCGACCGTGTACACGTCGCTGATCCCGACCGTCACCACCTCGCCCGCGCTCATTCGCCGCGACAGCGACGCGCCCAGGCGGGACGTATGCCAGACGGTCGCACGGACGGAGCGGAACGACGCGTCCATGCGGATCTTCGTCATGGTGCGGTGCCGTGCGATCCCGAGGAGTGCGTTGAGCACGCTGACACCGAGCAGCAGCAGGACCCACCAGGCCAGCGCGCTGATGTCCCGGGCGGCGAGGCCGTCGTCAACCGTCCTGGACAGGACCCACGGCGGTACGGTCAGGCCGACCATCCAGCTGCTGCCCAGCGCGGCGGCCCAGCCGACGCGGCGCTTTTGTTCTCGCGTGAGCCAGATGAGGAAGCGGAACGGGCTCGCCAGATCCCCTGCCCGCGGCGGTTCCCAGGTGTCGCGCATACCGTCCAGCCACCCGCGCACACGCCCCCGCCGCACTGCGCCGTCGCTGGTCATGGCGCAGATCATCGCAGCTCGTGATCGCATTCACAAAGGGTGGTCTACACCAGTCCCGACTGCCAGGCCCAGACGGCGACCTCGGTTCGGTTCCGGGCCTTGAGCTTGTTCTGGATGCCTGCGACGTGTCCCTTGACGGTGCTCAGCGAGATGAACAGCTCGGCGGCGATCTCGTGGTTCGTCCGGCCGCGGGCGATCGCGCGGACCACGTCGACCTCACGATCCGACAGGGGAGTGCCGGCCGCCGGACCGACAGGTGTCAGCCGGCGGAGCAGCCGGACGGTGACGGAGGGGGAGACGAGTGCGTCCCCGGCGTACGCGGCCCGGACCGCCTCGGTGAGCATGGCCGGGCCGGCGTCCTTCAGGATGAACCCGGCCGCGCCGCCCCGGAGCGCGCCGTACACGTATTCGTCGAGGTCGAACGTCGTCACGACGACGACCTTCAGCGGCTCGGGTACGTCGGGACCGGCCAGTGCGCGGGTGACCGCGACGCCGTCCAGACGCGGCATCCGGATGTCGACCAGGCAGACGTCCGGACGCAGGTCGCGAGCGAGGGCGATCGCCTCGACGCCGTCGGCGGCCTCGGCGACGACGCGGATGTCGGGCTGGTTCTCGAGGATCAGCCGCAGACCGCTGCGGACCATCGCCTGGTCGTCGGCGAGCAGCACGGTGATCGTCATCGGGCTGCTTCCAGCGGCACTGAGGCCGAGACTGCCCAGCCCGTGGCTTTCCCGGGGCCGGCTTCGAGCGTTCCGCCCAGCGCCTCGACGCGCTCGCGGAGACCGATCAGTCCGTAGCCTGCGCGTTGGTGCCGTCCCGCGGGCTCGGCGTCATCCGCCACCTCGACAGCCACCGCGCGGCGCTGTTGCGTGACGTGGACCGTCACAGTCGCGGCATGTGCTGCGTGACGGGCGACGTTCGTCAGCGACTCCTGCACGACCCGGCAGACGGTGATCATCACCTCCGGCGGCCAGGACGGTTCGGTTGCCGGAAGGTGAAGTTCGACTGCAGGCCCCTCGAAGCGCGCGACCAGCTCCCGGAGCTCGTCGAGACGGACCGGGCCGGCGACGAGGTCGTCGCTCCGGAGCAGGCCGACCATCCGCCGCATCGCCGCCAGCGCCTCGGCTCCGGCGACCTCGATCCCGGCGAGTGATTCGTCGTACTGCGAGGGCGTCCGGCCTCCCACGAGGCGCGCGCCCTGCGCCTGCAGGACGATGCCGGAGATGTGGTGCGCGACGACGTCGTGCAGCTCTCGCGCCAGCTCGAGCCGCTCGTCCTGACGGATCCGCTCGGCGGTGGCGCGCCGCCGTACGTCCCTGATCCGCGTTGCCGCTCCGGCGAGGACCGCGACGAGCCAGCCGATGGCGTTCACGGTGCCGATCCCCGAGCTGTGACCGATGGACAAGCTGCCGACGGCAACGATCAGCCCACCCCCTGCCACGGCAGTAGCCTGTGCCACCGGAAGCGCGGCGACTCCCGAGCCGACGAGCACCGCAAGCCCTACGGCCATCGCAGGCCCCGGCTCAGCGGGCAGCCCAGCCGTCCAGGCCACGACGATCGTGACGACCGCGACCCCCAGGCCCGCGACCGCCGCGCGCCACCGGTCGAACCGCCGTACCAGGGCGATCACCCCGACAACAGCTCCCGCCACCGCGTCGAGGATCCAGTACTGCGGCCCCCAGACCGTCGCGAGCTGGTACGCCGAGTATCCGAGCAGCGCGAGTACGACACCACCGAGCGCGACGTCCGTACTCGTTCTCGCAAAGCGCACACCTGCAGCGTACGGAACGGCCGGTTCTGGTCAGAACCGGCCGAAAGTACGGTCCGAACGTACTTCCGGCCGCTGCCGCCGCCGATTCGTGCCGTCCAGGGTTGGGGCATGCCTACCTCATCCGGACAGCCGCGGATCCTCGCGCTCGACGTGATCCGCGGCTTCGCGCTGTGCGGGATCCTGCTCGCGAACGTCCAGCCGATCTCCGGCGGACGCACGATCACCGCGTCGGGGGAGTCGGACGGCGCGACCTGGCTCGGCTTGTTCGTCGAACAGCGGTTCATGCCGATCTTCGCGCTGCTCTTCGGGATCGGGTTCGCGCTGCTGCTGCGCTCGGTCACCGGCCGGGTGCCGCGTCCACGGGTGCTGCTGTTACGCCGGCTGCTCACGCTGCTGGCGATCGGCGCCGCACATTTCCTGCTGCTCTGGTGGGGCGACATCCTCTCGACGTACGCCGTGATCGGCCTACTCGTCCTCCTGCCGTCGACCTGGCTCCCACCGCGCGCGGTCGCCGTCCTCGGACCGCTCCTGCTTCTCGTCTCGCTGATCACCGGCGACGGCAGGTTCTCACTCACTGCCGGCCTGTTCCTGACCGGTTCGGCGCTCGTCCGCCTCGGCATCGTCGACCGCGTCACCGCGGGGGAGAAGCCCGGCCGGGCCCTGCCGGCGGTCACGCTCACGCTGGCGCTGCTCGCCGTACCGCTGCTGATCTGGCAAACGCGACTACAGCCGGAGGACGGCACGTTCTCGCTCGCACTCGCCGCCGGCGGCCTCGTGGTCGCGACGTTCTACATCTGTCTGCTGCTGATCCTGCTGCGAACCCCGCTCCGGCCCGTCCTGAAGGCGATCTTCAGCCCCCTGGGCCGAATGGCACTCACGAACTACCTCTCCGCCACGATCCTGGTCCTCACGATCATCCGGGTCCTCGACCTGCACACCATCTCCACCCGGGACGTCGTCCTGATCGCCGCCGCCATCCTCACCACCCAGTCCCTCTGCTCCACCCTCTGGCTCCGCCACCACCCCAAAGGCCCCCTCGAATGGCTCTGGCGCTGGTCAACCTGGACCACCCGCCCACCTTTCCGCCTACCCTCCAAAGATGCAGCCCTACACCGGTGATGGCGTCACACGGTCACCCGTTCTGCGTGTGCCTCGGCTGATCTGCGCGCCGGTAGACGTGTACAACGATGCCGCTGGGAAACGGTAGAGCCTCGACCAGTTTCAGGTGCCGCGAGTCCGGGAGTTGATCGAACAGCGCCTGCCCGGCACCCAGCACCAGCGGCTGGATCAGCAGCCGGTACTCGTCGATAAGGTCCGCCGCAGCCAGCGCACCGGCCAACCGCCTGCCGCCCCACACGATCACGTCAGCACCAGGCTCCTCCTTGATCGCCGCGATCTCGGCCCCGAGTTCACCACGGGCGACCCGCGTCGTCGGCCACGCGGCCTCCGCATCGGTCAGCGTCTTGGAGAACACGATCTTCGGTATGTCGTTCATCGGGGCCGCGTACACGTCGTCCGACTGCGGCCAGTAGGACGCCATCTCCTGGTACGTCGTACGGCCCATGAGATGCGCCCCGGCCGTCCTGATCCGGTCGAGCTTCCACCGCGTCAGTTCGTCGCCTTCGGGAATCGACATTCCGGGGTGTTCACGATCGCTGCCGACGAATCCGTCGAGCGACATCGACATGTAGAGAATGACGTCTCGCATGAGCTGTTTCTCCTTTGTTTCGAAGAATGGACCACAGCAGGACCTGGTTCGCTTCCAGTACGAGGCGTCCGGTCCGGCGTTCCAATGGATGAATGGCGCGAGCAGCTCGAAAGCCGTTCCCGCCGAGGAATACGGCTTGAGCGTCGGGGGAGAGATTCTGAGCAATCCAGTCGACGACCATCGCCGGCTGAACATCGTCCGGATCGTCGGGAAGCTCCGCCATCCGAGCGTCCACGACCTCGAAGCGCTGACTCCGGAAGTACTCGGCACCTAGGTCGTTGAGCGAAGACCCGAACCACGGCGGATGAACAAGGCTGACTCGCTCGATGTTGCGAGACCGCAGCGCTGCCACCGCCGACAAACAAGTGGAATAGAACGGCCGGTTCCACCGATCCCGGAGCTGCTCCACGAGCTCGGACTCCGCGTCGTACCCGAGCGCATACCCCGATCCCGTCGATGCGAACGCGAGTACGTCAGCCTCCGGTAGCAGCACGGACGCGGCCTCGTCCAGTACTGCGACCCGCGCCTGAGCGCGCAGCTCCTCAGGTGTGTTGCCCGGAGCGGTCGCTGGTCCGGCTGGGATCCTCGAGACCTCGACGCGGACTCGGCCTGGTGCCATGTCCGGCAGTTCCGCGTCCGGGCCGGTTGTTGCGTGCGGCGTGAGTACGCCAACCGTGATCGCCTTGCCGGAGTCCATGCCTTGACCCTCGCAGCGTCGGCGGGTGCTATCAACGCCGATCTGCAGCACGGAACGTGTAGCATCGCTCAACGATGCCGGACGTCGAGTTGCGCGAACTCCGCGTGTTCCTGGTGCTCGCCGAGGAGCTGCACTTCGGGCGCACCGCGCAGCGTCTCGGCCTCACGACCTCGCGGGTCAGCCAGACCGTACGAGCCCTTGAGCGGAAGCTGGGCGGTCAGGAGCTGTTCCGCCGTACCAGCCGCGTCGTCCAACTGACCGAAGCTGGATCCGCGCTGTACGCCGAACTCCGTCCTGCGGTGAACGGCCTGGAACGGGTGTTGCGTACGGCGACGTTCCGGGGGACCGGCCCTGGTGTCGTGCGAGTGGGACTGCTGAACGCCGCCTCGGGCGTGGACGTCCTGAGTCGCGCGATCGAGCAGTTCGAGACGACCTACGCCGGCGCCACGGTGCAGCTGAGCACCACACCGTTCAACGATCGACTCGGCCCGCTACGTCGTCGCGAGGTGGACCTGGTCGTGACGCGCCTGCCGCTCGACCAGCCGGACATCGTCGTCGGCCCGGTGCTGAGCACGGACGACCAGCGCGTCGTGATGATCGGCCGTACCCATCCGCTCGCCGGCCGCACCGACCTGTCCGTCGAGGACCTCGCGGATCATGAGGTTCGACGACCGTACGGGCTGACTCCCGAAGCCGCTGAGGCGACCTGCCCGTCCACCACACCGTCCGGACGCAAGATCCGCTTCGTCGATGCGGCCGTCGACGACAATGCCGAGCTTCTGTATCTCCTGGCCCGTGGCCGCCTCGTCCACCCGACGGTCGCACCGTTCGCAGAACACTTCCAGCATCCCGACGTGCTCACGATCCCGCTCCGCGACCTGCCACCGTCCACCTGTGCACTGGCCGCTCTGAAAGAGGTCGAAGACCCGGCCCGCGACGCCTTCGTCAATATTGTGGACTCGCTCTCCAGGCCCTCAACCCTGCGGTGAGGCAGGGGCGGGACGGACTATGGTCTGTCTCGTGGCGAACTCAGAGGAATCACCGACTCCCGCGGCCGATCCGAGCCGGCCGTGGCTGCAGCTCGCTCCGGACTACGAGCGGGCTCGAGCCAAGGAGGACTCGCTGGACCGGCTTGTCGAATGGCCCGCGCAGCGAGAGCTTCTGGGCGATGTCGCCGGACGGTCGGTGCTCGACGTCGGTTGCGGCAACGGCGGGAAGCTTGCCGAGCTGGTTCGCGACGGTGCGACCGCTTCGGTAGGAGTCGACATCAGCGGCAACTTCCTGAGCGCTCCGCCACCCGGCCTGGAGTTGATCCAGGGCGATCTGTCCGAGCTGGATTCCGTCCCCGGACTCGCCGGCCGCACGTTCGACCGGATCTTGTTCCTGCAGTCGTTCGGCTATGCGAAAGATCCGGTCCGCACCCTGCAGGCCGCCCGCGCGATGCTCACCGACGACGGATTCATCCTGCTGACCAGAACACAACCGATCCGATACGCCGTCGAACGGTCCGAACGGAACGGGACCTCCTTAGGTGAGGAGTACTTCTCCACCGACGAATTCTCGTACCGCAGTGGCTGGAACGACGACATCATCCTCACGAAGCGCGCGTACACGATCTCTGACCTGATCAACGAGTTCAGTGCCGCCGGACTCTGGATCGAGACCGCGCTCGAGCCGCAACTGCCGGCGGAGGCCCGCCGTCGTTACCCGCACAAGCAGGAGTGGATGAACAAACACCTCGGCATCCTGATCTTCAAGCTCCGGCCCCGGCCCGGTCACTAGCGGTACGGGGTCAGCCGGCCAGGTGGGACCAACGCAGGGAGAGCTCGGACCAAGGACCGACCGCCACGACCGCACCGTCGACCAGTACGACCACCCGATCTGCCTGCGCCAGCGCAGCCCTTTTCGAGGTCGCGCCGATAACCGTCGCGCGGCGCTCCCGCAAGGATCTCCAGAGCTCGATCTCGGTGCCGGCATCCAGCGCGCTGGACACGTCGTCGGCGAGCAGCAGCTCCGCATCTGTTGCCAGGGCGCGGGCGAGCGCGAGGCGTTGCACCTGTCCGCCGGACAGTCGTACGCCGCGATGGCCGACCAACGCGTCCGCGCCACCGGCGTCAACGACATCGGCGTCCAGGCGGGCACCGGCGACCGGACCCTCGAACGCACGGGCATGCCCGAGCCGCACGTTGTCGGCGAAGGTGCCGGACAGCACCCGGGGTACCTGGGCAACATGCGCGACCTGGCCCGGGCGCAGGAACAGTTGCGGGTCGTCGACGAGTTCGCCGTTCCAGCGGATCTGGCCGCGATGATCGATCAGCCCGGCGAGCGCGGCCAGCAGGCTGGACTTGCCGGAACCGACCTGGCCTACCAACAGCACCAGCTCCCCGGCCTCGACGGTCAGGTTGACGTCGGAGACGCCGATCGTGCCGTCGTCGTGGATCGCGCTGAGGCCGACCAGGTCCAGCTGGTGCAGCCGGGTGCGCGGCACCGGCCCGGGTCCGGGAGCGACGCCGGCGACCAGGTCGACACCGGGCGGAAGGTCCATCAGGTCGGCACCGCCGGCGAGGCGGCTGGTCTCGGTCTGCCAGGCCCGGGCACCAGGCGCGTCGGTGACGACAGAACTGGCGACCCGTCCGAAGTAGTCGAAGCCGTTGACGGCATTCGCGACCAGCAGTGCGGTGGCCAGGCCCCAGAGGTTTCCCATGTACGCCGCCCAGGCCGACACGACGCCGATCTGCACCATCACGACAGGGACTCCGTTCAGGAAGGCTTGCACTCGGTGCTCTCGCACCGCAGCGTCCACCCGGCCGCGGTCGACCTGCCGCAGATGGGTGTGCACCTGCGGCATCGCGGCCGCCAGCTTGATCGTCCGGGCCGCGTCCAGCGCGGACACGAGTACACGGCCGAAACGGGCTCGAGCCGCCGACGCAGCGGCCGCTGACCGACCGGCGGCGGGGCGGCCCACGGTCGAGGTCAGCGCCGAGGAGACCATCACCGCCAGCAGCACAGCGCCAGCGAGCCACGTACCCCCGAGCAGGGCGGTGACGACGGCGATCACCAGGCCGTTGACGAAGTCGACCCAGCGGTCTCCGTAGGCGCCGATCCGGCCCGCATCCATGGAGCGGGCGACCACCTCGCCCGGCGGCGTACGGGGCAGGCGGTGCTGACTGGTCTGGGCGAAGAGCACCGACATCCGTGTCCGCAGCATCACCTCGACCCACCGGCGCGGATAACGCCGGAGGCCTTCGGCCATCATCAGCGGTGCGGCGAGCAGCGTCGCCACCAGGGCGACGGCGAGCCACGACGGCGCTCGCCCGTGTTGTAGAGCTTCTACGACCTGGCCCCAGACCAGGCCGGTCACCGCTCCTTGCGCTCCGGTGAGGCCCGCGAGCAGGAACAGCAGCGCGCCGATCACGCTCATTTCCGGACGGACCAGCAGCGCATGGGCGACGCCGCGGGCGAGACTCGGTCCGGTGCCGACGTCGGCCCGTTCAGGCAGCGCGCCGACCCGACGCCGCCCCCCAACAGCCTCGCCCGACCGATCGATCTGGGGATCCGTCTGCGCATCGGTCCACGGACCAGCCGGGGGACCAGCCGGGGGACCAGCCGGGGGACCAGCCGGGGGACCAGCCGGGGGACCAGCCGGGGGACCAGCCGGGGGACCAGCCGGGGGACCAGCCGGCG
>NZ_JBFBBI010000004.1:472913-678378 GCF_040682535.1 Kribbella sp. NPDC051137
GGGATCGGTCGGCGGATCGGTCGGGGAATCGGACGGGGGAGCAGCCGGCGGAGCAGCCGGGGGATCGGGCGTTCGGTTCGGGTCCGGCTCGTGGTGACCGTCGTACGTCGGGCCGGAATCGCCGGCTTGCAAGAGTTCCCGGAACGGGCCGGGGGAGACGGCCAGCCCGGCACGGACTCCTTGCTGGACGATCCGGCCGCGGTCGAGGACTGCCACCAGCGGCGCTCGAGTGATCGTCGGGAGCCGGTGGGCGATCAGGACACCGGTACGCCCGGAGAGCAGCCGGTCCGAGGCGGCGATCACCAGCCGCTCGGTCAGCGGATCCATCCGCGCGGTCGCCTCGTCCAGGATCACCACTCGGACGTCGCGGACCAGCAGCCGGGCGAACGCGACCAACTGTTCCTCGCCCGCGGACAACGAGGTGCCACCTGGGCCGAGCAGTGTGTCCAGGCCGTCGGGCAGGCCCGCGACCCAGTCGCCGAGCCCGAGTTCCACGACGGCTGCCTCGATGACCGGCCTGGGCAGCTCGTCGTTGAACAGCGCGATGTTGTCGGCGAGGCTGCCGGCCAGGATCTCCGTCCGCTGGGTGACCACACCGACCGCCGCGCGCAGCTTTCGCAGATCGAGATCGCCGACATCGTGACCGGCCAGGAACACGCTGCCAGGCGGCGGTTCGGCGGCGCGCGAGATCAGTGAGGCCAGCGTCGACTTGCCCGAGCCGGTGCGTCCGACCAGAGCGATGGTCTGACCGTCCGGTACGCGCAGGTTGATGTCGCGGAGTGCGAAGGTGCCTTCGGCGTACGAGAAGTTCAGGTCGCGGATCTCCAGGTCCATCGGGCCGTCCGACGGCAGCTCGGACCCGCCTTCCGGCTCGGGTTCGGCGGCGAGCATCTGCCGCAGCCGCGTAATGGCGCCGAGCCCAGCCTGGAGATCAGGCAGGTTGTTGGCGACCGCCGCGATCTGCCCGACGAAGGTCGAGGTGACCAGGAACAGGGTCACCAACCGTGCCACGGTGAGATGGTTGTCGATGGCAAGGGCGATCCCGGCGACGCCAATCGCTGCCAGCAGGCCGTGCAACAGCACACCGGCCCGACGGGCGAGCCGGCTGTACACGGTGACTCTCGCGTTGAACTTCTCGTGCACCGCAGCCGAGAGCCGGGCCACCCGGGCCACGACGTGGGCTTGGCCCAGACTCGTCCGGAGATCGTCGCGGCCGGCGATGCCTTCCTCGAGGGCGGCGGCGTGATCGGTCCAGGCCATCTCCTCGACGACGGTCCGGCTGGCGATCTCGGCGAGGAGTTTGTGAATGGCGAGCCAGGTGACCACGGCCAGCACCGGAAACAGCACAACGGCCGGCCACCAGGTCACCGCGGCGACGATCCACATCGGGATCGTCCCGAGCAGGGTTCCCGCCAGCATCCACAGCTGCGAACGCAGCAGGTTGCCGACCTCGTGGGAGTCGTCGTCGACCCGGTCCAGGATCTCGCCGACGGCCTGTTCGTTGAGCGCGGCCAGCGGCTGTTGCAGAGCGGCCTGGAGTACGTCCTCCCGAAGCCGACCCTCAACCCGATCGGAAACACCCACCCAGACGACCTTGCCAAAGCTGTTGATCACGGCCCCGCCGACCAGACACACCATCAACAGCCCAACCAGCCGCCAACTCGGCCGTGCCGCCAGATGCCCGGCCACCACGCTGCCCAGCGTGGACCCCAGCGACGCGACCCCGGCGGCCGCGAGCGCCAACGTGGAGCCCGGCCCACGAAGCCGTCGCCAATCAACCCGCCGAGCCGGATCGGCAGACGCTGACGGCGCCGTCGTACGTGCATCGGGCAGCGACGTGAAGAGGTCGGTCATCAATCCGAACCCTAGGACGCGATGCGCACAGGTTCAGCCGGTTTTCCAGTCACCGCCGCCGCAGTGGACCTGTGGCTGCCGGCTGTTACCTGAATCCGCGGATCACGGAGTAGGTTCCGCGTTCTGGGACGACAGCAGATTCAGGATGCGCTCCTCTAGTTCGGCCCGGGGGAGCGGCTCTGTCGGCGTGGGGACGGCGAGCCACGGATTCGTCAGCGGCATGGCGTGATTCTCCCAGTCGCCCTTCGGGCCATGCGAAAACCATTGGAACCCGGCTTGCTCCGATGATGGACTGGCGTCCCGCCGTGAGCCTGGTACGTGACGGAGGTAATGGTTGTGACGGAATATGACGTGCTTGCCGAGGTGTACGAATGGCTCATCTCGGATGCAAAATTGCCTCCGGCCGAATTCGCCGCATCGTACGATGACGTCCTGAGCCTCCTGCCGCCGAACGCACGCGTCCTCGACTGTTCGTGCGGAACCGGACAGTTGGCGGTTGGCCTCGCCGGACGTGGCATAGAGGTTGTCGCAACTGATGCCAGCGAAGCAATGGTTCGTCGGACTGCAGAGTTGTCTGAAGAGTTTGGGGCGTCCGTCCGGGCGGTGCACGCGAACTGGGAAGAGTTGCCCGATCATTTCGAGGACGACACGTTCGACATGGTGTTCTGCGTAGGCAACTCCCTTCACCATGCCGTGGGCGCGACAGGCAGGGGTGCTGCTCTGGAGTCGATGTCACGCCTTCTGCGTCCTGGCGGGCGCTTGGTAATCACGTCCCGCACGTGGGAACTCGTGAGAGCCAGAGGTTCCCGGCTGGACATCTGGGACCGACTCGTCCGCCGGAACGGTCGCGATGCCGTCGTGGCGTACCGCTGGGAGATTGCGCCGCAGTGGGAGGATGAGCACCACATCGAGATCGCGATCGCGCAAGTTGATGCAGCTGGGCCGGTTCTCGTCCGCTCGGAACTGCTGTCCTGCTGGCCCTACCGGCACGAGGTACTCGAAGCGGACCTGCATCGCGTCGGACTCCGGACGGAAGCAAGCACGTTCGATCCCGAGGCCGAAAACTACACGGTGGTCGCGAGCAAGGTATAAACACCGGGGTAGTGGCAAACAGCCCGCGCCGAGGATTGACCTGATGCAATACGTGACTACTAGCCGACGCTCTGCGTATCAAGATCCTGCGCATTCCCGTCCGCTGATGGCGGCGGTGACAAAACCGCATGCAGAGCGGGCTGGACGAGGCGATAGGTGGTTACATGTCGGAGAGGTGCGACCGAATGTCCACGATCAGCAACTCAGAGGCGATCGCAGCGTGGGCGGCGATGCCGATTGACGCAATTGAGGCGTACGACGATCAGGGCGACTTTCCCAAGCGCCACTTGATGAATGGGAATGTGCTCCGGATGCTGGGGCCTGTCGATGGTCGGAAAGTGCTCGATGCAGGCAGCGGCGAAGGCTATTTGAGTCGGCTGTTGGCCGGAGGCGGAGCCGAGGTGGTTGGTGTGGAGCCGGCTGCCGCACTGCTGGCGCGTGCTCAGAAGATCGAGCAGGAACGGCGTCAGGGGATCAGGTTCGTGCAGGCTGATCTTTCGACGTTGCCGGAGGTTGGCCAGCCGTTCGATGCGGTGGTCTGCAGCATGGTGCTGCTCGCCATACCCGCCTGGCAGTCGGCGATGGCGGCGTGCGTCGGCGCGCTGAAGCCGGGCGGCCGGTTCGTCTTCTCGATTACTCATCCGGCGTTCGAGAATCTGTACCCAACGTGGCGGGATCACGGTCATTACCAACTTGATCGATACCTGGATGAGTACGAGATGCCAGAGGGTCATGCACCCGACTTTCACCGCCCGCTGTCTGCCTACATCAACGAGGTCATCGGTCTCGGGTGTCGCGTGATTGAACTGTGCGAACCGAGACTTGATCCACAGGTCGCACGAGACAGCGGAATCGAGGCGATCGAGTCCTACGTCGCGCTGCCGAACTTCCTGATCGTCAGCGCCGAACGCGACCGATGAGGTCATGCGGGGTAGTGGTTCCGCGGCCACGTAACTGACTCATTTGATGCGCTGCGCAGACCACTAGTTGACATAATGTCCGTTATCGGCGCTGAAACCACGGGTGTTTCACGTGTCAATGCTGGTCAGGTGAGGGAAGCTGAACCAATGATCAGTGGCCTCCTCCAACGAGTCGACGCAGTGCAGGTTCCCGTGCCCACCCTGGACGACGGTCTTCGGTTCTACACCGAGTCCTTGAGGCACCGCCTGAAGTGGCGCAACGACGCCATCGGCCAAGCCGGTCTGGAACTGCCGGACGGGGACAGCGAACTCGTCCTGACGACCGGCAACCGCTACGAACCCAACTGGCTCGTCAACGACGTCCCGTCCGCGATCGCCACCTTCGTCGCGGCCGGCGGCACCGTCATCTCAGACTCAACAGACATCCCGGTCGGTCGGGTCGCCGTCGTACAGGACCCGTTTGGCAACATGCTCATCCTGGTCGACCTGTCCAAAGGGCTCTACACCACCAAGTCCGACGGCACCGTCACCGGCGTACACCCGTCCTGACGACTGACCTTCCAGCTGGGGCTCTCCGCGGCCTAATGGCGCAGAAGGCAGACGTGACGCGTCGTTGCACGTGGATCCGGAAGTCGCGGAGACGGTCTCTGTCAGTTGTTCAACGGGAGGTTGCAGTACGTACGGCTTCGAGGAGGCGTCCTGCGGCCTCGATGTCGATCACGGCGCGTTCTGCCAACGCCTCGAACCCAGCTGGTGCCTGCGGCAACCTTGCGGCGGAGGCGACGATTCCTTTCTCGTTGACTGTCCATCGATGCGCGTGGCCATGCAGCGCCTGAGCCATCACGCCGATCGCGCGGAACAGGCATCCTGCGACGTAGACCCTGTCGTGTGGCGCCTTCCGAGCGCCGACGATCGAGAACTGTGCCTCCCACAGCGCCTCAACCAGCGCGTCGCCCAGTGGGCCGGGGTACTGCCGAGTGGCTACCTGCAGCTTGGTGAATTCACCCGTCGGATCGGCGAGTGTCTGGCACAGCGCGACTTCGCCGGCGTAGGTGTGGCTGTAGAAGCCGAGCGGATGCCCGACCTGACGTTCGACCGTGAAGCGACCTGCACGGCACTCGTCCCACACACCGTTCACTCGATCGAGGTCCCGGTAGATCCAATCGACAGCGTGCCCGCCGATCGTGAGCCAGGCGCCGCCGTCCACCCATGGTCCCCAGTCGCCCAAGCCGAACACCTGGTGTTTCGAGGCGACCTCGGCCGCCAGTTCGCGGAGCTGATCGATATCCAGGCGACCACGGTAGTAGATTCCGAGATCTGTGTCGCTGTCGGGACGCTGCTCGCCACGGGCTCGGCTTCCACCCAGCACGACAGCTACGACGCCGGGAATGACAGCGAGCCGTTCGACCACTTCGTCCATCACAAGTCATACCCTTCCACATTCGGATCTTCGGGTGATCGTGCGTAGAACTCCGGGCGCCCGCTCCCCCGTCTCAGCATCTCCGTCGGGCTCGGTTCTACGGTCCGGTCAAACGAACCGGACCGGATGGTAGGAACTTTCCATGTCTTCCAGACAGGACCCCGAGCCCGATCAGTACGACGCGTTCGCTCTCGCGTACTCCTCAGCAAACGACCGCAACCTTTACAACGCCTACTACGCGCGGCCAGAACTGCTTCGCCTCTCGGGCGACGTGTCAGGCCTCCGGGTGCTCGATGTCGGATGCGGCGCCGGCCCGTTGAGCAAGCAACTGCAGGACAGAGGTGCGGACGTCTCGGGCTTCGACGGTAGCGCCGCGATGATCGATCTGGCCCGGCAACGCTTGGGCGACGACGTGGACCTCAGAGTTGCAGACCTCGCCGCACAACTGCCGTACGGCGACAGCGAATTCGACCTAGCGGTTGCGTCCCTCGTCCTGCACTACATCAAGGACTGGGCGCCGCCGCTCGCCGAGTTGCGGCGGGTCCTGAAACCAGGAGGGCGGCTGGTCGTGGCGACCATGCATCCCACCGTGTACGCCGTGGGCCATCCGGACGCCGACTATTTCGCCCTCACCCAGTACTCCGACGACTACGAGATGGACGGCCAGACAGTGTGGATGACCTATTGGCACCGTCCCCTGCAGGCCGTCTTCAACGCCTTCGTCGACGCAGGCTTCCACATCTCGAAGGTGAGCGAGCCGCCTCCGGCCGCCGACACTCCCCCAGAGCTCCTGCCGACCGCGGATGGGCGCTCATTTATCTGCTTCCTCTTCCTCGAACTGACGTCTGCGTGACGCTGTTCGCCGGCACCATAGACCGGTTCCTGACAGCCCAACATTCTCGCCCCCCGGACTCGTTAGCGTCGGTTCATGAGGATCTGGCGGTCGGCCGACAACTGGCGGCGAGTGGCACAGAAGCAGTTGCGGCGTAGTCAGGCCGCCGTCGCGACGGGGAACTGGCGGGAGGCCGCGGCCGCCAACCGGCGTGCGCAGCTGGCGATCCAGCGTGCCGCCGCGGCGTCGGAGCTGACGTCGAAGGATGCGCAGGTGCTGGCATCGTTGCACTACGACCTCACCGAGATCCACAGCGTTGGCGGTCACCTGTACGCCGCGGTGGATCAGGCGGAGAAGGCTTGGCAGCTGTACCACCGGCTCGACCCGGCCGGCGGTGATCCGGCGAAGGTGGACAACACCCTCGGAGCGGAGGGCGAGCAGGCTGTTGCGCATGCGGCGGACGCGCTGGTGCGGCTCGCACGGCTCAGGGCGATGCGGCTCGTGGAATCGCGGCGGCTGGCTGATGAGTACAGTCGGTCCTCCGGCCACTACCAGCCGATCGGCGGCCAGCCACTGACTCCGACCGATCTCCAGGAGCAGGCCTGGGTTCGCGAGCACGCCGAGCTGGCCGTCACCCACTACGAACGCCTGACGCGGATCAGCGCCCGGTACGGCGAGCCGGACCTCGCTCGGGTCCGCACCGGCCGCGACCGGGCCCTTGCCGCGTTGCGCAAGCTCTGACTCCAGCCGCCCGACTCTCTGTACTCCAAGAGCCGTCGATATCAGTCAAGTTGAAACAGCAGAGAGAGACCTTCTCCCCCCTGTGTACGTCGTGGCAATCAGCGTGGCCGGACAACCCGTTCGGCGTGCGCGATAGCCCACTGTGAGATCGTGTCGCCGTGACGGCCCAAGAGGCTTTGAAGGTCGCGCTGCGGAACGTGTTGGGACCTAACGCCCGCAGCCACGGATACAAGGGCTCTGCGCCCACCTGGCGGAAGTCGAACGCCTCAGGCGACTGGGCTGTCGTGAATGTCCAGTCCTCGTCGTGGAGCACCGCCGAACGCCTCAGGTGCGTCGTCAATCTGGCCGTTGCCCCAGAGCCTTGGCTGCGCTGGCAGCGCGAGCGGCTGGGCGCCGGCATGCCGAAGTCGGTGACCGAGTACTTGGGCCTCTATCGCGAACGGCTCCATCCCGCTGAGGCGCCCGCGGGAACAGACGGTTGGTGGGAGGTCCGCGATGCCGAGTCTGCGGTCAGCGCTGCGACCGACATCGTTGCGCAGCTCGAGCATGCTTGGTGGCCTGTGCTCGATCGCCTGCTGACGCCGGGCGGCATGCTGCAACAGGTCGGGAACGGCGATCTCGGCTACATGAAGCGCCCGAATCACGGCGTCTTCTTCGCGAGCGCCGGAGCCTTGCTGCGGATGGATCAGGGACCCAGTGACGCTCTGGAGGCCGACCTGCAGACCGCACTCGATTTCTGCATGCCTGAGCAGAAAGAGAACGCCGAGCAGTTCGACGCCTGGGTGCGAGAACAGGCTCGTCGCGGTGCCAGTTGAACGACGCGAGTGAGAGGAGCCTCTCGATGGGTGGGCAGTTCTACTCGGATGCGAGGTTGTACGACCGGTTGTTTCCCGGTGGCGGGCGGGCCGTGGGTTTCTACCGGGCCGAGGCCGATCGGTGCAATGGGCGTGTGTTGGAGCTCGGGTGTGGCACTGGGCAAAAGCTGATCCCGATCGCGGCCGACGGGCATCCGTGCGTGGGACTGGAGCTCTCACCGGAGATGCTTGCCGAAGCTCGGCGCAAGGCGGACGAGCGCGGCGTACAGGTGGAGTGGGTGCAGGGCGACATGCGCGAGTTCGACCTGGGTCGAACTTTTGACCTCGTGTTCATCGCCGGCAATTCCTTGCTCCATCTGCAGGAGGCTGAGGACTTGGTGGGCTGCTTCCGGTCGGTGAAAAGGCACCTCGCGCCTGGAGGGCGGCTCGTTTTCGAAGTGTTCAACCCGAGCGTGCGTATGCTCGCCCAGGCTGACGGCGTTCGACGCAGACGTGAGGCGTTGTCGTTCGTGGATCCGGATCGTGGCGTGGTGTACGTCGATGTCGCGGAGACCTATGACGCGGCCGCGCAGGTAACTCGCGGGAGCTGGCATTTCTCGACCGATACCGAGGCCGACTTCGCTGTCGCGCCCCTCGAGATCAGGAGCATCTTTCCCCAGGAGTTGCCCCTGCTGCTCTCGCTGGGCGGTCTCCGGCTTGTTGAACGCCTCGGCGATTGGTCCAGGGCACCGTTCACCGCAGATGCGGCCCTCCAACTCTGTCTCTGCGAACCGGACTGAACCGAGCGCCGGCAGCGTGAGATGCTGGACGACCTTGGCTCTCGAAGGGTGTCCATGTCCAACGTGCCGGTTGCTCGTCCGAGGATCGTCTGTCTGTGCGGTTCGCTGCGTTTCAGCGAGGAGTTTGCCGCCGAGCGCACGCGCCTGACGCTGGACCTGGCGATCGTTCTGGCACCGGAGGCCACCGAGGCGTCGGTGCTGGATTCTTCGCTCGTACAAGCCTTGGGTGAGCTGCACCTGCGCCGAATCGATCTCGCAGACGAGGTACGCATCGTGAACCCCGGTGGGTACCTCGGCGAGGCCACCCGCCGCGAGATCGCGTACGGGACCGCATCGGGCAAGCGCATCACGTACTTGCACGAACCGGCGATGACGGACACCTAGTCGCTCACCGTTCAGCGGACGCCTGGGTCGACGGTGAGCGTGCCTGCTGTGGGGTTGATTGTCGCCACGGAGCCGAGTGGGACGGTGGCGGGTTGTGCACCGTGTCCGATCGGCAGCCCGCCGAGGATCGGAACGTCGAGCTTCGACAAACGGTCGCGCAGGACGTCAAGCACGGTCCATCCGTTGCAGACGTCGTCCTCGAATCCGATGACCTGCCCGACGGCGACACCGCGCAGGCCGTCGAGCAGACCCGAGCGCATCAGCTGGGTCAGTTGACGGTCGACCATGCCAAGACCTGTGCCATGGTTCAGCTCGATCAGGAGGATGCCGCCGTTCAGGCTGGGCAGGTCGACGCCGATCGCCCCGCGAACGGTGTCGAGGTTGCCGCCCATCAGCAATCCAGAAGCAGCTTCGCCTTCGGTCAGCGCGGCGCTCAGCTCGTTCGGATCCTGGCGAACGACGATCTCGTCGGTGGTCATCAGGGCCTGGCGTAAGGCCTCGGCACACTCGGGACCGCAGTTCGGCTCGTACCAGCTCATGGAGGGACCGTGGATGCCGACCAGGCCGACCTCCTTCCACAGCGCGAGGTGCAACGCCGTGATGTCGCTGAATCCGATCAGCGGTTTCGGGTCACGTCGTACGGCGTCGAAGTCCAGGCCGCCGGCGATACGGTAGGCGCCTTTGCCGCCGCGGGTGGCGAAGACCGCACGTACTCCTGGGTCACGGAAGGCGTCGTTCAGGTCGGCCAATCGGTCCTCGTCGGCGCCGGCCAGGTAGCCCAGGCTGTCGAAGACGTGGTCGCCGAGCTCGACCTCGAGGCCCCAACCGGTGAGGAGGTTGACCCCGTTCGCCACGAGCTCCCGGTCGGGTGTGCTGGCTGGGGACACGAAGCGGACGCGGTCACCGGGATGCAAGCGAGGCGGGAGCATGGTCCGGAGTCTGACAGCAGCCTCCGACAACTTCGGTGCGTCCACTCCCCCTCGGCGGCAACCGTCAGCTACAGCGGTGTACGAATCCGACGTAGTCCGCGCCGGCCGGCCCTGGCCGTGAAGTTCCGTCTCGGGTCCAGCCGTGTCGCTCGTAGAACCGGATCGCGCGAGAGTTGCGCTCCCAGACGTCTACCTCCCCCACGGCGTCGGTCTGGCGTGCGATGGAGATGAAGCGTGCCATCAGAGCGCTACCAACCCCGCTCGACCACTGGGACGGCTCGACGAAGATCCCGGCGAGTCGGACGCGGGTCTCGTGAGGTGCATTGGTCGGAAACACTCTGTTGAGGTCCAGCGTGATCACGCCGGCGATGTCCTCGCCCAAGGCAGCTACGAGGACGGTGAGTCGAGCGTCTGCCACCATGCTGCGCCACGTCTCCCGGTACCTCTCGTCAGGAACCGCTGCCACCTGATGACCGCCGGCACCGTAGTACACAGCCCGCGACCGCGCATGCAGCTCCGCAAGCACATCCGCGTCGCCGGGCGTTGCGTCTCGAAGACAGACTTCAGCCATGAGGTCCCCAGTTCAATAGCCGCGTGTGCCGTCGAGTTTCTCGCGCAGGATGTCCAGGTGGCCGAGGTGGCGGGCTTCGTAGCGGCTCAAGAGGTCGGGGATTGGGCGACCGCCGGTGCGCCAGCCTCCGTCGCTGTCCCGGGCGAAGGTTTCGTCCGCAAGGGACGGGAAGCTGCCGGCGAACCAGTCGTGCTCGGTCTGCCGGAGATGCGAGACGACCCCGGCGACCGTCATGCGCGGGGACGTCTCCAGCAGGGCGCGATCGGCCAGTTCGATCGGCAGTCCGTCGACCTTTCGACGTACGGTTGCCCGTTGCCAGTCGAGGAACCCGGTCAGCACCTCACGCTCGTCGGCGGTGCCGTCGGGGAAGACACGCTCGACGCTCAACGGCGTACCTGATAGCGCAGGTGAAGCACACGGTTGCCCTGGACCACCTCGCCAGGATCCTCCAGCAGGTGCTGCGCGTCGACCGCACCGAAGTATCGCTTACCGGATCCGAGCACGACGGGTACGACGTCCATCCGCACCTCGTCGACCAGACCCGCGGCAAGCACCTGTCCCCCGACGTCGCCGGCCGCGACCTCTACGATCCGCTCCCCCGCAAGCTCCTGTGCCTTGGCGACGGCTGCCTCCACGCCGTCGACGAAATGAAACGGCGCGTCGGGATCCCAGCCCTCGGGCGCCGGACGGTGCGTCACGACGACCACGTGCTCGACTGCACCCGGAGGCTTTCCGTCCCAGCCGTCGGTCATGTCGAAGACGTGGCGGCCGACGACTGTCGCCCCGATCTGGTCCCAGTACGGACGGGTGTAGTCGTACGACGTCTGCGACACCTTCAGGACGCCGCCCTCGTCCAACGGGACATCACCGGTGAGCAGCCAGTCGAACAGCGGTCCGGGCTGGTCGTTCTCGTCCGCGACGAAGCCGTCCACCGACACCGAGCTGTACATGACCACCTTGCCCACGGGGCTCTCCTCTGCTTTGGGGAGCCCCAAACTAGCGTGTCGCGAGCTGTCGTTCTTGTAAGAAATCAATCGGCCGGCAGCGGCCAGCTGTCCAGGACGTGGCCGGGATGTTCGCGCAGGAACCGCCGGCGGACTTCGACGTACCGGGTCGGCGTGAGTCCCGTGAACGCCCGGAACTCGTGGCCGAAGTGGGCCTGGTCGAAGTAGCCCGCGCCACCCGCGAGTTCGCCCCAGTCGATCGGTCCGGCCGGGTCGATCGCGAACACGATGCCGGCGAAGCGGTACGTGCGCGCCAGCCGCTTCGGCGTGACACCGATCAGCTCCTTGAACCGCTGGGTCAGATGAGTACTGCTGACACCGGCGGCCACGCTCAGGTCGCCGATCGCCACCGCCCCGCCGGCCGCCGCGATGACGCTGCTCGTATGGCGGACCAGCCCGAGGCCGGCGCTCTCGCTCAGTCGTCGCATCAGCTCTTCCTCGAGGAGCGTCAGCATCTCCTGCGGTCCGCTCGCGGCGGCCAGCCGGTCCCGCAGTTCGGCGATCGCGGGCCGGCCCCAGACCTGCTCGACCGTCACCGGCAGGTCGCACAGCTCGGCCGCGGGCATCGGCAGGAACGGCGCTAGCCCCCACGGCTTGAAGTGCACGCCGACGGAGCGCGACCCGGGTGGGTAGCCGAACTCCAGCGCGCGGGTGGGCGTGGTGATCACGCAGCCGTCCGCGTATTCGGCCGCCTCGATGTCGGCACCGGCGCGGATGCGGAACGGTTCTCCGAGGTTGACGATGAGCAGCGCGGCCGGCATCGGTGGCAGCATCAGCCGGGCGTACGGCGGCGTACCCTCCAGGAAGTAGAGGTCGTCGATCAGCCCGTCCAACGGCGGTCGCGGCACTCTGGACACGTACTCCACGCCTACAGCATCGCCGACGGCGGGAGCGATGTGCAGGATGTCCGTGGCTTGTCGGTGGTCGCGCCTAGGATGCCGCGCATGGGCGCCCGGATTGAGATCGCAACCGCTGTACTCGTCCGCGACGGCCTCGTGCTGCTCGCGCATCGGCACCCCGGGCGCGAGGCGTATCCCGACAGCTGGAGCTTCCTCGGCGGCCACGTCGAGCCCGGCGAGCTCCCCCACGAGGCCGTCGCCCGGGAGTGCCGGGAGGAGATCCGCGTCGACATCGACAACCCTCGCCCCATCGCCATGACGGTCAACAACCCGGTCCTCACCATGCACGGTTTCCTCGTCACCCGCTGGGCAGGAGAACCCTTCAACGCAGCACCCGAAGAACACGACGACCTCCGCTGGTTCCGCCCCAGCTACCTCACAAACCTGAAGCTGGCCCACCCAGAAACCCTGCCGAGCATCCTGGAAGCGGTCCGCGTGGCTGCTGGGTAGTGTCCCGCGCGGCTGGCTGAAGTTCGTTCGGGTGACAGGTGTCGGGTCCGCCCGGCCTCAACTTTGTGAAGCCACCGACCATGCGGCGGCGGCGAAAACGGTCGGTGGCTTCACAAAGATGTCCCGCAGCGGCTTACTCGAGGTCACTTTGTGCACGAGATCCGTGCCGGTCCGGCGCGACGGTGCGGATCTGGTGCACAAAGACGAGCCGGTGGACCTGCCCGACCTGGCCTGTGCACAGCCGCTGGGGTCAGTGAACAAGCCCTGGGGGCCGGGGATCTGTTGTTGCCCGGACTTATCTCACCAATGTCAGAAGCAGGACCTAGCTGCCTACGACAGCTGCTTGCGCATCAGGGTGATCCGGGTTTCGTAGCGCGTCGTGGAGCCGTCCGGAGCCTGCTGGTTCCAGGAGGCGGACTCGTGCCCGGTTTGCGCGTATCCCAGACGCTCGTACAACGTGCGCGGGCGTGAGTTGTTGTCGTCGACACCCAGTTCGACCCAGCGGAGTCCGTGGTCGCGTGCTCGTTGCTCCAATTCGCCGATCAGGACTGTGCCGATCCCGCAGGATCGCAGCTCCGCCCGCACCGACAGTTGCCAGATGGTCGCCGCGCCGGGTGGTTTCGTATAGTCGATCCCGCCGACATCGCCTCGGCTACGTACACGAGATCCGTGGCTGTGCCGTACCAGCCGCACGCGGGCAGATCCGACTCGGTCAGATTGCGAGTGGTGAGCGGAACTACGACCTCGGCCATAGGTGGCAGCCTGGCAGGTTCCTTCCGGGAGGTGCCAGTGAATTGGTTCGTCGGGAGCTGGGCGGCCCGGTAGTCTCGGGGTATGGCTTTTGTGCGGCGAATGATGGGTCCCTTGGTGGGCCTTGTCGTCTTGCGCTGAAAAGCAGTCGGTCGAGCCCGCGGTGGTGGGCTCGGCGTGATGTGGGGCCTCCTGCCGCTGTGTCAGGAGGAACTCATGTACTACGTCACCACCGCACTCCCTTACGTGAATGCTGCCCCGCATCTCGGGCATGCGCTCGAGTTTGTGCAGGCGGACGTGCTTGCTCGTCACCGGAGGCTTCGGGGCCAGCCGGTCCGGTTTCTGTCGGGTACTGACGACCACGCGTTGAAGAACGTGCTCGCGGCACGGAGAGCCGGCGAGCCGGTGGCCGACTATGTCAGCACGGCGGCCGACAGGTTCCAGGCGCTGCAGGATGTTCTCGATCTCAGCTGTGACGACTACATCCGGACCTCGTCCGATCCGCGACATCGTCCCGGCGTGGAATATCTGTGGGAGCGCTGCGCAGCAGCGGGCGACTTCTACCGGCACACCTATACAGGCCTGTACTGCGTCGGCTGCGAGCAGTTCTACGAGCCGGACTCACTGGTCGAGGGCGTCTGCCCGGAGCACGGCGTACAGCCCGAGCAGGTGACCGAGACCAACTGGTTCTTCCGCCTCTCCAGGTACTGCGAGCAGATCAGGGACGCGATCACCTCCGGAGCGCTCACGATCAACCCGGCCCAGAAGCGCAACGAGGTACTCGCGCTTCTCGACCAAGGCCTGCAGGACTTCAGCGTGTCGCGGCCGGCTGATCGCGCGGGTGGATGGGGCATACCTGTCCCCCAAGACCCCGCTCAGGTGATCTACGTGTGGTGGGACGCCCTCACCAACTACGTCACCGCGCTCGGTGTCGACCGCGACAGCGAGGAGTTCGAGTCCTGGTGGGCCGGCGACGGTGAACGCGTGCACGTGATCGGCAAGGGCATCACCCGCTTCCATGCCGTCTACTGGATCGGCCTCCTGCTCTCGGCAGGTCTGCCGCTCCCGACCACGATCCACGTCCACGACTATGTCAACGTCGGCGGCACCAAGCTCTCGAAGAGCACCGGGAACATCGTCGATCCTGTCGACCTGGTCGACGCCTACGGTACGGACGCGTTGCGCTGGTGGATCACCCGCGAGGTGCCGCTGCTCGGCGACACCGAGTTCACCGCGCAACGCCTGGTCCAGGCCTACAACACCGACCTCGCCAACGGGATCGGGAACCTCGCCAACCGCACCACGACCCTGCTGCACAAGTACTACGACGGACAGCCGTGCACCGACGACGAACCCGTCGTCGGGCCGACCTGGGACAGCGCCGGCCTCGACAGCGCCTGCACCGCGCTCCCGTCGAACGTCGACGCCGCCCTCGGGACCGCGGACTTCCGGGCAGCAACCGCCCACCTGGTTGCCGCTGTCGGCATCGCGAATCAGCTGCTCAACGCGGCGGAGCCGTGGAAGAGGCTGAAGGACCCGGACGGCGACACGCACCTCAGCCATCGTCTCCTCAGTCGCGTCGCGCGGGCATGTCGCACGATCGCGACGGAGCTCACCCCGTTCTGCCCAGCCGGAGCTGCGCGGCTCACAGCACAGCTGGAGGGCGCACCTCCCGTGCCGGTCTTCGTCCGTCTGACCTAGGCGGCCTCGAGGACGAAGAAGATGAAGCTGATGAAGCGCGGGTTCTCGACGTGCTTCAGCTCTTCCGGGATCAGGTCGCGTGGGGTGTCGGGCGCTATCGGCGGCTCGGTGATGGAGACGATGCGGAAGCCGGCGGCCGTGAAGTCGTCGACCATGGTCTGCAGCGGGCGGTGCCAGTTCGTGTAGACGACGGTGCGGCCGGCGTGTTCGGCGTCGTACGAGAACTCGACGACGTCGAAGTACCTGCCGTCAGGGTTCAGGGCTTGGTACAGGATGGGGTGGTTCACCGACAGGAGCAGGCGGCCGCCCGGCTTCAGGACACGGCGCAGTTCGGCGAGCGGCTTGGCCCAGTCCTCGAGGTAGTGCAGCACCAGCGACGCCACGACGTCGTCGAAGGCCGCGTCCTCGTACGGGAGCGGCTCGGCAAGGTCGCCGGCGGTCAGGTCGACGTCGTCGCCGAGGCGCCGGCGGGCCAGTTCGAGCATCGCGGTGCTCTGGTCGAAGCCGGTCATGATCGCGCCCTTGTCGCGGAGCGCGGCTGACAGCGGGCCGGAGCCGCAGCCGACGTCGAGGATGCGGCGGCCCGCGACGTCGCCGGCGAGTTTCAGCATCGCCGGGCGTTCGTAGTGGCCGTTGAGCAGATTGGTCTCGTTGTCCGCGGAGTACGCCTCGGCGAACTCGTCGTAGTCGGTCTTCGGCATCACCCGATCCAACAGCAACCGGCCGGTGATGTCGAGAAAACCGGAGGCCCGGGGGCGCGTTGTCGGGCATGCTGTCGGGATGAGTGAGACACCGGATCTCGGTCCCGTGCCGGAACGCATCGAGGTCGCGGCTGCCCAGGTACGTCGTCTCGTCGCGGAGCAGTTCCCCCGCTGGGCCGATCTCGCCGTACGGCCGGTGGCCAACGGCGGCTGGGACAACCGGACGTTTCACCTGGGCACCGACATGGTCGTGCGGATGCCCAGTGCGGCCGAGTACGCGCAGGCGGTCGAGAAGGAGCACCGGTGGCTTCCGGTGCTCGCTCCCCAACTGCCGTTGCCGATCCCGGTGCCGCTGGCGCAAGGTGTGCCGACGCCGGAGTACCCGCATCCGTGGTCGGTCTACCGGTGGCTCGACGGCGTGCCCGCGGCTCCGGACCGCATCGCCGATCCCGTGCGGTTTGCGCTCGACCTGGCGGGGTTCCTCGCCGCCTTGCAGCGCGTCGACGCCACGGACGGCCCTCAGCCGGGTGTCCACAACTGGTACCGCGGTGGCACGCTGCGCACGTACGACAAGAACACGCAGGTTGCCTTCGACGAACTCGCCGGCCAGGTCGACGTCGAGCTGGCCCGAGAGATCTGGACGAACTCGCTCGAGGCACGCTGGGATCGGGTGGACCGCTGGTTCCACGGCGACGTCGCCGAGGGAAACCTGTTGCTGGACGACGGCCGGTTGTCAGCGGTGATCGACTTCGGCACGTGCGGGGTCGGTGATCCGGCGTGCGACCTGGCGGTCGCCTGGACGCTGCTGGACGCCGAAGGCCGCAAGGCGTTCCGGGACCGGCTGGCGGTGGACGATCCGACCTGGGCACGCGGCCGCGGCTGGGCGCTGTGGAAGGCACTCGCAACCTATCGCTCCACGTACGACGATCCCGAGGATGCCGCGGCGGCTGCGAGCGCGAAGCATGTCCTGGAGGAGATCTTCGCCGAGTACCAGGACCGCTGACGTGCAGTATCCGTTGACGGACGACCGGCGTGACGCGGTACTCGTAGGGCTCACGGACGTGTGGGGACACCGGCCGGTCGTGGTCGAGGTACAGCAGGTCGGCCACGAGTGGGCGCCGGTGACACGGCTGGTGTTCGAGCGCGACGAGCCCGTCATCGTGAAGACCCGACGCGTGGACGGCGAGGGGCACGGCGGGCCGGCGTACCTGCGGCGTGAGGTTGCCGGCTTGCGTACGGCCGAGGTCAGTGACGTCGCTGCCCGGGTGATCCTGGTCGACGACCAGGCCGGCGTCATCGTCCAGTCGGATCTCGGCACGTGGCCGACGCTGGAGACGGTCCTGCTCGGCGACGACCCGGACCGCGCCGCCGCCGCGATGGTGGACTTCGCGCGGACCATCGGGCGGCTGCACGCCACGACGCGCGACCGTCGTACGGAACACGAGTCGGCACTCGCGGAGTTCGGGCCCGTCGACGTCACGACCGGCGCGGAGGCCGGGACCGGAGGCATCCACAGCTGGGCGGTCGTCGAGCATGCGTGCGCGGAGCTGGGGCTCCCGGACGCCCACGCCGCGCGGGACGACATCGCTTTCGTCCGCGCCCAGTTCGACAAGCCGGGCCCGTACGCCGCCCTCGTGCACCGCGACCTCAACCCGACGAACGCGCTGGTGACCGACCACGGCGTGCAGCTCGTCGACTTCGAAGGCTCGCGCTTCGGCCATGTGGGGTTCGACGCGTCCTTCCTGCACTATCCATTCCCCCACTACAGCGCACACTGGTGCACGTTGCCGGACGCGATCATCCGCGCCGCCGACGATGCCTACCGCAGGATCGTCGCGCTGGACGGCCTTGACCAGGCGGTCGCGGTCGGTGCGGCGGCAGCCCTCGCCAGCCGAGTGGTCCGGCTGCCACTCGTTGCCCGAGGCGACCAGTCGGCCCACGACAGCTGGCGCCGGCGGGGTCAGATCGTCCAGCAGATCGGCGTGTTCGACCAGCTCGCCGAGCGCGCCGGCGTCCTGCCGGCGCTGGCGCGGTGGTCCCGCGAGCTCGCCGCCGCGATGACGGCTCGCTGGACCGACGCGGCCCATCCCCCGCCACGCCTGTTCCCCGCCTTCAACCACTAGGGTGCACTGTGATGCTGAGTTATCCCCTCCTTGATCTGCGTGTCAGTACGCCGCTCCTCGAGCTGCGTGCCGCCACGGACGAGCTGCTCGACCAGCTCGCGCCTGTCGTGCACGCGGGCAAGATGAACGCCGATCCGTCGCCCTACGACGACCCGATCTCGTTCCACGAGGACGACCCGGACCTCCGCGTGGCCAAGTGGTTGCGCTCGATGTGGCGTGCCCGCGGGAACGTCGACGCCGACAGGTGGCGGCTCAACTTCGTGGTCGTCGTCAACGGCGAACCGGTCGGTATGCAGGACGTCATCGGCGTCAGCTTCGCCACCTTCGGAACCGTCACGTCGTTCTCCTGGCTGTCCGCCGACCACCGCGGGCGCGGCCTCGGCAAGGAGATGCGGCAGGCGATCCTGCACCTCGCGTTCGAGGGGCTCGGCGCGAAGGAGGCGAGCAGCGACGCGTTCGTCGACAACCTGGGGTCGAACGCGATCTCACGGGCGCTCGGGTACGAGCCCGACGGGTTCGACTGGGCCACGCGGCGCGGCGAGCCCGCCCGGCTCAACCGCTGGCGGCTGAGCCGGAAGACCTGGGAGGAGCGTCGCCGGACCGACATCGACCTGCACAACGTCGACGCCTGCCAGGCGCTGCTGCCGTTGTCCTGAGCAACTACTCCGCGAGCCGCGCGGCGATCTCGGACTTGATCGTCGCGTGCAGAGTGTCCGGCGTGAAGCCGAGACCGCGCAGGATCCGCGCCGCGCCGCTGTCCTCGACGCGGATCAGCCCGAGCAGCGTGTGTTCGGTACCGACCCAGTCGTGCCCGAGTTCGCTCGCCGCGCGGAGCGTCTCCTTGATGGCCTCCTTGCTGTCCGGGCCGAACGCGATGTGGCCCGGCAGCGCCTTCTCCCCCGGGGCCGGCAGTGCCGCCTCGACCGCCTCGCGGACCTGCTGCTCGGAGGTGCCCTGCGCCGTGAGTACGTCGTACGCCAGTCCTCTGGGCTCCGACAGCAGGCCGAGCAGGAGGTGCTCGGTGCCGATCAGGTCGTGCTTGTGGGTGCGGGCGGCCTCCTGGGCGAGGACGATGCAGTGCCGGTTCAAGTTGGTGTACCGAGCGAAGACGTCGGACGTGCGCGACCGCTCGGCGCTCTTACCGGACACACCCAGCGCGTCGCCGATCTCGCTCCACGACGCGCCGCCGAGCTTGGCCTCGCTGACGTAGTGGTCGACGAGCTGCTCGCCGAGGTCGGTGAGCGCGCGGGCCCGGCGGCGGGCCTCGGCGATCCGGGTGAGGTCGTCCGCGTCCGGGTGGTCCTCGTACAGGCCGGCGATCAGTTCGCCGAGGGTGATGTTGAGTGCGTCGGGTGATGCCATGGAGTTGTCCTGTCCTTTGAGGAGGGCAACGAGAGAAGTGATGACCTCGCGGGCCGCGGCCCGGTCCGCCTCGACGTGGCGCCAGTACGACAGCACCTCGTCGGCGGCGTCCTGCGGAGTGGCCGCCCGGATGATCGCGGCGATCCGCGGCAGCGGTACGGCGGCCGACCGGAGCCGGGCCACCAGGCGAGCCTGTTCGACCTGGTCGTCGGTGTAGTACCGGTAGCCGTTGTGCTGATCGACCGCGGCGGGCGTCAGCAGGTCGAGTTCGTCGTACAAGCGGAGCGCCTTGGGGGTCAGCCCGCTCGCCCGCGCGAACTCGCCGATGCTCAGCACGTGGGTCCCATCCTCTCGAGTGCGGCGCCGGATGCGCCTGACGCCGACCCTCGCCATTCCCCTAAGGTCAAGGTCAACCCGGCTGCGGCCAGGTCTGAGCGATCTCGTGGAGGTCGCCGCGTACGGTCACGCGTGCGGTTGCGCCGTTGAGCAGCGGCAGATGCGGCGGGACGTGCCCGATCTCGAGGTCGAACACGATCGGGATGCCGAGGCCGCCGAGCGCGTCCAGTACCGCCCCGTCCTGCGTCAGTCCTCCGTCGTCTTCGGACGCCGGCGCGTTCGTGCGTCCGATCAGGATCGCGGCCGCGTGGTCGAACCAGCCGGCGTACCGCAGTTGGTGCAGATACCGGCAGATCCCGAACGCCTCCTCGTCCGCGGCCTCCAGATAGACGATCAGGTCGCCGTGGTCGGCGCCGAACGTGCGGACGTCGCCGTACGGCGTGCCCGCGATGCCGGCCATCACCTCGATGCAGCCCCCGATCAGGGTGCCCGTGACGTCGAGCTCAGCTGCGCCGTGCAGGTGCCAGCTGGCGGATTGCGGATCCTTCCAGGTCGTCGCGGTCGCGGTGGTGAGCGGCTGCCAGGTCGCCCGAAGCCGGCTGTCACGCTGCACGACCGGGCCGGTCGCGGCGGCGAGGTCGAGCCAGTGCGTCAGACCTTCAGGCGTTTCGTACGGCGTGTCCGCCAGGTTGTCGCCGTGCAGCGTCGGCAGGCCGGCGCGCAGGGTGAGCGGGACCATCCAGGTCGACGAGTCGGAGTAGCCGATCACCCAGGTCGGGTCCGCCGCGGCGATCGCGTCGTAGTCGAGCTGGTCCAGAAGATCCAGCGCGGTCCCGGCGCCGCCCCAGGGCGGGACGATCGCGCGGACGGCCGGGTCGACGAGCATCGCGGTGAGCTCGGCCGCCCGCTGCTCCTTCGGTGCGGAGACCCAGTGGTCGGCACTCATGCAGTCGCCGACAACAACGTCGTACCCGCGGTCGCGGAGCCAGTTGACGCAGAACTCGATGCGGGGTTCGGCGCGCTTCCCCACACCTGCCGACGGCGAGGTGACGCCGATCCGGTCGCCGGTGCGCAGCGGCCGCGGAAATCTCAGGTCCATGCCGCCTATCCAAGCAGGACTCAGGCGTTGCGGCTGCGATATGTGAGGAGGCCGTCGACGCCGCGATGGAAGGTTTCGCAGATGGGGTCGGGGTCGCTGAGGCAGCCCGCGGTCATGGCGCCGTCGCGGAGCATCACGAAGTGCCGGGCGGCGGGCTCGGAGTCGGGCTTGCCGGTGGCGGTGAAGAGCTCGGTCATCGTGGTGAGGAACCAGTCGCGGTGCCTGAGGACGGCCTGGTGGACGGGGTGCGCGGGGTCGGGGTACTCCGCGGCGGCGTTCAGGAACGCGCAGCCGCGGAAGCCCCGGCTGTTGATGTCGTCGGTGATCGACTTCGCGACTTCCCGGATCACGTCGTCGGCAGTCGACTTGGCGTCACGGGCGTTCTCCACCCGGGCGCGGATCGCCTCGTCGGCTGCGGTCAGGTACGCGACGGTCAGGTCGTCCTTGCTCGGGAAATGCCGGTACAGCGTCGCACGCGTGACCTGAGCCTCGGCGATCACCCGGTCCACGCCGACGGCGTGGATCCCTTCGGCGTAGAAGAGTCCGGTCGCCGTGCTGAGCAGCCGCATCCGCGCTTCCGACATCCACTTCCCTTTCTGGCCCGTGTACTGCCTCCCACACTACCAGACAGAACGATCGGTCTCGCCCAGACCGCGCCTCAGGCGGTGATTCGGGCGTCGACGCCGTGTTGGTCGAAGAGGGTGTGCAGGGTGTCGTGGCCCTGGGTGAAGTCCCAGTGGACGGCGCGGAGGCCGGCGGTGCGGGCGCCGGTGATGTTTTTCGCGGTGTCGTCGACGAAGAGGATCGTGTCCGGGTCGGCGCCGATCCGCTCGGCGGCGTGGGTGAAGAACGCCGGGTCGGGTTTCGCCACACCGAGGTCGTACGAGTAGCAGCTGACGTCGAACAGCTCGT
The DNA here is from genome assembly GCF_040682535.1 of Kribbella sp. NPDC051137. Taxonomy (NCBI): domain Bacteria; kingdom Bacillati; phylum Actinomycetota; class Actinomycetes; order Propionibacteriales; family Kribbellaceae; genus Kribbella; species Kribbella sp. NPDC051137. The sequence continues at coordinate 494,588 of NZ_JBFBBI010000004.1, forward strand.
CGTACCCGAGCACCGTGCGCATGTGCGCGCCCCGGTACTTCTCCTGGTTCGTCCCCAGGTGTACGCCGTACCCGTTGCGGCGGAGCGCCCGGACGATGGCGAGCGACTCCTCGATCAGCACGATGTTCTTCCAGACGGCGTCGTACACCTCGGTCACGGGCGTGCGTACGCCGTACCGTTCGAGCGATTCCGCGAGGATCGGGAGGTAGTCGCCCCGTCCGGCGAGCATCGGCAGTTCGTCGGACCAGGTCTCGTGCAGGAACTCCTTCGCACGGTCGCCGAGGTACGGCTCCATCGCGGTGTACCAGCCGCCCGGGAGGTCCTGCAGTACGCCGTCCGCGTCGAAGAGCACGTGCCGCACCGGTGAAGCGGCGACGGCGCGCTTGGATCCGCCTGAGGTCGGCGTCAGCGTCGTTCCGGCCGGTAGTGGTGTCGGTTCGCCGCGGACGTACGGAACCACCCCGACCTGGAACTCGTCCTCGTACACCACGGTCCCCGGGTCGGTCGAGGTCACCCGTTCCCAGGCGACGTCGTGCGCGGTCAGGATCGCGCACAACGCGTCGGCCCGTTCCTGCATCGGCGCGGGGACCGGCTCCTTGAACCAGGTCACCGCGCCGGCACTGTTGCCGTCGGCATAGAAGTCCGGGTTCGGCAGCTCGGCGAGGAACCAGTCGTCGATGTCGAGGTACTGCGCTTCCTCGGCCGCCGTCAGCCGGCCCGCCCGCCGCAGGTGGTCCACCGCGACGAACAGGCCGACCTCGATGCCCAGCCGGCCGCGGTAACCGGCCTGCAGGCGGACGTAGCTGCGCTCAGTCATGCAGCAGATGATGCCCCACGGGTTCCTCGACGGGCATCGGCATTTCCGCCGGATCACGCGGTACGTCGGCCTCGCGGCGATCGCCGTACAGCGCGGCGCGAACCTCCGGAGGGAGGTTGCACATGGTCAGGACGGGTCCTGGAGCAGCCCGAGGACGTTCCCGTCGGGGTCCGTCACGAGCGCGACCAGGCGGCCGTTCGAGACGTCCTTCGGCGGCGACTTCAGGGTGCCGCCGGCCTCGACGATCGCCTTGATCCGGTCCTCGATGTCGGTCACGTGCCAGTGCGCGACCGGCGCGGTCATGTCGCTGTTCGGCACCAGCCCGATCTGCTGGCCGGCGGCCTCGAACCCGACGTAGTACGGCGAGTCCGCGACCGGCTCGACACCGAGCAGGGCGGCGTACACCGGCTTCGCCTTCTCGAGGTCCGTCACCGGGTGCAGGATCGTCTGGACGCCTTGTGTGGTGGTCATTTCGTCATCTCCAGTTCAGTGGTCTTCCAACACCGCCAACGCTATTTCCGGACCACCCTCGGCTGCTTCTCGATTCCTGACCGGTTCGGGCGAGATCTTGGGCGAGATCTTGCCGGTATCTGACCTACGGACCGGCTGTCGTCCGACCGTCTGCGCCGTACCGTGCCGGTATGGACCTGAGCCTGCCGACCGGCCCGCTGGCCGAGGCGATCCTGACCATCGTCCGCACGTCGGAGGTGCGCGCGATCGCCGACCACAGCGTGCGGTCGTTCTTCCTCGCCGACCTGATCGGCGCGCGTGAGGGCCTGTCGTACGACCGGGACCTCTTGTACGCCGCGACCGTCATGCATGACCTCGGAACCGGGAAGCTCGCGCAGGGGGTGGCGCGGTTCGAGGTGGAAGGCGCTGATCTGGCCGCGGGGCTGCTGCGGGAGCACGGCGTCGACGAGGGCGCGACCGAGCGGGTGTGGGAGGCGATCGCGCTGCACACGTCGGGCGGCATCGCCGAGCGGCGTGGGGTGTTGGCCTACCTCACGCGCGCCGGCATCGCGGCCGACTTCGGAGCAGACTTCGGAGCAGATGAGGCGTCGGAGCTCCATGCCGAATACCCGCGGCTCGGGATGGCGGCCACGCTGGTGGACGCGATCGTCGAACACGCGGGACGGTCGGCCGCCGCGGGTGCGGCGTACACGTTGGGCGGTGAGCTGCTGCGCGAGCGGCGGGTCGAGGGGATCACCCGGCTCGAGCGCGCAGCAGCTTCCGGCTAGGCGACGTACTCTGCCAAGTGCTTGCCGGTCAGGGTCTTCGGCTTCTTGATCAGGTCGGCGGGGGTGCCTTCGAAGACGATCTTGCCGCCGTCGTGGCCGGCGCCGGGGCCCAGGTCGATGATCCAGTCGGCGTGTGCCATCACGGCCTGGTGGTGCTCGATCACGATGACGGACTTGCCGGAGTCGACGAGCCGGTCGAGCAGGCCGAGGAGCTGCTCGACGTCGGCGAGGTGCAGGCCGGTGGTGGGCTCGTCGAGGACGTAGATGCCACCCTTCTCCCCCATGTGCGTGGCCAGCTTCAGCCGTTGGCGTTCACCGCCGGACAGGGTGGTCAGCGGCTGCCCGAGGGACAGGTACCCGAGCCCGACGTCCGCGAGCCGTTCCAGGATCTTCTCCGCGGCCGGCGTCCGCGCGTCGCCGTCGGCGAAGAACGGCAACGCCTCCGACACCGGCATCGCCAGGACGTCGGCGATGTTCTTCCCGCCGAACGTGTACTCCAGGACCGCCGCCTGGAAGCGCCGCCCCTCGCACTCCTCGCACGGCGTCTCGACGGTCGCCATCACACCCAGCTCGGTGTAGATCACGCCCGCGCCCTTGCAGGCCGGGCAGGCACCCTCGGAGTTCGCGCTGAACAGCGCCGGCTTCACCCCGTTCGCCTTCGCGAACGCCTTCCGGATCGGCTCCAGCAGACCGGTGTACGTCGCCGGATTCGACCGCCGCGAGCCGCGGATCGCGCCCTGGTCGATCGCCACCACGCCGTCCCGGTCCGCGATCGACCCGTGGATCAGCGAGCTCTTCCCGGATCCGGCGACTCCGGTCACGACCGTCAGCACACCGAGCGGTACGTCGACGTCGACGTCCTGCAGGTTGTTCAGCGAGGCGCCGCGGACCTCCAGCGCCGACGACGCCGTCCGGACCGAGTCCTTCAGCGACGCCCGGTCGTCGAGGTGCCGTCCGGTCAGCGTGCCGCTGGTCCGCAGCTTCTCGACGGTCCCCTCGAACACCACCTCACCGCCGCCGGAACCCGCGCCCGGCCCGAGGTCGATCACGTGGTCGGCGATCGCGATCGTCTCCGGCTTGTGCTCCACGACCAGGACGGTGTTGCCCTTGTCGCGCAACTGCAGCAGGAGCTCGTTCATTCGCTGGATGTCGTGCGGGTGCAGCCCGATGGTCGGCTCGTCGAAGACGTACGTGACGTCGGTCAGCGACGACCCGAGGTGCCGGATCATCTTCGTCCGCTGCGCCTCGCCGCCGGACAGCGTGCCGGCCGGGCGGTCGAGCGACAGGTACCCGAGGCCGATGTCGACGAACGCCTGCAGCGCCTCGCCGAGCGCCTTCAGCAACGGTGCGACCGACGGCGCCTTCAGCTTCCGCACCCAGGCGGCCAGGTCGGTGATCTGCATCGCGGTCAGGTCCGCGATGTTCAGCCCGTCGATCTTCGACGACCGGGCCTCCTCGCCGAGCCGGGTGCCGCCGCAGTCCGGGCAGGTCGTGAAGGTCACCGCGCGCTCCACGAAGGCGCGGATGTGCGGCTGCATCGCATCCACGTCCTTGGACAGGAACGACCGCTGGATCGCCGGGATGATCCCGTTGTAGGTGAGGTTGATGCCCTCGACCTTGATCTTGGTCGGCTCCCGGTGGAGCAGGTCGTGCAGTTCCTTCTTGGTGTACTTCTTGATCGGCTTGTCCATGTTGAAGAAGCCGGAGCCGCGGAAGATCCGCCCGTACCAGCCCTCCATGCTGTAGCCCGGGATCGTCAGCGCACCCTCCGCCAGCGACTTCTCGGCGTCGTACAGCGCGGTCAGGTCGAAGTCGGTGACCGAGCCCATGCCCTCGCAACGCGGGCACATACCGCCGGCGTACACCTGCTCGCGGACCACTTTCTTCTCGCCGGCGCCCTTGTCCACGCTCAGCGAGCCGGTCGCGGTGCGCTTCGGGACGTTGAACGAGTACGCCGTGGGCGGGCCGATGTGCGGCTCGGCGATCCGGCTGAACAGGATCCGGAGCATCGCGTTCGCGTCGGTCGCCGTACCGACGGTGGACCGCGGGTTCGCGCCCATCCGCTCCTGGTCGACGATGATCGCGGTGGTCAGGCCGTCCAGTACGTCGACCTCCGGTCGGGCCAGCGTCGGCATGAAGCCCTGCACGAACGCGCTGTACGTCTCGTTGATCAGCCGTTGCGACTCGGCCGCGACGGTGCCGAACACCAATGAGCTCTTGCCCGACCCCGACACCCCGGTGAACGCGGTCAGCCGGCGCTTCGGTATCTCGACGCTGACGTCCTTCAGGTTGTTCACCCGGGCACCGGTCACCCGGATCATGTCGTGGCTGTCGGCAACGTGGTCGTCGCGACTCATACTGTTCTCCCCCAAAGTGGTCAGCGGGCCTGGTTGATCCGCACGTGGTTCCCGGCCGGGTCGCGGAACGCGCAGTCGCGGACGCCGTACGGCTGGTCGACGGGCTCCTGGATGACCTCGGCGTCGGCGGCCTGCAGCCGGTCGAAGAGCGCGTCGACGTCGTCGGTCTGCAGTACGACGGTGGCGTACGTACCCTTGGCCATCATCTCGAAGATCGTCTTCCGCTCGTCCTCGGTGATGCCCGGGTCGACGGCCGGCGGGGTGAGCACGATCGAGGTGTCCGGCTGGCCGGGCGGGCCGACCGTGATCCACCGCATCCCCTCGTACCCGACGTCCATCCGGACCTCGAAGCCGAGCAGGTCGCGGTAGAACTTCAGCGACTCCTCCGGATCGGTGTGCGGCAGAAAGCTGTTCAGGATCTTCAGACTCATGGGGGTCACGCTACGTGCCGGACGCCGGAGTAGCTTCTCGATTCCTGATCGGTCGCGTCACCTGTTTCGCGACACACGACGGAATCCCGACCGTGGCGTCGGCCGCGGCGTCCTTGTAGACGCTGGGCGGCATCCCGACGAGCTCGGTGAACCGGGTGCTGAACGTGCCGAGCGACTGGCAGCCGACCTCGAAGCAGACGTCGGTGACGCTCATCCCGCCGCGCCGCAGCAGCATCATCGCGCGCTCGATCCGCCGGGTCATCAGGTACCCGTACGGCGACTCTCCGTAAGCGCGCTTGAACTCGCGGCTCAGGTGTCCCGCGGACATGTGCGCCCCACGGGCCAGCGCCTCGACGTCCAGCGGCTGCGCGTATTCGCGGTCGATCCGATCCTTCACGCGCCGCAGTCGCGCCAGGTCCTGGAGGCGCTGCTCGTCCGTCGTCCCGCTACTCACAGTGGAATCCTGCCACAGGAGTCACAGGACCTGGTAGGACAGGAAGACGACCTGACCCTTCTGTTCCACCCCGTCCAGTCTCAACCGCGCCTCAGCCGGAAACAACGGTTTCCCGCCGGCCAGCAGCACCGGCGTGATCCCGATGACGACCCGGTCGAGTACGCCGGCCGCCGCGAACGCGGCCGCCAGCCCGCCGCCGCCCGCGACGAACACGTCCTTGCCGCCGGCGGCCTCGACCATCGCCGGGTGCTCGGCGGTGACGTCGCTTGCGAACGTCAGGTTCGCGCCGGGGACCTTCGGCAGGTCGGAGCGGTGGGTGAAGACCCAGGTCGCGCGATCGCCGTGCGCCTGCTGCCAGCGTTCGGGATGCTCTAGCAGCCCGGAGTCGCGCAGGATCGCCTCGTACGTCGACGCGCCCATCGCGACCGCGCCGACGCCGTCGAGGAACGCACCGAAGTCGCGGTCCGCGGGCGGCAGGTCGTAGAGCCAGTCGAGCTCGTCGTCCGGGCCGGCGACGAAGCCGTTCAGGCTGGAGGTCATCAGGTACGTCGTACTCATCGGGCTCCCCAGTTGAGGTAGGCGACATTGGCGAGGAGCCAGCCGAAGCCGATGGCCTGCTGGCCGTCGCGTTCCGGAGTCGGCTGGTTGCGGTTGTAGAGCGCCAGACAGTGAGCATGCACCCGCGGGTCCCACGGTGTCACCTGCATCCAGCGCGGAGCCTGGGCCGCGACGGACGGGCCGCCGAGGGTGCCGCCGCCGACGGTGGTGTGGATCGCGGGCAGCCCGTCGGCATCGGTCGCGGCGACGTTGCGGGTGAACGTCCGGGCGATCCGCTCCATGTCCCGACCGGTGAACGCCAGCTTCGCGCGGAACGCCCGTACGGCGAACTCGACGTCGATCGCACCGTGGCTGATGTCCTCGAACTGCCGCGCCGGCCCTCCCGACGGCGTGAAGATCGAGACGTCGGTCTCCGGGTCCCCGGTCTTCGCGAAGCCGTCGTAGATGTGCCCGCCCGTCGGCCAGTAGTGCCAGACGTAGGCGTCTCCGCTGTCGGCGGTGAGCTGCGCCGCGAGCATCCGCCCCATTGCCGCCGCCTTCGCCCGGTACGCCGGGTCGCCGGTCACCAGTGCGAGTTCGACGAGCGTCTGCCCGAGTCCGACGGACTGGTTGATCGGCTGCTCGCATCCGTCGTACGGCAGCGGCTGGGTCTTCGGCCAGACCAGGTAGCCGCCGTCGCGGTACTCCCAGTCGTGCACGGCGACGGCCTCGCGGCAGGCGGTCAGGTACTCGGACGCCTTCCGCCAGTACCGCCGGCGCAGTACCGGTGAGCTCGCGACGATCCGGACGAAGGCGGCGATCGGGTACGTGATCATGCCGGTGTGTACGGCGAAGATCACCGGCATGCAGTGCATCGGGTAGCTGCCGAACGCCGGTACGGCGCCTGGCCGCGCACCCCGATCGAATGCTGTCAACTGCAGCGGCCCGGGGGCGGCCGCATAGATACGTGTCACCGCGTAGTCCGGGCTCGCCGGGTCCAGCGAGAGGTCTGTGTGCGTGACCGACCGGTTCACTGACGTGTTCTCGAGCCGGACAGTGAAGGTGTCGGCGCGAGTTCCGGCGCTGACGGTGACGGTCGTGTCCTCGGCGTACGAGAGCGCCTCGCGGAGGTCGAGCAGCGGCTGGCCGTTGCCGTCGGCAAGGGTTGCGTAGCCGGTGGTGTACGGGTGGTCCGCGCGCCACGCGGGCAGTGACAGGCCGCGGTAGTCGGTCACGCCCCGCGCACTGTCCCGTACGCCGAGCACCTGGTCGACGTTGTCGATCAGCCGGTCCAGGTAATAGGTGTCGCGATACGTCTCGTACATCCGGACCAGGCCGAGCAGCACGTACGACTGGCTCCAGGCGAGCATGCCCGACCGGCCGTCACGGTTGGAGTTGTCGTTCGGCTGGTCCGGCTGGCCAGGACCGCCCTTCTGGAACAGGCGGTCCCAGTCGTCGAAGGTCTTGCGCGCGGTGTAGTCGACCCCGTCAGCGTACGCCGGGAGTACCTGGCCGACTGCTCCGGTGACAGTGCCGGCCATGCCGGCTGCGGTGCCGGCTGCGGTGAGGTGGAGGAGGGTACGACGGGACGGGCGGATCTCGGGCATGGCGGTGCCTCCGGCTGTGCGGGCGGTCAGCAGGGGCACCACCATTGTCCCGCCGGGAATCGATTTACCGCAGCTCGAACGAGAGTGGCAATTCCTCGAGAAACTCGACGGCGTCGAACATCGCCCCCGCCGACGCGATCCCGGCGGATCGCGTCCGACCACCCAGGATCCGCCGTACGGCGCCCACCGCGAGCGGCGCCGAGATCGCGTAGATGTCCTGCCCGGTGGCTGACGCCCGTACGTCGCCGACCCGTACGTCGACCACGAACGTCTGGTCCGACCTACCCTGCTCGTCCACCGCGACCGGTGCCGGGGTGTCCGCGTCGGCCAGGTCGCCCGCTGCTTCCAGGGTCATGTACGTCCGCACTTCACGGACGTCGAGGTGGCTCGGGATCGTGACGATGTCGGCCATGCTGAACTCGGCGAACACCCCCCGCCGGCCGACCGGCTCCGGGAACTGCCAGTCCTGCTGCACCGTGGGATCCGCGTGGTACTGCAGCCGCCCGTCCGCGAACCGCACCCGCCGCCCGTTCCGGCGATCGTGCGAAATCTGCCCGGCCACCCGCGTGCCGGGCGTCGGATGCCAGCTGCTCAGCCCGTAGGCGACCTGCACCAGGTCCGCCCTCGTCTGCCGGGTCGCGGTCGCGAGCAGATCACCGAGGCCGCCGAAGAACGCCATCGCCGGAGCCACCGGGATGTCGCTGCGGCGGGCGAAGGTCGCGACGTTGGCCTCGATCTCCGCGGCGACGTCGACGTACGGGATCCGCCGGCGCGCGGCCGCGTCGATCAGCGGCTCGGCGGTCACGGCGAAGGGACCCGCGCAGTTGATCACCGCCTCGGCCTCCTTCAGCGCGGTATCCAGCGCGTGCGGGTCGTCCACGGCCGCCGGGCGTACGTCCAGGTCGGGCCACTGCGTCGCGAGGGTGGTCGCGTTGCGCCCGGAGACGATGACCGGGAGGTGCTGGCGGCGGAGTTCTTCGACGACGAAACGGCCGGTGTGGCCGGTGGCGCCGTATACGACGATGGCGTTCATGGGTCGAGTCTCGTGCCGTCGGCTGCACGAGTGTGAGAGTCCGGAACGACACCGTCCGTACACTTTCGGACATGCACACCGTCGCGGTGGCGGCCATCGGCCACCTGCTGCACTTCGAGCTCGGCATCGCCTACGAGATCTTCGGCAACCCGCCGGTCGGGGTCGACGACTGGTACGACGTCCAGCTCTGCGGCCCCACGCCCATCCAGGTCGGCCCGTTCCAGGTGGCACCGTCACACGATCTGGACCAGCTCGCGAGCGCCGGCACCATCCTCGTCCCCGCCCTGGCCGACGTCGACGAGCGACCACCTGCCGCGTTGGTAGCCGCCATCCGCTCCGCCCACAGTTCCGGGACTCGCATCGCGTCGCTCTGCACCGGCGCCTTCGTCCTGGGCGCCGCAGGCCTGCTCGACGGCCGCCGGGCCACCACCCACTGGGCCCACACCGCTGAACTCCAATCCCGCTACCCGGAAGCGGAAGTAGACCCCGACGTCCTCTACACCGACAACGGCGACGTGCTGACGGCCGCCGGCAAGGCGGCAGCTGTGGACCTCTGCCTGCACCTCATCCACCGAGATCACGGCGCCACGATCGCGAACACCGTCGCTCGCCGCCTCGTCGTACCGCCGCACCGGGCCGGCGGCCAAGCACAGTTCGTCTCGACACCCGTGCAGCCGAGCGGTGACCACTCGCTGGCCAACCTCCTCGCTTGGGCGCAGGAACGACTCGATCAGCCGCTGACCGTCGCAGACCTTGCCAAGCACGCCGGCACGAGCCCGCGCCACCTCGGCCGGCAGTTCCGCGCGGTCACCGGTCAGACACCGCTGCAGTGGTTGCTGACCCAACGCGTACGCCGGGCCCAGCAGTTGCTCGAGTCGACCGACGTCCCCGTCGAGAAGGTCGCCGTTTCGGCCGGGCTCGGTACCGCGACCACGCTGCGGCGGCACTTCCAGCGCGCTGTCGGCGTACCGCCGAATGCCTATCGGCAGTCCTTCCGCAGCACGTAGGCTCGGGCGCCATGGGGCTTCAGGAGCTGCGCTTCCGCGCCACGCATCTCGACGCGGTCCGGGCCGGGACCAAGCGGATCACGATGCGCTACAACGATCCCGTCGAGGTCGGGCCGGTCACGCTCGTGTTCGAGTTCGACGAGGAGGTGCGGCTGCCCGGGCGGATCGTGTGGACGGTCGCGAAGCGGGTCGACGCCGTGACCGAGGAAGAGGCGCTCGAGGACGGCTTCGCCGGTGCGCACGACGTGATCGCCGGGCTCAGCAGCTACTACCCGGACCTGAAGCCGAACGACGAACTGGTGATCGTCCGTTTCGAGCTCGTGTACCCGCGGCGGATGCACACCGCGCTCGACGCCACGGACGCGCGCGGGCTTGCGGAGTTCTACCGGGACCTACTCGGGCTGCGGTTCCGGCCGGGCGACGACGACACCTGGATCGTGCTGCTCGACGCGGACGGCAACCGTCAGCTCGCGATCCAGCAGGTCGCCGAGCTGAAGCGGTCCACCTGGCCGTCGCCCGAGGTGCCGATGCAGGCGCACCTCGACTACGCCGTACCGTCCGTCGAGGAACTCGAGCGGCACCGGAAGCGCGCGGAGGACCTAGGCGCACGCGTGCTCCACGACCGTGCGGCGGACGCCGGCGAGCCGCTGTATGTGCTGGCCGACCCGGCGGGGCACCCCTTCTGCCTGCTGGTGGCGGACCTGTGACGGCCTTCCGTCCGGCGCGTGCCGACGACCTCGACGGAGTCCTCGCCCTGTACCGGCAGCTCCACCCGGCCGACCCATCGGTACCGGACGCCCGCGACACGTTCACCACGATCCTCGGCCGCCCCGGCCTGCACCTGTACGTGCTCGTCGACGGCGATGCCATCGTCGCCACGACGTACCTCAACCTGATCCCGAACCTGACCCGCGGCGGCGCGCCGTACGCCGTGATCGAGAACGTCGTCGTCGACGAAGCCCGCCGCGGCACAGGGCTCGGCAAGCAGATCATGGCCGCGACACTCCAGGCGGCGTGGGACGCCGGCTGCTACAAGGTCATGCTTCAGACCGGCTCCCGCCGTGAGTCGACCCACGCCTTCTACCGGCGCTGCGGTTTCGACCCGGAGGAGAAGACGGCGTACGTCGCGCATCCGTGACAGCGGGAACGCGTGCAACCGGTTGCGTGGACGGTTAGGCTGCGCAGCATGTCACCGTCGCCGACGATCACCAACGTTGCGGCGCTCGCGGGGGTCTCGCGCGCGACGGTCTCGCGGGCGTTCAGCAATCCGCGGGTGCTTCGTCCGGACACCGTGACACGGGTCCGGGAGGCAGCGGCCCAGCTCGGGTACGTGCCGAATCCCACCGCGCAGGCGCTGTCGACCGGGCGGCACGGGTTGCTCGCGATGATCGTGCCGGACATCGCGAACCCGTTCTTCCCGCCGATGATCGGTGCCGCGCAGGGACGGGCCGAGACGTCCGGGCTCGCGCTGCTGCTCGGCAACACCGACGAGGACCCGGCCCGCGAACACACCATGGTCGGCAGGCTCACCCTGCAGGCCGACGGCTTCGTACTGGCCGCGAGCCGGATGAGCGAACGGCAGATCCGCGAACTGGCCGAGCGGCGCCCGGTCGTGCTGGTGAACCGCGACCTCGCCGGCCTGCCGCGGGTGCTCGTCGACAGCGCGGACGGCGTCCGTGCGGCCGTCGAGCATCTCGCGGAACTCGGCCACACACGGATCGCCTACCTCGCCGGACCGTCGCGGTCGTGGGCGAACGCGCAGCGCAAGAAGGCGGTGAAGCGGTCCGCGGAGCGGGCGGACATCGAGGCGGTGATGATGCCCGGCCAGGTCTCGAACTACGAGGCCGGGATGCAGGCGGTGCCGGCACTGCTGGACACCGGCGCTACCGCGGCCGTCGCGTTCGACGACGTCCTCGCACACGGCGTGCTGGCCGGACTGGTGCAGCACGGCCTGTCCGTGCCGGACGACCTGAGCATCGTCGGCTGCGACGACGTACTCAAGGCTCAGGTCTACCCGCCGCTCACCACGGTCTCCTCCCCCGCGGCCGAGGCCGGCGCCGCGGCCGTCGAGCTCCTCCTGGAGCGCCTGGAGAACCCCGACGGGCCCGACCGGCGCGTACTGCTCAGCACGTCGCTCATCGTCCGCGCCACCACCATGCAACCGGTCGCAGCCCGCGGACGGTAGCCTGCCGCGGGCTGCGGTGCTAGTCCCAGGTATCCCCCCACGTCGTGTTCCGCGCCGACCGGTAGGCGGGTGACGACTTCGGTACGACGACCTGCTCCGCGGTGCCGTCGGACGTACAGAGATCGAGGACGACCCGGTGTTTCGGGGCGGCCGGGCGGGCGATCACCCGGGATGCCGCCGGGCGGACCGGGTGCCGGGTCGCGACGACGTACGTGAACTTCTCGTCCTCGAAGTTGCGGGTGCCGTCCTTCAGCAGCCGGTGCAGTTCGGTGCGTGGCAGGCGGGTCGCGAAGTGGCACCAGTCCACCGGACAGTCGCGTTGGTGCGGGCACGGCGCGGCGATCCGGAAGCCGTGCTCGATGAGCAGCGCGCGGGCTTCGAGGATACGGGCGTGGCCGGCAGGCGTGCCGGGCTCGACGACGACGATCGTCTGCGCGTTGCGGGCAGCGTTCTGCAGGACTTCGCGCCGCAGGTCGGTGGTCAACTCGCTGAGTACGTATCCAATCGTGATCAGGTCGACCGGCCGGCCGGTCCAGCGACGTACGTCGGCGGTCGTCCACTGCCAGTTGCCTAGAGCAAGCTTCTGTCCGATTCCGACGGCCGCGGACTGGCGTTCGACGATCTCGATCGCAAGGCCGGGCCAGTGCGACACGGCGGCCCAGGCGGCGGCCCCGGTCCCTCCGCCGAGATCCAGTTGGGTGGTGACGGGCCTGTCGACGTGACGCACGACCGCCCCGAGCGCCGCGTGCAGGGCGCGGAAGGTGGCCGGCATCCGTACGACGGCGTACGCGAGGGCGTCGAGCGGGTCGCTCATCCCCGGCGACGCGTCGTCGATCTGCTCGGTGCGGTAGCGGTGCGAGAGCGCCTCGGCCCTGCGTCGCAGTTCGTGATGCGGTACGCCGCTCACCGCACGGGCGAGGGCAGCATGAAGTTGGGTGTCCACGGAGGACATGCGTGATCTCCGGTTCGATCGGCACGTACGGGGAAACGCACCGAACGGTCCGGAGAAGAGCTGTCAGAGAACAGCATCCGAGGAGGGAACGGCGCGGAACCGGAGAGCCTTCCTAGCCATCACACACCTCCTCGAGTCGCGGCCAACGCTAGCAGATCTAGCGTCCCTCCGACGTACACAAGCAGACCTTGTTGCCCTGCGGATCCGCGAGCACGGTGAACATCGGCGCCTCGTCGTCGTACACCACCTTGCCCCCGGCGGCGAGCGCGGCCTCGATCCGGGACGGCACGACCTCGGGAGGGAGCCACAGGTCGAGGTGGAAGCGCTGGCGCGGTGCCTCGTGCGGTGTCGTGCCCTGGAACCACAGGTTCGCGACCCGGCGGGTGGGGTCCATGACGTCATTCCCGGTGAAGGAGTCCGTGCTCCCGGTCAGCACCGCCGCCCAGAACGGCCCGATCTCCACCAGGTCCGCCGTGTCCAGCCCGATCTCGAGCTGTGCGACCGCCGTTGGGTCCGCGGTCAGACCGTGCTCGGCCGCGAGCGCACTGATCCGCTCGGCCGTGGCGGGATCCCTGGTCGCGACGTCGACGTACGCCGGCGCGAGCCGCAACTCCGGATCCGCGCACGCCGCGGCCACCGCCTGCGCGAACGCTGCTCCGTCGGCGAGTGACGACGTACCGAACCGGGTGTGCCACGCCTGCGCAAGCTTCCGCCATTCGCTCATCCCCCGAGGCTAGCCGCGCGGGCCGACAGTTCGTGATAGACCTGTCGGCATGTATCGCAGGCTCGTCGTCAAGCTTTCCGGGCAGGCGATCGCCGGCTTGAACGAGTTCGGTTTCAGCAGCGACCGGCTGACGCACCTCGCGACCGAGGTGATCGCGTTGCGCGCCACCGGGGTCCAGGTCGCGGTGGTGATCGGCGGCGGGAACGTGTTCCGCGGCAACCGCGCCGAGGACTGGGGAATCGACCGGGTCGAGGCCGACAACATCGGCATGCTCGGCACGGTCATCAACGCGGTCCTGCTCCGCGGCCGGCTCACGGCGCTCGGTGCGGAGAACGTACGGCTGATGACCGCGGTCCCGATCGACAACCTCGCCGAGCCGTACATCCGGCTGCGCGCCCTCCGGCACCTGGAGAAGGGCGCGATCGTGCTGCTTGCCTGCGGCAACGGTCAGCCGTTCACCACCACCGACTACCCGTCCGTGCAACGCGCGATCGAGCTCCAGGCCGACGCACTGCTGGTCGCCAAGAACGGCACCGACGGCGTGTACGACGCCGACCCGAACCGGCACCCCGACGCCCGCCGCTTCGACCACCTCAGCTACCAGGAGGTCATCGACCGCGGTCTCGGCGTGATGGACCAGTCCGCGTTCATCCTGGCCCGCGACCACCGCCTGCCGCTGCACGTCTTCGACATCGACCGTCCGCACGCGGCAACCACCATCGCGGGCGGCACCCCGCTCGGCACACTGATCGACTGACATGTAGGGCCGAGCTAAATGGTTTGTCCGCCCGGAGAGGAGTTGGTGTACTCGAACGCAGTACCGCGAACAGGTGATCGACAGGAGTCCGTCATGCGACCTCGCTTCATGTCTGGCATGGAAACGACTCACACCTGTTCGAAGGACATGAAGCTGCGTGGAAGTACTGAACCTTGGGATCCTGGCGCACGTCGACGCCGGTAAGACCAGCCTCACCGAGCGGCTGCTGTACGCCGCCGGCGTCATCGACGCGGTCGGCAGCGTCGACGACGGAAGTACCCAGACCGACTCGCTCGCGCTCGAACGGCAGCGCGGCATCACAATCAAGACCGCGGTCGCCGCGTTCCGGATCGGCGACCTGAACGTCAACCTCATCGACACTCCGGGCCACCCGGACTTCATCGCGGAGGTGGAGCGCGCGTTGAGCGTGCTCGACGGAGCGGTACTGGTGGTCTCGGCGGTCGAGGGCGTCCAGGCGCAGACGCGGATCCTGATGCGGACCCTGCAACGGATGCGCATCCCGACGGTGATCTTCGTCAACAAGCTCGACCGCCCGGGCGCGCAGTACGACGGCGTACTGCGGCAGCTGGCGGCGCGGCTGACCCCGGCGATCGTCCCGATGGGCGAGGCGGTCGGTCTCGGCACCCCGGAGGCGGCGTTCAAGCCGATAGTCCAGGACGACGCGCTCCTCGACGTCCTCGCCGAGCACGACGACGACCTGCTCCAGCGGTACGTCGACGGCGCCCCGCTCGCGCTGCACGACGTACTCGTGGACCAGACCCGCCGGGCGACGGTGCACCCGGTGTACTTCGGGTCCGCGATCACCGGCGCCGGCACCGACGCGCTGACGGACGGGATCCGCGACCTGCTCCCCCGCGCCGGTACGGCGGACGCCCCGCTCGACGGCACGGTCTTCAAGGTGGAACGCGGTCCGGCCGGCGAGAAGATCGCGTACGTGCGGCTGTTCTCCGGCACCGCCTCCGTCCGCGACCGCGTCCGGTACGGCGACACGGACGGGAAGATCACCGCGCTGGAGACGTACGGCGACACGCTCGGCCCGGGACAGATCGGCAAACTCTGGGGCCTGCCCGACATCAGGATCGGCGACACGATCTCGGATCTCCGGAACAAAACCGTCACCAGGCGGCGAATTGTTTCCGCGAAGTTCGCACCGCCGACGCTGGAGACGGTGGTGACGCCGCGGCGGCTGTCGGACAAGGGCAACCTGCAGGTCGCGCTCACCCAGCTCGCCGAGCAGGACCCGCTGATCAACCTGCGCCAGGACGACCTCCGCCAGGAGACGTACGTGTCGCTGTACGGCGAAGTACAGAAGGAGGTCATCGAGACCACGTTGGCCACCGAGTACGGGATCGCGGTGGACTTCCGCGAGACCACGACGATCTGCATCGAGCGGATCGCCGGCACCGGGCAGGCCGTCGAGTTCAACAAGAAGGACCCGAACCCGTTCCTCGCCACGGTCGGACTGCGGGTCGAGCCCGGGCCAATCGACGCGGGCGTCACGTTCGAGCTCGAGGTCGAACTCGGCTCGATGCCGTACGCGTTCATCAAGGCCGTCGAGGAGACCGTCCGCGAGACGCTGCACCAGGGCCTGCACGGCTGGCAGATCCCGGACGCCCACGTGGTGATGACGCATTCGGGGTACTCCGCCCGGCAGAGTCACGCGCACGCGGTGTTCGACAAGAGCATGTCGAGTACGGCCGGCGACTTCCGGTTCCTCACCCCGCTGGTCCTGATGACCGCTCTCCAGCAGGCCGGTACGACGGTGCACGAGCCGCTGCACCGCTTCCGGCTGGAGATCCCGACCGACACGACCCGCGCCGTACTCGCGACCCTCGCCCGGCTCCGGGCGATCCCGCAGGTACCGGCCCTGGCCGCGGAAACCTCAACGCTGGAAGGAGATATCCCAGCGGCCGCGGTGTACGAACTCGAACAGCAACTCCCCGCGCTGACCCGCGGCGAAGGCGTTCTGGAGTCGTCGTTCGACCGCTACCAGCCGGTGAGCGGGCCGGTGCCGGACCGCCCGCGCACCGACCACGATCCGCTCAACCGGCGCGAATACCTACTCCACGTCCAGCGCCGGGTCTAGCCATCCGTGGACGACGTTCGCGCCGAGGTCGTCATCGGTGACGACCTCGGCGGGCATGCCGGCCGCGGCCATCACGGCCTGCGCGACGGGTGCCTGGCGGTCGCTCATCTCGACGTACAGGTGGCCGCCCGGTGTGAGCCACTCCCCTGCGCCGGCGACGACCCGGCGCAGGGTGGCGAGTCCGTCCGGGCCGCCGTCGAGGGTCACGCGCGGTTCGTACAGCCGCGCCTCTGGCGGCAGCAGCCGGATCTCGTCGGTCGGTACGTACGGGACGTTGGAGAGCAGTACGTCGACCCGCCCGCGCAGGTCGTCCGGCAGCGCGGCGAAGAGGTCACCTTCGAAGACGACCCCGCCGAACGGCGCCAGGTTGCGCCGCGCACAGCGCACCGCCACCGGCTCGATGTCGGCCGCATACACCCCGACCGACCGCCGCACCCCAGGTCCCGCGGTACGCGCCGTGGACGGCGCCTCGGGTCCCGCGATTCCCGCCGAGCCCCGCGCCGCGGATCCCCCGGCCGCCGTCGAGTGGCGGTTGGTCTGCGCCGCGACGGCGGCGGCGAGGGCGCCGGAGCCGCAGCCGAGGTCGACGACCACAGCGCCGTCATGCACCACCCGCAGCGCCTCGGCGACCAGGAACTCGGTGCGCCGGCGCGGGATGAACACCCCCGGCTCGACGGCGATCCGCAGCCCGCAGAACGACGCCCAGCCGACGACGTACTCCAGTGGCTCCCCGGTGACCCGCCGCTCGACCATCGCCGCCACCTCGGTCGCATCCCGGGCGGTCTCGACGATCAGCGCAGCCTCGTCCTCCGCGAAGACACAACCGGACGCGCGCAGCCGCTCGACAATCTCCAAGGCCTCCACAAACCGCTGACCCTATCCGAACGCGTTCACGCCGGTGAGCTCGGCCGACACCGTCCACAGCCGAGCCGCCGACACCGGGTCGATCGCGTACGGCCTGACGCCGTGCGGGCTGTCCTCCGACACCTCCGCGATCTCGCAGTCCTCGCAGAACACACCGCCGAGCCCGTCGAGCTCCGGCGACGTCGCCGCCCACACCTGCGTCGCCGCGCCCTGCGCTGGCGACTTGAAGTGCGGGCTCAGCAGGTTCCCGTCCTCGTCGATCCACCCGAACGCGACCATCTCCTCCCGCGGCAGGTGCCGCTGCAGCGGCGTGAGGATCCCGCCGGGATGCAGCGCGAACGCCCGTACCCCGGAATCCTTGCCCAGGGCATCGAGCTGCACGGCGAACAACACGTTCGCGGTCTTCGCCTGCCCGTACGCCGCCCACTTGTCGTACCCCTGCCGGAACTCCAGGTCGTCCCAGCGGATGTCCGACCGCCGGTGCGCCGACGAGGACACCGACACCACCCGGGCACCACCGTCCGCCGCGATCGCCGGCCACAGCCGGTTCACCAGTGCGAAGTGCCCCAGGTGGTTGGTCGCGAACTGCGCCTCCCAGCCCGGGCCGACCCGGGTCTCCGGGCTCGCCATGATCGCGGCGTTGTCGATCATGAGGTCGATCGACCGGCCAGAAGCGAGGAACCGGTCGGCGAACGCCTGGACGCTGTCCAGGTCGCCGAGGTCCAGCTCGTCGACCTCCACGGCATCGATCCCGGCGAGCGCCTCCCGCGCGACCTCCGGGCGGCGTGCCGGTACGACGACGTGGGCGCCGGCCTTCGTCAGCGCCTTCGTGGTCTCCAGGCCGAGACCGGAATATCCGCCGGTGACGATCGCGAGCTTTCCGGTCAGGTCGATCCCGGCCAGGACGTCGTCCGCGGTATTGTCATGCCCGAATCCCGAGCCGATCTTGTGCTGAGCAGTCATGCTTCGCAGCGTACGAATGAGAGTTCGCTCTAAGTCAAATGCGGGTCGGCGCGCAGGGACTCGGCGAGGCGTTGCAGGGCCGGGTTCGGGTTGTCGGGGCTCCAGCAGGCGTGCAGCGTGACCGAGTGCGCGTCGGAAGCGTCGAGTTCGCGGTACCGGACGCCGTCGACGCCCATCGCCATGATCGAACGCGGGATCAGCGCGCAGCCGAGGCCGGCGCGGACCAGCGCGAGCATCGTCGGTACCTGCGACGCGAGCTGACTGACGGCGTACCGGTCCATGCCGATCATCGCGGCGCAGATGTCGTGCAGGTACTGCGATCCCTCCGGGCTGTAGCCGATGTACTCGTCGGTGACGTCGACCAGTGAGACGGGTCCGGCGCCGGACGCGAGCGGGTGCGCGGCGGGTACGGCGAGAACAAGGTCCTCGGAGTGGACCAGGAGGGACTCGAACCGGTCGGGGATCGGCGGGCGGACGAGGCCGAGGTCGATCTCCAGGTTCGCGAGCGCCTCGAACTGGGCGGGGCTGACGAGCTCGGTCAGCTCCGCCGTCACGCCGGGCGTGCGCTTGCCGACCATGGTCAGGAAGTCGGCGAGTACGGCGTACGCACCGATCGCGGTGAAGGCAAGTCGCAGCGTGCCGGTGGTGCCGTCGGCCGCGCGACGGGTCGCCTCCGGCGCGACTTCGAGAAGGGCGAGGACGCGGCGGGCGTGCTCGAGGAAGACGCCGCCGGCCGCGGTCAGCCGGACGCCGCGTCCGGTGCGGTCGAAGAGGCGGACGTCGAGGGTCCGCTCCAGACCCTGGATCTGGCGGGTCAGCGGCGGCTGGGTGAGGTTCAGCCGCTGCGCGGCTCGGCCGTAGTGCAGTTCCTCGGCGACGGCGACGAATCCCCGGAGTTGCTGGAGCGACAGGTCCATGCGTGCACGGTATCGGTTCATACGGAAATGGGCTTGGACCTGCATAACGGAAAGCGCCTACCGTCAACCCCACACCCCGACCGAAGGAGCTACTCCGGTGCCAAGACTCGCCGTGCTGATGTCCCCGGAACGTGCCGACGACGTGATCGACGCCGACACCCGCGCACTCCTCGATCAGCACTTCGAGGTCGTGTGGGCCGAGGACCGGCACTCGGCCGGCCCGGCGCAGCCGGGTAAGCCTCCGGCCTTGGATCCGGCGGCAGTCGCTGAGTTGGCGGCCGGGGCGGAGGTCCTGCTCACGAGTTGGGGGACGCCTCGGCTCGGGAAGGAGCTTTGGGCCGAGGGGCAGGGGCCGAAGGTGATCGCGCACGCGGCGGGGACGGTGAAGAACCTCGTGGATCCGGAGGTGCTCCAGGCCGGCGTCGGGGTGTTCACGGCGGGGCCCCGGATCGCCTGGTCGGTCGGTGAGTACTGCCTCGGGGCGATGCTCACGCTGGCGCGGCGGTTGCCGCGGTTCGACGCCGCGGTCCGGGGCGGCGGGTGGAAGCAGACGGCGTACCGCGGACACGAGCTGCGCGGGGCGAAGGTCGGCATCGTCGGCGCGAGCAGTACGGCGCGGGCGCTGATCGCGATGCTCGCACCGTACGAGTGCGACCTCGCCGTCTACGACCCGTACCTCCAGGACGAGCGGGCCGCGGAGCTCGGCGTCCGTACGACGACCCTCGACGACGTTGCCGCTGCGCCGTTCCTGAGCATCCACGTGCCCAACGTGCCGGAGACGAAGGGCATGATCACGCGCGAGCTGATCGAGAACCTGCCCGACGGGGCGGTCGTGGTGAACTCGTCCCGCGGACCGGCGGTCGACCAGGCGGCGCTGCTCGAACATGCGTTGCGCGGACGGATCTACGCGGCGCTGGACGTCTACGATCCCGAGCCGCCCTCCTTCGCGGAGCACGTCCTGCAGTCCGGGAACCTGCTGCTGACACCGCACATCGCCGGTGACACCGCCGAGGGACACCTGGCGCTCGCCGGCTACGTGCTGCGCGACGCGATCCGGTGGCTCGCGGACGGGACCCGCGGACCGAGCTTCGTCGACCCCGCGACCTGGTCGATCGCGGCATGAGCGGCATGAGCGGCATGAGTCGCATCGTGCGGGTCGAGGTGTTCCCGGTCGCGGTGCCGTTCGCGAGGCGGTTCGTGCTCGGCAGCGGCGCCGTCGGCTCCCCCGGGGCCGCGTCAGACCAGTCCGGTGCGGTGGTGTTCGTCAAGCTCACCACCGAGGACGGCGTCGTCGGCTGGGGCGAGCAGCGTGCGCTGCCGAGCTGGAGCTACGAGACCGCCGAGACGATGGCCGTCGTCATTCGCCGCCACCTGGCGCCGATCCTCGAGGAACTCACCCCGTTCGACGTCGAGCTGTTCCACCAGCGCGCCGCCAAGCGACTCAGCCCCGCGGTGTCGAACGGCTTCCCGTTCGCCCGCGCGGCCGTCGACGTCGCGATGCACGACGCGGCCGGGAAGCTCGCCGGCGTCCCGGTGCACGCGCTGCTCGGCGGCAAGGTGTACGACGAGATCCCGCTCTGCTCGGCGATCGGGGTGGGCGACCAGGACACGGTCCGCGCGCACGCGGCGCAGTCGTCGGACTATGCGGCGTACAAGGTCAAGATCGGCGGCGACCTGGATGCGGACGCGGCCGCGATCGAGACCGTCGCGGACGTTGCCGACGGCAAGCCCCTGTGGCTGGACGCGAACCAGTCGTACCGCCCGGCCGCGCTCCGCCAGTTGCTCGACCGGACCCGGGACATCCGCACGATCCATTGTGTCGAGCAGCCGGTGCCGAGCACCGACACGCTCGGTATGCAGCGACTCCGCGGGCTGATCGACCTGCCGGTCGCGATCGACGAAGGCAGCTTCTCGGCCCCCGACCTGGCCCGCGCGATCCGGCTGGACGCCGCCGACCTGGTGGTGATCAAGGTCTGCAAGTCCGGCGGTCTGCGGAACGCGCTGAAGACCGCCCAGACCGCGCTCGCCGGCGGCCTCGAGATCCTGGCCAGCGGCCTCACCGACTGCGGCGTCGCGTTCGCCGCCGCCCTGCACGTGTTCAGTCAGCTCGAGCTCGCCCTGCCCGCCGAGCTCAACGGGCCGGAGCTGCTGACCGATCTGTACGTCGACGGGCTCAGCATCACGAAGGCCGTCGCGACGGTCCCCACCGCCCCTGGACTGGGCGTCGAGGTCGACGAGGAGCGCATCCGCGCCGAGTCGATCGACCTGCTCTACCGGTGAGGAGTCTTATGCACACCAAGCTGTCCCGCCGCGGCTTCCTGAGGATGACCGGCGCGGCCGGTCTCGGGATCGCGGCGGCCGGATGTTCGACAGGTCCGTCGGCAGGTACGGCGACCTGGTCCATGTGGTCCAGCAGCGCCGCCGAGAAGAAGGTCTGGGACGCCTTCGGCAAGTACGTCGAGCAGCAGCTCAAGGTGAAGTCGATCGCCACCCTGACCCCGTCCCCCGGCTACCCGACCAAGCTCGACCTGCAACTCGTCAGCGGTACGGCGAGCCTGGTCACCGCGCTGAACGGCACGCTGATCCCGACGTACGCCGCTCGCGGCGCGCACCGCCCGCTGGACGACCTGATCGCCGCGGACCCCGACTTCCGGCTGGACGACTTCTACGAGACCAGCCGGAAGATCTCCAGCTTCAACGGCACGACGTACGCGATCGGCTTCGACGTCGCGCCGACCGTCATGTACTACAACAAGGACCTGCTGAAGAAGCAGAACATCCCGCTGCCCTCGCCGACCGAGCCGATGTCCTGGGCGACGTTCCGCGACCTCGCCAAGCAGCTCACCCGACCCGGCGAGCAGTACGGCTTCACCTGTGCGCCGGCGATCGACGACCTGGTCTCCTGGATCTACTGCGCCGGCGGGAACGTGATGAGCGCCGACGCGAGCCGCAGTACGCTCGGCGACCCGGAGGCGATGCAGGCGCTCCAGTTCGTCATCGACCTGTTCGTGAAGGACCAGGTGACGCCGCCGATCAAGAACCTGGTCACCGAGAGCTCGCTGTCGAACTTCCTGCAGGGCAACGTCGCGTTCATGCAGAACGGCCCGTGGCAGGTGGTGAATGCCCGGAAAGCCAAGTTCGACTGGGACATCATCCCGTTCCCGGCCGGCGCGAACGGCAGTACGCCGCGCGTGTCCGGATCCAGCTTCGCGATTCCGTCGGGGGTACGCGAGGGGCCGCAGCTCGACCTCGCGTGGAAGCTGCTCAAGACGCTCACCAGTACCGGCGCACTCGACATCTACGCGAAGGCCGGCCGCAACAACCCGGCGCGGCTCAGCGCGGGCAGTGCGTTCCAGCCGCCGCCGGACAACCTCGGCATCGTGCAGGACATCCTGGCCGGCAGGCTCGCCGGCGGGCACGCGTTCGACGTCACCACTAACTGGAACCAGGTCAAGCAACTGCTCGGCCAGGACCTGCCGCGGACGTTCCTCGGCCAGGTCACGGTCGCGGACGCGATCCGCGGCCTGACGCCACGTCTCGACGTACTGATGCGGCAGCATCTCGACACCGTCCGGCAAGCCACGGCCAGGAAGGGGTGACACCATGACAGCAGATTCCGCCCCGACGCCCCGGTGGCGCAGCCGCGAGGCGCTCACCGCCTGGCTCTTCATCCTCCCGAGCCTCGCCGGATTCCTGATCTTCACCGCCGGACCGGTCGTCGCCGCAGGCGTGATCTCGCTCCTCAACTGGAACCTGTTCAGCGCCCCGACCTGGGCCGGTCTGCACAACTTCGCCCGGCTCGGCCCGGACCCGACATTCTGGGCCGCACTCGGCAACACGGCGTACTTCACGCTGGTCAGCGTCCCGCTCACGATCCTGGTCAGCCTGGCCCTCGCGCTGCTGCTGAACCAGGGCCTGAAACGGATCGCGGTCTTCCGCAGCCTCCTGCTGTTGCCGTACGCAACCATCACGGTCGCGGTGGCGTTCGTCTGGATCTGGCTGTACATCCCGCACGACGGACTGGTGAACGCCGTGCTGGGCCGGTTCGGGATCGACGGCCCGTCCTGGCTGATCTCGGACGCCTGGGCGATGCCGGCGTTGATCCTGATGAGCGTGTGGAAGAGCTTCGGGTTCGGCATGGTGGTGTTCCTGGCCGGCCTGCAGGCGATCCCGCAGCAGCTCTACGAGGCCGGCCGCGTGGACGGTACGTCGCCGTGGAACAGCTTCCGGCACATCACGCTGCCGATGCTGTCCCCCGCGCTGTTCTTCGTGATCGTGACGTCGGTGATCGGCTCGTTCCAGGTCTTCGACCAGGCGCTGATCATGACCAACGGCGGACCGGGCACCCGCACCACCACGCTGGTCATGTACATCTACCGGACCGGCTTCGAGAACTACGACCAGGGGTACGCCGCCGCGCAGTCGCTGGTCCTGTTCGCGTTCATCGTGATCATCACCGCAGGCCAGTTCCTGTTCCAGCGGAGGCTCGTCCACTATGACAACTGAGACAGCTCAGCTCAGGCGCAAGCTCGTCGTCTTCGCCTGCTTCCTGGTCACCGCGGTCACGCTGATCCCGGTCGTGATGATGGTGCTGGTCGCGTTCCAGTCCGATGCCGAGTCGATGGCCGCGAAGCCGTCGTTCTGGCCGAGCAGCTGGCACCCGGAGAACCTGACCCGCGCGTTCGACCTGGTCCCGCTCGGCAGGTACCTGCTGAACACGATCTACTTCGCCGCCGGTACGACGATCCTCGAAACGGTGACCGCGGCGCTCGCGGCGTACGCGTTCGCCCGGCTGAACTTCCCGGGCCGGAGCTGGCTGTTCGGGATCTACCTCGCGACGCTGATGATCCCGTCGCAGGTGACGCTGATCCCGCAGTTCGTGCTGGTCGCGAAGCTGCACGGGATCGACACCTGGCCGGGGATGATCCTTCCGCACGCGTTCACCGCGATCGGGGTGTTCCTGCTCCGGCAGTTCTTCCTGGGCATCCCGCGGGACTACGAGGAGGCCGCGCGGCTGGACGGCGCGAACCGCTGGCAGGCGTTCGTCCGGGTGATCGTGCCGCTCGCCGTACCGGCCATCGCGACGCTGGCGGTCTTCAAGTTCATCGGGCAGTGGAACAACCTGCTCTGGCCGTTGGTGATCTCGAACAGCGACGCGACCCGTACGGCGTCCGTCGGGCTGCAGGTGTTCCAGGACACCAACGGCACCCAGTGGAACCTGCTGCTGATGGCCGCGACCGTCACGACGATCCCGCTGATCGTCCTGTTCTTCCTTACCCAACGATGGTTCGTCCGTGGAATCACGATGAGTGGCCTGGGAGGCCGTTGATGTCCTACTTGTGGTCCGTCTTCACCAAACCGTGGGCGGGCATGCCCGGTGCCGAGCTCGGTCGGCTGGTCGCCGGGATCGGGTTCGGCGGCGCCGAGGTGCCGGTGCGGGACACGGCGTACGTCACGCCGGCGAACGCCGAGGCCGAGCTGCCCAAGTTCGCGGCGCGGTTGCGGGCCGAAGGTGTCGCGCCGATCAGCGTCGCGAGCGACCTGTCCGAGCCGGTGTTCGCCGCCTGTGCGGAGGCCGGCGTCCCGATCATCAGAATCATGGCCGAGCTCGGCGCGGACGGCTATGCCGCGTCGGTACGACGGAACCGCGCGCTGCTCGAGCGGTCCGTCGTACTCACGGAACGGTACGACGTCCAGATCGGGGTCCAGCCGCACCACGGGCGGTACGTGTCGTCGACGCTCGGCGTACTGCAGTTGCTGGACGGGTTGCCGGAGCGGTTCAAGCTGGTCTGGGACGCGGCGCACGACGCGTTGGCCGGTGATCATCCCGCGGTCACGCTGGAGCTCGGCGCGGACCGCCTCGGGATCGTCAACCTGAAGAACGTGCACTACGTCCGGACCGGCAGCGCCTGGAAGCCGAACTTCGTCGAGGCCGAGGACGGGCTGTCCGACTGGCCGGCCGTGTTCGCGGCGCTGCAGCAGCTCGGGTACGCCGGTCCGATCTGCCTGACCGGGCAGTACTCCGACCCCGCCGTACCGGTGGAAACCCGGCTCGCGAAAGATCTCCGATTCGCTGTCACATCCGCCGCGCAGCATCCGTCAGGGGAATGAAAGCAACCAAGACCTGATGGAGACAACGACGATGCAAGCACGGATGACCAACCCCGCCATGATCCTGCCGGACGCCACCAAGGGCATCCAGAACATCTACAAGGCGATCGGGCAGTCCGGCACCGACGGCAAGGTGCTGGAGCTCGTGCACCTGCGGGCCAGCCAGATCAACGGCTGCTCGCCCTGTGTGTTCGGCGGGATCAAGTCGGCGCTGAAGAACGGCGAGACCGACGAGCGGCTGCACCAGGTGGCCGCCTGGCGGGACTCCGACCTCTTCACCGACGGCGAGCGGGCCGCGCTCGAGATGGCCGAGGCGGCGACCCGGCTGGCGGACAACCCGACCGCGGTCTCCGACGAGATCTGGAACGCGGCGGCCGACCACTACGACGAGAAGGAACTCGCCGCGATCGTCCTGATGATCGGGCTGACGAACATGTTCAACCGCCTCAACACGACGGTGCGCCAGCCTGCCGGTGCCACCTGGTAGTCGCTACCGTGAGGCGATGAAGTACATGCTGCTGATCTACGGGAACGACGAGACCTGGGATGCCCTGCACGCGCAGGGCATCGACGGGGTGATGGAACAACATCACAAGCTCAGCGCCGAACTGACGGCGAGCGGTGAACTCGTCGACGGCATCGGCCTCACCGTCGAGAACGCCCGCGTGGTCCGCGTCCGGGACGGTGTGCCGGCGGTCACCGACGGGCCGTTCACCGAGGCCAAGGAAGTGCTGGCCGGGTACTACGTGGTCGACTGCGCGAACCTGGACCGCGCGACGCAGATCGCCGCGCGGCTCCCGGAGGCGCCGTACTCCCCCATCGAGATCCGTGAGTTCACGGATCCGATGGAGTCCTGACCGTTCCAGGTACTTGCCGGCCTCAGCTGGGCGTTGGACACCTGAGACCGGCGAGTCACTGACTCAGTTCGCCCACGTCCGGACGGGCTCGCTCGACGCGAGGATGACCCCACCTGAGACAGGCTCGTCACCCATGCCCCGGCCACCCTGGACGTAGACCGTGCTGCCAGGCACCGGTGCCTCCGCACCGGACCTGAGTCGGAGCGTGGTGGTCAAACCGTTGCTCAACCTGAGCACCGCCACGCGTCGCGGCCGCACCGACGGGATCGACGAGTTCACCTCGTGGATGCCGGTGCAGACCGCCGGTTGGATCGCAGCTCGTCCGAGACCTGCGTTGCCGTGACTCCTCGCATCACGGCACTGCCCGGCGAGCCTACTCATCGCTGACACACTTCCCCCTTCTCATCGTTACTGCCCCCGAGTGCTGGCGGTAACGGTCGCGCGCTTCCTCAAGGCACGGCCGTACACTTCCCCGTCCTTCCCGCACTCGGTCACGACGCGGAAGTGATCAGCCAACCCTTGCTGAGAGTGACGATGTTTTCAAGGGATCGTGACCGGAATCCCGCGTACCGGAACCGGCTCTCTCAGAAAACTCAGGTAACTACTGGCCGCCGAAGCCGGTGGTCGCGATCCCCTTGATGATCTGGCGCTGGAAGAACAGGAACACCACGACCAGCGGCAGCGCGGCCAGGATCGCCGACGCCATGTTCTGCGCGTACTGCAGGCCGTACGCGCTCTTCACCGTCTGCAGGCCGACCGGCAGCGTCATCAGGTGCGCGTCGGTGGTCACGATGAACGGCCACAGGAAGTTGTTCCAGGCGCCGATGAACACGAAGATCGCCACCGCCGCCAGGATCGGCCGCGACAACGGCAGCACGATCGACCAGAACACCCGCAGCCGGCCGGCGCCGTCCACCCGCGCCGCCTCCTCGAGTTCGGTCGGGATCTGGTCGAAGAACCGTATGAGGATCAGCACCATCGCGGGCGCGAACGCCTGCGGCAGGATGATGCCCCAGTACGTGTCGACCAGGTTGAACGCGAGCATCTGCCGGAACAACGGGACGATCAGCAACTGCGGCGGGATGATGATCGCCGCGATGATCGCGGCGTACAGCCAGCGCTTGCCCTTGAAGTTCACCCGCGAGAACGCGTACCCGGCCAGCGCCGAGGTGGCGACCGTGATCAGCGTGATCGCGACCGACGTGATCAGGCTGTTCCACGCCCACGACGGGATGTCCCCGGCCGACAGCACCTTGCGGTACGCCGCGAAGCTGAAGCCGTCCGGCGGGTTGAAGCTGAGCGACGAGGCACCGGCGTCGGCCTCGCTCTTCAACGAGGTCAGCACCGACCAGGCGAACGGAACCAGCCAGGTGACGGCGAGGAACGCGAGCACCAGCAGCGCCGCGATTCTCGACAGGCTCCAGGGATTCTCCCCCGGTTTGTGTCCTTGCTTGATCACTGATGTGCTCATGCGGCGCTCCTGCGGTTGATCAGCTTGTACTGCGCCAGCGACACCAGGACGATGAGCGCGAAGAACAGGTACGAGATGGCCGACGAGTAGCCGAACCGGTAGCCGGTGAAGCCGGACTCGTAGATGTACTCGACGATCGAGCGCGTCTTCCCGGCCGGACCGCCGTTCGTCAGCATGTAGATCTGGTCGAACACCTTCAGCGACGCGAGCAGTTGCAGAGTCACCAGCAGCGCGGTCGTCGGCCGCAGCTGCGGGATCACGATCGAGAACAGCTGCCGCCACTTGCCGGCGCCGTCCAGCGCGGCCGCCTCGAACTGCTGCTCGGGGATGTTCTGCAGCGCCGCGAGGTACAGCAGGAAGTTGAAGCCGATCGTCCACCACAGCGTGGTGATCACGACCGAGATCATCGCGACCTTCGGGTCCTGCAGCCAGGCCACCGGCGTGGCCCCGAACTTCGCCAGTACGCCGTTGATCAGCCCGAGGGTCGGGTTGTACATCCAGCTCCAGAACATCACCACGACCGTGGACGCGAGCAGGTACGGCATGAAGAACGACAGCCGCCACAGCCAGCGGCCGGGCAGGCCGAGGTTCACCAGCAGGGCCAGTGCGAGCGACAGCACCACGAGCGGGATCGTGCTCAGCACCGTGAACCACAACGTGTTGCCGAGCGACTTCCACATGTCCGGGTCGGTCAGTGCCTCGCCGTAGTTCGCGAAGCCGACCAGTCCGCTGCCGGCACCGGTCAGCGTCTCGCCGGTGAAGCTCAGGTACAGGCCGTACACCGCCGGAACCACCAGGAACAGCACGAACAGTACGGCGAACGGCGCGGCGAACGCCCACCCGGTGAGCGTCTCACCGCGCTTCGCGCGCGCCCGGCCCTTGGCCGGGTTCTCCTCCGCTACCGCGGCCGGAGAGTCGATGACAGTCGACATTTCCAGGTCTCCTCTCACACCGGCTGCGGACGGTCGAGCAACTTGTTCAGCCGGGCGACGAATCCGTCGAAGCCGGCCGCCGGATCACCACTGCCGAGGAACACGTTCTGCACGTTCTCGGCGAAGTAGTTCTGGAAGTCGCTGCCCGCGCCGCTGAACCAGACCTCCGGGTCGTAGTTCACGTACGCCGGGATCCCCGCGTAGTTCGACTGCGGCTTCAGCGCCTGGTACTCCGCGCCCTTGGCCACCGGCTGGTACGCCGGGATGTGGCCGCCGCCGGCCCACTTCACCGACCGCTTCAGGATCTCCGCCACCATCGTGTACACGTGCTTGCGGCGCTCCGGCGACGCCTTCGACTGCCGCGGCAGCACGAACGTGTGGGAGTCGGCGTACGCGGCCTGGGTGCCGAACAAGGTCGGGATCGGCAGCGCGTCGACGGGCATCTTCGCGTCCTTCAGCACCGGGAGTTCCCAGACGCCGCCGAAGAACATGCCGCTCTCGCCGTGCAGGAACTCGCTGGTCGCCGTACCGCCGTCGCCGCTGCGGGAGGCGATCTTGTCGTTCAGCAGCGAGCGGATGAAGGTCAGCGTCTTCACCGCGGCGTCCTTGTCGACCTGCGCCTGCTGACCGGGGACGAGCTTCATGTCCGCGCCGGTCTGCCGGTAGAGCGTGTAGAACAGCCGCCACATCTGAGCACCGTCACCCAGATAGCCATAGGACAGGCCGTGCTTCTTGGTCACCGCCTGCAGCTTGGTCGCGACCTCGGTGAACTCCTCCGGGCTCTTCATCGAGTGCAGTGCCTCGGTCACGCCGGCCTTCTCGGCGTGCTCGGTGTTGTAGTAGAGCACGAACGGGTGCGTGTCGAGCGCGATCGCGTAGAGCTTGCCGTCGTAGTGGCACTTCTCCCAGACCCGGGCCGGGAAATCGCTCTCGTGCAGCCCGACCTCGGCGAGCAGGTCGACGTCCCACGGCTCGAGCAGTCCGCCCGGCGCGTACCCGGCGAGCCGGGAAGCGTGCATGATCGCGACGTCCGGAGCACGCCCGCCGGCCGAGGCCATCGCGAGCTTCGTGTAGTACGGCGGTCCCCAGGCCAGCACGGTCTGGGTGGCGTGAAAGCCGAGGTTCGCGGCGTTGACGGCGTCCACCAGGCCGGCCATCACCGTCCCGTCACCACCGGTCAAAAGGTGCCAGTAGCTCAGGTCGGTCGCCGAGCGTGACGCACCGGGTGCGCAGCCGACGAGCAACCCGCCACCGGCCAGCGCAGCCGCCGCTTTGAGCAGGCTGCGCCGGGAGAAATCTTCACTCATTCGGTCTCCTTTGGGGGCGGGACCGATGATTACATCGTTGGAATGATCAGACAAGCATCTTCGTGTGTGATTTTGTGTAAACGTATCCGTTAGCGTGCGGTGCTGGCGCGCTCGATCACCCGGTGCGGGATCATCACCCTGCGTGGCGGGGCGTTCTTGTCCGCCATCCGCTCCTCGAGCAGGTCCAGCGCGGCCGCCACGAAGGCCCGCCGGTCGAAGTCGATCGTGGTCAGCGGCGGGATCATGAACTGACTCTCGAGGATGTTGTCGAACCCCGCGACCAGCGTCTGCCCCGGGATGTCGACGCCCGCGCCCCACAGCGCCGACAGCGTCCCGGACGCCATCGAGTCGGTGAAACAGAAGAACGCGTCCGGCAGCTCGTGCTCGGTCAGGTACTTCGCCACCACAGTCGCCGCGCCCTCCGGTCGCCAGCGGTCCAGCGGGATCCGCAGGGCAGGATCGACCGGTACGCCGGCCTCCTCGAGCGCCTCGCAGTACCCAGTGGTGCGCAGCCGCGATGCCGCCGTACCCGGGGACTCCGCCGAGCCGACGAGCACACCTTCACCGCTGGAGCCGCGGGGAACCTCGGGGGTGCCGACGGCGACGATCCGCCGGCAGCCCTTCGCCAGCAGGTGCCTGGTCATGTCGCGGGCGGCGGCGACGTTGTCGATCGCCACCTGGCTGACGACGTCCTGGTCGACGTCACCGATCAGCACGACGGGCGGCAGCGGACCGGCCGACATCACCGCGCTGTCGTCGAGGTTGACCGGGTTCAGGATCAGGCCGTCCACCAGGTAGGCCCGCGCTTTGGACAGCAGCTGGAACTCACGGTTCGGCTCGGACGCGGTCTGCTCGATCTGCACACCCCAGCCGCGGTCGTGGGCGAGCTCGACGACCAGGTGGACGATCTCCGCCGAGTACGGACGGAGCAGGTCGGGCAGCGCGAGCGCGATCATGCCGGAACGGCCGTTGCGCAGGCCGCGGGCGCTCATGTTCGGCACGTAGTCGAGCTCGGCGAGCGCGCTCTCCACCCGGGCGCGGGTCTCCGGCCGCACGAACACGACGCCGTTGATCACGTTGGACACCGTCTTCGGCGACACCCCGGCCAGCTTGGCGACATCTTTGACGGTGGGACGCATGTCGCCCATTGTCACACCTGGCTCACGTTGTCAGCCGTCAACGGGTGACGTACGCACCACCGTTGACGTGCAGCACCTGCCCGGTGAGATGACGCGCGGCCGATGAGGCCAGGAAGTGGATCGTACCGGCGATGTCATCGAC
The DNA here is from genome assembly GCF_040682535.1 of Kribbella sp. NPDC051137. NCBI lineage: Bacteria > Bacillati > Actinomycetota > Actinomycetes > Propionibacteriales > Kribbellaceae > Kribbella > Kribbella sp. NPDC051137. The sequence goes on from NZ_JBFBBI010000004.1 coordinate 525,497, forward strand.
CTGTCCCTCCCGCTTGGTCAGCGTTGCCTGGAGCAACGTCTGGCGGCGCTCGCCGGTCAACCGGCCCTGGAAGAACTCGGTGTCGGCGGTGAAGCCCGGCGCGACGACGTTCGAGGTCACGCCGTGCGGGCCGAGCTCGGCCGCGACGTCGGCGTTCCAGAGTGCGAGCGCGGCCTTCGAGGCGCCGTACGAGCCTGGGCCGCGGACGCCGGCGATGGAGCCCAGATGGACGACGGCGGTGGTCAGCCGGGGCGCGAGCGCGGTGGTCGTCAGGACCGCGCTGATCAGGTTCGCCTCGAGGTTGGCGAGCCAGTTCGCCTTCAGTTGGGCGAGATCGCCGTCCGGGCGGCCGAAGTCGGTGTTGCCACCGGCGTTGTTGACCAGTACGTCGATCCGCTCGGGCAACTCCCCGAGCAGTCGCTCGACCTGGACCGGGTCGGTCGCGTCGCACACCACTCCCCTGGCCCCGAGCTCGTCCGCCGTCTTCTCGAGCATGTCGGCCCGGCGTCCGGTGATCACCACGTCGTCCCCGTCCGCTCGGAACCGGGCCGCGGTCGCCCGCCCGATCCCGGTCGCCCCGCCGGTCACCACGATCGTTCGCATCTCGTTCCCATCGTTTAGAGCTAAATGTTTAGACCTAAACGTACCATGGTCGCTGTGACCGACAACTATCCGCTCGACGCCCCCAGCCCGTACCCGGCCGCCGAGATCGCCAGGGCCTGGCAGCGTGAGCGGCCCGGGACGCCGACCGACTCGATCGAGATCGTCACTCCCCTGTGGCGGCTGGCGAAACTGTTCGCCGACGACCGGCGCCGGGTGCTCGCGGACGCCGGCGTCGACCCCGCCACGCTCGACCTGCTCAGCGTGCTGCGCCGCGCGGGCACGCCGTACGAACTGAGCACCCGGGAGCTGACCCGCCGGACGCTCGTCACCGCGGGCGCGATCTCCCAGCGGGTGGCCCGGGCCGAGGACAGCGGGCTGGTCACGCGGCGTTCGGCCGACGACGGGAGCCGCGCGGTGCTCGTCGCGCTCACCGAGGCCGGGCACGACCTGATCGAGCAAACCGTCGACCAGGTGCTGACCCGTGAGTCCGAACTGGTCGCGTCCCTCTCCCCCGGCGGCCGCACCCGGCTCGCCTCGCAACTGCAGGAACTCCTCGACGAGGTCACGAAGGTGGCCCGCCAACCTTCCTGACGGCGTTGAGGGTTTCTGTCACCACGTCAGCGTAGATCGACGAGCAAAGTTCTTACGACCGCTTCAATGACACCATTGAAGGATGTTTCCTGCTGACAGCCATGACGTCATCCAGGTGCGCGGCGCCCGGGAGAACAATCTCGCCGGTGTCTCGCTCGACATCCCGAAACGCCGGCTCACCGTCTTCACCGGGGTCTCCGGTTCCGGCAAGTCCTCACTCGTCTTCGACACCGTCGCGGCCGAGTCGCAGCGGCTGATCAACGAGACCTACACCGCGTTCGTCCAGAACTTCATGCCGAGTCTCGGCCGCCCGGACGTCGACGCCCTGCAGAACCTGTCCGCCGCGATCGTCGTCGACCAGGAACGCATCGGCGCGAACGCCCGCTCCACCGTCGGTACGGCGACCGACGCGCACACCATGCTCCGGGTGCTGTTCAGCCGCGCGGGCACGCCGTACGCCGGGCCGCCGTCGGTGTTCAGCTTCAACCGCGCCGAGGGCATGTGCCCGCTGTGCGAAGGCCTCGGCCGGACCACGGAGTTCGACCTCGACGAACTGGTGGACCGCGAGAAGAGCCTCAACCAAGGCCCGATCAAGGCCCCTGGCTACGCCATCGACAGCTGGCCGTGGCAGCTGATCGCGCGGTCGGGGCTGTTCGACCCGGACCTCCCGCTGCGGGACTACCCGGACGAGGTGTGGCAGCGGTTCCTGTACCAGGAGCCGACGAAGGTCCGGGTCGGGAAGAGCAATCTCACCTTCGAAGGGCTGGTCAGCAAGCTCAAACGGCAGTACCTGAGCAAGGACCCGCAGTCGATGCAGAGCCACGCGCGGGCGTTCGCCGAGCGCGCCATCCGGCAGGACACCTGCCCGGAGTGCCGCGGCGTACGGCTGAACGCGGCGGCCCGGGCGGTGACCGTGGACGGGCGGACGATCGGCGAGTGCTCGGCGATGCAGATCAGCGATCTGGCCGAGTTCGTTGCCAAGGTCAAGCACTCCGGAGTCGGCCCGATGCTCGACGGGTTGCGGCAGCTGCTGGACTCGTTCGTGACGATCGGGCTCGGGTACCTGTCACTGGACCGGGAGTCGTCGACGCTGTCCGGCGGCGAGGCGCAACGGGTGAAGCTGGTCCGGCATCTCGGGTCGAGCCTCAGTGACGTCACGTACGTGTTCGACGAGCCGACAGTGGGGCTGCATCCGCACGACATCCAGCAGATGAACGACCTGCTCCTGCAGTTGCGGGACAAGGGCAACACGGTCCTCGTCGTCGAGCACAAACCGGAGACGATCCGGATCGCCGACCACGTCGTCGACCTCGGACCTGGCGCGGGCATGGCCGGCGGGCGGCTCTGCTATGCGGGCGACGTCGCCGGGCTGAAGACGTCCGGGACCTTGACCGGGCAGTACCTCGATCACCGGGTGAGCGTGCGCGACGACGTACGACGTCCCAGCGGACAGCTCGCGATCACGAACGCGACGCTGCACAACCTGCGGGACGTCAGTGTCGACGTACCGCTCGGCGTACTGACCGCGGTGACCGGCGTCGCGGGCTCCGGGAAGAGCTCGCTGATCCATGGCTCGCTGGCCGGCCGGGACGGCGTGATCATCGCGGGGCAGGAGCCGATCCGCGGGTCCAGGCGGAGCAACCCGGCGACGTACACGGGTCTGCTGGATCCGATCCGGGCCGAGTTCGCCAAGGCGAACAAGGTGAAGCCCGGTCTGTTCAGCGCGAACTCGGTCGGCGCCTGCCCCACCTGCAAGGGCATCGGGCTGGTCTACACGGATCTCGCGATGATGGCCGAGGTCGCGTCGGTGTGCGAGGACTGCAACGGTGCTCGCTTCACGGCGGAGGTGCTCGGCTACCGGTTGCGCGGGAAGAACATCAGCGAGGTCCTGCGGATGACGGTCGCGGAGGCCCGTGACTTCTTCCCGACGGGTACGGCGCGGAAGATCCTGGACCGGTTGGCGACGGTCGGGCTGGAGTACATCGGGCTCGGGCAGCCGCTGACGACGCTGTCCGGCGGTGAACGGCAGCGGCTCAAGCTGGCCATCAACATGGGTCGAACCGGGTCGATCTACATCCTCGACGAGCCGACCACCGGTCTGCATCTGGCCGACGTCGACAAGCTGCTCGGCATGCTCGACCACCTCGTCGACGAGGGCAACACGGTGATCGTGATCGAGCACCACCAGGCGGTGATGGCCCACGCCGACTGGCTGATCGACATCGGTCCGGGCGCCGGGCACGCCGGCGGTCAGGTCGTCTTCACCGGTACGCCGGCCGATCTGGTGGAGAGCAGTCCGACGGTGACCGCGGAACACCTCCGCAAGTACGTGTCAGAACCGCGCGAGGTCGGCGAGCTCGTCGGTTAGGTCCGCCGGTTCGAACAGGTCGGTCGAGAGGTCGGCGTGTTTCCACGCGCCGATCGCCCGGCCGGCCCGGATCACCGCCGGGCTGAGCATGCCGCCGCCGGGGAAGATCGACTTGGGCAGCTCCTGGAACCGGTTCTGGTACCCGAGCAGGTACGCGTCGAACTCGCCGAGCATCCGGACGTCCTGGCAGCCCGGCAGGTCCTCGACGGCGTACAGCTCGGTGCTCTCGACCTCGAAGGTCGTGGTACCCACGGATGTGATCGCACGGCGGGCCTGCGGGACCGGCAGCCCGGCCCAGGTGGCGAAGTCGCGGGCCGTGGCCGGGCCGTAGGCGGTCAGGTAGCGGTGGGCGACAGCTTCGAGGTCGCCTTCCAGGACGAGGGGTTTGCCCAGCCAGTCGCTCACCGCCACCCAGGTGTCGCCGGGCCCGTAGCACAGCCTGCCGATGAGTCCGGCGTACCGGATGAGCGCGTAGACGGCCTGCCCCTTCGGTTGCGGGATCAGCCCGGCCCGGACCAGTACGTCGGCCAGTTCGGCGCGCGTTGACGGGCCGTGCCGCAACAGATGTTCTTCCAGTACGTCGGAGGCCGCCGAGCGGGTGCGTTCGGGCAGACCCAGTTCGGCGTACCGGCGTTCGGTGGCCTTGATCTGGTGGGCGCCGAGCAGGCCGAGCAACGGGCCGGCGTCCTCGGTCGCGACGAGCTGCAGCGTGCCGCGCATGAACCAGCCGCGGACGACGGAGCGGTCCGTGACCTGCGCGTACGTCACGTCGGCGAGGGTGGTGGCGGTGGACCGGGCGCGGACGGCGTACGCCGCGGCCCGCCAGGTCTGCGCCTGGAGTCCCCCCGTCCGGCGTACGACGTCGGCCACCCCTCCGGGGCCGGCCTCGTTCACCGGACGCGCGAGGCAGTTGGCCTGCATCCTGGCCGCCAGCAACCAGTCGACGGACTTCCTCGCCACCCCTGCATGACACCACGAACTCGCCGGTTCCGCATCCCGGAACGGCACGAATGGCACAGGTGCCGCCCGGGAGGCGGCACCTGTGCGGTTCGGGTCAGAGCGCGGGCTGCACCAGGTTGGCGTACGCCGCCTGGCCGCTGACGTTCGGGTGGTACGACTCGCTGACCGGGTTCGACAGGCCGTTGATCCACTCCGGGCTGCCGCAGACCGCGTGCCCGATGAACGCCGACGTCGGGTTCACGAACGCGAAGCCGGCCGCGCTCGCCGCCGCTGCGATCTTCGAGTTCAGCAGGTCCGCGGTCGCGTTCAGCTTGGTCATCTCGTCGGCGCTGAAGAACGTGCCGGCGTTGCAGTCGGTGCCGTTGAACAGTCGCGGGTACCCGACCACGACGACCTTCGCGGACGAGGCACGGCTCTTGATCGACGCGTACAGGCTGTTCAGCCGCCCGGGCAGCGTGTTGTTGATGATCGACTGCGCACCCGCGACCGCGCTGTTGCAGTCACCGAGCCACGAGGGCTCCGCGCAGGTCGTGATGACCGAGGAGAAGTTGGCGTCGTTGCCGCCGACCTGCACCGAGACGATGTCGGCCGCGCTCGTCACCGACGGCAACTGGTTCGCGGTGACATCGGCGACCTTCGCCCCGGAGCAGGCGACGAACGTCAGGTTGGCGCCGATCCGGTTGGCGTCGATGTACGCGTAGGCGTACGTCGACCGCTGGCAGGACCCGCTGGAGGAGATGTAGGTCCGGGTGCCGACGCCGGAGGCGTACGAGTCACCCAGTGCGACGTAGTTCGGGGCCGCGGCGTGCGCGACGCCCGGGATCAGCAGGGACGCCGCGCCGAGGGCCGCGGCGGAGAGCAGACTGGCGATGGACTTCATGGGCGGACCACCTTTGGGGGCGAAGTGTGGCGACTGAAGTACTCAACGTCACCTTCGCTGACCGGTGAGTAACACACAAGGGCCTGGTAACAAATTCACCGTGGATTCCCGGTGACGGTCACCAACTAGCCGACAGTCCCGGTGCCGTGGGCAAGGGATAACAGCCGTCGACGAGCTCGGCACCTTCGGGCAGCAGCCCGCTCTCCACATAGATCGTGTTCGGCAACGCAGCCAGCACGTGGATGTGCGCCCCGCCGCCGTGCGACGCGTACGGCACCCCGAACCCGGCCGCCGCCAACCCGATCTCCAGACAGTCCGTCACCCCGCCGGCGCGGCGCAGGTCAGGCTGGACGACGCCGACGCCACCGCGCGCGAGCAGGTCCCGGAACGCCGCCTGACCGTACCGGTTCTCGCCGGTCGCGATCGGGATGTCCAGCTTCTCCGCCAGCCGCACGTGACCGTCCGTGTCCCCCGCCGGCAGCGGCTCCTCGAACCACCGGCAGTCCAGGTCCTCGTACGCCCGCCCGCGCCGCAGCGCCTCGGCGTACCCGAAGGCCTGGTTCGCGTCGACCATCAGCGGCGCGTCCGGACCGATGACGGTGCGGACCGCCTTGATCCGCCGCACGTCCTCGGTCAACGGGCCGCCGCCGACCTTCATCTTCACGCCGCGGAAGCCCTGTTCCATCGCCCGCGCCGACATCCGCTCGAGCCCCGCGACGTCCAGCTCGAGCCAGCCCACCATCGCGTACGCCGGGATCGCCGGCCACCGCGCCCCGAGCAACTTCCACACCGGCACCCCGAGCGACTTCCCGAGCAGGTCCCACAACGCCTGGTCGATCGCGGACATCCCGTACGCCGACAACCCCGCCGATCCCTGGTAGTCGGTCAGCTCCCGCAGCCGCTCGCGGATCCCGCGGATCAGGGACGGGTCCTCCCCCACGATCACCGGGGCGAGCTGCTCCTCCACGATCTTCGCCAGCACCGCCGGCGACGAGGCGACGCGTCCGAAGTACGTCGTACTCTCCCCGGTCACGCCCTCGTCGGTCTCGATCCGCACCCGCGTGACCCCGTCCCGGTCGAGCAGCTGGATCGCATCCCGCACCGGATGCGCCTTCGGCTCGGAGGTGACGTCTACGTGGACTGCGGTGATCTTCACGGGCGCTCCGGTCCTGCGACGGACAGTGGGTCGAAACCGTACGGCAGTTCGAGCCGGTTCGCGGCCATCAGCTCCGGGTCGCCGAGCAGGTCGCGGGTGGCGCCGTCGGCGATGATCCGGCCGTTGTTCATCAGGAGGCTGCGTTCGCAGAGCTGGAGGGCGTACGGGAGGTCGTGGGTGATCATCAGCAGCGTGACGTCGAGGCCCGCGAGGATGTCGGCGAGTTCGCGGCGGGCGGCGGGGTCGAGGTTGCTGGAGGGCTCGTCGAGGACCAGCACCTCGGGGCGCATCGCCAGGACCGTGGCGACCGCGACGCGGCGGCGCTGGCCGAAGGACAGGTGGTGGGGTGCGAGGTCGGCGTGGTCCTGCATGCCTACCTGGACCAGCGCCTCGTGGACGCGGGCGTCCAGTTCCGCGCCGCGGAGGCCGAGGTTCGCGGGGCCGAACGCGACGTCGTCGCGGACCGTCGGCATGAAGAGCTGGTCGTCCGGGTCCTGGAAGACCAGGCCGACCTTGCGGCGGATCGCGGTCAGGTGGTCGCGGTGTACGGCGGTGCCGCCGATCTGGATCCGGCCGCTGCCGGTGCCGCCGGCCACCGAGCCGAGGATGCCGTTCAGGTGCAGCACCAGCGTGGTCTTGCCCGCGCCGTTCGGCCCGAGCAGCGCGACCCGTTCGCCCGGCTGGACGGTGAAGTCGACGCCGTACAGCGCCTGCCGCCCGTCCGGGTAGGCGAACACCAGACGTTCGACCTGAATCGCGGGACCGCTCACAAGGCCACCACCCTAGCCGCGACCGCGATCGCGACGGCGAGCAGGGAGACCGCCAAACCCTCGATCCACTGGGCACTCGACGCACCCTCGGCGCTGAGCAGCGGCATCCGCCCGGTGTACCCGCGGGACCGCATCGCCAAGTGCACCCGTTCGCCGCGCTCGAAGCTGCGGACGAACAACGATCCGACTCCCCAGGCCACGGCCTTCAGATGACCGGCCCGGCCGCCCGTGTACCCGCGGGACTCGCGGGCTACCCGCATCCGGTGCAGGTCGTCCGACACCACGCTCAGGTACCGCACCATGAACGACAGGATCGCCACCAGCGTCGCCGGGAGCCGCAGCCGTTCGAGACCGGCGAGCAGGTCGCGCGGCGCGGTCGTCGCCGACAGCAGGATCGCCGCGACCACGCCGAGCGTGCCCTTCGCCAGCACGTTCCACGCGCCGAGTACGCCGGACGCCGACAGGTGCAGGCCGAGTACGTCGATCCGCGGGCCGGCGGCAACGAACGGGAGCAGCAGCGCGAACACGAGGAACGGCGTCTCCACCGCGAGCCGCCGGAGTACCACGGCCGCGGGCAGTTTCGCCGCGACCACAGCGCCGACCAGCAACCCGCCGTACACCCCGAAGGCCCAGAAGATCGCGGCCGGGGTGGACACGACCGCCAGCACGAAGACGAACAACGCGACGAGCTTCACCTGCGCCGGCATCCGGTGCACCGGACTGTCCACCGCGACCAGCAGGCCGTCGCCGCTCATGACGCCCGGTTGGTCCGCAGCGAGGCCAGCTTGGCGATCGCGAGGCCGACGACGATCGTCACCAGGACGCCGATGATCCCGGCCAGCGCGCCGGACACCTGCGCGTTGCCGATCCCGTGCACGCCGTAGTCGGCCAGCGGGCTGCCCGCCACCGCCGAGTCCTTCGCGGCGCTCTCGAACCCGAGCTTCGCGCCGACGAACTCGAGCCCGTCGGGATGCGCGCTCGCGAACAGGCTCAGCCCGCCCGCGACCAGCAGAGTGACCGCGATTCCGACCCCCAGCGGGCGACCCGTCGGCCTCGCGGCGATCGGACGGTCCGGCGACACCGTCGACCTGTTGCCGTCGGCATCGACCAGGACGAGGTCCTGCCGCAGGTGCCGGGCGGCGTACACGAGGTCCGGCCGGGTCGCGACCACCGCACTCAGAACGGCCGCCGTGATAACCGCCTCGCCGATGCCGACCAGGACGTGCCAGCCGACCATCGCGGTCGCGAGCTTGGCCGGCGGGATGTCCACCGCCCCGCCGATCGCGTACAGCCCGGTGAACGCCAGCGCCGCGACCGGGACAGACACCAGCGCGCCGACCGTCGTCGCCGGTACGACGCTGCCGGCGCGCCGCGGCAGCACCTTCAGCAGCGCACGCGTGACGACGTACCCGACGAGGACCGTGATCAGGCCCATCAGCGTGATGTTCGTCCCCAGCGCGGTCAGCCCGCCGTCCGCGAACAGCAGGCCCTGCACCAGCAGCACCGTGGACATCACGAGCACGGCGGTCCACGGCCCGACCAGCGCCGCCGCCAGCGCGCCGCCGAGCAGATGGCCGCTGGTGCCCGCACCGACCGGGAAGTTCACCATCTGCACGGCGAACACGAACGCCGCGCTCAGCCCGGCCAGCGCCGGACCGGTCTCGCGGAGCTCGCGGCTCGCCCGTTGCAGGCTGACACCGACCGCCCCGGCGGCGATCAGGCCGGTGGCGACGGACGTGGGGGCGTCGAAGAAGCCGTCAGGTACATGCACGCCGACATTCTTGATCTATTTGCGACCGGATCGCAACAAGCGAGCTCACAACTCCTTCAATGCCTCGCTGATCGCCCGGTGGAACGTCGGGTACGCGTAGATCATCTGCCGCAGGACCTTCACCGGGACGGCGGCGTGTACGGCCACCGCGAGCGCACTCAGCACCTCGCCGCCGGTCGGGCCCGCACTCGTCGCACCCACCAGTACGCCCCGGTCGGCGTCCAGCACGACCTTGATGAAGCCCTCGTTGCCGGCCTTGTGGATCCAGCCGCGGGACGAGGCCGGGATCTGCGTCGAGCCGGTGCGGACGTTCAGCCCGGCGTCGCGGGCCTGCTTCTCGGTCAGCCCGACCGCGCCGATCTCCGGGTCGGTGAACGTCACCCGTGGCATCGCGTGGTAGCTCGCGGTCGGCGCGTCCGGCTCCCGCAGGATGTCGCGGACGGCGATGTCGGCCTGGTACATGGCGTTGTGGGTGAAGGCCCCGACGCCGGTCACGTCGCCGACGGCCCACACCTTGTCGGCGGCCCGCACGTGCTCGTCGACCTCGATCCGGCGCGCCGCCGGGTCCAGGCCGAGCTTGTCCAGGCCGAGGTCGGCGGTCGCCACCCGGCGGCCCGTTGCCACCAGCAACTTCTCGCCGGTGGCCGTGCTGCCGTCGTCGAGCGTCACGGTGAACGCGCCGGCGGCGTACCCGACCTGCTTCGCGTGCGCGCCCCGGCGGAAGGTCACACCGTCGCGCTCCAGCGCCTCGCGGGCGAGTGCGCCGGACTCCGGCTCCTCCATCGCCAGCACCTCGGGAGCGCCCTCGATCACGGTGACCTGGACGCCGAAGCGCGCGAACACCTGTGCCAGCTCCATCCCGATCGCGCCGCCGCCGAGGATCAGCAGCGACGCCGGCAGCGTCTCCACCTCGATCGCCTCGCGGTTCGTCCAGTACGGCGTACCGGCGAGGCCGTCGATCGGCGGGATCGACGGGACCGTGCCGGTGGCGATCACGATGCCGCGGGCCGCCTCGTACTCGGTGTCGCCGGCGCGGACCGTGTTCGGCCCGGTGACGGTCGCGACGTCCTTGATCACGGTCGCGCCCTTGCCGACCAGGCGGTCGACGGCGACCTGGTCGTTCCAGGTGTCGGTGGCCTCCTCGCGGATCCGCTTGGCGACCGGCGTCCAGTCCGGCTGCACGGTCGACGTACCGGCGATGCCCTCGACGCGGCGGGTCTCGGCGATCAGGTTCGCGGCCCGGATCATCATCTTGCTCGGGATGCACCCGTAGTACGGGCACTCGCCGCCGACCAGCCGGGACTCGATCCCGACCACCCGCGACCCGGCCTGCGCCAGCCGCCCGGCGGCCTCCTCCCCGCCCACGCCGAGCCCGACAACGACCACGTCAACCTGTTCAGCCATGCCGCTAAATCTCTCAGACCGCCCGGTCCGGACCAAGTCCCCACCCGGCGCGTCACCGCGCCGTAAGCGGGCGTTCACCACCGGCCACCAGCCGTCCGTTCTCGGAGAAGTGAGGACATGCCCTAATGTGCTGACATGTACGTGATCGCGCACCTCAGTGACCCGCACCTCGACGGCTCCGAGGAGGCACGGGACCGGCTCCGGCTGATCACGTCGTACGTGCGCTCGTCGTCCGTGGACGTCGTACTGGTCACCGGTGATCTGGCGGATCACGGGTTGCCGGAGGAGTACGTCGAGATCGCGCGGGAGCTGACCTTCGACGTACCGACGCTGGTCCTGCCGGGCAACCACGACATCAGTACGCCGTTCCGCGCGCTCGTCACCGCCCCCGGCCACGGCCACCCCGTCCACCAGGTCCGCGAGGTCGGTCCGGCCCGGTTCGTTCTCGTCGACTCCACGGTCGAAGGCGAGGACCACGGCTACCTGTCCGACGAGTCCCTCGCCTGGCTCGATGGCATCCTCGGCGAGTCGTTCGACGGGCCGACTTTCGTCGCGATGCACCACCCGCCGTTCGTGCTCCACCACCCCGTCATGGACCAGTGGAAGCTGGAGAACCCCGACGCGCTGGCAGCGGTCCTGACCGGCAAACCCGTGACCGCGCTGCTGACCGGTCACGTTCACAACGCGATCACCAGCAGCTTCGCGGGCCACCCTGTCCTGGGCGCACCAGGAATCCGCTCCGCCGTCCGCCTCCCGTTCGAGCCCTCAACGGGCTCCCTCACCGACCCCCACGCCCACCCCGGGCTCGCCCTCCACGTCCACACGCCGGGCGAGCCGCTCCAGACGATCTACCGCTACCCCGCTGACCTTGCGTAGCGAGCTGTTTCCCAGCCTCCGGCCGAACTGGGAGACTGCAGCGGTGGACGATCTTGTTGTACGTGCGATCGGGCGAGTCGAGTCGGCCCTACGGGAGCGGGCGGATGCTCCGCGGCAAGGCGACGAGGGGGCGCCGGATGCCTGGGTCGTGTTCGACCCGTCCGTCCGGGAGGCGCTCGCGGACGTTGCCCCCGGCGACGAACTGATCCTGATCAGCTGGTTCGATCGAGCGGATCGCGACGTCGTCAAGGTCCACCCCCGAGGAGACACGACCCGCCCGCCGACCGGTGTGTTCTCCACCCGCTCCCCCGACCGCCCCAATCCCCTCGGCCTGCACCGCGTCACCGTGCTGGGAACCGGCGACCTCCGCCTCCACGTCAACGACCTCGAGGCCCTCGACGGCACCCCGATCGTCGACGTCAAGCCCGTCCTGGGCGACCCGTCCAACCGCTGATCAACCTCACCCGGCAAGAACGCGCCGGACCCACCTAGTGGACCACGCAGTAGCCGACCAGGCCGCTGGTCCGAGGTCACTTTGTGCATGAGATCCGTGCAGATTCGGCCCGGCGGCGCGGATCCGGTGCACAAAGACGAGTGGTGGATCTGCCCGGCCGGGTGCTGGGCGGGGGGTGTCACGCTGCGGCGCGGGAACCTAGTGGAGCACGCGGTAGTCGGCGAGGATGTGGCCGGCCGGGGTTTTTGTGCCGTGGATTGTCTCTAGTTTGAGGGGGCCGAGAGAGGCGAGGAGCTGCTGGCCGGTGCCGACGACGGTGGGGGCGATGACCAGGTGGAGCTCGTCGACCAGGCCCGCGGTGAGGAGCGACCGGGTGACGGAGATGCTGCCGTGGATGCCGATGTCGCCGCCGGGCCGGGACTTCAGGTCGCGGACGAAGTCGGCAAGGTCTCCGGTGATCGCGTGGGAGTTGGCCCATGCGTCGTCGAGCGGGGTGGAGGTGGCGACGTACTTCGGCGCCGCGTTCACGAAGGACGCGAACGGTTCGACGTCGCTGGTCGGCCAGTAGCCGGCCCATTCGTCGTACGTGCGACGACCCAGCAAAACGGTGTCCTGAGTGGTGATCAACTGCTGGCCGGCGGCGTCGGTCTCGTCGTCCCAGCCGGTGAGGAACTCGTTTGCCTTCTCGGCGACGCCGTCGAGGGACAGGAAGTAGGCCGCGACGACCTTGCGTTGGTTTGTCATACCCCAGCGTCGAGCGGGCCGGGGTCAGATCGACACCGGCCCGCTCGGGAAATCGGATCAGAAGTTGATCATGTGCCCTTCGAGGCCGTGGAAGGCCTCCTGCAGGGCCTCGCTCAGCGTCGGGTGGGCGTGCACGTTGCGGGCCAGCTCCTTGGTGGTCAGGTCCCACTTCTGCGCCAGCGTCAGCTCCGGCAGCAGCTCGGTCACCTCCGGACCGATCAGGTGCGCGCCGAGGAGTTCGCCGTACTTGCTGTCGCTGATCACCTTGACGAAGCCGGTCGGGTCGCCGAGGCCGTGGGCCTTGCCGTTCGCGGTGAACGGGAACTTCGCGACCTTCACGTCGTGGCCCAGCTTGCGGGCCTCCTCCTCGGTGTACCCGAAGCTGGCGATCTGCGGCTGGCAGAACGTCGCCCGCGGGATCATCGCGTAGTCGAGCTCCATCGTCTCGTGCCCGGCGATCGTCTCGGCGGCGATCACGCCCATCGCCTCGGCCGCGTGCGCGAGCATCAGCTTCGCGGTCACGTCGCCGATCGCGAAGATGTTCGGCACGTTGGTCCGGCAGAAGCCGTCCACGGCGATCGCGCCGCGCTCGGTCAGCGCGACCCCGATCTTGTCCAGGCCGTACCCGTCGACGCGCGGCTGGAAGCCGATCGCCTGCAGGACCTTGTCGGCCTCGATCGTCTTCTGTACGCCGTCCTTGCCGGTCACCGTGACCTTCACCGAGGCGCCCGAGTCGTCGATCGAGTCCACCCGCGTCGACGTCAGTACGTCGACACCGAGCTTCTTGTACGCCTTCGCGAGCTCCTTGGAGACCTCCGGGTCCTCCAGCGGCACCATCCGGTCCAGGAACTCGACGATCGTCACCTTGACGCCGTAGTTCGCCAGCACGTACGCGAACTCGACACCGATCGCACCCGCGCCCGCGATCACGATCGAGCCGGGCAGCTCCTCGGTGAGGATCTGCTCCTCGTAGGTCACCACGCGCTCGCTCAGCTGGGTGCCCGGCAGCAGCTTGGTGGTCGCGCCGGTCGCCACGATGCAGGAGCCGAACGTGACGGTCTCCGAGGACCCGTCGTTCAGCGTCACGTCCAGGGTGTTCGCGTCGGTGAACGAGCCCCAGCCGTCGAACTCGGTGATGTTGTTCTTCTTCATCAGGAAGTGGACGCCCTTGACCCGGCCGTCGGCGACCTTCCGGCTGCGCTGCACGGCGGTCGGGAAGTCGAAGCTCACCTCACCGGAGATACCGAAGGTCTTCGCCTCCGTCCGGAAGATGTGCGACAGCTCGGCGTTCCGCAGCAGCGCCTTGGAGGGGATGCAGCCCACGTTCAGGCAGACACCGCCCCAGTACTTCTTCTCGATGATGGCGGTCTTGAGCCCGAGCTGGGCGGCGCGGATCGCCGCGACGTACCCGCCGGGACCGGCGCCGAGGACAACAACGTCAAAGTGCGAGGCCATGAAGTGAATGCTAACCGGGGTTCCGTAAGGACCGTACGGCGCCTACGCTGGGCACGCGCGTGAGGCGAGTTGTATGGGGGACGGATGGATCTGGGGAGACGCCGAGGGCTGCGTTGGGCAGCATTCGGCACACTGTTGGCGGCCGTTGCACTACCGGCGTACGCCGATGACCCCACGCCTGCGACTTCCGAGCCGCCGCCTGCCTCCGTGACCGACGTGAACCGCTCGCTCGAGCAGCTCCAGGCCGAGGCCGCCGCGGTCCAGGCCGACTTCGCCAAGGCCACGATCGCCTATACGAAGGCGCTCAAGGAGGCCCAGGCCGCCGAGTCCGCCGCGAAGAAGGCCGAGGCCACGGCGAGTACGTCGAGGAGCCGCTCGGACGAGGAGCGCCGCAAGCTCGGCCTGCTCACCGCGCAGGCGTACCAGCTGGGCATCCCGACCGTGATGGGCACCGAGTCCATGCTCTGGTCCCTCGCCCCGGTCGCGGAGAACCTCCAGGAGATCGCCGACCGGCAGACCGCGATCGTCCGGCTCGGTAGCACCCAGGTCGCGCAGTACAACGCCGCGATGGCCGCCGAGGCGCAGACGAACCGGCTGAAGGCGGACGCGACCGCCAAGCGCACCGCCGCGAACGAAGCCGCCGCCAAGGCGCAGGAGCTGAGCAAGCAGGTCCAGCAGAAGGCCGCCGCCGCGGCCGCCGCGATGGCCGACCAGACGGTCGACCTCGACGTGGCGTCCGGGGTCTCGCAGCAGCTCCAGACGGTCCGCGACGCACAGGCGCTCGCCCGCTGGAAGACGTACCTCACCGAACTCACCGCGGCGAAGATCACTCCCCCGGCGGCCGCGGCGCTCAAGAACCCGGGCAAGCTCCCGGCCGGCCTCGCGCCGCTCACCCGCCGTGGGGCCGTCGTCCCCGGCGTCGCGTCCGTCACCACGGCCGGCCGTACGGTGCGCGTCCTGTCCGCGGAGACGATCCGTGCGGTCAACCAGGCGTTCAGCCTGATCGGCAAGCCGTACGGCGTCGCCGCGACCGGCCCCGACAAGTACGGCTGTCTCGGCGCCGCGCGCGTCGCCTGGGAGCCGTACACCAACCTCCCGAACCTGGTCGGCAAGGTGTACCCGGACTACCAGGCCGTCCCGACCACCCAGATCCAGCCCGGTGACCTGCTCGTGATGGGCAGCAAGTCCCTCGGCCTCGTGCACATCGGCGTCGCGCTCGACGACGGCGAGATGATCGCGGCCGACGAGTCCAAGGGCGCGGTCGTCGTCACCACCGTCCCGGACAACCTGTACGCCGCCCTGCGTCCGACGCTCGGCGCCCCGGCGAAGCCCCAGGTCGCGCCGGTCGCCACCTCCGACGCGTACGCGTTCCGCTGCGGCAACACGGCCACGTCGTACGACGTCGGCTCCGGATCCTGGACCTGGCCGCTGCCGGACGAGACGTACGAGATCGGCACCCCGTTCGGCCAGTCGGGCTCCGAATGGTCCAGCGGCACGCACACCGGGCAGGACTTCCCGGCCGCGATCGGTACGCCGGTCCGCGCCGTCACGTCCGGCGTCGTCCGGGTCGAGCACCCGGCGTGGGCCGGCAACCTGGTCCGGATCGACCACGGCAACGGCCTCGAGACCCTGTACGCGCACCTGAGCCGGGTCGACGTCACCGACGGCCAGCGGGTCACGGCCGGCCAGCAGATCGGCGCTGTCGGCGACAAGGGCAACACGACCGGCCCGCACCTGCACTTCGAGGTCCGGCTCGGCGGCGAGCCGGTGAATCCGATGCCGTTCCTGGCGACCGGGTCCGCCAGCACCGGCTGGGGCGGTTACAGCAACGGCATGATCCCCGCGAGCAAGCTCTGCGCGATCGGCGCCGGCCAGATGCTCCGCTGCGACGCCGCGACGGCGTACCTGAAACTCGCCGCGGCGTACCGCGCACAGTTCGGCACGACGCTGTGCATCACCGACTCGTACCGCTCGTACACCTCCCAGGTCAGCCTCTACCAGCGCAAGCCCTCGCTGGCCGCCCTTCCCGGTACGTCGAACCACGGCTGGGGAGTCGCGGTCGACCTGTGCGGCGGGATCGACAGGTACAACACCCCGCAGTACGACTGGATGAAGGCGCACGCCCCGTCGTACGGCTGGCTACACCCCGCCTGGGCCGAGCCCGGCCGCAACCGCGAGGAACCGTGGCACTGGGAGTTCGGTAACCCGAACGCTACCTAGGCCTGGGTAGGCTGACTGCGTGGCCGAGAAACAGAGTCCCGACCGCACCGACGACAACGTCACGCTGGACGCTGCGGACGACCGGTGGGAGTGGCGGCGCCGGATCCGGGAGAACCCGAGGAAGCTGCTGTTCTACCGCATCGGCGTCGGCGTGCTCGGCGGGCTGTTGCTCGTCGCCGCCCCGCTCACCGGCTGGCTGCCGGGCCCGGGCGGGATCCCGTTGTTCATCGCGGGTCTCGCCGTACTGGCCAGCGAGTTCGAGTGGGCGCAGCGGCTGCTGTACCGGGTGAAGGACTGGGTGAAGGCGCTCACCGCCTGGACCGGCAAGCAGCCGGGCTGGCTGAAAGGGCTCGGAACGGTCGCCCTCTCCGGCTGCGTGGCCGTCGGCGTGTGGCTCTACCTGGCCGTGCTGGGCGTGCCGGGCTGGCTGCCCGACTCGTGGGAGTCATTCCTGTACAAGGTTCCGCTCCTTGACTGAGTAGTCGGGCAGCTCGACGAGTTCGCTCATGTTCTGCGCCATCTTGAGCATCTGGTTCAGGACGAAGGGCTTGTCCAGCAGCCAGTTCCGGCTCGCGATCCCGAACCGGCCGGCCGGCGCCAGGAACGAGCCGGCCCGGCTGCCGTCCTGGGTCGTCGACACCGCCTTCCGGAGCAGCGCCTCGTACCGGTCGAACGCGGTCCGGAAGTCCGCCCGGGCCAACTCCGCCGCCAGCACGTAGGCACCGACCACCGCAGTACCGGTACCGAGCGCGCCGAACGTCGCGCCGTACCCGGCGTCGCCGAGCAGCACGATCCGCTCGGTCGACCAGCGGTCCACCCGCACCCGGCTGATCGAGTCGAAGTACAACTCGGTTGCCGCGGGCAACCCTTCGAGCAGCTCCGGCACGTGCCAGCCGAGCCCTTCGAACTGCTCCCGGACGATCGCCTTCTGCTGGTCCAGGTCCCGCCGGTCGTACTGCAGCACCGGCGACTTGAACACGAACAGCGTCTGCGCCAGCCCGGGATCGCGGCGGTCCGCGCCGACGCTCGCGAGCTTCCCAGGCACGTTGTACATCAGCGAGTCGCCGGAGATCCCGAGCGTGTTCGGCACCTCCCAGCCGGCGACGTAGTAGTTCAGGTGCTTCTCCAGCACCTGCTCCGGCGCCCAGGCCAGCCGCCGGACGACCGAGTGCATCCCGTCGGCGCCGATGACCAGGTCGTACGTCTCCTCGATCCCGCTCTCGAAGCGTACGTCGACCCCGTCCGCGTGCTCGTCCAGCGCCGCGATCGAGTCGCCGAAGCGGTACGTCGCGTTCGCGCGGCTGTGCTCGTACAGCACCCGCGACAGGTCGGCCCGCAGCACCTCCAGCTCCCCGCCCGCAAACTCGGCCGGCAGCCGCATCAGCCGCCGCCCAGACTCGTCCACGAACCGCATCGGGCTGCCGCCGGTCTGCAGCGACCGCAGCTCGTCCAGCACGCCCATCCGCTCCAGGACCGAGGTGAACACCTCGCCGCGGAAGTCCACGGCGTACCCGCCCTGCCGCAGCGCCGGGGCGATCTCCACCACCGTCACGTCGTGCCCCGCCCGCCCCAGCCAGAGCGCCACCGACGGCCCCGCCACGCTCGCACCAGAAACCAGAACCCTCATGATCGTCTCCCTCAACAGTAATTGTGTCTGCCGGACACAGTAATGTGTATGGTAGACACAGTTCAAGTCCTTTCGGGAGGAACACCTGATGACCGAGCTGCTCTGGGGCAAGGAACCGGCCCGCACCCGCGGACCGAAACCGGCGATCACACTCGCGGAGATCGCCGCCGCCGGGATCGCGATCGCCGACGCCGAGGGCCTCGACGCCGTCTCCATGCAGCGCGTCGCCGACGACCTGCCGGTGACCAAGATGGCGCTGTACCGGCACGTCCCCGGGAAGGCCGAGCTGGTCGCGGTGATGAGCGATCTGGCGATGGGCAGTCCGCCGGAACGCCCCGACGGCCCGTGGCGCGAGACGCTGCACACCTGGGCGATCGACCTGTACGACGGGTTCGTGCGGCACCCGTGGTTGCTCCAGTCGACGATCGGACGCCGGCCGCTCGGCCCGAACGAGCTCGCCTGGATCGAACGCGGTCTCGCCGGACTCGTCGACGTCGGTCTCACCGGCGGCGAGCAGCTGGACGCGATCCTGGTAGTCACCAGTCACGTCCGGAACATCGCCCAGCAGTCCTCGACGTTCCCCGGTCACAGCATCGGCCTCACCGAGGAGGACATGCAGCGGTCCCTGGCCGAGATCCTCCACACCGAGGCTGCCCGTTTCCCGCGTCTCGTGGCCGCGACGAGTACGGCGGCCGGCAGCGAGAACCAGGGGCTGGAGTTCGGGCTAGAACGAATCCTGGACGGCCTGGACCTGCTGATCAGGAGCCGGGTAGCCGTGCCGGACCGCATTGAAACGTTGCCGGTAGACCGACGCCGGTAGCCCGTAGTGCGACTTGAACCGGCGGGCGAAGTAGTTCTGGTCGGGCCAGCCGACGGACTCGCCGATCCGGTGGATCGGCAGGTCCGTGTGGAGTAGCCGATCGGCCGCCAGCTCGACCCGGTGCCGGGACAGGTACGCCATCGGCGGGACCCCGGTGACCGACTTGAACAGCCGGACCAGGTAGCCCGGCGCGAGGTGCAGTTCGCCGGCCAGGTCGGTCAGCGTCCAGTGCCGCGCTGGGTCGGCCTCCATCATCCGCATGGCGTCGACGACCGCGGGATGGGTGTACTCCCGGCGTTCGTCACGGTCCGCCACCGTCCGCGCGATGCAGCTCAGATAGAGCGCGAGCCAGCCGATCACCTCACCGCGATGCCGGCTCAGCGGCTGGTTGCGCAGATGGCGCAGTCCGTCGAGGTGCCCGAGCGCTTCGAGCATCGCGGGCGGATCGAGGTGGGTCGGGAGCATCCCGCGACGCTCGGCGGAGAACGGCCCGGTCCACAACAGGTAGCCCAGCAGCGGGTCCTCGCGAGCCCAGGCCAGCTCACGACGTACCAGGTCGGCCGAGAAGCAGCAGTTGTAGACCTCGAGCGACCGGCAGTCGACGTACTCGTGCCAGACGCCCGGACGCAGCAGGATCGCGTCGCCGCGGCGCAGCCGGCGACGGCCGGCGAGGCTGTGGTGGACGCCCTCGCCGCCGACCACGAGCAGCAGCTCGAAGAAGCTGTGCGTGTGCAGCGGATGGCTCTCCTCGTGCACATGCGTCCCGGCGTGCACGACCGTGCCCTCGACGAAGTGCAGAACGGTCCCGCGGGTTGTCACCGGCTCGTCGGCCATATCCGCCACAGCCTCAAGATACGAGGCGAGGTGCAGATCGTGCTAGGGCGAGTGCACATCGGGCTAGTGGCTTCGGAGCGTCGGTCGCAGGATCGGTACATCCAGTGAATCGTTTCATTCCGGATGGAGCCACATGTCGCATCCCGCCGCACCCACCGCCCTCCGCTTCGAGCACCTCGCCGCTCCCGTGGTCGGGACCGGTACCGCCAGTCCGCGGATCTCCTGGCAGGTCCCGGCCGCGGACGCCGGCTACGCACAGTCCGCGTACGAGGTCGAGATCACCCGCGACACCACCCAGGTCTTCACCGTCCAGTCCCCCGACCAGGTCCTGGTGCCCTGGCCGGCCCACCCGCTCGGGTCGCGGGAGTCCGCGCAGGTCCGCCTCCGGGTCCGGGGTGACGAGGACTGGAGCGAGTGGAGCGAGCCCGCGTACGTCGAGGCCGGCCTGTTCACGCCCGACGAGTGGACCGCGCGGTTCGTCAGCCCGCACGACAACCCCCACGGCTCGCCCGCCCCGCTGGTCGCCGGTACGGCGGAACTCCCGGACGACATCGTCAAGGCGCGGCTGTACGCCACGTCGTACGGCGTCTACCTCCCAGAGCTCAACGGGCAGCGCGTCGGCAGTGAGGAGCTCGCGCCCGGCTGGACGGCGTACCAGTACCGCCTGCGCTACCAGACGTACGACGTGACCGAGCTAGTCCGGCCTGGTGAGAACACGCTCGAGTTCCTGCTCGGCAACGCGTGGTACCGCGGCCGGATCGGGTTCCACGACCAGACGCAGCTGTACGGCGACCGCCTGGCCGTACTCGCGCAGCTCGAGGTGACCACCGCCGACGGCCGGCTGCACACGTTCGGCAGCGACGGCACGTGGACGTCGCGGGAGAGCAACGTGCTCGCCGACGACCTCTACGACGGCCAGACCACCGACCTGCGCAAGCAGCCCGGCGAGCCCGCGCCCGTCGACGTACTCGACGCCGACCTCACGCTGCTCGTCGCCCCCGACGGTCCGCCGGTCCGGATCACCGACGTGCTGCCCGCCGTCGAGATCACCACCTCGCCGTCCGGCAAGACGCTCGTCGACTTCGGGCAGAACCTGGTCGGCCGGGTCCGGCTGAAGGTCCGCGGCGGCGCGGCCGGCGACGAGGTCGTACTGCGGCACGCGGAGGTCCTGGAGAACGGCGAGCTCGGCGTCCGCCCGCTCCGCACCGCGAAGGCCACCGACACCTACATCCTGGCCGGTCCGGACGAGGTCACGCTCGACTCGCCGCTCACCTTCCACGGTTTCCGGTACGCCGAGGTCTCGGGCGTCGCCGACCTCCGCCGCGAGGACCTCGAGGGGATCGTGATCGGCAGCGACCTGCGGCGCACCGGCTGGTTCGAGTCGTCGAACGAGTTGCTGAACCAGTTCCACCAGAACGTGGTCTGGGGTATGCGCGGCAACTTCGTCGACGTACCGACCGACTGCCCGCAGCGCGACGAGCGGCTCGGCTGGACCGGCGACATCCAGGTCTTCTCCCCCAGCGCGAGCTTCCTGTTCGACACCGGCGGCTTCCTCACCAACTGGCTCGCCGACCTCGCGGCCGAGCAGCAGAAGGACGGATCGGTACCCTTCGTCGTCCCGGACGTCCTGCGGACCGAGGGACCGGCCACCGCGGCATGGGGTGACGCGGCAACGATCGTGCCGTGGGTGGTGTACGAGCGCACCGGCGACGCCGGACTGCTCGCCCGGCAGCTGCCGAGCATGCGCGCCTGGGTGGACAAGGTGGCCGGCCTGGCCGGCAGCGACCTGCTCTGGTCCGGCGGGTTCCAGTTCGGCGACTGGCTCGACCCGACCGCCCCGCCGGAAGACGCCGCACGGGCGAAGGCCGACCCCGACGTACTCGCCACCGCGCACCTCGCGCGCTCGGCCGAGGTGGTCGCCAAGGCCGCGGAGGTCGTGGGGCAGCACGATCTGTCGCGCGAGTACGCCGATCTGGCGGCCCGCGTGCGGCAGGCCTTCGCCGCCGAGTACGCCACCGAGGGCGGCCGGGTATTGAGCGACTCGGCAACGAACTACGCGCTCGCGCTGCAGTGGGCGCTGCTGCCGACCGAGAACCAGCGGCAGCGGGCCGGTGCGCGGCTGGCCGACCTGGTCCGGGCGTCCGGCTTCCGGATCAGTACCGGATTCGTCGGAACGCCGTTGATCGCGGACGCTCTGGCCGATTCCGGTCATCCTGAGCTGGCGTACCGCCTCCTGCTACAGACAAGCTGCCCCTCTTGGCTGTACGCAGTGACGATGGGAGCGACGACGGTCTGGGAGCGTTGGGACAGCATGCTGCCCGACGGCAGCATCAACCCCGGCCAGATGACGTCGTTCAACCACTACGCGCTCGGTGCCGTCGCGGACTGGATGCACCGGCGGGTCGCGGGCCTCGCGGCGGCCGAGCCGGGCTACCGGAGCATCGCCGTACGGCCGTTGTTCACCGACCAGCTCACGAAGGCGTCCGCCAAACACGACACGCCGTACGGCGAGGCGTCGGTCGGCTGGTCCCGCGGCGACGGACAGGTCACCGTCAGCGTCACGGTCCCGGTCGGATCCCGCGCCACGGTCGACCTGCCCGGTCAGGAGACCGTCGAGGTCGGGCACGGTACGCACGAGTGGACCGTGGACGACCCGTACGCCGCGGCCACGGCGCTGCCCGCCGACGCCACGGTTCGTCAGATTGTTGACGACCTGCCGATCTGGAGCGCGATCACGGCGGCCGCGGCCGAGAGCGGGTTCGCCGCCGACGACGCCGAGCTCGCCCGTCGTCTCCTGCCCTACCTCGACCAGCCGGCCGGCGATCTCGCGACTGCCACCGGCGCCGAGGCCGTGAAGGCCGCGCTCACCGCGGTCCTGCACCACTGATCCAGCATTCCCTGACCGCCCCGCTGCGACGTACATCCCCTTTTGGAGGTCACGATGAGGTTCCGCCCAGGACCCAGCGGTCTCGCGCTGCTGGCTGTGTGTTCACTCGCCCTCGCCGGCTGCAGCGCGGGCAGTCTCGGCTCCAGCGACAGCTCCGGAGGCAGCGGGTCGGTCGAGATCACGTACCTGACCACGAACCAGGACCAGGACGTGAAGGAGGCCGACCAGCTCGCCAAGGACTTCCACGCGAAGTACCCGAACATCACCGTCAAGGTCGACACCCGCCCGGGTGGCACCGACGGCGACAACATCATCAAGACCCGGCTGTCGACCGGCGACATGCCTGAGGTCTTCAACTACAACACCGGGTCGCTGTTCCAGGCGATCGCGCCGCAGAAGAACCTGGTCCCGATCAGCGACCAGCCCTACGTCAAGGATCTCGACGACAACTTCAAGAAGACCGTCACCGCCGACAACCAGGTGTACGGCGCGCCGGTCGGCGGCTTCCAGGGCGGCGCGGTGCTGTACAGCATCCCCGTCTACCAGAAGCTCGGCCTGAAGATCCCGAAGACGTGGGCCGAGTTCATGGCCAACAACGCCAAGATCAAGGCCGGCGACCCCGGTGTCGCCCCGGTGATCCAGACCTACGGCGAGACGTGGACGTCGCAGCTGTTCGTCCTCGGCGACTACCACAACGTCGCCGCGGCGGAGCCGGACTTCGCCGACAAGTACACCAAGAACCAGGCGAAGTACGCGACGTCGCCGGCCGCCCTCAAGGGCTTCGAGCACACCGAGGCGGTGCACGACGCCGGGTACGAGAACAAGGACTTCGCGTCGGCGAAGCTGCCGGACGGCCTCAAGATGCTTGCCACCGGCAAGGGCGCGCACTACCCGATCCTGTCCGGCGTGGTCGCGAACATGGTCGCGACGTACCCCGACGCCGCCAAGACCGTCGGCCTGTTCGCGTTGCCTGGTGACGACGCGAGCACCAACGGCCTGACACTGTGGACGCCGGGCGGGCTGTACATCCCGAAGACCACGACCGGCGACAAGCTGGACGCGGCGAAGAAGTTCCTCGCGTTCGTCGCCAGCCCGGACGGCTGCAAGTCGCAGAACACCGCCGGCGCGCCGACCGGCCCGTACGCGGTCAAGGGCTGCAGCCTCGGTGACGACGTACCGCGGGCGATCAAGGACATGCAGCCGTACCTCGACAAGCCGGGCGCGTCCAGCCTCGCGCTGGAGTTCCTGTCGCCGGTCAAGGGCCCGTCGCTGGAGCAGATCACGGTCGAGGTCGGGTCCGGGATCCGGAAGGCGAAGGACGGCGCGGCGCGGTACGACGACGACGTGAAGAAGCAGGCCCAACAGCTCGGCCTGGCAGGCTGGTGAGAGCGGTGGCTGTGGTCGCGGAAGAACACAGCAAGACCAGCACTGTCACGGCGAACACCGGCAGCAAGGTCTACCGCCCGTACTCCAACTGGTTCTACCTCCCCACCGCGGTCATCTACGGCGTGCTGTTCCTGGTCCCGACGTTCGCCTCGCTCTACTTCAGCCTCACCCGCTGGAGCCTGTTCGAGTCGAAGTTCATCGGACTGGACAACTTCAAGCTGTTCTTCCAGGATCCGCAGCTGGTCAAGGGCTTCACCAACACCCTGATCTACGCGGTCGTCACCTCCGGGTCGAAGGTGGTGCTCGGGCTGCTGCTCGCCGTACTGCTCACCTCGCAGATCGTTGCCCGCGGCTACCTCCGGTCGGTGGTGTTCTTCCCGGTGCTGGTCTCGACGATCGGGGTCGGGCTGACGTTCACCGTGCTGATGAACCCCGACCAGGGCCTGATCAACAAGTCGCTCGGACTGCTGGGGATCCAGGGCCCGGGCTGGCTGACCGATCCGAAGTGGGCACTGCTCTCGGTGGCCGCGGTCGACGTGTGGAAGGGCGTCGGCCTGGCCACCCTGATCTACATCGCGGGCATCGTGTCGATCCCGCGCGAGTACATCGAGGCGGCCCGGGTGGACGGCGCCGGGTCCTGGCAGCAGTTCCGGCGGATCGTGCTGCCGCTGTCCCGGCCCGCCACCGTCACCGTCATCATCTTGTCGCTGATCGGCGGGCTGCGGTCCTTCGACCTGATCTGGGCGATGACCCGCGGCGGACCGGGGTTCACCTCGGACGTGATCGCGTCGGTGATCTACAAGCAGTACCAGGCCGGCTTCTACGGCCTGTCGACCGCGGGCAACGTGGTGCTGTTCGTCGTCGTCACCGCGATCATCCTCCCGCTGTCCTGGTTCCTGAATCGGAAGGAGGTGGACCTGTGAGCACCGCAGAACTCGTCAACCACCGTCCCGCCCGGAAGTGGGCGCTCAGCGCGGTTGCGATCCTGGTGTCGATCGTCGTGTTCATCATCCCGTTCGCGTTCATCCTGCTGACCGCGGTGAAGGACCGGACGCAGTCCGCGGACCTGAGCTTCTCCTGGCCGCACCAGTTCCGCTTCGTGCAGAACTTCGTCGAGGTCGTGAAGGCCCGCGACTTCATGCTGGTGATCGCGTTCATCAACAGCACGATCCTGACCGTGGCCAGTGTCATCGGGATGGTCGTCCTCGCGGCGATGGCCGGGTTCGTCCTGCAGCGGCGCAAGAGCCGGTGGAACGGGTTCATCAACTTCCTCGTGCTCGCCGGGCTGATCATCCCGCCGGCCGTCGTACCGACGATCTGGGTGCTGCAGAAGTTCGGGCTGTTCAAGACGATGCCGGGGCTCATCCTGATCGAGATCGCCTACGGGTTGTCGTTCTGCATCCTGCTGTTCCGGGCCTTCGTGGCGACGATTCCGCGGGAGCTGGACGAAGCGGCGATCATCGACGGTGCGGGACCGTTGAAGCTGTTCTTCCGGGTCATCTTTCCGCTGCTCAGATCCGTCATCGTCACGGTCGTGGTGGTGCAGTCGGTCAACGTGTTCAACGACTTCGTGAATCCGCTGTACTTCCTGCCCGGCGATCAGAACGCGACCGTCCAGCTGACCCTGTTCAACTTCTCCAGCCAGTACTCCACGCAGTACAACCTGCTCTTCATGGACATCCTGCTGATCACGATCCCGCCGCTGATCATGTTCCTGTTCTTCAACCGCCAGATCGTCGCCGGCATGACCTCCGGCGCGATCAAGGGCTGATCTTTCGGCGGAGATCGAAGGCGTACCACCGAAGGAGCCCGGCTGGGACAGTGCCAGGATGAGACGCTTCCTGGCCGGGCTTCTGCTGTTGCCCGCACTCTTCGTGTCCGCTCCCGTGTCGACGTCCACCGCCCAGACCACGACGAAGATCATGCCGCTGGGCTCGTCCACCACCGCCGGGAGCATCCCCGGCGCGTACCGCACCGACCTGTACTGGATGCTCACCTCCGAAGGGCATCCCGTCGACTTCGTCGGATCGGTCACCGACAGTACGCCGGTCAACCTGCCGGACCGCGACCACGAAGGACACGGCGGCTGGGTGATCGACCAGCTGACCGCGATCGCCGCCGACCGGATGACCACCTATCAGCCGGACGTCGTGCTGCTGCACGCCGGCGCCAACGACGTACTGCAGAACCTGAACCTGGCCACCGCTCCGGCGCGGCTGGAGAAGCTGATCAGGACCATGCTCGCCGTCCGGCCGGATCTCGCCGTGTACGTCGCGACCGTCGGGCCGATGACCGACGCCGCCACCAACGCGCGGGCGGCGGCGTTCAACAACCAGATCCCGTTCGTGGTCGCGAAGCTCGCCCGGGAGGGTGCGATGGTGCGGTTCGTCGACACCCGCAGCGCGCTGCCCCCGAGCGATCTGATGGCGGACGGCATCCACCTCACGCACAGCGGCAACAGCAAGCTCGCCGCCCAGTGGTACGCCGCCCTCGAAGGAGCGCCGATCACCCGGTTCGAGGCGGAGACCGCGGCGTTCACCGGCAAGGCGCACAGCGCGACCACCCAGGTCGCGTCGAGCAACGGGAAGGCCGGCTGGATCGACGACCTGTCCAGCTCGGCCACCGTCACCGTGAACGCGCCGTACGCGGGCACCTTCCGCGTCTTCGTCCGCAGCGGCAACGGATCCGGTACGACGTGCACGCACACGCTGAGCGTCAACGGCGGCACAGGCCGGGTCGTCGAGTACCCGTCGTACGGCTGGGAGAACTGGACCCAGCAGGCGCTCGACGTACCGCTGAACGCGGGCGCGAACACCTTCAAGTTCACCTACCGCACGTGCTTCGCCGAGATCGACGACCTGGACGTCACCGTCCCAGGGACGAACTGGCCGGCTTGATCATTCCGGCTTGCGGACGATCAGCGCGGCCTGCCCGGCGTCCTTCTCGGCGGGCAGTGCCGCGCGCGTCAGCGTCGCCACCTCCACGAACCCGGCGTCCGCGAGCAGCCCCGCGATCTCCGGTACGGCGTACATGTAGACCTGCAGGTCGACGTCGTGCCCGTACGCCTGCGTCAGCGGCCGGCTGCCGTCGCCGACCTTGAACCCGTGCACCAGCACACCACCCGGCCGCAGCACCCGGAACAGCTCGGCGAACGCCGTCGGCAGCTCCGCGCGCGGCGTGTGGACCAGCGAGTACCACGCCAGCGCCGCGGCCAGCTCGCCGTCCTTCAGGTCCAGGTCGAACAACGACCCGACCTCGAACCGGAGCTCGGGATACTCCCGCCGGGCCACGTCGATCATGCCCGGCGTCAGGTCCACCCCGAACACGTCCAGGCTCCGTCCGGCCAGGTACGACGTGATCCGCCCGGTCCCGCATCCGAGGTCGCCGACCGGGCCGTCCTGGACGAGCGCGGCGAAGTAGTCGAGCGCTCCGACCTCGAACGGATCCGCCCGGTGGTAGTCCTTCAGAATCGCGTGGTAGTCGGCGGCAGCGGTGTTGTAAGACCCTTGGATGTCGTTCACCCGAGGAGCCTAGGCAAACCCTCCGACAGTTTCTCGTAGTCGGCCGCCGAGTTGTACGCGTGCGCCGACAACCGGATGAACTTCCGCTCCTCGAACCCGGTGAACGTGATCTCCGCCTTCAGCTCCCGCGACACCCGCATCTTCAGCGCCTCGCCGCCGGACAGGTCGACCGACGAGGGCAGCTCGACCAGACGCATCGTCGCCGGCGGCCGCGCGACGTCCGCGACACCGGTGCCGAGCGCCTTCGAGAGCACCCGCGCGCCCTCCTCGACCAGCGAGGTCAGCTGCGGCCGGCGGGTCGGCCAGTCCAGGTCCGCCAGCACCTTCAGCGACTCCGGCGCGGCGATCCAGGGCACGTAGTCGTACGTGCCCTGCATGTCGAACCGCTCCGGCATCTGCTCGTCGTACTCCGACCAGGACACGATCAGCGGCATCGACGCCGACCGCCAGCGCTCCGCGACGACCAGGCCGGCGGTCGCCCGCGGCGCGGCCGGCCACTTGTGGAAGTTCCCCGTCCAGAAGTCGGCACCTGCCGCGGCCGGCGCGTCGATCAGCGCCGGGGCGTGCGCGCCGTCGACCACGATCGGTACCCCGCGCTCGTGGGCGGCCGCGACCAGTCCCTCGATCGGGAACACCTTCGCCGTACCGGAGGTGATCTGGTCCACGATCAGCACCGAGGCGTCGTCCAGCTGCTCCGCGATCAGCGCGACCACGGTCCGGTCGTCGGCCTCCAGCGGGATCGCCACGGTCACGACCTCGGCGCCGTACTGCTTCGCGAACCGCTCGGCGGCGTACCGGACCGCGCCGTACGCGTGGTCGGTGAGCACGATCCGGCTGCCGGCCGGAATCGGCAGGGTCTGGAGCGCGACCGTCACACCGGCGCTCGCGTTCGGGACCAGGGCGAACCCGGCCGGGTCGGTCTCCAGGAACGCGGCCAGCGCCAGCCGGCTCGCGGTCAGGCGGTCGGCGACGGTCCGGAACCAGACCATCGGGTTGGCGTCCATCTCGGTCCGCAGGCCGGCCATCACCTCCTGGGTCCGGCGCGGCACGGCGCCGTACGAACCGTGGTTGAGGTGCAGGACGTCCGGATCGAGCGTCCACAGGTCGGGGCGGGGGCTGAGTACCGTCACCGACCCAACGGTACATACTGCAGGTTGTGTACCCGTACCTCGTCCACGACGGAGCGATCGCGATGGCGCACCGCGGCGGCGCCGATCACCCGGACATCGTCGGCTACGAGAACTCGCTGCGCGCCTTCCAGCACGCCGTCGACCTCGGCTACCGGTACGTCGAGACCGACCTGCACGCCACCAGCGACGGCGTGGTGATCGCCTTCCACGACGACCGGCTCGACCGGGTCACCGACCGCACCGGCGTGATCGCCGAGCTGCCCTGGTCCGAGGTCAGCAAGGCGCGGATCAACGGCCAGGAGCCGATACCCCGGCTGGACGAACTGCTCGAGCAGTTCCCGGACGTCCGGTTCAACCTCGACGTCAAGGCGGACGGCGGGCTGGAGCCGTCGGCCGCCGTACTGCGGGCCGCGAACGCGGTCGACCGGGTCTGTGTCTCGTCGTTCTCGCAGTCCCGGGTGAACCGGATGCGCAAGCTGCTCGGCCCGCGGCTGTGCACCGGGTACGGGCAGTGGGAGATCGCGCTGATCCGGTTCCTGCCGGTCGCGCTGCCGTCGCGGGGTGCCTGCCTGCAGATCCCGGAGCAGCACGGGTCCCTGCACCTGCTCACGCCGGGCCTGATCGAGCGGGCGCACGCGCGTGGCAAGCAGGTGCACGTGTGGACCGTCGACGACGCCGACGACATCCGCCGGCTGCTCGACGCCGGGGTGGACGGGATCATCACCGACCGCACCGACGTCCTGCGCGACGTGTTGATCGAGCGGGGTCAGTGGCATTGATGACACACTTCCGCGCATGGGACTTCTCTCCGCCCCGGACGGTGTGGACAAGCGCGAGTACTGGGGGTTCAGCCTCTTCGACTGGGCGAACTCCGGCTACGTCACCACGGTCGCGACCGTACTGTTCGCGCCGTACCTGACCTCGGTCGCGGAGACCGACGCCTGCGGGTACGTCGGGACCACGGACCACCCGTGCAACACCGATCTGCACGTCCTCGGGCTCGGGATCTCGCCGGGCTCGCTGGCGTTCTACGTGGTCACGGTCGCCACGCTGGCCTCTGCGCTGTTCCTGCCGGTGGTCGGGGCGATCGCGGACCGGATGGCCCGCAAGAAGCTGCTGATGTGCGCTTTCGCCTGGGTCGGGTCGCTGTCCGCCTGCTGCATGGTGTTCGTCGGCGGCGGCCGCTGGGGGCTCGGCGCGCTGCTGCTCTTCATCGGCAACGTGTGTCTGGGGTCCGCGCTGGTCGTCTACGACTCGATCCTGATCGACATCGCTCCCCCGGACCAGCGCGACGCGGTGTCGTCGCGGGCCTGGGCGTTCGGGTACGCCGGTGGGTTCATCCTGCTGGCGATCAACCTGGCCGTGGTGACCGCGCACGACGCCCTCGGGATGAGTCAGGGCACCGCGGTCCGGCTGAGCCTGCTGAGCGCCGGCGTCTGGTGGGGGCTGTTCACGATCATCCCGTTCGTCCGGCTGCGGAACCGGCCGCCGGTCAACGTCGAGCAGACCGGCAAGCGTGGTCTGGTGCGGCAGAGCTTCGGGCAGCTCGCGGCGACGTTGCGGCACATCCGGGCCTACCCGATGACGCTGCTGTTCCTGGTCGCCTACCTGTTCTTCAACGACGGCATCCAGACCGTGATCTC
Source organism: Kribbella sp. NPDC051137 (assembly GCF_040682535.1). Classification (NCBI taxonomy): domain Bacteria; kingdom Bacillati; phylum Actinomycetota; class Actinomycetes; order Propionibacteriales; family Kribbellaceae; genus Kribbella; species Kribbella sp. NPDC051137. The sequence goes on from NZ_JBFBBI010000004.1 coordinate 555,597, forward strand.
GGTGTCGTCGACGTACGGCGAGAAGCAGCTCGGGTTCCAGACCCAGGTGCTGATCGCGACCATCCTGATGGTGCAGTTCGTGGCCTTCTTCGGTGCGATCGTGTTCGGGCGGGTGGCGGCCCGGTACGGCGCGCACCGGACGATCACCGGCGGGCTGGTGGTCTGGATGCTGATCGTGATCGCCGGGTTCCTGCTGCCGGCGCACCGGATCGCGCCGTTCCTGGCGATGGGAGTGGCGATCGGGATCGTGCTGGGCGGCACCCAGGCGCTGTCCCGCTCGGCGTTCAGCCAGCTGATTCCGAAGGGCCGCGAGGCGGAGTACTTCTCGCTCTACCAGGCCGGCGAACGCGGAACGTCGTGGCTCGGCACGCTGGTGTTCGGTCTCGTCCACCAGCTCACCGGCTCGTACCGCCCCGCGATCGTCGCCCTCGGCATCTTCTTCGTGATCGGCCTCGTCCTGCTCACCCGCGTCGACATGCGCCGCGGCATCCGCGAGGCCGGCAACGCCCAACCGAGCGTTGTCTAGGCAGCGTTCGGTCCCACATCGGTAGCAGTCAGCGGTCGTCGGAGCGGTTGGCTCGCCGAGTACTCATCTGCTCCGACGTCGTACGGCGCCGTCCGGGGTTCTCCGTCGAGGTCGTCCGCGACCTGGCCCGTGTGGTTGAGAGCGGACGCGTTCACCGCGGCACTGCCCGCACCCAGCCGGTAGACGCCGTCCGAGCCCGCCACCAGCTTCGGATCGGCCCGGGTGAACCCGGACGGGATGTTCCCGTTCGACGCCGCACCCCACAGGATGTTGCCCGACCAGCTCACCCCGTCGAGGTACGGCATCGACACCAGCTGCCCGCTCTCGCCGACCATCAGATTGTCGGCGACCACGCAGTCCAGCGGCGGCACTGTCCGCTGGCTCTCCCCCGCGACCGCCTGGCCGTTGTTCCGCAGCGTGTTCAGCACGATCGTCACCCGGTCCGGCGCGTCGTTCCCGGTTCGTGAGCTCGACGGCTCGCCCTCGTAATGGTCCCGCTCGGTCCCGCTCCCGAGCACCACGCCCGCGCTCGCGACCCCGTCCACGTAATTGTTGACGATCAGATGATCATTGCCGTAGATGCGGATGCCGTTGCTACCGGCCACCAGATAGTTGCTCTCGACCCGGGTCGCGTTCCCGTGCCGCAGTACGATCCCGCCGACCGACGACCGGATCGTGTTGTACCGGACGGTGTTGCCGGACGACTTCACCGAGATCGCCTCGGGGTCGCCGTTGCAGCGCTCGAACAGGTTGTACTCCACGGTCGCGTCAGCCGTGCTCAGCGCCCGGGCACTCACCCCGAGCCGGATCGGCTCGCCGCCGTTCGCGCCGCCGTACGTATGGTCGCGGAAATAGTTGCGCAGGATGTAGGTCCGCTGCGCCATCGCCTCGGTGCCCGGGCCGTCGATCACCAGGTAGACGCCGGCCGTGGACTTGTCGTGGAAGGTGTTCCGGTCGATCTTCGCGTCGTCGCCGCGCACCACGACCCAGTGCTGCCCGTCCGCGGTCGCGAGCTGGAAGTCGTTGCGGGTCAGCCGGATCCGCGGGCAGTCCGCCGGGATCTCCAGCGTCGTGCTCTGCCGGAACGCGAAGCCGCTGAGCGTGACGTCCGACGAGCCGCTGAACACGAAGCTCTGCGCTCCGGTGAACGTCACCCCGCCCCGGCTCTGCGCCACGATCGTGATCGGCCCTTGCTTCCCGCTCACCGTGATCGGCGACCCCGACGGTACGGCGTACGTACCGTTGGCCACCGTGATCGTGGTCCCGGCCGCCGCGCTGTCAATCGCCTGCTGCAACTGCGCCAACGACGTCACCGTCGCCGCGAACGCGGGCGTTGCACTCCCCACCGCGAGCGCAACAGCCCCACTGCTGATCAAGAACGTACGACGATCCATCAGAGTCTCCTTAGTTGCTTGGGCGGTACAACTTTCGGTACTCGCTCGGGGTCACCGAACTCACCTGCCGGAAGACCTTCGAGAAATAGGACTGGTCCATGCCGACCGCGGCCGCGATCTCCTCCATCGGGCGCGCGGTCGTGGACAGTTCACGCTGGGCCCACTCGATCTTGGCCCGTTTGATGTACTGCTTCGGCGACAGCCCGAACTCGGTCCGGAAGTGCCGCAGGAACGCCGGCAGGTCGTACCCGAACACCCCGGCGAGCTCCTCCACGCTCGGCAGCGTGGCGAGGTTGTCCTGGATGTACCTGACGATCCCCGACTCAGTCGTCTGCTGCGGCGACAACCGCACCGTGCCGGGCGGCGCGCTCTCCAGGAAGTGCGCGAACAGCGCGGTCAGCGCCGACCGCATCCGCAGCGGCGTGGACAGGCCGGGCGGGTCCCGGTCGGCCGCGCCGACCTGCTCGAACAGCGCGGCCGCCGCGTCCGGAGCCTTGCTCGTGACGATGTACGGCAACGTGATCAGCTCGCCGATGTCCCGGTCGCCGATCAGCGCCGAGAAGTGCAGCCAGTGCTTGCGGAACACGTTGTCACTGATCGTCTCGTACGACACCGGCACGTCGGCCGGTGTGTACACGAGTTCGCCGGGCTGCGGGTACAGCTCCTGGTCCCCGACGACGAGGCGCCCCTCGCCCTCGAGGATCAGGTACAACCGCGAGAACGGATCGGGCATCAGCGCCCGCGACCACTCGCGGTGCACCTTCGTGATCCGGGCCGCGACGACCAGGTCCAGTCGCAGCCGGTCCAGGTACGACCGGATGATCTCCTGCTCCCCGACGACCGCATCCGCAGTTTTCATCGCGCGTGCGGCCCGACGTCGACAGGTGTCAGAGGCCGGTACGCCGGACGCCGGGGTGAGTACTCGTCCGCGCCGACGTCCGCCGTACGCCCGGTCCGGTGATCGCCGTCCAGGTCCCGCGGGACGTCCGGGTACGCCCGGGACGCCGCGTTGATCGCGGGGCTCCCGGACGTCAGCCGGCGTACGCCGTCCGTCCCGGTCGCGAGCCGCGGGTCGACGCGGGTGAACGCGGCGGCGGGTGCGTTGCCGTCCGTGCCCTGTCCCCAGTGGATGTTGCCCGACCAGGTGATGCCGTCCTGGAACGGCATGTTCACCAACTCTCCGCTGTCTGCCACCAGCAGATTGTCCGTCACGGCGCAGTCCAGCGGCGGCAGGGTCCGGTGGCTCTCCCCGACGATCCCGGACTCGCAGTCCAGGACCGTGTTCAGCGCGATCCGGACCCGGTCCGGCGCGTCGTTGCCGGTGCGGGACTTCGACGGCTCGCCCGGGTAGTGGTCCCGGACGCTACCGCTGCCGAGGACGACGCCGGCATTGCCGATCTTCTCGACGTAGTTGTTCACGATCAGGTGGTCGTTGCCGTAGATCCGGATCCCGTTCTGCCCGGACAGCAGGTAGTTGCCTTCGATCCGGGTTCCGTTGCCGTGCCGCAGCACGATGCCGCCCATGCTGTCGCGGAACGTGTTGTGCCGCACGGTGTTGCCGGACGACTTCACCGAGACCGCTTCCGGGTCGCCGTTGCAGCGCTCGAACAGGTTCAGCTCGACGACCGCCGCCGCCGTCGACAGCGCCCGCGGGCTGACCCCGAGCCGGATCGGCTCGCCGCCGTTGTCGCCGGGGAACGAATGGTCGCGGAAGTAGTTGTGGTGGATGTGCACGCCGACCGCCATCTGGTCGGTGCCGGCGCCCTCGATGCCGAGGAAGATGCCGAGCTTCGACTTGTCGTGGAACTCGTTGTGGTCGAACTCCGTGTAGTCGCCGCGCAGCATCACCCAGTGCAGACCCTCGACATCGGCCAACTGGAAGTCGTTGCGGGTCAGCCGGATCCGCTTGCAGTCCGGCGGTACGTCGAACGTCGCGGTCTGTCCGCGGAACGCGAATCCGCTGAGCGTGACGTCCGACGACGCACTCAGCACGAACGTCTGCGGGCCCTGCAGCACGACACCGCCGACCGACTCGGCCCGGATCACGATCGGCTCGTCGCACGTACCGCGCTTACCGGTGATCGCAATCGGCTCCGTGACGTCATAGGTGCCGTCGGCAACGGTAACCACCGCTCCCGGCGCCGCCGCGGCAATCGCCGCCCGCAACTCCTCCACCGACCGCACGAACCCACCCCACGGACCGACACCCGCGCCCGCCCCGCCCGCTCCAGCCTCGCCCGCGCCGGCACCGCCCACTCCGTCCGCCGCCGAGGGCGGCGCGGCCGCGGCCGGGAGCCGCCCGGTAGTTCCGGCCATGGCCGGCAGCGTCCCTGCCGCGGCCGTCAGGCCGGCGGCGGCGGTTGTGAGGAAGATTCGACGATCCATGTCTCACCCCTTGAGTGCGCCGGAGGTCAGCCCCCGGGCGAACGAACGTTGGAAGAAGAGGAACACCAGTACGGAAGGAAGCAGTGCGAGCAGCGACGCCGCGAGCACGACACCGGGCGTGACCGCCGGGTCGATCCGCAACGTCCGCAGCGCCAGCGGAAGCGTGTAGGCCTTGGCGTTCTGCGCGACCAGCAGCGGCAGCAGGTACTGGTCCCAGATCATCGTGAACCCGAACACCCCGATCACCCCGAGCGCCGGCTTGCACAGCGGCAGGATGATCTGCCCGAAGATCCGGAACTCACCGGCGCCGTCGATCCGGGCCGCCTCCTCGAGTTCACGCGGTACGTCCTTCATGAACTCGGTCATCACCAGGATCGAGAACGCCCACGCCCCGAGCGGGACGATCATCCCGGCCAGCGTGCCCATCAGGTTCAGGTGCACCAGCGGCAGGTCGGCGAGCACCAGCGTGAGCGGCAGCGCGAGGATCTCCTCGGGCAGCATCATCGTGGCCAGGATCGCGACCATCACCAGCGTCATCAGCGGGAACTTCTTCCGCGCCAGCGCGTACCCGGCGAGCACGGAAACCGCCACCTGCAGCAGCAGCCCGAAGCCGACGACGAAGAACGAGTTCAGCAGGTACCGCAGTACGCCGTGGTCGAACGCGATCCGGAAGTTGTCCAGCGTCGGCGTCCGCGGTACGACGCTGAGCTGGGTCGGGTCCGACACGTGGTTGAAGGAGCCGACCAGCAGCGCGAGCAGCGGCCCCGCGAAGACGGTGAACAACCCGGCGTAGATCACGAACTTCGCGATCCGGGCGCCGGCGCCCTTGCTCTCGGTCAGGCCGAGCGCGGTCTCGGTGGCAGCACTCATGCGGATCTCCTCCGTCGCAGCAGCTGGACGCAGACGGTCAGCACGAGCGTCGCGGCGAACAGCAGCACCGCACCGGCCGAGCCGACACCGAGCCGGCTCTGCTCCAGGCCCAGCTTGTAGATCAGCGTCATCACGACCTCGGTCGACCCGTTCGGGCCGCCGTTGGTCAGCAGGAACACCTCGGTGAAGACCCGGAACCCGCGCACCGCGGCCAGCACGAACAGGATCGCGAACACCGGCCGGAGCCCGGGCAGCGTGACGTGCACGATCCGCTTCCAGGTCGACGCGCCGTCCACCGTCGCCGCCTCGTACAGCCCACGGTCGATCCCCGCCAGCCCGGCCAGGAAGATCATCATGTCGTACGGCGCCCCGCGCCAGATCCCGGTGACCGCGATCGAGGCGAGCGACGTGTGCGGGTCGTTGATGAACCCGGACGGCCCGAGCCCGACCAGCCCGATCACCTGGTTGATCAGCCCGTCCCCGGTCGGGTGGTACATGATCCGCCAGAGCTCGGCGGTGACGGCCAGCGGCACGACGACCGGCAGGAACGCCGCCGACCGGATGAAGCTCAGCTTGCGGGTCTGCCCCTCGACGAGCAGCGCCAGGCAGAACCCGAGGATCATCGAACCGGCCGTCTGGCCGACCGCGAGGACGACGGTGTTCCAGGCGGCCGAGCGGAACCCGCCGTCGCCGAGGATCTCCGCGTAGTTCGCGCCGCCGACCCACCGGTTGCCGAGGTACGGGCGGACCTCCTGGACCGACATCCCGATCGCCTGTGCCATCGGGATGAACTTGAAGTACACGAACAGCACCAGCGCCGGCGCCAGGAACAGCCACGGGATCCACCACTGACCGTCCCGGCCCCTCTTGCGCTGCGGGCGACCGGCCGCCGGCGCTGTCCGCGCCGGCGCCGTCACCCGCGTTGCTTCCTTCACACTCACGACGCTCCGATGCCCTGCTGGTTGAGCGTGTCACCGAGCTTCTGGTCGAGCTTCTTCAGCTCGGAGTCCAGGTCGAGGCTGCAGTCCGCGATCAGCGCGTTCACCGTGTCCGCGGTGCTCTGGCGGATCGGCGTCCAGTTCGGTACGGACGGTGCGTAGCGGCCGTTCTCCTTGTACACGTCGGCGTACAGCTTCCAGCGCGGGTCGGGGCGAACCGTGCTGATGTCGACGTTCTTGTTCACCGGGAGCTGGACGATGAACGCCTTCTCACCCTCCATGCCGACCTTCTGCCCGGCCTCCGAGATCGCGTACGACGCGAACGCGTTCTGCGCCGCCTCGTTCTTGGAGCCGGCCATCAGGTAGACGCTGCCGCCCTCGGCCAGCACGGTCGAGTCCTTCGGTCCCTTCGGCATCGCGACCACCTCGTACTTGTCCTTGCCGAGCGAGGAGTCGAAGCGCGGCATCAGGTACGGGCCGACGACGTACATCCCGGTCTTCCCGGCCTCGAACGTCTCGTTGGTCGGCGGCGTGTCCATCGTCGCGGCGCCCGGCTGGATCACCTTCGACGTACAGGCCAGGTCGCGGAACCACTTCGTCGCGGCCTCCGACTCCGGCGTGGTCATCGCGGGCTTGTACTTGCCGTCGGCACCCTTCGCGACGAAGTCTCCGCCGCCGGCCCAGAGGAAGTTCGAGAAGTACCAGGAGGCATAGCCGCGCTTGGTGGAGCCGGGCACGGCCAGCCCGTACGTGTCGGCCTTGCCGTTGCCGTCCGGATCCTGGGTGGTGAAGGCCTTCGCCAGGGTGACCATCTGGTCCCAGGTCGTCGGGGCGGTCAGCTTGACCTTCTTCAGCCAGTCCTTGCGGATCAGCAGCGCGGAGGCCTGCGCGGAGTACGGCACGCCGTACGTCTTGCCGTCGGCGGCGCGGGCCGCGGCCAGGGCCGGCGCGAGCAGCTGGTCGCTGCCCTTGATCTGGGACATGTCGACCTCGCGGACGATGCCCTGGCTGACCATCGTGCCGAGCTGCGACGAGTCGTTCATCACGATGTCCGGCAGGTCCTTCTGCGCGGCGCGCTGGGCCAGCTTGGTCTCGAAGTCGTCGAAGATCGCGGTGACCTCGACCTTCTGCCCGGTCTGCTGCTCGAAGGCGGCCGCGAGCTTCTTCATGCCCTTCTCGCCGTCGCCGCCGGGGGTGGTCCGTGCCCACAGCTCGAGCGGTGCCTTCGGATCCTGCTCGGCCTTGCCGGCTCCGCCCGTACCGCAGGCGGCCAGCGTCAGGGCGACCCCCACCCCTGCGGCCAGGACTTTGAATGACCTGATCACTGTCGTGCCAACTTCCGTCTCGGAGAGGCCAATTTGTACTTTTTGGGCCTCATTTCGTCGGAAGATAGCGCTTTCCAAGCACAGGAGTCAATGACTCATCGGATCTCTGTCGGGCACCCTTGACAAGGATGGGCAACCGCCCACTACCGTGGGCACATGCCCACTTCAGTGCCGGACTCCGCACCGCATCAGCGTCGTGACATGGCTGAGTCCTTCGGCTCCGATCCCGAGCTGTACGACCGCGCGCGGCCCACCTATCCCGACGCCCTGATCGAGGCAGTTGTTGCCAAAGGCCCGGGACCGGCGGTGCTGGACGTCGGTTGCGGGACAGGCATCCTGGCCCGGCAGCTCGACGCCGCCGGCTGTCAGGTGCTCGGTGTCGAGGTCGACGAACGGATGGCGGCGCACGCGCGGACCACCGGCGTCGAGGTCGAGGTGTCGGCGTTCGAGTCGTGGGACCCGCGAGGCCGGACGTACGACGCGTTGGTCGCGGGCATGACCTGGCACTGGATCGACCCCGTCGCCGGCGCCGCGAAGGCCGCCGAGGTACTGCGGCCCGGCGGGACGTTCGCCGTCTTCTGGTACGTCCTCCAGCCACCGTCCGACCTCGGCGAGGCGTTCGCCGCCGTCAACCGCGACGTACTCCCCGACCACCCGGCCGCCTCCCGCGCCGCCGCGTCACCTCTCGGCGCGTACGAGCACTTCCTCGACCGGACCGCCGAAAGCCTCGGCACCGCGTTCACCGCCGTCGAACGCCCGACCTTCCCGTGGTCCCGCACGTACACCCGCGACGAGTGGCTCGACCAACTGCGCACCAGCGGCATGGCCAAGCCACTCGCCGACGCCGGCAAGCTCGACGCCGTCCTCGAACGAACCGGCGCCGCGATCGACGCCTACGGCGGCGCCTTCACGCTCGACTCCACCGCCGTCGCCCTCTTCGCCACCCGCACGTGAACGTCAGCGGGTGGAAGGGGTCGCGTTCGGGGCGCGGAAGCCGCCGAACGAGCCCTGGCGGACCGAGTTCGCGGTGATCGTGCCGTTCGAGTTCTGCCCGCTGACCACCACCTGCTCGCCGGCCTTCAGGTCCGCGGCGGTGCCCTTCGAGGTGATCTCGTACGTCGTGTCACCGGTGAGCTTCACCGTGACGTTGCCGGACTGCGTCTTCACGACGAGCTCGGACGAGCTCGCGGAGACAACCGTGCCGATCGTCCCGCCGCCACCCTGCCCGCCCCCTTGGCCGCCGAAGTTCCCGGGCCCGTTCTGCCCGTTCTGGCCGCGGTAGCCGCCGTACCCGCCGAAGCCGCGACCCGCCTGCGGCTGGTTCGACGTGCTGTCGGACGCGAACGCGGCATGCAGCCCGGCGCCGCCCGCGAGGCCGACGGCGAGCACCACGATGCCGGCCAGGACGGCGGTCGCGAGTGGCAGGTTCAGGGTCTTCCTCGGCCGCAGGGCCGCGTCGACCTCCTCGTCGGACCCGATCTGGGCGAACTCGTCGGGCGTCTCGTTGGTCATGTTCTCTCTCACTCGTGTCGTAGTGCATCGATGGGACGGAGACCGGCGGCTCGGTGCGCCGGCATGCTGCCGAAGAACAGCCCGACCGCCGCGGACACGCCGAGCGCGAGTCCGATCGACGACGGCACCAGGGCCGGCTGCACACCGGCCAGCTGGAAGCGGGTGATGATCAGCGCCGCCCCGACGCCGACCGCGCCGCCGATCAGGCTGAGCAGCGTCGCCTCGATCAGGAACTGGCCGAGGATGGTGCGCCGGCGGGCACCGAGCGCCTTGCGGATCCCGATCTCCCGGGTCCGCTCGGTCACCGTGACCAGCATGATGTTCGTGACCCCGATGCCGCCGACCACCAGGCTGATCGCGGCCACGGTCGCGAGCAGTGCGGTGAACGTCGCCGCGGTGTCCTGGCTGGTCTGCAGGATCTGCGCGGAGTTCGTGATCCGGAACGGCGAGGTCGTCTCGGTCGCCGGCACCTGGTGCCGGGCCGTCAGCAACTGGGTGACCTCGGCCTGGGCCAGGTCGACGCGGTCCTTGTCCGCCGCCTGGACGACGATCTGGTTCAGTGCGCCGTACCCGGCCTGGGTCGCGCGCAGCGTGGTGATCGGGACGATCGCCGTCGCGTTCGGGTCGTTGAACCCCGTGCTGTCCTTGCTCGCCAGTACGCCGAGCACGGTGAAGTCGACGGCGCCGAGCTTGATCGTCCGGCCGACCGCACCGGCCGGCCGGGTGAACAGTTCGGTCGCTGCGGTCTGCCCGAGCAGGATCACCCGCTGGGACGTGTCGACGTCCGCCTGGGTGAACGACTGGCCGAGCTGCACCGGCGTGTTGGTGGCCGGCAGGTACGCCGGACTCGTACCGATCACCTGGTTGACCGTGTAGCTGGTGTCGCCGTTGGTCGCCGTACCGGAGCTGGTCATCACCGGTGCGACGGAGGCCACGTCGGGCGCGAGGTGCTTGTCCGCGAGGGCCGTGGCGTCTGCGAGCGTCAGGCTGTACTGCTGGTTCGACGGACCGGCCTGGCCGCGGACGAAGCCACCGCCGCCGCCGGTCGTGGAGACCGTGAGCAGATTGGTGCCCATCGCCTCCAGCCGCTGTTGCACCGCCTTGCCGGAACCGTTGCCGACCGCAACCAGCACGATCACCGCGCCGACGCCGATCGAGACGCCGAGCACGGTCAGCAGCGATCTGAGCTTGTTCGCGGTCAGGCCGCGGAGCGCGGCGCCCATCAGGTCGCGTGGTGACATCAGCGGGTCACCTCGTCACGGACGATCCGTCCGTCGGAGACGTGCACCAGCCGGCGGGCGCGCGCCGCGACCTCGTGCTCGTGGGTGATCACGATGATCGTCCGGCCCTCGGCGTGCAGCTGGTCGAACATGCCGAGCACCTCGTCGGTCGAGTGCGCGTCCAGGTTGCCGGTCGGCTCGTCGGCGAGCAGGATCCGCGGGCCGGTCGCGAGCGCGCGGGCGATCGCGACGCGCTGCTGCTGGCCGCCGGACAGCTGGTTCGGCCGGTGGCCGGTACGGTCCGCGAGGCCGACCAGTTCGAGCGCCCGGTTCGCCCGCCGCCGGCGTTCGGCCCGGCGCAGGTGCGCGTAGGTGAGCGGCAGCTCGACGTTCGCCAGCGCGGTGGTCCGCGGGATCAGGTTGAACGACTGGAAGATGAACCCGATCTTCCGGCCGCGGACGAGCGCCTGCTGGTCCTCGGACAGCCGGGCGACGTCGCTGCCGTCCAGCCAGTACTCCCCGCGCGACGGTACGTCGAGACAGCCGAGGATGTTCATCAACGTCGACTTGCCGGAGCCGGACGAGCCCATCACCGCGACGTACTCCCCGGCCTCGACCCGCAGCGACACGCCCCGGAGCGCGTGTACCGCGGTCTCGCCGTTGCCGTACGTCTTGGTGACCTCCCGGATCTCGATCAGGGCGTCAGCGGCCACGGAAACCTCCACCGCCCGCGCCACCCGCGCCACCGCCGAGTCCGCCGCCGTTGCCGGCACCCGGGAACTGGCCGCCGCCCACGCCCTGCCGGTTCTGGCCGTTCTGACCGGTCTGGGTGCTGCCGATGGTGCCCTGCAGCAGTTCGATCTGGTCGCCCTCGTTCAGGCCGGACACGATCTGGGTGTAGCTGTCGCCGCGGACGCCGATCTTCACCTCCCGGGTCCCGCTGCCGTCGGCCATCGTCACGGTGTACGTCGTGCCGCTGGTCGCGAGCGCGGTGCTCGGGACGTAGAGCGCGTTCGCCGCCTTCGCGGTCTGCACAGTGACGTTCGCGGTCTGGCCGATCCGGGCGTTCGCCGGGAGCTTGGAGAGGCTGAAGGTCGCGGAGTACGAGACGACGCCGTTGGTCGTGGTCGGGGTCGGTGACACGGACGCCAGCGAGGCGGTCAGCGTCGTACCGGGTTCGGCGTTCAACGTGACGGTCGCCGACTGGCCGGCCTTGATCTTGATCGCGTCGGCCTCGGCGAACGCGGCCACCACCTGGAGCGACTTCAGGTCCGCGATGTCGACGAAGCCGGTGCCGGACGTGCTCGACGTACTCGTGGAGGTCGAGGATGAACCTTGACCTGAGGTCGACCCTTGTCCACCGCTGCTGCCGCTCCCTGAACCTGAGCTGGAGCCACCGGTCACCGAGCCGACCGCGCCGTTGATCGCGGTGATGGTGCCGGCGATCGGCGCCTTCAGCGTGGTCGCGGCGACCGCAGCCTCGGCCGCCTCGACGTTCTGGTCGGCCTGTTCCTTGTCCGCCTTCGCCTTCGCCAGGTTGGCCTCGGCGTTGCTGACGGCAACTTCCGGACTCTGACTCTGTCCCTGACCCTGAGACTGGCTCTGGGTCTGCTGTTGCTGACCGTTCGACGGTGTGGGCGTAGGCGACGGGGAGGCCGACGCCTCCTCGGCGGCTTCGAGGGCGGTCTGCGCGTCGCTGAGCGTCTGCTCGGCCGCGGTCACCGAGTTCGCCGCGGCGATCTGGTTCTGCTGCGCGATCACGAGCTGCCGATTCGCGGACGACGGGTCGACCTTCGCGATCGCCGCGCCCTTCGCGACCACCTGGCCGACCTTGACCAGGACCTGGGTGACCGTGCCGGACGTCTCGAAGGCCGGCGACGCGGTCGTCGAGCTCTGCAGGGTGCCGCTGGAGCTGACGCTCGCGGTGACCGCGCCGCGCTGGACGGCGACCGACGGCCGGGTCGCGTTCGCGGCCGGCGGATCCTTCTTGAAGAACAGGAAGTAGGCGGTCACGCCGATGACGAGCACGATCGCGACCAGCGCCACGTTCACGAAACTGAGGCCACGGAGCTTGTGGCGGGGTAGCACCATGGACGGTGAGGCTAGGGTCGATTACTGAGGAGGAGATGCTGGCTTCCTGGCAACAGGCTGTGAACCGGATATCGATTTGGAATCTGTGAACAGTCGATGACAGCAGGTCACGACGGGCTGTCAGGTGCGTACATATGGCTCGGACATGCCAAAATGGGAATGATCCGGGCCGGCCGACCGTTGGCACGGATGACGATCTCGGAGGTTTGACATGTCTAATCGCGTACTGCGTGGTTCGGGGCTGGGTGGGGTCAGCTTCGAGGATGACCGTGGTGTCGAGTTCGCGCCGCGCCAGATGATCACGTACGACTGCCCCCGCGGCCACGTGGTCGAGGTGACCATGGCGCACGACGCCGAGGTGCCCGCGGTCTGGGAGTGCCCGCACTGCGGCAGCGAGGCCGCTCGCTCCACCGGCGAGAAGCCGGAGCCGAAGCAGGAGAAGCCGGCCCGTACGCACTGGGACATGCTGCGCGAGCGCCGGAGCATCTCGGAGCTGGAGGAGCTGCTGGCCGAGCGGGTCGAGCTGCTCCGCAAGGGTGAGATCGGCCCGGCGCACCTGCACCGGACCAAGCGCACCGCCTGAGCAACACCCCACGGAACCCTCATCGCAACGGCGCGATGAGGGTTTCTTCTTTGCTCGATTTGCCTAAAGGCTTTAGGCAAATACATAATGCGATATGGCAAGAGTCGGGTTGAGCGGCATGCGGCTGGCGCAGGCGGGCGCGGAGCTGGCGGACGAGGTCGGCTTCGACCACGTCACCGTGTCGGCCCTGGCCCGCCGCTTCGACGTACAGGTCGCCAGCCTGTACTCGCACGTTCGCAACTCCGACGACCTGAAGACCCGGATCGCCACCGTGGCCCTCACGGAGCTCGCCGACCAGGCCGCAGACGCCTTGGCGGGTCGCGCGGGCGCCGACGCGTTGACTGCGATGGCCAATGTGTATCGCACCTACGCCCACGAGCACCCGGGTCGCTACGCCGCGGCCCGCCACACGCCGCCACCGCCCGGCGATCAACCGGCGGCCGGAGCCCGCCGCACCCCCGCCGGCTCGGCTCTGGGAACGGAGTACGTGGCCGCCGGGCGGCGGCATTCCGAACTCTGGCGGGCCGTCCTGCGCGGCTACGACCTGGGCGAGCCCGCGCAGACGGACGCCGTCCGGCTGATCGGGAGCGTCGTCCACGGCTACGTGACCCTCGAGCTCGCCGGTTCCTTCGGCTACAGCGACCCGCCGAGCGACAGCAGCTGGCCGCGCATCCTCGACGCCCTCGACAACCTCCTCCGCAGCTGGAGCTGATATGCAGACCGTTCCCCTCACCCTCGACCTCCTCCGCGGCGCCCTCGACCTAGAGCCGACCGCGCGCGGCGTGCTGCCGCACCGCCTCCCCGCCTGGGCCCGAGCGCAGTACGACGACCCCCAGACGGACATGGTCGACTCGCAGCCGTCCGGCGTCCGGCTCGTCTTCCGGACCGCGGCCACCGAGATCGAGCTCGACACACTCCCGACCAAGCGCGAGTACATCGGCGCTCCCCCGCGCCCGGACGGGGTGTACGACGTACTCGTCGACGGCCAACTGGTCACCCAGCTGACCGCGCCGGACGGCGACGTGATCACGATCGACCTGATGACCGGGTCCGCCGAGACCCGGCAGGGCATGCCGCAGACGCTCCGCGTCGACGGACTGGCCGCCGTACCGAAGACGGTCGAGATCTGGCTGCCGCACGACGAGACCACCGAGCTCGTTGCCCTGCGCACCGATCAGCCGGTCGAGCCGGTGCCGTCGGCCCGCCGCGTCTGGCTGCACCACGGCAGCTCGATCAGCCACGGCTCGAACGCGACCCACCCGACCGGCACCTGGCCCGCCCTGGCCGCGGCACAGGGCGGCGTCGAGCTGGTGAACCTCGGCTTCGGCGGCAGCGCGTACCTGCAGCCGTTCTTCGCGCGCACGATCCGCGACACGCCCGCCGACCTGATCAGCCTGAAGCTCGGCATCAACATCGTGAACTCGGACAGCCTCCGGCTGCGCACGTTCACGCCCGGTGTGCACGGTTTCCTCGACACCATCCGCGACGGCCACCCGGACACGCCGCTGGTGGTCGTCTCGTCGATCCTCTGCCCGATCCACGAGGACACCCCCGGCCCGACCGGCTGGAACCTCGAGGCCCTCGCCGAAGGCCGGCTCGGGTTCACCGCGACCGGCAACCCGGACGACGTCCCGGCAGGCAAGCTCACGCTGTCGGTGATCCGCGCGGAGCTCGACCGCATCGTCGCCCAGCGGGCGCTGACCGACCCCAACCTGCACTACCTCGACGGTCGCACGCTGTACGGCGAGGCCGACAACGCCGTACACCCGCTGACCGACGACCTGCATCCGGACGCCGCGACGCATCAGGTGATGGCAGACCGGTTCACCGAGTACGCGTTCAGCCCGAAGGGTCCGTTCGCGTCGAGCCAGCGGCCGCGGTAACGAGTCCGGGCTGCAGACGGCGGACGACTTCCAGGTGGTCGTTCGTCCACAGGATCCGGATCGCGGTGGGCGTCGCCTGGCCGTCGGCGCCGTACAGATCGTTCCGTACGGCGTCCACCAGGCGCGTCTTCGCCGGGTAGTCGTGCGGCAGCGGTTCGGGCACCGGCGTCCGGCCGTCGAGTGCGCCGGCCAGGGCCGAGTACCACCGGAGCAGCCGGTCGGCGGACGCGAGCAACGCCGCCTGCGCCGCGTCCCGGTCGTCCGACGGCGGGCGACCGTCGGCGTACCGCTCCCAGAGCTCGAGTACGGCGTCCGCGGCCAGCCGGACCGCGACGACGCCCGTCACGAGCGCGGTCATCTCGCTCAGCGGCACGGTCTTCGCGCCCCGCTCGGCGAGGTACGTGCGGAACGTGTCGTCCAGCCTCCGCGCAGCGGCCGCCGCACGCCGGCCGTCCTGCGGCATCCGCGGACCGGGCGCGCAGCACGACACGGCGTACCCGACGACGCTGACGAGGTACTGCGCGCTGTCGAGGTACGCCTCGGCCAGAGCCTTCCCGACCGCCTTCGACGCGCCCCGAGGCCAGAACAGCAGGCCCACCGCGACGCTGACCGCACAGCCGAGGGCGATGTCGCCGATCCGGAACAGGATCAGCGACCAGCCCTCCGGCTGCGCGAGGTTGAACAGGATCACCAGCGTCACCGTGAACGCGGCCTGGCCGGTCGCGAACGAGATCGCCGCCGGGACGATCCCGGCCACGAGTACAGCGATCGGCAGCAGGATCCACAATGCGGTCCGGTTGTCGCCGATCAGCTGCAGCAGGCCGGCACCGATGATCGACCCGACGACCGTGCCACCGATCGCCCGGTACGCATTCTGGCCGGTGCTGAGCGCGTTGGACCGCAGTACCGACAATGTGCCGAGGATGACCCAGAAGCCGTGCTCCACGCCGGTCACGTTCGCCAGCGCCACCGCCGCGGCGAGGCCGACCGCGCCGCGGATGCTGTTGTGCAGCCAGACCGAATGCCGTTCGAGGTGTGCGGCAGCGCGCTCCGTGGCGCTGGCGAACGGTCCGGCGAGCGCGTCCGGGTCGCGGCCGAGGAGGCGGTCGGTCCACGGGCGTTGGGCGGCCCGGCGTGCGGTCTCGACGTTCTGGGCGATCAGCAGTACGCCGAACGCGACCTCCTGGGCGCGGAACGACACGTTCAGGCTGCTGAGCAGGTCGGCCTCGGAGCGGTACGTCGACGGCAGCCGGTCGACGGCGCCGTCCTCGAGCTTCGCGACCGCGTCCCGCAGTACCTGCATGGCGCCGGTCAGGTTCTCGACCTGCTGCGATCCGTTCTCGAGCAGCTCGGCGCTGACCTCGAGGACCTCGGCGGCCGCCAGGTGCACGGCCGCGGACTCCCCGTCGCAGGTCGTTGCCTCTGGCCCCGCTTCGTCGAGGATGCCGCTCAGCCAGGTGAGCTCGTCGACCAGCCGGACGAGCGCGCGTGACCCGGTGGACAGCCCGGTCGGGCGGTACGGCGTCGCGGTGAACGTACGGCGGAGTTCGTCGATCAGCGTCGCGGTCTCGCGGGTCCGTACGGCGCACACGTCGACGGAGTCCAGCGCCTCCGACCGCAGCTGCGCCGCGGCGGCCCGGCAGACCCGCGCGGCCGGCGCGCCGAGCGGATCGACGGACGTCCGCGGCCAGAGGAACGTGACGGCGAGGACCGCGGCGACCGCGGCGATCGCGACCCCGGCCAGCCGATCAGGCAGCGTCGACAGGGAACCGGGCGTGGCGACCGACAGGATGAAGGACAGCAGCAACGACGTGCCGGCGCCGGCGAGCACCGAGCTGACGACGCCTGAGAACAGTACGGCGAACCCGACGACGGCGGTCACCGCGACCGCCGCCCACACCGAGTACCCGGCCAAGGTCCCGAGCGAGACCAGCACCAGCCACGCGGCCGCCAACTGCAGCTGCGCCCGGATCCGCTGCCCCGTGCTCCCCGGGAAGTCGACCAGCAACAACATCGCGAACGCCCCGAACGCGGCGAAACTCGCCACCGTCGGCGCCCGCAGAACCCCCGCACAGAACGCGAACAGCAGCGGCATCACCACCGCGGTCCGACCCGCCCGCCGCGTCGCCGCCAGCCCCGGATCCCGCCCCCGCAACCACCCGACCAACCGCATCCGCGCTCCTCGCTACCTCGACCTCCCAGGTCGCTCGGCACAGTCTGCTCCACGCGGCCGGTTCGGGTCACGCACCTCCCGCATGTTCGGCGCACAGGCAGCCGACGCCGCGGTCGATCCACTCGGGCAGCCGCCAGTCGGGGTGGCGCTCGATCATCAGCGCGCGGATCTCGGCAGCCACGGTCTCCTCCGGCATCGCGGAGTCGCGGCGTACCCAGGTCTCGTCGCGGAGTTCGACGAGATAGTCGCGGACCTCCGCGAGCAGACGGGCATCGCCGACGTCGCCGTGCCCGGGGACGACCACCCGCGGGCGGTCCGCGAGCAGCCGGTCGAGTACACCGATCCAGCGCACACCGGACACGTCGACGTCGTACGGCGGGAACCACGGGAAGATCGCGAACTGGTCCGCCTCGGCCAGGTCGCCGGTCAGCAGGATGCCCTCGTCCGGCACCGTGACAACCTGGTCGCCCTTGCTGTGCGCCCGTCCGGTCGCGCGGAGCACCACCGTCCGGCCGCCGAGGTCCAGCTCGTACGTCTCGTCGTACGTCAGGTCCGGCGTCGGAATCGTCGCGCCTTCCAGTTCGCGCGCCACGGGCTCCCCGAGCTGGCGGAACATGGAGAGGTACCCCTCGCCCCTGGTGCTCAGGTCATCGGCCTGCACCTGATTGACCAGGTACGTCGCCGCGCCCGCGAACACGTCCGCGCCGAACGCGTGCTCCGGGTGGAAGTGCGTCGTCGTCAGGTACAGCCGGCGCCCACGCGCGTACTGCTCCGCGAACTCCAGGACGCGCTGCGCGTTCCGCGGGCCGAGGCCGGTGTCGACGACGAGCACCGCGCCGGTGCCGCCGATCAGCGTGACGTTGGGGACGAGGTCGACGTTCCGGTTCGGAATCACGACCACGTCGCGGGCGAGTTCCTGGACGTCGGCGAGGTTGACGATCGGGTCTTCGAGCATGCGTCCAGCGCACCACCGGAGCCCGCGCCGCGTCCAAGACTTCTCCGGCATCGCCGATACCCGACAGGTATCGTCGCAGGTGATGGAACTACGCACCTTGCGGTACTTCGTCGCCGTCGCCGAGGAACTGCACTTCGGCCGCGCCGCCACCCGCCTCTACATGAGCCAGCCTCCGCTGAGCCGCGCGATCCGGCAACTGGAGGCCGACCTCGGTACGACGCTGTTCGTCCGCTCCGCGTCGGGCGTCAGCCTCACCCCCGCCGGCACCGCATTACTCGCCGAGGCGCGCAAACTCCTCACCCAGGCCGACCGCCTCCGTGCCAGGGTCGCCGCGGCCGCCGGCGACACGTCCCTCACCGTCGGCATCCTCGGCGACAGCACCGACCCGGACATCTCCCGCCTCGCCGCGGCGTACCGCGACCGCCACCCCACCGTCGAGGTCCACATCCGCGAGACCGACCTCGACGACCCCACCTGCGGCCTGCGCACCGGGCTTGTCGACGTCGCCCTCACCCGCGGCCCGTTCAACCGGACCGGTCTGCACGTCCACGAACTCCGCACGGACCCGGTCGGCGCCGTACTCCGCGCCGACGACCCGCTCGCCGCCCGCAAGACCTTGACCCTCGCCGACCTGGCCGACCGCCGCTGGTTCCAGTTCCCACCGGGCACCGACCCCGAATGGCAGTCCTACTGGAACGCCGGCACCCACCGCGGAGGACCCGTCGTCCGAGCCGTCCAGGAGTGCCTGCAGTCAGTCCTGTGGAACGCCACCATCGGCCTGACACCCCTCACCGACCACAACCCCGGCCCCGAGTTCGCGGTCGTCCCCGTCGTCGATCTGCCACCGAGTCCGGTCGTCGTTGCCTGGAGCGAGAGCACTCCACTGGCCCTGTCCTTCCTCCGAACCGCCAGAGCGATCTACCGCTAGTGGTCCGGGTCGATGACCTCGCCCTGGATCACGTCGCCGGAGGCCGGGCGTTGGGGCTGGGTGGCGCCGGGCATGAACGGCGCGAAGGTGGGTGGAGCGAGGGTGGCCGCGCGGCCGGACAGGAAGCGGCTCCCCAGGCGGCGGGCCAGCGGCCGGGTGAAGGGCAGCAGGAAGAACAGGCCCACGACGTCGGTGATGAAGCCCGGGATGATCAGCAGCGCACCGCCGATCAGCGCGAGACCGCTGTCGGTCAGGTCGCGTCCGGACGAGTTCTTCCCGTCCGGGACACCGCCTGACCGGAGGGCCGACTGCAGGGTGGCGAAGGCGCGACGGCCGGCACGTTTGACCAGCCAGGCACCGGTCAGCGTCTCGAGGGCGAGCAGGCCGAGGGTCGGCCAGCCGCCGATGGCGTGGCCTACCTGGATGATCACGAAGATCTCCAGGACCGGTACCGCCAGCAGCGCCAGCGCGATCAACCACGGCATGTTCTGTCCCTTTCCCGCAGGTTCACCCCAGTGTTACAGGTCGCGGTAGCCGTTCCCACGGTTCGCCTCCTGTCACCGGGGATCGATCAGGGGATACCCCGACCGTCAGGCCGGCACCTTCTCGCGTGCCTGCGCGGAGCCGGCAGCCGGCGGCGGCGTCGCATCCTGACGGGTACGGCGGCGGGCGACCATCGCGAGCACCAGCCCGAGCAGCCCGAGTGCCGTCAGCACCCACTGCGGCCAGCCGCCGAGGGTCGTCGCCAGCGTGTGGCCGTCCTGCAACGGCACGTTCGCGACGTACACGTCCCGGGTGAACTGCGCCGACTTGTGTTCGACCGAGCCGTCCGGCCGGATCACGCCGGAGATCCCGCTGGTGGACGCGATCAGGATCGTCCGGCCGGTCTCGATCGCGCGCATCCGGGTGATCGCGAACTGCTGCTCCGGCTGCCCGGTGCCGCTGTACGTCGCGTTGTTGGTCTGCACGATCAGGACCTGGGCGCCGCCCTTCACGACGTCCTGGATCACGTTGTCGTAGGCCAGCTCGAAGCAGATCACGTCGCCGTACGTGACCCCGCGGATCGGCATCACGCCGGGCCCCACACCGGGCACCGTCTGCGCGCCGATCATCTCCAGCCGGTGGATGTACGGCAGTAGCTGGTTCCGGAACGGGATGTACTCACCGAACGGCACCGGATGCCGTTTCGCGTACCGCTGGCCCGGGCCGGTCGCCGGGTCCCACACGATGCCGGTGGTCTGCCGCTCGTTCGGCCCGGGGCCTTCGGTGACGGCGCCGACCAGGATCGGCACGTCCACCGCCTTGACGGCTTCCTCGATGTCGGCCCGCGTCTCGTCGTCCTTGTACGGATCGATGTCGGTGGAGTTCTCCGGCCAGATCACCACGTCCGGCTTCTTCACGGTGCCGGCCTGGACCTCCTTCTCCAGGTCCAGCGTCGCCTGCAGGTGGTTCTTCGTCACCGTCCTCGCCCGGCCGAGGAACTCGAGCCCCTTGCCCGGCACGTTGCCCTGCACCATCGCGGCGGTCACGGTCTTCCCGTCGCCGGCCAGCGACAGGTGGATCAGAGCGCTGCCGAACACGATCGCCAGCCCCGCGACCACGGCCACCGCACGCATCCGGAGCGCGGTCCCCCGGCGCAGCACGGCGTACACCAGCACACCGAGGAACGCGACGACGAAGCTCAGCCCCGCGATTCCGACGTACGCCGCCAGCCTCCCCAGCGGTGCGTCCGAGAAGGCCCAGGCGAGCTTGCCCCACGGGAATCCGCCGAACGGCACCGACGCGGTCGCGAACTCGGTCGCCACCCACAGGCACGGGATCCACAGCGGCCACCAGCGCAGCTTGAGTACCTGCGTCGCGAACAGCCCGAAGACGGCGTAGAACAGCCCTTCGAGGACGGCGAGCGCGATGGCGGCGTCCCCGCCGATCACGCTCAGCCAGGGCACCAGGACGGCGTAGTACGCGATCCCGAACGCCGCGCCGACCAGGAAGCCGGCCTTCATCGAGATCCCGTGCAGTGCGGCCAGGAAGAGCGGTACGGCGACGATCGTCAGCCACGGCAGGTCGTGGGGCTGGAAGGCGAAGCCGAGCACTCCCCCGGCCAGCACAGCCACCGCCACCCGCGGCAGCAGCCGCCCCAGCGCCTTCAACCGGTCCACGCGGCACCCCTTGTCCTCACCTCACCGGCGGACGCCGCCGGTCGCACGACCGTACAACGTCCCGGACACGCCCATGTATCCGACCGGTGGCCGGCGGGTGTCGGTCGTTGTCAGTGCCGGGAAACGTCACCGGACGACTGAATCACAGGGATGAAGTTCGGCGGCCAGAGGAAAGAGGCTCGGCGTGCCTTCGGACCAACCGGCGAAACGCTGGATGCGCACCGTCCGGCTGTTGTCTACTGGCCGCCGAGCCTCTTCCACCTCTGCCCCGCGGGGGGCTAACCGCCGGCGATCTCAGCCCCCGTCGACTCAAGCCTGGCTTTGACCTGGTCAGCGTCGCGGGATCATCCGGCGGCCGAACTTCGTGTGACCGTTGAACAAACGGGATATGACGACCCCCAAAACGATGCTCGCTGGCGGCGACGGTGTCAACCTCTCCCCCGGCTCTTTGAGCCCGTTGTAACACGATCGCCTGTACTGCAAGGGAAAACGAATTACCCTCATTCAAGTCACGTTACAGAGCGAGATCGGCACTCCACGTGATCGTTACCCAGGGCAACCAATCGTCACGCAACCGGGACGACAACGGTTCCCCTGGCCCGGGTGATCTCCAGCGGTTCGGCGAGTACCTCGGCCGCCGAGGCGGATTGGTCCGGACGACCGCGGCAGACGACGTACGCACTGAAATCCAGGTCGCGGCTCCGGTTGCCGACCCGGCTGATCGTCGCGGTCACCTCGACCACGTCGCCGGCCCGGAGCGGCTGCAGGAACTGGACGTCGGAGTACGACGCGAACAGGCCCTCGTCGCCGTCGGCCTGGATGCACACCTCGGTCGCGACGTCACCGAAGAGCGCCAGCACATACGCGCCGTCGACCAGGTTCCCGGCGTAGTGCGCGTGGCTGTAGGGGACGTACCGGCGGTGCTTGACGGTCAAGCCAATAGTTGCCTTCGACACCTTTATGCGATCTTCCTGTGGGAACGACGTTTGGTCACCAGCGCGTCGACCAGATAGCTCGCGACCTCACCTGGGGTCGTACCGCGTCCGAACACCCGGTCGACGCCGAGTTCGCCCGCCATCTGTTCGGTGAACCGGGGGCCGCCGGCAACCAGCACCGGCCGGGCGTCCTCGGCGTACGCCTCCCGGAACGCGGCGGACATCTCCTTGGTGTTCAGCACGTGCGCCTCGCGCTGCGTCACCACCTGGGAGACGAGGATCGCGTCGGCCTTCTCCGCCTTCGCGCGCCGGACCAGCTCGGGTACGGCGACCTGCGCGCCGAGGTTCACCACCTTCACCTCGCGGTAGTACTCGAGGCCCTTCTCGCCCGCGAACCCCTTGATGTTGAGGATCGCGTCGATGCCGACCGTGTGCGCGTCGGTACCGATGCACGCGCCGACCACGGTGAGCCGGCGGCGCAGGGTCTTCCGGATCGCGAGGTTGACCTCCTTCGGCGACAGCAACGGGTAGTCCCGCTCCACGACCTCGACCTTCGACGTGTCGACCAGGTGGTTCACCGGGCCGTAGACGACGAAGAACGTGAAGTCCGGGCCGATCGCCTTCGCGTGCACGACCAGCGCCGGGTCCATGCCCATCTTGTTGGCGAGCTGCACCGCGGCGCCCTCGGCCCGCTTGTCGTGCGGGACCGGCAGCGTGAACGACAGCTGCACCATCCCGTCCCCGGTGGTGTCGCCGTACGGCCGGATGATGCTCACAGGCCCTCCTCCAACAGCTCGGTCGCCGGGTTGTAGTACCCGGCCGACTTGCGGGCGACGCCGTCCAGGCCACGGCCCGCGTCCTGAGGACGTTTCATCAATCCGAACGTGCCGTCGCCGATCGCGTCCAGCAGCCCGTCGTCGACGATCCGCTCCAGCAGCTCCACGGACTCCCCCAGCACCTGCCGGGCGCGCTGCGCGATGAAACCGTTGGGCTCCGGGCGGAAGTCCTCGTGAAGGTTGCCCGCGGCACCCAGCACGTAGCGGACGTTCTGCAGCGCCAGGTCCCGGTCCGAGATCCACGGCGTGACGACCGCCTCGGTCATCATCCCGACCAGCAGGATGCCCTGCCCGGTCATCGCACCGACCAGGTTGAAGAACCCGTCCAGCAGGTACCCGCGGAACACGTCACCGGTCATGTGCCGGGTCGGCGGCATCCACTTCAGCGGCGCCTTCGGGAACAGCTGGCGGGCCAGCATCGCGTGCGCGAGCTCGAGCCGGAACGAGTCCGGGAGGTCCGGGTTGATCTCGAAGGCGTGGCCCAGTCCCAGCTGCCAGTCCTCGAGCCCGGCCTCCTTGGCGAAGTACTCGTTCAGCAGCTGCGACACCGTCACCGTGTGCGCTGCCTCGACGGCGTCCGCCGTGGTCAGGTAGTTGTCCTCGCCGGTGTTGATGATGATCCCGGCGCGGGCGTGGATCTGCCGGCTGAACCGCTGGTCGACGAAGGTCCGGATCGGGTTGATGTCGCGGAACAGGATCCCGTACATCGAGTCGTTCAGCATCATGTCGAGCCGTTCGAGCCCGGCCAGTGTGGCGATCTCCGGCATGCACAGCCCGGACGCGTAGTTCGTCAGCCGGACGTAGCGGCCGAGCTCCTTGGAGGACTCGTCGAGGGCGGCGCGCATCAGGCGGAAGTTCTCCTGGGTCGCGTACGTGCCCGCGAAGCCCTCGCGGGTCGCGCCCTCCGGGACGTAGTCGAGCAGCGACTGCCCGGTCGAGCGGATCACCGCGATGATGTCCGCGCCCTCGCGCGCGGCCGCCTGCGCCTGCGGGATGTCCTCGTAGATGTCGCCGGTGGCCACGATCAGGTAGATCCACGGCCGCTGCTCCGGATCGCCGTGCCGCTTGATCAGCCGGTCCCGCTCCCGCCGCCGGCGGTCGATCCGCTTCAGCCCGGCGGCGGCCACCTTCCGCGCGGCCGACCTGGCCCGGACCGCGTCCCGGCCCTCGGGCATCCGGAACGTCACCGAGCCCGACGCGGCCTTCTGCGCGAGGACGGCGAGGTCCTCGGCCTCGCCGCGGAGCAGCGCGTCCCACACCGGCAGCGCGAGACCGTGCTCCAGCCCGACGTCGGCGCGGACCGTGTCGGCCAGCCGGTTCACCCACGGGATGCCTTCGGTGTCGGCGCCGGTCAGCCCGGCGAGCCGCAGTACCGCCCGCTCGACCGACACCGTGGTGTGTTGCCGGGCGAGGTTGACGATCGGCTTGCCCGCCTTGCGCGCGAGGCTGCGCGCCTTGCGGACGGTGACCGGATCGAGGTCCAGCTTCTTCGGCATCACAATCCCTCGGCTTCGTAGACGACACGGCCGCCGACGACGGTCCGCAGACACGTCGGCGTGCCTTCACTCAGATCCGGCAGCACCGGTACGCCGGCCCGCGGGTCCGTCGACCATGCGGCCACCCGCTGGTCCGGCGTCTGCACGACCAGCTCCGCGTCGCTCTGCCAGATCGCGTACGTCGCGGCGGCGCTGGGCGCGAGCACCCCGGCGTCGTCGATCCCGGCGGCTCGCCAGCCACCGCGGGTGTGCGCCTGGAAGGCCGCGCGCACGGTGATCCGCTCGGACTTCTCGTGATGGAACGCGGCCGCGCGGACAGCCTCCCAACCACCCAGCTCGGTCACCGGCGCGTCCGAGCCGAACGCCAGTACGACGCCCGCCCGGGCCAGCGAGCCGAACGGGTTCATGCCCTGCCGGCGGTCGCCGACGCGCTCGGCGTACATGCCGTCCGGACCGCCCCACAGACCGTCGAACATCGGCTGCACGCTGGCCACCACGCCGCACCGGGCCAGCGTCGCGATCGTTGCCTCGTCGACCATTTCGACGTGCTCCAGCCTGTGCCGCGCCGCGACGAGAGCCTGTACGCCGACCTTCTCGGCCGCCAGCTCGAAGCCGCGGGCGATGTTCTCGAGTGCCTGGTCGCCGATGCAGTGGAAGCCTGCCTGCACGTTCCGCTCGGTGCAGGTGATCACGTGCTCGGCGATCTGCTCGGGCGTCAGGTAGGCGTGGCCGCGATGGTCGGCGCGATCGGCGTACGGCTCCTTCAACGCCGCCGTCCGCGACCCGAGCGCACCGTCGGCGTTCAGGTCACCGGCGAGGCCGGCCAGACCGTACGTGCCGACGTGTTCGAAGACGCCGGGCTCGCCCCAGTACAAGGTGGCGCTCAGACCGACCTCGTCGGCGACCTCCCGCACGATCGGCAGCTCCCAGAGCGGGCCGATGTGCGGTGCCGCCATCTCGTGGAACGCGCCGATGCCCTTGCCGGCCATCGCCCGCAGGGCTGCTTCGATCTCCGTCCGCCGCTGCTCGGGCCCGACCAGTTCGCTCAACGCGTCCCGGACAAGGTGGTTGGCGTGCCGCTCGACCCGTCCGCTCTCCTCGAACCCATCACCCCGGGCGACGTCGAACAACGCCGACGAGACGACACCCGAGTGACCGTCGATCCGTGACAGGTACACGCGCCGCCCACCGGCCGCCGCGTCCAGCTCCTCTGCTGTCGGCGGCCGTCCCTCGGGCCACTTCGTCTCGTCCCAGCCGGCGCTGTCGATCACCGCGTCCGCGGGCAGCTTCGAGGCGTACGCTGCCAGCTTGTCGAGCGCGTCGGTCAACGACGTCGTACCCGCAAGGTCGAGACCGGTCAGGGCCGCGCCGGTACCCGCCGTGTGGACGTGGGCGTCGACGAACGCCGGCGTGACCAGCTTGCCGTCGAGGTCGATCACCTCGTCGGCGCCGTCGGCGTACGCACCGGCGCCGGTGTCGTCACCGAGCCAGGTCACCACCCCGTCGTCGAAGGCGATCGCGGTCGCGTGGGGGTCGGCGGGTGAGTAGACGGAACCGTTCGTCAGAAGTGTGCGCACGTCCTAATCCTCCGCCAGCCTGCTCTCGAACAGACCACGGACACCCGGCTCGGACCGCAACAGCTCCATGGCGTACTCCGCGTGCCCGGGCACGTACCCGTTGCCGATCAGCATCGTCACGTCCGCAGCGAGCCCTTCCGCGCCGAGCGCCGCGGCCGAGAACGACGTCGCCATCGAGAAGAAGATCACCGTGCCGCCGGCAGCGGTCGACAGTACGGCGCCGTGCTCGCACCCGGGTACGTCGACGCAGACCACGGTGACGTCCGCCGGTCCCCCGGCGCCCGCGACCGCCTCGGCCAGCGCCACGGGATCACGCGCGTCGGCCACCGCGACGACGTCCGCCAGACCCGCGGCCGACAGCTTCTCGCGCTCCCCCTCGAACGGAACGATGCCGATCGTCCGTGCGGCGCCCGCGACCCGCGCTGCCGCCAGCGACAGCGAGCCCGACTTCCCTGCGCCGCCGATCACTGACACGACAGGCTTAATGCCTTTGTCGACATATGAGCGCACCACGCGCGCAGTCAGGGCCGGCGCGCCGCAGACGTCCATGACCGCGAGCGACAGCTCCGGCTTGAGGTCGTCAGGCAGCTTCGCGACGATCGACCTGGCGAACAGGATCGCGTGTCCCTGGGCCGGGACCTGCTCACTCTTGCCGTCCCAGTCCTTCAGCTCGTCGGTGATCCGCAGCGGCGTCAGAGTCAGCGACACCAGGGTCGCGACACGGTCGCCCTCGCGGACGCCGAGCGGCGAGTCCGGGCCAGCCTCGTCCACCACGCCGACCAGCATCCCGCCGGACCCGGTGACCGGGTTCTGCATCTTGCCGCGGGTCCCGACGATGTCCAGCACCGCGCGGCGGATCGCCGTACCGTCACCGCCGTGCGCCTCGGCCAGCTGGCGGTACGACGCGGCGTCCAGGTTCAGGCGCTCGACCGCTATTCGGACCTCGTCGGACCAGATCTCGGGACGTGCGTCGAGTTTCTCCGCCGCCTGCGGCAACACGCCGGACGGTGCGAGTACGCGATGCAGTCCTACCGGGCTCGATGACACGGGGCCTCCTCTGTGCGGTCGGGCAAAATACTACTCATACCCCGCCTCGACAGGAATTCTTGCGGCGTACTGTTGGATCTGAGGGAAGTTCTATCGCTATCCTCACAGCTGACAGCATCACCCACGTCCCCCGGAGGACCCGTGACCGACCTGATCACCCCGGAGCTGGCACACTCGGAGCCTGGTGACGGCCAGCCGTATCTGTACCGGCGTACCGAGCTGGTCGAACCGGACTGGACCCGGCTACCCGGCTGGAAGGACGTCACCGCCGAGGAATGGCGCTCGGTCCAGTGGCAGCGGTCGCACTGCGTGAAGAACGTGAAGCAGTTGCGGGACGTGATGGGCGACCTGCTCGACGAGCGGGTCTACGAGGACCTCACCCGCGACCAGGCCGAGCGGGCCACGATGTCGATGCTGCTGCCGCCGCAGATGCTGAACACGATCGTCCCGCAGGGCGCGGACGACTACACCGAGGCGTTCTACGCCGACCCGGTCCGCCGCTACATGCTGCCGGTGTTCAGTGACCGCCGTGCCGACTGGCCGTCGCACCCGCACGCGACCCGGGACTCGCTGCACGAGCACGAGATGTGGGCCACGGAGGGGTTGACCCACCGCTACCCGACGAAGGTCCTCGCGGAGATCCTGCCGACGTGCCCGCAGTACTGCGGTCACTGCACCCGGATGGACCTGGTCGGCAACTCGACGCCGGTGATCGACAAGCTGAAGTTCGTCGCGAAGCCGCAGACCCGGCTGGACGACATGCTCGACTACCTGCGCCGTACGCCGGGAGTCCGGGACGTCGTCGTCTCCGGCGGCGACGTCGCGAACATGCCGTGGCCGCGGCTCGAGTCGTTCCTGATGAGCCTGCTGGAGATCGAGAACATCCGCGACATCCGGATGGCCACGAAGGCCCTGATGGGCATGCCGCAGCACTGGCTCTCCTCCGACGTCCTGTCGGGCGTTGAGCGTGTCGCGTCGGTCGCGCGCAGCCGCGGCGTGATGCTCGCGATGCACACCCACGTCAACGCGGCCCAGTCCGTGACGCCGCTGGTCGCCGAGGCGTCGAAAGCGATGCTCGAGGCCGGCCTGCGCGACGTCCGCAACCAGGGCGTCCTGATGCGCGGCGTCAACGACTCGATCCCGCAGCTGCTCGACCTCTGCTTCGCCCTGCTCGACGGCGCGAACGTCACGCCGTACTACTTCTACATGTGCGACATGATCCCGTTCTCCGAGCACTGGCGGGTCTCGGTCCGCGACGCCCAGCACCTCCAGCACGGCATCCTCGGCTACCTCCCCGGCTTCGCCACCCCGCGCATCGTCTGTGACGTCCCGTACGTCGGCAAGCGCTGGGTCCACCAACTGTCCGAGTACGACGAGGTCCGCGGCATCTCGTACTGGAAGAAGAACTACCGCACCGGCATCGAACAGCAGGACCCGGACGCGCTGAACCGCACCTACGAGTACTACGACCCGATCGACACCCTGCCCACCGAGGGCCAGAACTGGTGGCGCCAGCACGCCGGCAACCACCTCGCCGAAGCCGAAGCCCGAGCCGCCGCGTCCCGCACCGCCGCCGAGGCCCAGAAACTCCTCGACCTCAACTAGTTCTGCAACAACCTGCAACCTGCTCTCCGTGAGCAGATAGATGCACATGGCAACCGCTAGCATCTCTGTTCGTTCCGGGCGGCGCGGCCGCGTTCTGGTTGATCGGGCCGGATGACACGGTGTATTCCGGCGAGCAGCACCTGAGCAGTAAGGGGCTGGCCATTGCCACCACCCCGGAACTGCTCAACCGGCACGGTCCGGTGCTGCACGTCGACGTACGGTCGGCGAAGAATCAGCCGGTGTTCGTGGGAGTCGCGCGGGACTTCGACGTCGCGAGTTATCTCAAAGGCACTGGTCACACGAGGCTCGTCCAGGTGCAGTACCCGATCGCGCTCAGCACCGAGGAGGAGAAGGGTACGGCGGGTCCGCTCGCCGCGCCCGCAACCCTCGACTGGTGGGTCACGAAGGCGAACGGGAGCGGTCCCCAGTCCATCGCCTGGCCGATCGAAGACGGGCCGTACGACGTCGTCATCATGAACGCGGACGGCAAGACCGCTCCCGACGTACAAGCCGAGCTGGGCATCGAAATCCCGAAGGCCTTCCGCACGGCACTCGCGGTCTTTGCCGGAGGCATCCTCCTCCTTGCCCTGGGCATCTTGCTGATCCTGCTCCGTCGGCGCTCGGTGAGGCCGCAGGCTCCCGGCAATATCGCCTCGGGGACACCACAGGCCGGCGCACTGGGTGACGGACGACGCAGTTCGCCGGGGGTACGGCGGGTAGTGGGGCTCGCTCTGGTGCTGGGTCTGGTTGCCGGATGCTCAGCGATCCCCCAAGCGGACACAGTGACGTCACTGACCCGTCCTGCGATCAGCGACGCCCGCGCTGCGGCCGTGATCAAGCACTACAACGACCTGAGCGACAAGGCGAACAGCAGCCTCGACGCCAAGCCGCTGACCGCTGTCGAAACCGGCAACGTCCTTCGTCAGAGTCAGGCCTGGTACAAGATCGCACGGGCCGAGAAGGCCAAGCCGGGTGGAACGTCCGCGTTCCTCGAACCGGTGATCGGTTCACCGCAGTTCGGTACCTACCCGATGCGCTTCGTCAGCTCGTCCGGGATCGCCGGCGACAAGGAGTACCGCCACGTCGGCGTGTGGGAACGGGCCACCGCGGGCAGTCCGTGGATGCTCGTGTTCAGTGCCGGCGTGAAGACAGCCGCGAAGCTCCCGGACATCACCAGCCTGCGCGTCGCGACACGTGCCGACGACACGAAGCTTGCCGCCGGCACTCAGGGTGCCGCGAGCAGTCTGGCGACGTACCGCACCGATGGACCGAAGTCAGCGCGTGCCGCCGCGTTCCAGCCGAATGCCGACATCACGGAACTGTTCGCCGACATTGCGAAGGACAAGGCCGAGCAGGCGAAGGAGCGTGGGTCCGTGCGCGGAATCACGAACACCTTCAGCTCGCCGGCCGAGTCCCCTGCGTTCATCACGAAGTCCGGCACGGCGATGGTGTTCGTCTCTCTCACCCAGGACTACACGCTGCTCGCGGGGAGCAATTGGCAATTCTGGTGGGAGAGCGTCCCCGAGGCCGCGTTCAGTCCAGCGACGGCCAAGTACCAGAGCGGTCTCACCAGGACGACGATTCACGACACCGTCCTGCTGATCCCCCCGAAAGGTCAGGGGAAGATCCGGATCGCGTCGTTCCAGTCTCAGGTCGTCGATGCCGGCGGTTACTGACGGAAGGCAGGACGCCTCGAAAGGGAGTCAGAGGTACTCGAGCAGCCGACGGTACTTGTCCACTGACGATCCGTTCCACGACGGATCGCTGTCGGCGTGTTCAGTGGTCCGTACGACGTACATCCCCAGAGCCGCCGCCCCGGCAAGCTCGCCGTCACTGCCGTCGCCGACATAGAGGCAGTCGGCCGGCTCGACACCCAGCGCGTTGCATGCCGCCAGGTAGATCGCCGGCTCGGGTTTGGCGGCGCCGACCTCGGCGGAGAAGGCGGTTGTCTCGAAGTACGGGGCCAGCGGACTGCCTGGCCACTGGAGTTGGGTTTCGGCAGTGATGTTGCTGACCAGGCCGATGCGCCAGCCCGCTGCCTTGAAGGTGGCGAGGGTGTCGAGGGTGGCCGCCGGTGCCGCGGTCAGGAGGCGGCGGGCGAGGGTGCGGCGGAGGGTGGTGGCCTTCTGCACCTGGGCCTCGGTCGGTGCGCCGCCGCAGCGTTCGGCGATCAGGCGGAGCGTTGCGGGCAGGTCGCCGTACGCGCCGATGAAGCGGTCGTACGACGAGGCGTCGAAGGCGCGCTGGAACGCGGTCGGGTCGACGCCGAGCGCCGCGCCCATCTGAGCGTTCACCACGTCCCGGGCCGCGTCGCCGCCCGGGATCAGCGTGCTGAACAGATCCGTCAGCAGAACTTTCACAGGGCTGGCGGGCGGCGCTCGTACGGCGTGCTGAGGACGATCGTCGTGGTCGTTGAGACGTTCGCGCGGGCGCGGATCACCGCGAGCAGGTTCTCCAGCGCGGCCGGCGACGCGACCCGGACGACCAGGACGTAGCTGGAGTCGCCGGCCACCGAGTAGCAGGACTCGATCTCGCGGACGTCGCGGAGCCGTTCCGGGGAGTCGTCCGGCTGCGACGGGTCGATCGGGCGGATCGAGATCAGCGCCGTCAGCGGCAGATCCAGCGCGGTGTGGTCGACGGTGGCGGCGTACCCCTGGATGATTCCGCGCTGCTCGAGGCGCTTCACCCGCTGATGTACGGCAGACGTGGACAGGCCGGTCGCCTTGCCCAGGTCGGTGAAGCTCATCCTGCCGTCGGACGCGAGCAGCCCGACGATCTTGCGGTCCAGGTCCTCCATCCTGGAGACCCTACTGCCGCGAGCGCCCGGCATGAAAGCATCTCCCCATGGCTGAGACAGGACAGCGGCTCATGCTGCTCGACACCGCGTCGCTCTACTTCCGCGCCTTCTTCGGTGTGCCGGACACGATGAAGGCCGCCGACGGTACGCCGACGAACGCGATCCGCGGGCTGCTCGACTTCATCGCCCGGCTCGCCGAGAACCACCGGCCGACCCATCTGGTCGCCTGCTGGGACGACAACTGGCGGCCGTCCTGGCGGGTCGCGCTGATCCCGTCGTACAAGGCGCAGCGGGTCGAGTTCGTGACGCCGAAGGGCGAGCAGGTCGAGGACGTACCGGACCGGCTGGAGGTCCAGGTGCCGTACATCCGGGCCTGCCTGGAGGCGATCGGGATCGCGGTCGTCGGCGCCCCGGACCACGAGGCCGACGACGTGATCGGCACCCTCTCGCACCAGGCGACGATGCCGGTCGACGTCGTCACCGGTGACCGCGACCTGTTCCAGCTGATCGACGACAGCCGCGGCATCCGGGTCGTCTACACCGCCGCCCGCGGCGTCGGGCGCGCCGACGTGTACGACGAGCAGGCGCTGCTCGCGAAGTACGAAGTCCCGGCCCAGCGGTACGCCGACTTCGCGACGCTGCGTGGGGACGCGTCCGACGGGCTGCCCGGCGTGAAGGGGGTCGGCGAGAAGACCGCCGCCGCGCTGGTCACGGCGTACGGCGACCTGGACGCGATCCGCGCCGCGGCCGCCGACCCGGGTACGCCGATGGCGCCCGGGGTGAAGAAGAAGATCCTGGCCGCGAGCGACTACCTGGACGTCGCGCCGAAGGTGGTCGCGGTCGCGAAGGACGCCCCGGTCGGGACGTACGACGCGACGCTGCCGCGCGAGGTCAGGGACCCGGAACGCTGGCTGGACCTCGTCGAACTGCTCGAGCTCGGCGGCTCGGCCCAACGGGTGATGTCCGCCCTCGACCTCGGACCGAAGGCGTGAACACCCGGGAGCTGGCGGAGCGCTTCCGCGAGGAGATCGTCACGCTGCGGCGGGCGCTGCACCAGGTGCCGGAGTACGACCTCGACCTGCCGAAGACACAGCAGCTGGTCCTGGACGCGCTCGAGGGCCTGCCGCTGGAGATCACGCTCGGCAAGGAGCTGTCCTCGGTGACCGCCGTACTGCGGGGTGGCCGCGGACCCGGGCCGGTCGTACTGCTGCGCGGTGACATGGACGCGCTGCCGGTCACCGAGCGGGTCGACGTACCGTTCGCGTCCCGGCACGACGGGATGATGCATGCCTGCGGCCACGACCTGCACGTCGCGGGGCTCGTCGGCGCGGCGAAGGTGCTGTGCGCGCTCAAGGACGAGCTGCCCGGTGACGTGGTGTTCATGTTCCAGCCCGGCGAGGAGACCTCCGGCGGGGCGCCGATCATGATCCGCGAGGGCGTCCTCGAGGCGGCCGGCCGGCGGGCGGACGCGGCGTACGGGCTGCACGTCGGCGCGTCGTCGCAGCCGCTCGGGATGTGGAGCAGCAAGCCCGGGTCCTTCATGGCCGCGGCGGACCAGCTGCACGTCCGGGTGATCGGCGAGGGCACGCACGGGTCGACGCCGTTCCGCGGCAAGGACCCGATCCCGGTGCTCTGCGAGATCGTGACCGCGCTGCAGACGATGATCACCCGGCAGTTCGACGTGTTCGACCCGGTCGTGCTCACGGTCGGGCGGATCGCCGGCGGCACGAAGGAGAACATCATCCCGGACGACGCGTTCATCGACGCGACCGTCCGGACGTTCTCCGAGGCGACCCGGGCCAAGGTGCAGAGGTCGTCGATCCAGCTGGTCGAGGGGCTCGCGGCGGCGCACGGGTTGCAGGTCGAGGCGGAGTACCAGGTCGGGTATCCGGTGACGGTGAACAACCCGTCCGAGTACGAGTTCGCCCGTTCGGTGATCGAGGACCTGTTCGGAGCCGACCGTTTCCGCGAACGCCCGAACCCGCGGTGCGGCGCCGAGGACATGTCGTACGTGCTGAACGAGGTGCCCGGCGTCTACCTCAACCTCAGCGCCTGCGCCGCCGCCGACCCGGACGCGGCCGCCGACAACCACTCCCCCTTGGCGAACTTCGACGACTCGGTCCTCCCCGACGGCGCCGCCCTCCTCGCCGAACTCGCCGTACGCCGCCTGAACCGGGCCGACTAGCGCCGAGACGCCCACAGGCGCTGGGCGTGTCGAGTGGGCCGTCTGCGGAGCGACAGGAGATGTCCGGGGGTAGGCAGTTCACCCGATCGGTTCGTCAACGGCGTACCAGCGCCTGCTCCAGCCACTGCATGAAGGCCGGGTAGTCGGCCGAGACCGACAGGGCGATCTCGGTCCCGTCCGGTGCCAGGCTCATGCGCGCGAGGTCGTCCAGGACCACCCGCTCGCGCGCGAATCGCACACCCGGCCAGAGCAGGGCGGCGGCGAGCGCCAGCGAGTCGTGCTGCATCGCGACGTACTTCGCCGTCCAGCGGTCGAAGTGCTCCCGTAGTACGCGCTCCCACGGCGTCGCGCCGGGCTCGGTCCACCGCTGGTAGAGCCGCGAGTCCGCGGTGGTCTCCATCGCCGGGTGGAACGTCACGTCCGAGGTCACGAATGTCGGCGGGCCCCACCGTTCCAAGGCGGGCAACAGCTCGACGGCCGCCGCCGGATCCGCGCGGAAGTTGTGCTCGGCCCGCTCCGGATGCCGGTAGTTGATCGCCCCGCCCATCTGCGTGACCGCCATCCGGGCCACCAACTCGGGCCGCTTCCGCTGCAGTGCCGCCAGGTTCGACAACGGACCGATCCCCACCCATCGCACCCGTCCGTCACGCCGCGCCAGAACCTCGCTCACCGCCCCGACGACATCCGTCTCCTGCCGGGGCACGTCCGCCGGACACATCTCCCCGACGACGAAACCGCGACGATTCCCCAGGTCGGCGCCCGCCACCACCCGAACATCCGACCGCCCCACCAGGTCCAGCAACCACCGCACGAACCGGGCCCGCTCCCCGCCGTACTCGTCCCCGGTCACCACCAGCGCCAACTCCGGCACCAACCGGGCCGCCACCACCAACGCCACGCTGTCGTCCGGATCCCCACCCGCATCCGTGTCGATGATCATCGGCGCCCGGGCGATCGCGGGCGGTCCGGGGGTAGGCGGAGGCCCACCCACGAGCCCGGCATCCTCAAAGCTCGCGGCCGCCCCCGCGAGGGCCATCCACTCGTCCACGGGATCCGCGTCGCCACCATCGCCCACCACCCGCACCTCCCCGCGTCGCGTTCAACACATTCTCGGCGAACACCTGCTTGTCGCGCTCACTCCCGCACCGCTCGTACGCCTCCCAGATCGCCGGCCTGTCACGTTCCGGAACTCTTGCCCGGTCCAACGATTTCTGCAGTGCCTCCACCTGCCGGTTGTCGGACCGGTAAACGAACGAATCGAGGAACTCCGCCAGCCGCCGATCGGTCGGACGATCGGTGATCCACGCGCGGACCTCGCGGCGATACCGCCCGGCCCAGTCGTCCAGCCACGGCCGGTACTCGGCTCCCCGATCACGCAGCATGGCAACATGTCGCGCCAGATCGGCGACGGCCCGCAGATTCACCACCTTCACGCCCTCACGGACCCGAGGGTCGCGCAGGCGCGGCGACAACCGCGCCCTGCTCAAGCCCCTCAGCATCTCCGGATCGTGCCGCTGAGCGGACTGCTCGGGTCGGCGTACGCCGATCCGCTCCGGACTCGACATCGGGCCGTTCAGCAACTTCTCCACGCTGTGCAGCGCCATCCGGTGCGCGAACGTTTTCGACTCGTCGGCCGGGAGCACTTCCAAGGCCCTCCCGCGCTGCGTTTCCGACGCGGACAGGTGGACCTCGTAGCCCTTCTTGGTCCCCGGATGCGGGTCGTCCGGGGATTCGGCGTGGAAGGCGTACCGTCCGACGAACTCGGTCTCCGGGTACGCCGCGGCGAGCAACTCCTGCACGGTGCCTTTGAAACTCGTGTCGACGAGCGCGACCCGGCTGCCCGGACGGCCGACCGGCACCTGGTTGTCGTGCAGGTAGTCGGTGAGCAGCCGAAATCCGCCGACAGTGTCGGCGGCGCGCACTCGTGGCGCTGCACCCCGGAAACCGTGCAAGTGCGGAAACGTCAAACCCTGGTGCCGTTCCAGGTCTTGCAGCGCGTTCTCGACGAGAATGCGGGACAGCACCAGGTTCGATCCGTGCCGGCCGAAGAACTCTCCGTCGAGCTTCGACATCGCGAGCGCAAGATGATGTCCGTCGCGTCCCACCGCAACGACGCGGCCGACATTCCGCGTTCCGACATCGTCCCGAAGGTCGGCGAGCATGTCGTCGGCGACCCTGACCATCAACGGCGCAGGGAACTGGTAGGCGACGAGGTACGCGTGCCGCAGCGTCATGACATCCGCGTCGTCCGCGATGCCCAGTTGAGCGGCGACACGATTCGCGGTCCGTGCGCTCGGTTCCAGTACGAAGTCTGCGTTGTCGAACACGCATCAAGTACCGCACAGTTCGTCGTGGCGCCGCGGAAGTTATCCACAGCAGGCAGGCGAGGGCGCCTGGGGCGGCCTCGCCTGCCGGGGGTCAGCGGGCCATGGGGCGGCCGGCTGGGGTTGGGGTGGAGGCCAGGGCTGCGGCCTCTTCGTCGATGTCGACCACCGCGCCGCTGAACTGGGCGTTGTAGAGGCGGGCGTAGGCGCCGTCGAGGGCGAGCAGTTCGGTGTGGTTGCCCTGTTCGACGATTGCGCCGTTCTCCATGACCAGGATCAGGTCGGCGTCGCGGATGGTGGACAGGCGGTGGGCGATCACGAAGCTCGTGCGGTCGGAGCGCAGGGCGGCCATGGCGCGTTGCACCAGGACCTCCGTGCGGGTGTCGACCGAGCTGGTCGCCTCGTCCAGGATCAGCAACTGCGGGTCGGCGAGGAACGCGCGGGCGATGGTGAGCAGCTGCTTCTCACCGGCGCTGACGTTGCTGCCTTCCTCGTCGATGACCGTGTCGTACCCGTCCGGCAGGCTGTGCACGAAGCGGTCGACGTAGGTCGCCTTCGCCGCGGCCAGCATGTCCTCCTCGGTGGCGTTCAGGTTGCCGTAGAGGAGGTTGTCCCGGATCGTGCCGCCGAACAGCCAGGTGTCCTGCAGCACCATCCCGATCCGCGACCGCAGGTCGTGCCGGGTGAGCTCGGTGATGTCGACACCGTCGAGCGTGATCCGGCCGCCGTTCAGCTCGTAGAACCGCATGATCAGGTTCACCAGCGTGGTCTTGCCGGCACCGGTCGGGCCGACGATCGCGACCGTCTGCCCGGGCTCCGCGACCAGGCTCAGGTCGGTGATCAGCGGCTTCTCCGGGTCGTACGAGAACGACACGTGCTCGAACTCGACCCGCCCGCGGGCATCGGTGACCTTCTCCGGGGTCGCGTCCTCCGGCACCTGCTCCTCGGCGTCCAGTACTTCGAAGACCCGCTCGGCCGACGCCACCCCCGACTGCAGCAGGTTGGCCATCGAGGCCACCTGGGTGAGCGGCTGGGTGAACTGGCGGGAGTACTGGATGAACGCCTGGACGTCGCCCAGCGACATCGTGCCGGACGCCACCCGCAGACCGCCGATCACCGCGATCACCACGTAGTTCACGTTCCCGATGAACATCATCAGCGGCATGATCAGCCCGGAGATGAACTGCGCCCCGAACGCGGCCTTGAAGAGCTCGTCGTTCTTGGCGTCGAAGTTCGCCTGGATCTCCTTCTGGCGACCGAATACCTTGACCAGCTCGTGCCCGGTGAACGCCTCCTCGATCTGGCCGTTCAGCGCGCCGGTGTGCCGCCACTGGGCGACGAACCGAACCTGCGACCGCTTGGCGATCACCGCGGTCAGCACCATCGAGACCGGGATCGTGATCAGCGCGATCAGCGCCAGCACCGGGGAGATCACGAACATCATCGTGATCACGCCGATCACCGTCAGCAGCGAGGTGAGCAGCTGGCTGAGCGTCTGCTGCAGGCTGGTCGAGATGTTGTCGATGTCGTTGGTGACCCGGCTGAGCAGCTCGCCGCGCGGCGCACCGTCGAAGTAGCTCAGCGGCAGTTTGTTCAGCTTGTCCTCGACCTCGGACCGCAGACCGAGGATGGTCCGCTGGACGACGCCGTTCAGGATGTAACCCTGCGCCCAGGACAGGAAGAACGCACCGACGTACAGCGCCAGCACCAGCAGCAGGACGTTGCGCAGGGCATCGAAGTCGATGCCGACGCCCGGGATCAGGTCGATCCCCTGCAGCAGGTCCGCGAGCCGGCCGTTGCCGGAGGCGCGGTACTGCTCGATGACCTGCGCCTTGGTGACGCCGCCCGGCAGCCGTTTGCCGATCGCGCCGGCGAAGATCACGTCGGTCGCGCGGCCGAGGATCTTCGGGCCGAGGACCGACAGACCCACGCTGCAGATCGCCAGCAGTACGACGCCCGCGACCTGCATCCGGTGCGGGCGCAGCCGGCCGAGCAGCCGCTTCGCCGAGGGCAGGAAGTTCAGCGACTTGTCCCCCGGGATACCTCCGGGCGGGCCGAACGCGCGGCCCGAGGTCGGCCGCTCGGTCGCCTTCACGGTCGCCGGCCCACCGCCCTCCGGCGCCTGGCCGTTCGGGGCCGGGTCCTGCGGACGCCGGCCGTTCGAGGACGGCTTCTCGTTCCCGCTCATGCCGCCTCCTCCGCGGAACGCTGGGACTCGACGATCTCGAGGTACGTCGGACACGTGTCGAGCAACTCCTCGTGGGTGCCCTTGCCGACGATCGCGCCGTCCTCGATCACCACGATCTGGTCGGCGTCGATGATCGTCGAGACCCGCTGCGCGACGACCACCATGCAGGCGTCCCGGGTGATCGGCCTCAGTGCCGCCCGTAGCCGGGCGTCGGTGGCCAGGTCGAGCGCCGAGAACGAGTCGTCGAACAGGAAGATCTCCGGCTTCCGGACCAGCGCCCGCGCGATCGCGAGCCGCTGCCGCTGACCGCCGGACACGTTCGTACCGCCCTGCGCGATCGGGGCCTCCAGGCCCTCCGGCATCGCCTCGACGAAGTCCTTACCCTGCGCAATCGTCAGGGCTTCCCACAGCTCCTCGTCGGTGGCGTCCGGGTTGCCGTACCGCAGGTTGCTGGCGACCGTCCCGGAGAACAGGTACGGCCGCTGCGGCACCAGCCCGATCCGCTCCCACAGCGCCTCGGGCTCGATGTCCCGTACGTCGATGCCGTCGACGAGCACGCGCCCCTCGGTCGCGTCGAACAACCGCGGCACCAGCGAGAGCAGCGTGGTCTTACCGGCACCGGTGCTGCCGATGATCGCGGTCGTCTGCCCCGGCGACGCGACGAAGCTGACGTCGCGCAGCACCGGCTCCGCGGCCCCCGGGTACTTGAACGAGGCCCGCTCGAAGACCAGCTGGCCGCGACCGGTGAAGCTCTTGATCGGCGTGACCGGCGGTCGCACCGACGACTCGGTGTCGAGGACCTCGGCGATCCGGTCCGCGCAGACCGAGGCGCGCGGCACCATGATCATCACGAACACGCCCATCATCACCGAGAACAGGATCTGGATCAGGTAGCTGAGGAACGCGGTCAGCGCGCCGACCATCATCTTGCCGTCCTCGATCCGGGAGGCGCCGAACCACAGCACGGCGACGCTGGACACGTTCAGGATCAGCATCACGGTCGGGAACACCAGCGCCATCAGCCGGCCGGCCCGGATCGCGGTGTCGGTCAGGTTCGCGTTCGCCTCGCCGAACCGCTCGACCTCGTGCGGCTCGCGGACGAACGCCCGGACCACCCGGATGCCGGTGATCTGCTCGCGCAGCACCCGGTTCACCCCGTCGATGTTCTTCTGCATCTTCCGGAACTGCGGGACCATCCGGCTGGCGATGAACCCGACGCAGCCGGCCAGCAGCGGGACCGCCACCACGACCAGCCAGGACAGGCCGACGTCCTGGCGGACCGCCATGATGATGCCGCCGATCATCGTGATCGGCGCCGCGACCAGCATCGTCGTGGTCATCACCACGAGCATCTGGATCTGCTGGACGTCGTTGGTGCTGCGGGAGATCAGCGTCGGCGCGCCGAACTGGTTGACCTCACGGGCGGAGAACTCCCCGACCCGGTGGAAGACGGCCGACCGGACGTCGCGGCCGAACAGCGCGGCCGTCTTGGCGCCGAAGTACACCGCGGTGATCGTGCAGGCGATCTGCAGCAGGCTGACGCCGAGCATCCAGCCGCCGGTGCCCATGATGTAGCCGGTGTCCCCCTTGGCCACACCGTTGTCGATGATGTCGGCGTTGAGGGTCGGCAGGTAGAGGGAGGCGATCGTCCCGACAAGCTGCAGGACCACCACCAGGAGCAGGTTTCCCGCGTACGGACGCAGGTGCGTACGCAAGACTCGAACTAACATCAATCATCCCCAGAGTCGTGACGGCGGGCGCCGCCGAGCGCGAACTCGACGACGTCCTCGGTGGCCGGTGGCTGACCGGTGTGGTGCTTGCGGACACCGTCGAACGCGAAGTCGACGATCTCCTCGGCGGTCAGCACGTGGCCGCCGGAAATCATTGGGTGGGTGGCGGAGAACGTGATCAGGCCGATCATCCGGACCACTTCCTCGGGCGGGCGCCGCAGCTGGTCGGCGTCGGGCCGCAGTAGGTCGGCGAACGCCGCGTTGGCCTGGTCGGACTGCCGCTTGCGGCGCGCCTCGTCCATCGGTGTCTGCTTGAAGTCCGGCGGCTGCCGCAGGCGCATCGACAGCATCAGCCGGAAGACCTGGCTCAGCCGCCGCTGCCCTACCTCGACGGCGGCGATGGTCCGCTCCCGCAACGGCAGGGACCGGTCGACGGCCTCCAGTCCCTTGATCAGTTCGGTGGTGTCCAGCGCGGTCACCATCACGGCGCTGATCAGTGCGTCCTTGCTGCCGA
Organism: Kribbella sp. NPDC051137; assembly: GCF_040682535.1. NCBI lineage: Bacteria > Bacillati > Actinomycetota > Actinomycetes > Propionibacteriales > Kribbellaceae > Kribbella > Kribbella sp. NPDC051137. Next base: position 595,773 of record NZ_JBFBBI010000004.1, read on the forward strand.
ACGCGCGGAAGATCGTGCCCTCCGCGACCCCGGCCGCCTCGGCGATCTGCTTGGTGCTGACCTCGGGACCGAACTCCTCGAGCAACGGCAGCGTCGCCTCGATGATCGCGGCGCGGCGCTCTTCGGGAGGTAGTGGGGTCGCTCGTGGGCTCACGGGGTCCAAGGTAACTGAGTGAGTACTCACTCACAACTCCATTTCCCCGCGATTTCAACTGACAGCAGATTGACCTCAAGTTATGTCGAGGTCCTACGGTCGGTTTTGTCGGTGGCATACGGAATCATCGACGGTCCCAGCCCGACCCGACCTGCGGAGCACTGCCGTGAGCATGGAAATGACCGCGTGGAACTCGCTGTACCACGCGATGCACGCCCAGGACGACAAGAGACCGTTCTCCCGCGCCACGCTGCGGCGCATCCTGGCGTTCGCCCGCCCGCACCGGACGCAACTGGTGTGGTTCCTGGTCCTGAGCGTCGGCGCCGCGGTGCTCGCGGTGGCGACCCCGGTGCTGGCGGGCAACGTCGTCGACGCGATCGTCGGCAAGAAGGCCGTCGGCGTCGTCCTGCGGCTCTCGCTGCTGATCGCGGTGATCGCGATCGCGGAGGCCGGGCTGAGCATGCTGACCAGGTGGTTGTCGGCGCGGATCGGTGAAGGGCTGATCCTGGATCTGCGGACGGCGGTGTTCGACCACATCCAGCGGATGCCGATCGCGTTCTTCACCCGGACCCGGACCGGCGCGCTCGTGTCCCGGCTGAACAACGACGTGATCGGGGCGCAACGCGCGTTCAGCGACACGCTGTCCGGCGTGGTGAGCAATCTGGTGATGCTCGGGCTGACCCTCGGGGTGATGCTCACGGTGTCGTGGCAGATCACTCTGCTCGCACTGGTCATCCTGCCCGTCTTCGTCGTCCCCGCCCGCCGGATCGGGCGGCGCCTGGCCGGTCTGCAGCGCGAGGCGGCGAACTACAACGCGACCATGAGCACGCAGATGACCGAGCGGTTCTCGGCGCCGGGCGCGACGCTGGTGAAGCTGTTCGGGCGACCGGCCCGAGAGTCGGCGGAGTTCGCGATCCGGGCGCGGCGGGTGCGGGACATCGGCGTCCGGACCGCGATGGTGCAGTGGATCTTCGTGACCGCGCTGACGCTGGTGTCGGCGCTCGCGCTCGCCGTGGTGTACGGGCTGGGCGGATTCCTCGCACTGCGGGACCAACTCGAGGCCGGTGCGGTGGTGTCGATGGCGCTGCTGCTGACCCGCCTGTACTCGCCGCTGACCGCGCTCGCGAGTGCGCGGCTCGAGGTGATGACCGCGCTGGTCAGCTTCGAGCGTGTCTTCGAGGTGCTGGACCTGGAGCCGCTGATCAAGGACAAGCCCGACGCCGGCCGGGTGCCGGACGGGCCGGTCGCCGTGGAGTTCGACGGGGTGAGCTTCGCGTACCCGTCGGCGGACAAGGTCTCGCTGGCGTCGCTCGAGGAGGTCGCGAAGCTGGACACCCGCGGCGGGGTCGAGGTGCTGCACGACGTCTCGTTCCGCGCGGAGCCCGGCGAGATGGTCGCGCTGGTCGGGTCGTCGGGCGCGGGCAAGTCGACGATCGCGCAGCTGATCCCCCGGCTGTACGACGTGGACTCCGGAGCGGTGCGGCTGGCCGGGACCGACGTCCGGGACGTGTCGGCGGAGTCGTTGCGGCAGACGCTCGGGATGGTGACGCAGGACGGGCATCTGTTCCACGACTCCATCCGGGAGAACCTGTTGCTCGCGCGCCCCGAGGCCGCCGAGGATGAGCTGTGGGACGCGTTGGAGCGGGCGCGGCTCGGTGAGCTGATCAGGTCGTTGCCGGATCAGCTGGACACGGTCGTCGGTGAGCGTGGGTACCGACTGTCCGGCGGCGAGCGGCAGCGGCTGACGATCGCACGGTTGCTGCTCGCACAACCGCGGGTCGTGATCCTCGACGAGGCGACGGCGGCACTCGACTCGACGAACGAGGCCGCCGTCCAGGAGGCACTGACCGAGGCGCTTGCCGGGCGTACGGCGGTCGTCATCGCGCACAGGTTGTCCACGATCCGTGCCGCCGACCAGATCCTGGTGATCGAGGGCGGCCGGATCGTCGAGCGCGGACGGCACGCCGAACTGCTCGCGGCCGGCGGGCGGTACGAGGAGCTGTACCGGACGCAGTACGACACGCAGTACGACACGCAGGACGACAGGCAGGACGACACGGCCGGGCACGGTGCGGACGCTTTGTCATCGGCGGGCTGACCGGAGAGACTGTGGCGTGGACGAGCAGGGGACGATCAACACCATTTGCCCGACCTGTGACGGCAGCGGAGGGATCCGGATCGCCCGCGGGATCGTTCATCTGCAGGGCAACCGCCCGACCGGACCTGCGGCCACGGCCTGGGTGCTCGAGGAGTGCCGCACCTGCGAAGGCGACGGCAAGCTGCCCGGGATCCAGGCGCCTGCCTGAAGCCGCCGTGTCCTGACATCGCCTTCTCCGGAAACCGCCTTGTGCGGTGAGGGAGGATGCGTGGGGTTGTCTGTTGTTCCGAATCGACGCGGAGGTTCACGGGGTGCTGGGCGCAGGACAGGAACTCGCCGGATACGCAGTGGTGTTCCGGCCGTCCGATCCACCACGCACAAGCCAGTTGGCGTTCTGGGACCCGGCCGGTGATCCACTCCCCCTCGGTCTCGGACAGCAGGTCGACCTGAGGCTCGCGGTGCCGGAAGACGCGGGCCGGTGGGACGGGCAGTTGCGTACCGTCCGGGCGATCGAGGTGCCGATCGCGGAGGCAGTGCCGGTGCTCGGGCGGCTGCGGCGGGCACCCGGTGCGCATCCGTCGGCCGCGTTCTGGGGCGCCGCGTCACTGGTCGCCCTGCAGTTGGTTGCGCGCGGCAAGCTCCTGCCCGGCGTCTCCCCCGCCGGCCACGACGCCTGGCGTGTCGGACCGCTGGACCCGGACGACGTCACCCGCATCCTCGACCTCGCCGAGTCCATGCCCCTCACCGCCCGGGCTCTCCCGCTGACCGCCCCTCCCACCAGCGGGACGGCCGCGCCTTCCGGTGCAGGTGGTGCGCTTGGCGGTGGCTCGGGTCATGGGGTGCGGTTGCCGGTGGCCGAGGTTCTGGTGCGGGAGTTCTTGGACGCGGTGGCGGACGGGATGCCTCGGTCGCCGGCCGCAGCGAAGATGCATCAGACGAGTCTGTTCGCGGCGGTGGCGCCGCAGAAGGCCGAGCGGTTGCGCGGCTGGGCGGACGAGGTGTCGGCGGGACTCGACGCCGGCGTACGGATCTCGTTGCGTGTCGAGATGGGTGCCGAGCAGTCGTTCGGTGCCGTCGTACAACTGCACAGCTTGAAGGATCCGACGCTGGTCAGCGATGCGGACGACGTGTGGTCGACCGACGTACCGGGGTTCGGTCCGCGGGCGCGGATCGACGCGACGCTGGCGATCCGCCGGGCGGCGCGGGTCTGGCGGCCGCTCGGTCAGCTGCTCGAGTCCGCCGTACCGGATCGGATGGAGCTCGCCGACGAGGAGGTCGCCGATCTGCTGGCCGGCTCGGCACAGCGGCTCGCGGCGGCCGGTGTGGACGTGCACTGGCCGCGCAGCCTCGCGCGGTCGCTCACCGCGCGCGCCGCGATCACCTCCGCCGACGGTCCGCCCAGCGACCTGCCCGGGTTCTTCCAGGGCGATCGGACGCTCGACTTCAGCTGGCAGATCGCCGTCGGGGACGACCCGCTGACCGCCGAGGAGCTCGACCAGCTCGCGGAGTCCACGCGCCCGGTGGTCAGGCTCCGCGACCAGTGGATGCTGATCGACCCCGAGCTGGCCCGCAAGGCCCGCGAGCGGATCCTCAAGCCCGTCACCGCGATCGACGCGCTCGGCGTCGCGCTCACCGGCAGCACCGAGATCGACGGCCGGCAGATCACGGTCACCCCGGCCAAGTGGCTCGACGACCTCCGCGCCCGGATCGCCGACCCGGACCGTGCCGACGACCCGATCGAAGCCCCGCCAGGTCTCGAGGCGACCCTGCGCGACTATCAGCTCCGCGGTCTGCGCTGGCTCTCCCGGATGACGTCACTCGGTCTCGGCGGCTGCCTCGCCGACGACATGGGCCTCGGCAAGACGATCACGCTGATCTCGCTGCACCTGCACCGCCAGCAGTCCGAGGACACCGCCGGCCCGACGCTTGTCGTCTGTCCGGCGTCGCTGCTCGGCAATTGGGAGCGCGAGGTCCGCCGGTTCGCCCCTGATACGCCGGTACGCCGCTTCCACGGCACCTCCCGCTCGCTCGACGAGGCGCAGGACGGCTTCGTCCTCACGACATACGGCACGCTCCGCCGCGACGCCGTACGGCTGGCGGCGCATCCGTGGGCGCTGGTCGTCGCCGACGAGGCGCAGCACGTGAAGAACCCCTCGTCCGGTACGGCGAAGGCGCTGCGGACCGTTCCGGCGAAAGCGCGGGTCGCGCTGACCGGTACTCCGGTCGAGAACAACCTCTCCGAGCTGTGGGCGGTCCTCGACTGGACCACGCCCGGGCTGCTCGGCCGGCTCGGGTCGTTCCGCAACCAGTGGGCGACGCCGATCGAGGCGGACAAGGACGAGGAGGTCGCCGCCCGGCTGGCGAAGCTCGTCCGGCCGTTCCTGCTGCGCCGGAAGAAGTCCGACCCGGGGATCGCGCCGGAGCTGCCGCCGAAGACCGAGACCGATCAGCCGGTGTCACTGACCCGTGAGCAGGTCGTGTTGTACGAGGCAACGGTCCGCGAGCTGATGGAGGAGGTCCGGGCGAGCGACCGGATGGCGCGCCGCGGGCTCATCGTGAAGCTGCTGACCGGGCTGAAGCAGATCTGTAACCACCCGGCGCAGTACCTCAAGGAGCCCGGGGACGCGCGGCTCACGGGCCGGTCCGGCAAGCTCGAACTCCTCGACGAGCTGCTGCAGACGATCCTCGCCGAGGACGGCGCGGTGCTGGTGTTCACGCAGTACGTCGCGATGGCTCGGCTGCTCGAGCGGCACCTGGCCGAGCGTGGCATCGGCACCCAGCTGCTGCACGGCGGTACGCCGGTGCCGCAGCGCGAGGAGATGGTCGACCGCTTCCAAGCGGGTGAGGTGCCGGTGTTCCTGCTGTCGCTGAAGGCGGCCGGCACCGGGCTGAACCTGACCCGCGCCGAACATGTCGTGCACTACGACCGCTGGTGGAATCCGGCGGTCGAGGACCAGGCCACCGACCGCGCGTACCGGATCGGGCAGACCCGGCCGGTGCAGGTGCACCGCTTGATCGCCGAGGGCACCATCGAGGACCGGATCGCCGGCATGCTCGCCACCAAGCGTGAGCTCGCCGCGGCGGTGCTGTCCGGCGGGGAGGCGGCACTCACCGAGCTCTCCGACACCGAGCTGGCCGATCTCGTCGAGCTGCGCGGAGGTGCACGATGACCGCCGCGCAGGGGTTCCCGGCGTTCTCCGCGCAGCAGCGCAGTACCCGCGGACGCTCGTGGTGGGCGAAGGCCTGGGTGCAGGCGCTCGAGGACACGTCGCTGGACAACGACCAGCTCCGCAGGGGCCGTCGGTACGCGAACTCCGGCCAGGTCGGCACGATCACGATCAGCCCGGGCCGGATCACCGCCACCGTCTACTCCCCCGAGGACACCTACGAGTCCGCCGTCCGCGTCGACGAGCTGAGCGCCGACGACTGGCTCCGGTTCCAGGAGCAGGTCGCCGCCCGCGCCGGACATATCGCGGCGCTGCTCGACGGCGAGATGCCGCACAGCCTGGTCGAGGCGGCGTCGGACGCGGGTGTCACGCTGCTGCCGGGGATCGGCGACCTCGATCCGAGCTGTACGTGCGACGCGTGGGAGCTCCCCTGCCAGCACGCGGCGGCGCTCTGCTACCAGGTCGCGTGGCTCCTCGACGCGGATCCGTTCGTCCTGCTCCTGCTCCGCGGGCGGACCCGCGAGGCGCTCCTCGACGAGCTGCAGGACTCGTCGACCCGTCCCGTCGAGGCAGGCGTCCCGATCGCCGACGTCGTCACGACTCCGACCGCCGAGCTGCCCGAGCCGCCGGGACTGCCTGCCAAGGTCACGATCGATCAGCTCGCCGTCGCGGGGATCGAGCCACCCGACGGGTTCGGCCCGGCGACGTTCCAGTTGCTCGTTCTGGACGCGGCCCGGCGGGCCCGCTCGATCCTGAACGCGCTGCTGCACAACACCGCCGTACCCCAGCACCTCGACGAGTGGCAGGACACGGTCCGGCTGGCCGCCGACTTCCCCCAGCTCGACGCCGGCGAAGACGTTGCCCTCGGCATCCAAGCCTGGCGGTACGGCGGGGCGCCCGGTCTCGACGTACTGGAACACACTTGGGCGCCTGACGCCGCGGAGGTGAACCGGGCGCGGACCGAGCTTCAGGCAGCCGACGACGAGGTGGTCGTCACCGTGTCGGGCAACCGGTTGACGCTCGGTCCGGACACGCAGCTGCGGCTCGACCGTGAGGGTCGGTGGCACCCGTACCGGCTGCTCGACGGCGTCTGGACGCCGAGCGGACCGCCGTCCAAGGACGCTCTCGTCGTCGAGTGGTAGGTCAGGACTCGGTCACCGGGCGCATCGCCAGCCCCTCGGTGCCGGCCCAGTCCGTGACGCGCTGGCCGTCGTCGGCCTCGAACGAGGTGACCGGCATCTTCACCTTCACCGGCTGCTCCGGCTCGGTCTCGCCGCCGGGGCTGCCGAGGCCGACGGTCATGAACTTCACGGTGTAGGTGTCCATGTGGCCACCGGTGGCGAGGATGCCGGCGTACGCCTTCTCGCCCGGGGCGAGGGTGACCACCTCGTCCGCGCCGCCGGCCATCACCGGGGCGGGGCGCTGGGCGTCGCCGAGCATGATGACGGGGTAGCTCTGCACGGCGCACTTCTTGGCACCGTTGTTGGTGGCGACGAGCATCAGGTGGCGGACGTGTTCGCCCGGTGCGTCGTAGTCCGTGACCTTGAAGGTCAGGTCCGCCATCACGCACAGGTCGGCGGAGTCGTCGACCGGCTCGGTCGCCGACGTGGTTCTGCTGGTGGACTTGGTCGCCGACGGTGTCGCGCTGGACGACGGTGTGCTGCTCGCCGACGGTGTGGTGCTTCGCTGGTCCGACGGCTTGTTGCCGTCCGACGACGTGTCGTTCGCGCCGCACGCGGCGGCCGTCAGGAGCGCGGCGGTGAGACCCGCTCCCAGGACGTACGTTCTCCAGTTGCCGAGACCTTGACGGTTCCCCCGGGCGACAACGTTCATGACAGTTCCCCTCGGTCGACAAACTCGCATGATTGACGCCCCGTCCTCGGCTAAAGTTGGTCCGACTTCGGAGAGGGAGGTGAGTTGATGACCCGGCAGGACCGCGCTGCGGCACGTCCGGCAGCGCCTTCGATCATTCACCTCATCCGCTTCTCCGGAAGGAAATTCCGTTGTCCTGGAACACCCGTGTCGAGACTCCGTCCGACCTCGAAATCCTTCGTGCACTGACCCGCGAGGCCTTCGGCCGCCAGTTCGAGGTCGACTTCCTCGACGCGCACCGTGCCGACCCGGCCGCCTGGATCCCCGGGCTGATGTTCGTTGCCACTACCCCCGAGGACCGGCCGGTGGCCTATGCGTTGCTCACCCGCTGTCACATCGGCGACGTACCGGTCCTGTCCCTCGGGCCGGTCGCCGTACTGCCGGCGTACCAGCGTCAGGGAGCCGGTGGCGCGGCCGTGCGGGCCGCGCTCGCGACGGCGCGTGACCGCGTGGAGCCTGCCGTCGTCGTCCTCGGACACGCGGAGTATTACCCGCGGTTCGGTTTCCGGCAGGCGACCGAGTTCGGCGTCCATCACCCGCAGTACGACGGTCCGAACCTGATGGCGCTCGCCCTCGGCGACCGTGCCGTACCTCAAGGGGACCTGACCTATCCGGTCACGGTCTGACCGTCCCGGCGGCAGGTCGTAAAAGGTTCACTCAAACTCGCCGAATCACTTGCGCACGCTCCTTGTATACATGAAACAGTCGACAGTACCCCGCCTACACAGGAGCATGCGATGACTCGTCGACTCGCACTGAACCGATTCATCTGCCGCCGGACACCGATCGGAGCCGGCGCGGCCGTGGTCGCGCTGGTTCTGACCGGTACGGCGTGCTCGCCGGTCCAGCCCGCCGGCGACAGCCCGTCGGGAGGCGCGTCGTCCGCCGGGAAGGACGCCGTCGGGGAGGCGGCCGACGCGGCGCAGGTCAAGCAGGGCGGGACGTTGACGGTCGCGCTCTCCGCGGATCCGGACAAGCTCGACCCGACGCTGTCCCGCAGCCTGTACTCGCGCTACGTCTTCCACACGATGTGCGAGAAGCTGTACGACCTCGACCCGGACGCGAAGATCGTCCCGCAGCTCGCCACCGCGTTGCCGACCGTCTCGGCGGACGGGCGCAGCCTGACGATCCCGCTCAAGCAGGGCGTGAAGTTCGCCGACGGCGGCACCTTCGACGCGAACGCCGTGAAGATCTCGCTGAACCGGCATCTGACGCTGGCCGGGTCCGCCCGGAAGAGCGAGCTCGGCCCGATCACGTCGATCGAGACACCGAACCCGCAGACCGTCGTCATCAAGCTCTCGAAGCCGTTCGCCCCGTTGACCGCGGCGCTCGCCGACCGGGCCGGCATGGTGCTCAGCCCGGCGGCGGTCGCGAAACTCGGCGCGAACTTCTCCAACGCGCCGGTCTGCGTCGGCCCGTTCAAGTTCGCCAGCCGGGTCGCGCAGAACTCGATCAAGGTGGTCAAGGACCCGCAGTACTACGACGCGGCCAAGGTGCACCTGGACGCGATCGAGTACCGGATCATCACCGACTCGAGCATCCGGTCCGCGAACCTGAAGTCGGGTGACGCGCAGGTCGCGGACTCGCTGTCCACACAGGACGCGCCCGAGCTGCAGAAGGACTCCGCGGTCAGCGTCCTGCAGTCGCAGTCGCTCGGGTACCAAGGCCTGACGATCAACATCGCCAACGCGAACGGCGTCGGCAATGCCTTGAAACCGCTGGACAGCCCGCTCGCGAAGAACCCGAAGGTCCGGCAGGCGCTCGCGTTGTCGATCGACCGCGAGGCACTGGTGAAGTCGATCTTCAACGGGCTGAACACGGTCGCCTGCTCGCCGATCTCACCCAAGAGCGAGTTCACCTCGGACGCGGCGCAGGTGTGCCCGGGCCACGATCCGGCGAAGGCGAAGCAGCTGCTCGCCGACGCCGGCGTGAGTACGCCGTACAAGGTCGAGATGATCACGTCCAACAACCCGGACAGCCTTCGCCTGGCGCAGGCGCTGCAGGGCATGGTGAAGGAGGGCGGGTTCGACCTGGTCATCAAGCCGGTGGAGTACGCCGCACTGCTCGACCAGCAGGACCGCGGCGACTTCGAGCTGCTGCAGCTCGGCTGGTCCGGCCGCGTGGACCCGGACGCGAACATCTACAACTTCGTCGGCACCACCGGCAGCCAGAACGTCTCCGGCTACAGCAACCCTGACGTCGACAATCTCCTCACCCAGGCCCGCGAGTCCACCGACCAGGCGAAGCGGGTGCAGCTGTACGGCCAGGTCGTCGGCAAGCTCCAGCAGGACGACCCGATCATCTACCTGTACCGCCAGCGCAACCTGACCGGCGTCTCGAAGAAGCTGCTCGGCATCCAGGTCTACCCCGACGGGGTGATCCGCACCGCGTTCGCGGGATTCGCGAAGTGAGGCGGTACCTGCTCGGGCGGCTCTGGCAGTCGGCGGTGACGCTCGTGCTCGCGACGATCGTGGTATTCGCCGGAGTGCGGGCGCTGCCGGGGGATCCCGCGCTGGCGCTGGCCGGCGAGGACCGGGATCCGGAGTCGTTGCGGGCGATCCGGCAGCAGTACGGGCTCGACCAGTCCTGGCTGGTCCAGTTCTGGCAGTTCGTCAGTCACGCGGCGCGCGGGGACCTCGGGCAGTCGATCCGGACCGGTGCGCCGGTCCGGTCGATGATCGTCAGCGCGTTGCCGGTGACGATCGAGCTGTCGGTGCTGGCGATCCTGATCGCCGGCGTGATCGGCGTCGGCGCCGGCGTGATCGCCGCCGTACGGCGTGGACGGCCGGCGGAGTGGGCCGCGAACGGGCTCGCGCTGCTCGGCCTGTCGGTGCCGCACTTCTGGCTCGGGTTGATGGCGATCCTGTACCTGTCCGTCGCCCTCGGCCTCTTCCCGGCGTCCGGCTTCGTGCCGTTCTTCAGCAACCCGATCGCGAACCTGCACCACCTGATCCTGCCGTCGCTGATCCTCGGCACCGGCCTGGCCGCGGTGATCATGCGGCAGACCCGGTCGTCGATGCTCGACGCCTTGTCGGCCGACTACATCCGGACGGCGGAGGCGAAAGGCCTCCCGCCCAAGGCCGTCGTAGGAAAGCATGCCTTGCGCAACAGTCTGATCGTGGTGGTGACGATCGTCGGGCTGCAGCTCGGGGCGCTGATCTCCGGCGCGGTCGTCACCGAGCGGATCTTCGCGCTCCCCGGTTTCGGCAAGCTGACCGTGGACGCGGTGTTCCAGCGCGACTACCCGGTCATCCAGGCGGTCGTCCTGGTCACGGCGACGGCGTACATCGTCATCAATCTGCTGGTCGACCTGCTGTACTCCGTCATCGATCCGCGCATCCGAGTGCGAGGTGAAGGCTGATGGCCGTCGCGGAAGCAATCACACCGGCCCCGGTGCGCAGCAATCGCCGGCGGGTGGTTCGCCGGATTGTCCACAATCCACTGGCCCTCACCGGGCTGGCCGTCCTCGCGATCGCGGTCGTCCTCGCGGTGTTCGCGAACTGGCTCGCACCGCACGAGCCGACCCAGAACCACCTCGACCAGGCGTTCGCGCCACCGGGAACGGCCGGGTATCTGCTCGGCACCGACGACCTCGGCCGCGACGTGCTGTCCCGGATCATGTTCGGGCTCCGCGCATCCCTGCACGTCGGGCTGCTCGCGGTCGCGTTCTCGCTCGTGGTCGGCGTACCGCTGGGGCTGATCGCCGGGTACTTCCGGACGGTCGACGCGCTGATCTCCCGGCTGACCGATCTGGTGCTGGCGTTCCCGTTCCTGATCCTCGCCGTCGGGTTGGCGGCGATCCGCGGTGCGAGCCTGGGGAACGCCGCGATCGCGATCGGGATCGCGCAGATCCCCGGCATGATCCGGATCGTCCGGTCCGAGACGCTCCGGCTGAAGTCGCTCGACTTCGTCGCCGCGGCGCTCGTCGAGGGTGCCGGTGACGCCTGGGTGCTCGGCCGGCACGTACTGCCGAACGCCGGGTCCGCGATCATCGTGCAGGCGACGGTCGGCATCCCGGCGGCGATCCTCGGCGAGGCGGTGCTGTCGTTCCTCGGCCTCGGCATCCAGCCGCCGGCGCCCAGCCTCGGCACGATGCTGGCGGACGCGCAGCAGTTCGCGTCCCGGGCGCCGTGGGCCGCGGTGATGCCCGGCGTCGCGATCATGCTGCTCACCCTGGCCTTCAACATCGTCGGTGACAGCCTCCGCGACGCCCTCGACCCGAAGGCGAGCCGCCGATGAGACCTGTCCTGACCCTCCACGAACTCTCGGTCAGTTTCCGGACGGAGGACGGGCCGCTGTCCGCGGTCGACCGGGTCAGCCTCGAGCTCGGCGACGGCGAAGTACTCGCGGTCGTCGGTGAGTCGGGCTGCGGGAAGAGCGTCACCGCGATGAGCATCGCCGGCCTGCTTCCCCGGACTGCCACAGTCACCGGCTCCGTCGTCCTCGACGGCACCGAGCTGATCGGCGCCGGCAAGCGCACCCTGCGGTCGGTCCGCGGCCGGGAGGTCGCGTACATCTTCCAGGAGCCGATGACCTCGCTGAACCCGGTCTTCACCGTCGGCCACCAGATCAGCGAGGTACTGCGCACCCACGTCGGCCTCAGCCGCCAGGCCGCCCGCGACCGCGCGGTCGAACTGCTCAAGCTGGTCGGCATCCCGTCCGCCGAGCGCCGGATCGGCGACTATCCACATCAGCTGTCCGGCGGAATGCGGCAGCGCGTGATGATCGCGATGGCCGTCGCCTGCGACCCGAAGGTGCTGATCGCCGACGAGCCGACGACCGCGCTCGACGTCACGATCCAGGCCGGCATCCTCGACGTGCTGCGAGGGCTCCGGGAACGGCTCGGGACGAGCATCGTACTGATCACGCACGACCTCGGCGTGGTCGCGGACCTCGCCGACCGGGTCGCGGTGATGTACGCCGGACGCGTGGTGGAGACGGCCGACGTACACGAGCTGTTCGCGCACCCGCGGCACCCGTACACGGCCGGGCTGCTCGGAGCGTCGCCCGCGGCCGCCCGGTCCGCGGAATCGCAGCGGCTGAACGAGATTCCCGGCCTCGTGCCCGTGCTCACCGAGCAGCCCGACGCCTGCACGTTCGCCGACCGTTGCCCGCGCGTACTCGACACCTGTACGACGTCCCAGCCCGCGCTGAGTGACGGCCCGCATCGCGTGGCCTGCTGGAACGCCCGAGTGGAGGTCTGAATGGATGACGCCCTGGAAGTCGAGGACCTGGTCATGCACTTCGGGCCCGTCCGTGCCGTCGACGGGATCACGCTCAGGATCCGCGAAGGATCCGTGGTCGCGCTCGTCGGCGAGAGCGGCTCCGGCAAGTCGACCGTCGGCCGCTGCGTCGTCCGGCTGCTCGAACCGACCGGCGGCACAGTCAGGCTCGGCGGCGCCGACATCACCCACCTCAACCGCCGCCGGCTCCGCCCGCATCGCCGCAACGTGTCGATCGTGTTCCAGGACCCCGCCGGGTCACTGGATCCGCGGCTGTCCGTCGGCGACATCGTCGGCGAGCCGCTCCGGCTGCAACAGCTCCGGAAAGGCGTCCAGGCGAAGGTCGCCGAAGCGCTGCGCCGGGTCGGTCTGCGGCCCGAGGTCGCACAGCGGGCACCGCACGAGCTGTCGGGCGGTCAGCGGCAGCGCGTCAGCATCGCCCGTGCGCTGATCTCCGAGCCGCGGCTGCTCGTCGCGGACGAGCCGACCAGTGCGCTCGACGTGTCCGTGCAGGCCGCCGTACTGAACCTGCTGGCCGACCTGCAGCGGGACCTCGGGTTCGCGTGTCTGTTCATCACGCACGACCTGTCCGCGGTCGAGTACCTCGCCGACGAGGTCGCGGTCATGTACCTCGGTCAGCTCGTCGAGCAGGGTCCGCGTGGGCGGATCTTCGGCCACCCGGCACACCCCTACACGCAGGCACTGCTGTCCGCGGCGCCCGTTCCCGATCCGGTCGAGCAGCGCACCCGGCGTCCGGTCCTGCTCGGTGACGACCTCCCGTCCGCGATCGACCCGCCGCCCGGCTGTCGTTTCCACACCCGATGCCCGGTCGCGGTGGACACATGCCGGACGGTCGTGCCGGAACCGCGCACGATCGGCGAAGGTGGACACCAGGTGGCCTGCCACCTCGTGAACGACGACGGCACCGGACCGGACGTACGAACAACCCAAGGAGCTGCCCGATGACCTTCACCACCCGCCCGACGCTGCGCGGCACGTTCGGGATGGTCTCGTCCACGCACTGGCTCGCGTCGCAGTCGGCGATGCGGATCCTCGAGCTCGGTGGGAACGCGTTCGACGCGGGTGCCGCCGCCGGGTTCGTGCTGCACGTGGTCGAGCCGCACCTCAACGGGCCCGGCGGTGAGGTACCGGCGATCATCGCGACCGCGGACGACCCGGCGCCACGGGTGCTGTGCGGGCAGGGTGTCGCGCCGGCGGGTGCGACCATCGAGCACTACCGGTCGCTCGGGCTCGCCCTCGTCCCCGGATCGGGTCCGCTCGCGGCGACCGTTCCCGGTGCGGTCGACGCCTGGCTGCTCCTCCTGCGTGACCACGGCACGCTGCCGCTCAGCGTCGTACTCGAGCCGGCCATCGAGTACGCGCGGAACGGGCATCCGCTGGTACCGCGGATCGCGGACACGATCGGGACCGTGCAGGAGCTGTTCGAGCAGCACTGGCCGACGTCGGCGGCGCTCTGGCTGAAGGACGGGCGGCCGGTGACAGGCCGGTTCAGCAACCCGGTGTACGCCGACACTCTCGAGCGGCTGGTCCGCGAGGCGACGGGCGCCGACCGCCAGGAGCAGATCGAGCGGGCCCGGAAGGCGTGGCGGGAGGGGTTCGTCGCGGAGGCGGTCGACAAGTTCTCGCGGATCCCGCACCGGGACTCCAGCGGGGAGGATCACGGCGGCCTGATCACCGGCGCGGACATGGCCGCGTTCCAGGCGAGCTGGGAGGACCCGGCGACCTACGACTGGAACGGGTACACGGTCGCGAAGACCGGTCCGTGGGGCCAGGGCCCGGGACTGCTGCAGTCACTCGCGGTGCTCGCGGCGCTCGGCGAGGTCGACCTCGACAGTGCGGAGGGTGTGCACACGACGGTCGAGGTGATGAAGCTGTCGTACGCCGATCGCGAGGCGTGGTACGGCGACGGCGCCGACGTACCGCTGGAGACGCTCCTCTCCCCCGCGTACGCGGCCGAGCGGGCGAAGCTGGTCGGGGCGGACGCTTCGCTGGAGCTTCGCCCGGGACGGCCGGACGGGCGTACGCCGGTGCTGCCGTCGATTGCTACCGGCCACGAGACGGGTGATGCGACGACCGGCGAGCCGACCGTGTCGGCGGTCGGCGAGACGCGGGGCGACACGTGTCATGTCGACGTCGTGGACCGGTGGGGGAACATGATCTCGGCGACGCCGAGCGGCGGGTGGTTGCAGTCGTCGCCGACGATCCCGGAGCTCGGGTTCTGTCTCGGGAGCCGGGCCCAGATGTTCTGGCTGGAGGAGGGTTTGCCGGCCTCGCTGGCGCCGGGCAAGCGGCCGCGGACGACGCTGACGCCGACGTTGGTGTTGCGGGACGGTGCCGCGGTGATGGCTTGTGGTTCGCCGGGCGGGGACCAGCAGGATCAGTGGCAGCTGCTGTTCTTGTTGCGGCATCTCGGTGCGGGTGCCGATCTGCAGGAGGCGATCGACGCGCCGGCCTGGCACACGACCGGGTTCCCGTCGTCGTTCTACCCGCGGACGACGGAACCGGGCGGGTTGGTGCTCGAGAGCCGGGTCGGGGCGGGGATCCGGGACGAGCTGGTACGGCGCGGGCACGTCGTCACCGAGTCGGATCCGTGGAGCCTCGGCCGGCTGTGCGCCGTACGCAAAGAACCCGATGGAGTGCTGGCAGCCGCCGCCAACCCCCGCGGCATGCAGGGCTACGCCGTCGGCCGCTGAACCAGGGCTGCTGTGGCCGCTGCCTGCACGTGGAGGCGAGCGGCTTTGGTTGCTTCGTCAGCGTTTCCTGCTTCGATGGCGTCGACGAGGCGGGTGTGTTCGTCGAGGGAGTGCGGGGCTCGGTGGGCGGCGCCGGCGCGGAAGACCCAGTGGACGTGGTGGTACATCGCGGCGGACATCGACTGCAGCCAGCGGTTCCCGCTGACGTCGATGACCGCCCGGTGGAAGTCGCTGTTCAGCTCGGCGACCCGGTCGAGGTCCCCGCCCGCGGTCGCCGCGGCCGCCTCGTCGATCAGCGCGCGCAACCCGGCGATCCCGGCCGGCGTCGCGCGCTCCGCCGCCAGCCCGGCGGCGAGCGTCTCCAACTGCTCCCGGACCGCGAACAGGTCCCGCACCGCCGTCTCGTCGAGCGTCGCGACCACGGCGCCGCGCCGCGGCAGGATCTCCACGAACCCCTCGGCCTCGACCACGCGCAGCGCTTCGCGGACGGGATTGCGTGACACCCCGAAGTCCTCCGCGACCCGCAGCTCGGTCAGCCGTTCACCCTCGCGGTACTCGCCGTCGACGATCCGCCGCCGCAGTTCCGTGAGCACCTGCTCGCGCAGCGCGACATGATCGGCGCCGACCGTCCGAACCGGCCGTGTCCCGTCCAGCTCCCGCACCCGAGGCTCCTCTCCTGTTCCGCGTCACGGTAGCCGATCCCCCGGGCCTCGGCACGTGGTCCGGTGCCGCGTTATGTTGACGGCTTGACCATCAGACTGATTCCCCTGACCGACCCCGACTACCGTCCGTTGAGCCGCCGGATCGCGTGGCTGGCCGCGCACGCCGACGGTACGCCGGCCGGTTCGGCGTTCCTCCGCCTCGACAGCCGCAGTACGCACTCGCATCTCGCCGAGTTCGAGCTGAACGTGCATCCGGCCGAACGGCGGCACGGCATCGGCACGATGCTGCTCGGCGCGGCCGCCGGCGGCGCCCGGGACCACGGCGTACGGACGCTGATCAGCGACGCCGACGCCGGGTCGGTGGGTGACCGGTTCCTGCAGCACCAAGGTTTCGAGATCGGCCTGACGCTGATCTACGCGCGGCTCGACCTCGCGCAGCGGACCCCCGACGTACCGGCGGTGCCCGGGTACCGGCTGGTGTCGTGGGAGGGCGTCGCGCCGGAGGATCTCGTGCAGACGTTCACCGACGCGCGGGCCGGGATGGCCGACGCACCGTCGGGGTCCATCTCGTCCGGAGTCGACGTGTGGGACGTCGATCGGACCCGGCACGCCGCGCGGCTGATCGAGCAGCGCGGCGACCACCTGTACGTCGTCGCCGCGCTCGACGGCACCGGGCGGATGGCCGGCTTCACCGAGGTCGTCGTACCGGGTGACGGGAAGGGGGACGGCCAGCTGTACGGCACCGCTGTCCTCCCGGAGCACCGCGGCCGCGGGCTGGCGCTGTGGATGAAAGCAGCCCAGATCCACGAGACCCGACGCCGCTTCCCCGACCTCGACGGCCTCCTCACCGACACCGTCGACACCAACACGCCGATGCGCCGCACCAACGACCACCTGGGTTACCGCCCCCGACTCCAGGTCCACCGCCGCAAGCTGGACCTGTAACCGGACCTGTAACTCGACCTGGAGCTACTGCCCGAGGATCTTCTGTACGGCTGCTGTGGTGATCGGGTGGTAGCCGGGGCGGGCCTTGGCGAAGACCTCGGCGGCGAAGGCGCGGTCGGTGCCGGCCAGGGCCTGGTAGACGGGCAGGACGAGCTTCATCCGGCCCACCTTGGTCAGGAACTCGGCCATCTCGGCGTAGGCCGCCTCGTAGCTGCTCGCCGCGACGATCTGGTACCAGCGGCGCGCGATCTCTCCGTTCGCCGTACCGGTCAGACCGAACGCACGGTCCAGCTGCTGCAGTAGCACCGGGCTCAGGACGTCGGGAGCCGCGTCCAGGAACCGCAGCCACTCCTGCGTCGTCCACCGCTCGGCGCCGTGCGGCAGCTCACCCGTCGTCAGCCACGTACTGCGTGCCTCGTCCACGATCTGGAACCGCACCGAGACCGCCCGCTCCGCGAACGCCGGAATGCCCGGCTCGTACAGCCACGCGGCCAGTTCCTCGTCGGTCACCACGTCCGGATGCGGCGCGATCAGGTGCTCGCGCAGGTGGTCGACGAAATCGTCGGTGTTGATGCTGCGGAACGCGAACCGGTCGAAGTACCCGCGCAGGAACGGGTCGAACACCTCCCGCGTGAACCGCTGCTCCAGCCAGGACAGGAACCACGACCCCTTGAGCGGCCCGGTCGACGTCGTCCCGTGGTACTCGGACCGGTGGTGCAGCCCGGGCAGCTCGACCGCGAGCTCGGCCGGTGTCAGCGGGTCCAGCTTCACCACGGTCGCGTGCTGCTTGATCGCGGTCTCCATCACCGAGAACTCGGTCCCGTACACGGCCTCGACGATCCGGTTCTCGACGTACGACGTGAAGCCCTCGTTGAGCCAGATGTCGTCCCAGCTGTCCTGGGTGACCAGGTTGCCCGACCAGCTGTGCGCGAGCTCGTGCGCGATCACGCTGACCAGCGACTTGTCGCCGATCACCACGGTCGGCGTCGCGAACGTCATCCGCGGGTTCTCCATCCCGCCGTACGGGAAGGACGGCGGGAGCACGAGCAGGTCGTAGCGGCCCCAGCGGTACGGACCGAAGAGCTCCTCGGTGACCCGCATCATCTCCTCGGTGTCGGCGAACTCGGTCGCGGCCTTCCGGACGGTCGCGGGCTCGGCCCACACCCCGGAGCGCTCGCCGAGCGGCTCGAACACCAGATCACCGGCGGCGATCGCGAGCAGGTACGACGGGATCGGCTCCGGCATCACCACGTCGTACGAGCCGGTCCGGCGGGACGTCGTACCGTTGTCGGCGCTCATCAGGACCATCAGCTCCGGCGGCGCCGTCACGTGCGCGGCGTAGCTGAACCGGACGCTCGGAGTGTCCTGCAGCGGCACCCAGCTGCGGGCGTGGATCGCCTGCGACTGGCTGAACATGAACGGCAGCACGCCACCGGCGGTCATCGCCGGCTCCAGCCACTGCAGTCCGCTCGCGGTCGGCGCGGTCCGGTAGCCCACCTTCACCCGGGGGTGACCCGCGGTGACGATCGTCAGAGCGGAACCGAGCTCCGGATCGGCGTCGGCGAGGGTGTACTCGAGCGGCTCCCAGCCGTCGTCGGTCTGCCCCTCGACACCGGTCACGGTGAGGTCGCGGGTGTCCAGGACCAGCCGGTCCCCGGCCTCCGTCCAGGCGAGCGTGTGCGTCGCGCTGCCGGACAGCACCTGCTGACCGAAGTCGAGCGCGAGGTCGAGCTCCAGGTGGGTCGTCCGGACCCGCTCCGGCTCGGCATAGGAGTGGCGATCGTGCGTCAAGGGAAGCTCCCGGGTGAGGCGTCCGGGGAACAGTACCCACGTCCGGACCGGTTCGGGCGGCCAATCTGGGCCACCCGCACCAACGTGCCAAAACCCTGCTTCGGTACTGACTTGGCAGACTAGGGCCTATGACCATCCAGCGGACAGCCCACGGCAATCCTGAGTTGGTGCTCAACCGGCGCCCGTTCGGGTCCTGGCTGCTCGGGCCGGCCGACCAGAGCACCCGGCGGCTGCGGATCCGGTTGCAGATCCTGATGACCACGTTCTCGATCGGCACCAACCTGATCGGCGCGCTGGTCGTGTTCGTGCTGGCTGTCTTCGTGCTGCCCGGTCCGTCGCTCGTCGACCAGCTGCAGCTCCTCGACGCGGTCGTGATCCCGGCGTACTTCCTGGTCGCGATGACGATCGGCTGTGTCTGGAGCCGGCGGCTGACCCGGCGCGTGACGCGCTGGACCGAGCTGGGCCGGCCGGCCACCCGGCAGGAACAGATCGCCACGCTGCAGTTGCCGCTCCGGCTGACGCTGATCGAGGTGCTGCTCTGGCTGGTCGCGGCCGTGTTCTTCACCGTGATGACGCTGATGCTGCAGCCCGCGAACGCGCTGCGCGTCGCACTGACCGTGATCGACGGCGCGATCATCACCTGCTCGGTGTCGTACCTGCTCACCGAGTTCGCGCTCCGTCCGGTCGCGGCGCGGGCGCTGGCCGACTCGTCGCCTCCGCGGCGGCTGCTCGCGGCCGGGTTGAAGGCGCGGACGCTGTTCTTCTGGGCGGTCGGGTCCGCCGTACCGGTCGCGGGCCTGATGCTGGCCGCCGTCCTCGCGCTGATCGAGGGAGACGTGACCACGACCCGGATGGCCGTCGTGATCCTTGCCCTGGGCATCGTGGCGCTCGGCAACGGATACCTGCTCACCTGGTTGTCGGCGAAGTCGGTGGTGGCTCCGGTCCGCTCGGTGCGGGACGCGCTCAGTCTGATCGGCGAGGGCCGGCTGGACGTCACCATCCCGGTCTTCGACGGTACCGAGCTGGGGTCGCTGCAGGCCGGGTTCAACCGGATGACCGACGGACTGCGCGAACGCGAGCGGATCCGCGACGTCTTCGGGCGGTACGTCGGCCCCGGCGTCGTGCGGGAGGCCCTGACCAGCGACAGCCTCGGCGGCGAGGAGCGGTTCGCCGCCGTCCTGTTCGTCGACCTGGTCGGATCGACCGAGCTGGCCGCACAGCGGCCGCCCGGCGAGGTGGTGCAGCTGCTCAACCGGTTCTTCGCGATCGTGGTCGCCGAGGTGGACCGGCAGGGCGGGTTCGTGAACAAGTTCGCCGGCGACGCGGCGCTGGCGATCTTCGGGGCGCCGGCCGAGCTGCCCGATCCGGCCGGCAGCGCGCTCACCGCGGGCCGGGAGCTGGCCCGGCGGCTGGCCGAGGAGTTGCCTGAGGCAACGGCCGGGCTGGGGATCACCGCGGGCATCGTGGTGGCCGGCACGGTGGGCGACGTACGGCGGCACGAGTACACGGTGATCGGTGACCCGGTGAACGAGGCGGCGCGGCTGAGTGAGCTCGCGAAGACCGTACCCGGGCGGCTGATCGCGTCGATGACCGCGGTCGAGAAGGCGGAATCGGACGAGTCGGATCAGTGGCGGCAGAGCGACCTGGTCACGGTGCGGGGACGGTCGGTGCCGACGCGGCTCGCGGTCCCTCAGTGATCAGCTGATGCAGCAGGGCGGCGCCGTACAGCATCGCCTTGGTCTGCCGGTCGTGTGCGGCGCGGCGTTCGGCGATCGCGGTCCGGAGCGCCTCGGTGCTGCCGGTACGGCGTAGTCCGTCGAGGACGGGCCTGATCTGCTCGAAGTAGTACCGGCCCTGGCGCAGCATGTGGATGATGCGCGCGTCCCGCACCTCCTCCGGGCCGTAGCGGCGGTACTTCGTCCCCGGCTCGCGTGTCGGCGCCAGCAGGCCGGCGGCCTCCCAGACGCGGAGGGCCGACGGGCGGATGCCCAGCCGGTGCGCAAGCTCCCCCACCAGCAGCGACGGACCGGTCACCGGGTGCTCGTCGACGTACTCCGCCGCCAACGCCGCGAGCGCATCGCTCGCGGCATCGGTCGCCTGCCGTTGCTCGTGCAGCGCGGCATGCGCCGCGTCGACGAGCCTGTACGCGAGCGCCTCGTCGCCGTTGAGGACGGCGCGCATGATCGCGGTCGCCGTCTCGGCACCGAAGCCCGGTGCCAGCGCCCGGTACGTCAGCAGCGCCTGCACATGCTCCGGGCCGTACTGCCGGTACCCGCTCTCCGACCGCGGCGACGGCGGCAGGATCCCGTCCGCCTCGTAGTTGCGGACGAGCTGGGTCGAGACCCCGGCGCGACGGGCCAGATCGACCGGGCGCAGCGCCTTCTTAGCGGCCACCGGCGACGTCAACGGTCGACCCGGTCATGTACGACGAACGATCCGACGCCAGGAACGCGATCACCTCGGCGACCTCCGCCGCCTTCCCCGGGCGGGCCAGCGGCGGGGTCGTGCCGATCCGGTCCAGCCGGCCCGGCTCGTGGATGTCGGTCTCGATCAGGCCGGGACGGACGCCGAGCACGCGGACGCCTTCCTTCGCGACCTCGTTGCCCAGACCGACCGTCAAGGCGTCCACGGCGGCCTTGCTCGCGGCGTAGTCGACGTACTCCCCCGCCGACCCGAGCACCGCGGCGCGCGACGAGACGTTGACGATGACGCCGCCGTTCCCGCCGTACGCCGTGGACATCCGCCGTACCGCGGCGCCGGCGACCAGGAAGGCGCTGACCGAGTTGATCCGGAACACCCGCTCGAGGCGCGCGGCGTCGTACTCCGCGACCCGGCCGGACGGCGAGACCACGCCGGCGTTGTTGATCACGGCGCCGATCGGGCCGAGCTCGGCCGTCACGTTGTCGAAGAGCCGCTCGACCTGGTCCGCCTCGGCCACGTCGGCCTGTACGGCGACCGCCCGGCGGCCGCGTTCCTCGCACGCCTTCACGACCCGCGCGGCCTCGTCGGCCTGCGTCCGGTAGTTCACGCCGACGTCCCAACCGTCCGCGGCCAGCGCGAGCGCTGCGGCCGCCCCGATCCCGCGGCTTCCTCCGGTGACCAGCACAACCCGACTCATGCTGGCCAGTCTGTCACGCGGGCGGGCGGGCGATCTGGAGCTGGGTCTCGGTGTCGGCGAAGCCCAGCGACCGGTAGATCCGGATCGCCAGGTACTCCGGGTCCGCCACCATCACCAGCTTCCGCGCCTGGGTCAGCCCGTAAGTCGACGCGTGGTGCACCAGCGTCCCGGCGAGGCCGCGGCCGCGATCCTCCGGCGAGGTCTGCACGTTCTGGAAACGGCCCAGGCCGCTGCCGTCGAAGATCAGCCCGAGCGAACTCTGCAGCCGGTCACCGTCGAACGCCCCGAACCACTTCCCGTTCCCGGCGTCCACCACGGCCCGCTTCGCCACCAGCTTGCGCCGGGTGAACTCCCTGTAGTCGTCGTCGACGGTCATCTCCGCGCACGCCAGGCTTTGGTGGTACACCTGCTCCCAGTCGTCGTCACTGCTCAGGAAGCGGTACGTCGCCTGCTCGTTCGGGTGCGGCGGCGGGACGACCCGTTCGGCGGTCATCACGACGTTGGGCTCCACCTCGAAGCCGGCC
Organism: Kribbella sp. NPDC051137; assembly: GCF_040682535.1. Classification (NCBI taxonomy): domain Bacteria; kingdom Bacillati; phylum Actinomycetota; class Actinomycetes; order Propionibacteriales; family Kribbellaceae; genus Kribbella; species Kribbella sp. NPDC051137. The sequence goes on from NZ_JBFBBI010000004.1 coordinate 618,040, forward strand.
GCGGTCAGCTCGTCCACCGCACCCGCATCGCCGTCGGTGCTGTCGATGCCGAACGCAACATGTTTCGCGTCCGGGAACTCGCGGCGGAAGTCCTCCAGCCGGAGCTTGGTGTCGTCCGGCGCGAACGGCGTCCGGTAGAGCAGGAAGTTGCCCCACCAGAAGCCCGGGTTCTGCGGTGTCCGGACCACGACGTACTCGCCGTTGTCGCGGAACTCGCTGCCGCCGAGCTCGAGCAGCAACAGGTCGGTACGGAAGCCGAGGCTGGTGATCTCCACGCAGCCATCCTCACGTATCCGTCAATCGGGTTTGACATGCAGCCATTTGGCTGCCTATGTTAGTCATGCAGCCGAATGGCTGCCTATCTGGAACGGGAGTGCGATGGACGACGAGGTGTTCCGGGCGCTGGCTGACCCCAGCCGGCGACGGCTGCTCGACCTGCTGAACGTGCGGAACGGGCAGACCCTGCGGGAGCTGTGCGCCGAGCTGGACATGGCCCGCCAGTCCGTGAGCAAGCACCTCGCCGTCCTGGAGAGCGCGAACCTGATCACCACCGTGTGGCGCGGGCGGGAGAAGTTGCACCACCTGAACGCCGAACCGATCAACGCGATCGCGGACCGGTGGATCCACCAGTACGACCGGCGGCGGGTGCAACTGCTCGCCGACCTCAAGACCTCACTGGAGACGACTGTGAACGATTTCGTGTACACCACCTACATCCGGACCACCCCCGAGCGCCTGTGGCAGGCGCTCACCGATCCCAAGTTCACCGAGCAGTACTGGGGGCTGAGCCACGAGACCGACTGGAAGGCCGGCTCCGAGATGATCTGGCACCAGGGCGACGTCACGATCGCCGGCCCGGGCCAGGTCGTCGTCGAGCACACGCCGTACACGCGGCTCACCTACGCCTGGCACCACATCACCCGGGAGTTCGCGGACTCCGTCGGCCTCTCCGGCGACGTGTACGAGGCGACCAGCCGCGAGCCGCTGTCGACCGCGTCCTTCGAGCTGGAGCCCGTGGACGGCCAGGTCAAGCTCACCGTCGTCCACAGCGGCTTCGGGCCGGACAGCGTGATCCGGACCATGATCGAGACCGGCTGGCCGCGGGTGTTCGCCGACCTCAAGTCCGTCGTGGAGAGCAGCGCTGCGCTCACCGACTAGTCGCTGAAAACGTTCGCATCTGCATCGTATCGGCATTTGCGGGCGTGATTTCTCCTTCTCCGACCTTGCCATGGCAACGTTTTCATCCTAGCGTCGGGCGGCAGGACACGGCGCGGGGGTCGAAGGAGAAGTCGATGAGACGAAGCATGCTCGCCCTGACCGCCGGACTGCTGGCCGTACCGCTGGCACTGTCCGGCTGCGGTGGCTCCGGGGACGAAGACTCCGCCGGCGGAGTCGTCCGGCTGACGTTCCGGCAGTTCGATCCGCCGTCGGAGATCGGCGGCCTGCAAGCGGTGGTGCAGGCCTGGAACACCAAGCATCCCGACATCCAGGTCAAGCTCGAGACGCTGACCGGACCGGACAGCGCCCAGCAGTTCGCGCGCGAGGCGAACTCGGGCTCCGGACCGGATGTCGTCCAGATCGCCAACGTGAACGTGAAGGATCTTGCGAAGCCGAAGATCCTGAAACCGATCGACGAGCTGGCGAAGAAGTCCGCCCCGGAGACACCGGTCGACCACTTCCTGGCGCTGGACCTGGCGAAGTTCCAGGACAAGACCTGGGCGCTCCCGTGGACCGTCGACACCTACGCGCTGGCGTATCGTCCGGACCTGCTCGCGGCCGCCGGGCTGAAGCCGCCGACGACCTGGGACGAACTCGCGTCCTCCGCGGTCAAGCTCAGTGACCCGAAGGCCAAGCGGTCCGGCTTCTGCTTCACCGGCGCGAGCGGTCCCGGGTCCGGCCAGTGGTTCCCGATCAACTACTACCTCTGGTCGCACGGCCAGACGCTGGTCAAGCAGGACGGCGACAGCTGGAAGGTCGGCGTCGGGCAGGACGAGCTGCAGTCCGCGATCGACTACTTCAACAAACTCTTCACCTCGGGCGCGACCGCCAAGTCGATGATCGCGGTCGAGCAGCTGACCGACCCGCAGCTCGTCGGCGGGCTGTCCCGCGGCACCTGCGCGATGACGATGATGGCCCCGCAGACCTTCCGGCAGGCCAAGAAGGCGAACCCGGCCGTGATGACCGCCCCGATGCCGGACGGGCTGAAGGACGGCGCCACCCACCTCGGCGGGCGGATGCTCGGGATCAGCGCGGCGTCCAAGCACCCTGAGCAGGCGTGGGAGTTCCTCAAGTACCTGAACAGCTCAGAGGCCTTCACCAAGATCTCGCAGTACCCGGCGGCCACCACCGTGCTCACCAAGATGAAGGTTCCGCCGGGCGAGGAGGGCTACCAGCAACAATTGCCGCACGCCCAGACCTTCGGCCGCTACATCAGCGGCCCGGTGCCGGTGAACACGCTCAGCAAGATCACCAACGCCCAGTTCGGCGCCGTGTACTCCGGCCAGACCGACAGCCACTCGGCGGCCGCGAACATCATCAGCCAGATCGAGGGTGAGCTGAAATCGCGATGAACGCCACCCGGGTCCCGCGGCGACGCGGTCCGTCCGGCGGGCTCACGCCGTACGGGCTGATCGCCCCGGGGCTGATCATCCTGCTGTTGCTGTTCGCCGTGCCGGCCGCCTACAACCTGTGGCTGTCGGTCCACGACGTCACGCCGTACGACGCCCTCGGTGACGGCCCGTTCGTCGGCCTCGGCAACTTCCGGTCGGTGCTGACGAACCCGTTGACGCTGAGCAGCCTGAAGAGCACCGTGGTCTGGCTGACGCTGGCGACGGTCGCGATCCGGCTCGTCCTGGGCCTCGGTATCGCGCTGCTCCTCCAGGCGCCGGTGTTGCGGAGGCTCCGGCTCGTCGGGCTCGCCCGGACGCTGGTGCTGATCCCGTGGATGATCCCGCCGACCGTCGCGGTCGCCGCCTGGCGGTGGCTGCTCGACGGGCAGGCCGGTCTGCTCAACCAGCTGCTGATGCGGTTCGGCGTGATCGACCAAGGGGTCCCGTTCCTCGGTCAGACCAGCACTGTGTGGTGGTGCATCATCGCGATCATCTCCTGGCGTGAGCTGCCGTTCGTGATCATCGTGCTGATGGCCGGGCTGCAAGCCATTCCGCACGACCAGTACGAGGCGGCGGCGATCGACGGAGCCGGCCGCTTCGGGACACTCCGGTACGTCACCTTGCCGAATCTGCGGCCGGTGCTCGGCGTCGTCGCGCTGATGATCACGATCAACTCGTTCAACAACTTCGTCTACGTGTACCTGACGACCGGCGGCGGCCCCGGCACCTACACCCAGGTGCTCGCGACCCAGCTGTTCACCACGGCGTTCGTCGACAACAAGCTCGGCTCCGGTGCCGCGATCGGGCTGCTGATGTCGTTCTGCATGGTGCTGTTCACGATCTTCTACCTGGGCATCCTGCAGCGGAGGCCGAACTCATGACCGCGACGACGTACGACCGGACCGAAGCCTCCTCGACGACCCGCGAGCTGCGCCGGCGGAAGATCCGGTCCCGCACCGGGGACGCCGCCGTGCTGGCGACGGTCGCGGTGGTGCTGGCGGCGATGGTCTTCCCGTTCGCGTGGATGGTGATGACCGCCTTCCGGCCGGCGGACGAGATGTTCGACCTCAACCGGATCCTGCCGGACCACTTCACCGTGCACGGATTCCGGCAACTGTTCGCCGGCTCGGCCTTCGGCCGCTACGTGCTGAACAGCACGGTGGTCGCGCTGGTGGCGATGGTCGTCGCGGTGTTCGTCTCGTGCCTCACCGGTTACGCGTTCTCGCGGTTCGAGTTCCGTGGCAAGCGGGTGCTGATGGTGGCCTTCATCGCAGTGCAGCTGTTCCCGTTCGTCATCCTGATCACGCCGCTGTACCTGTTCTTCTCCGAGCTGCACCTGCTGAACACGTACCAGGGCCTCATCCTCGCGTACGTGGGGCTGGTGCTGCCGTTCGCGACGTACCTGATGATGGGGTACTTCAACACCGTTCCGAAGGGGCTCGACGAGGCTGCGCGGATCGACGGCTGCTCGACCCTCGGGGTGCTGTTCCGGGTGATCTTCCCGATCGCCTGGCCCGGAGTCGCGACGGTCGCGATCAACACGTTCGTGATGGCCTGGGAGGAGTACCTGTTCGCCAAGGTGCTGATGACCGACAACCAGCTGAAGACCGTGCAGGTCGGGCTGTCCGACTTCTTCGGCGAGTTCACGACACAATGGGACCTCGTCATGTGCGCATCGGTGGTGGCGTCGGTTCCCACCGTCATCCTCTTCGCGATCGCTCAGCGACGTCTGGTATCCGGTCTCGCGACCGGGAGCGTGAAGGAGTGACGATGAGCAGGAACCTTCAACCCAAGCCGCCGACGATCAAGGACGTCGCCGTCCTGGCCGGGGTGAGTATGTCCACCGTGTCGCGCGTGCTCAACGGGTCCGCCGCCGTCCAGAGCGAGACCGCCGAGCGGGTACGCCGCGCGGTGACCCAGCTCGACTTCGTGCTCAGCGCGTCCGCACGCTCGCTGCGTCCCGGCGTCCGGTCGATGACCTGGGGACTGCTCGTGGACGCCGTCGAGTCGCACTACTTCAGCACGCTGATCGCCGAGCTCGACCGAGCGGCGCAGGACCACGGTTCCACGCTGCTCGTATCGGTGACGCAGAAGGAGTGGGCGCGCGAGAAGCATCTGATCAAGGAGATGTCGAGCCGCCGGGTCGACGGGTTGTTCGTCGTACCTGCCAACGGCGACGTCCTCGGCGAGCGGTCCCGGCTGTCCGGTGCGCCGATCGTGTACGTCGACAGGATTCCGAGCGGCGTGGTCGCCGACGTGGTCACCTTCGACTACTACAAGGCGATGGCCGAAATCGTCGAGGAGCTGTGGGTGCAGGGTCATCGCCGGATGGCGTTCATCGGCGGCGAGGTGGACACCGATCCCGGATCGCGGCGCTACGCGGCCTGGAACGACGTCCTGCGCCGGCACGGCGGCACCCCGGATCCGGATCTGGTCAGTGTCGGCCACCTGGTCGCCGGCACCGCCACCGAGGCCGTGGCCGGAATGCTGCGTTCCGATCGGCCGCCGACCGCCGTCGTCACCACGACCGGTCTCCTGCTCCTCGGCGTACTGCGTGCGATCGCACTCGAAGGTGCGGACATCGAGGCCGCGTGCACCGAGGAGATCGACTCGGCGTTCCTCTCCCCCGTGCCGCTGACTCTCGTCGCGGCGGACTTCACGCTGCTCGTGAGCAACGCCGTCGAGCTCCTCACGGCCCGCATCGAGAACGCCGGCGAGCCGCCGACCACCCGGCTGCTACCGACCGGCCGGGTCCGTCTCGACCCGCTCCGTTCCTCCACACTCCCCTCTTGAAAGCGAGCTGCCTGGTGACGCGACCGAACATCGTGATCGTCTACACCGACGACCTGGGGTGGGGAGATCTCGGCTGCTACGGAAGCCCGGAGATCCGCACACCTCATATCGACGCGCTGGCCGATCGCGGCGTCCGGATGACCGACTGGTACTCGAACTCACCGGTCTGCTCGCCGTCCCGCGCCTCGCTGCTGACCGGTCGGCACCCCGCGCACGCCGGAGTCGAGTCGATCCTCGGCGCCAAACGCGACACCTCCGGGCTCCCGCCCCAGTCCACGCTCGCCTCGACGCTCGCGGAGGCCGGCTGGCGGACCGCGATCTTCGGCAAGTGGCACCTCGGCGTCGAGCCCGGGTCGGCCCCGCTGCGGCACGGCTTCCAGCACCACGTCGGCTTCCGCGCAGGCTGCGTCGACTACTACTCGCACATCATGTACTGGGGCGTCCGCTACCCGATCCACGACCTGTGGTCGGACGACACCGAGATCTGGAACAACGGCGAGTACCTGACCGACCTGATCACCGACCGCGCCGTCGAGTTCATCGAGGACAGCCGGCACACCGCCGAGCCGTTCCTCTGCTACGTCGCCTACAACGCGCCGCACTATCCGATGCACGCTCCGGAGGACGCGATGGCGAAGTACGCGCATCTGCCCTGGGACGAGCAGGTGATGGCCGCGATGGTCAGCCGGGTGGACGACGGCGTCGGGCGGATCGTCGAGGCGCTGCGGCAGACCGGGCGGCTCGACGACACGATCATCTTCTTCTCGTCGGACAACGGCCCGTCCGCCGAGGAGCGGAACTGGCTCGGCGGCGAGGAGATCGCGTACGCCGGCGGCTCGACCGGCGGGCTGCGCGGCCACAAGGGATCGGTCTTCGAGGGCGGCATCCGGGTGCCAGGCATCTGGTCCTGGCCGGCCGTCCTGCCCGCGGGCAGGACGTGTGAGGTGCCGTCGATGATGATGGACGTCACGCCGACGATCCTCGCCGCCGCCGGCCTCGAACCGGACGCGGATCTCGACGGAGAAGATCTGTTGCCCGCGCTGTCCCGGGGCCGGACCGATTCGGAGCGCGTGCTGTCGTGGGAGTACGAGGGCCAGCTCGCGGTACGCCGCGGACGCTGGAAGCTCGTCGCCGATCCTTCCGAACGTCTCGGGGCGCCACGGCAACCGGGCCGTCTGCTGTTCGACCTGCTCGCGGATCCGCACGAGACCACCGACCTGGCCGCACGCGAGCCCGAGGTGCTGGCCGACCTCGGCAAGCAGGTCGAGAGCTGGTCGGAAGCGCTCGACGGCTGGCGACGGCCGCGGGGCTAGGGTCGCTTGTGGATCACCAGAGGCAGCACCGCGGCGGCACCGGCTTCGCGAAGCTTGGCGGTGGCTACTGTGACCGGCCACTGGGATGAGGTTGCGTCTACCAAGAGGAGAATTGTTCTGTCGGTGACGGCTTGGGTTGTGGCGGGGTCCACGACGATGCCGTCTCTCCAGACCTTGGCCTCTTCCGCCGAGGAGAGATCGTCGGTGTAGCCGGCGCGGTCGACGGTCAGCTCGGCCCGCTCGAGCCGGCCGACGCCGGCGACGTGGTCGGCGACGACCGAGGTCAGGTCGGGGTGACCGCCGGCCGCCAGTGGTACGACGACCTCCGGGCGGGCCGACCACGAACCGCGCCAGCGGGACAGCGCGGCGACCGCGCCCGCCTTCAGGGCCTCGACGGCGTCATGGGCCGGCGTACCGCTGAACGCACCCTGCAAGACCTCCCGCCACTCGGGCGCGTCGGCGTACACGATGATCCGCCCCGGTTCCGCGGACAACCCGGGCGGGATCTTGCCGCGGGCACCGAACGCCCCGCCGGGCCACATCTTGCGTGGCTCCAGCACATGCACCTCGCCGCGCAGCAACCGCGTGACGGCTGCCACCGTCTCCGGATCGGGCCGCGCGGTGAGCGGCTCCGGCAGCTTCCCCAGGCACACCGAGCAGCGTCCGCACGGCTCCGCCGACGGATCGTCCAGCGACTCCTGCAGCAGTTGCATCAGGCAACGGTCGCCGTGGGTGTACGCGCGCATGATGTCCGCCTCACGCCGCCGTACCGACACGATGCCGTCGTAGTGCGCGGCGTCGAACGTCCACTCGGCGCCGGTCCGCAACCAGCCGCGCTCGACCCGCTCCACGACCCCGTCCACGGCCAGCTGCTTCAGCATCAACTCGACCCGCGTACGCCGCAGCCCGGTCTCGGCCTCCAGCGCCGGCACCGACGCGGGCTGATCCGGACCGTAGCCCTCCAGAGCCCGCAACAACCGCTGCACGTTCTCCGGCACCGGGATCGTCGCGGTCGCGAAGTAGTCCCAGACGCCCGAGTCCGCGTCCGACGGCAGCAGCGCCACCACCGCGTGGTCGATCCCGCGCCCGGCACGCCCGACCTGCTGGTAGTACGACACCGGCGACGGCGGCGAACCCACGTGGACGACGAACCCGAGGTCCGGCTTGTCGTACCCCATCCCGAGCGCCGACGTCGCGACCAACGCCTTCAGCCGGTTGTCCCGCAAGGCGTCCTCGAGGCTCTCCCGCTCCCCCGCCTCCAGCTGCCCGGTGTACGCCGCCACCGGCACGTCCCGGCCGTGCACCTCCTGGATCACCGCCGCGAGCCGCTGCGCGTCCGCGACGGTCAACGCGTACACGATTCCCGACCCGGGCAGCTGCGGCAGCACGTCGACGACCCACGCGAACCGGTCCAACGGTGACAGCGCATCGACCACGGCCAGCTGCAGACTCGACCGCGCCAGCGGACCACGCAGTACCAGCGTCGACGCGCCCAACTGCTTCGCGACGTCGTCCGTGACCCGCGAGTTCGCCGTCGCCGTCGTCGCCAGCACGGGGGTGTCCGGGTTGAGCTTCTGCAGCACGTCGGACACCCGCCGGTAATCGGGCCGGAAGTCGTGCCCCCAGTCCGACACCGCGTGCGCCTCGTCGATGACGAGAAGTCCGATGTTGCCCGCAAGGCCGTCCAGCACGCGGCGCCCGAACCCCGGGTTCGCCAGACGCTCCGGGGACACCAGGAGTACGTCGACAGCGCCGGAGCGGAGGTCGTGCTCGATCTCCGACCAGGCGTCGATGTTGTTCGAGTTCAAGGTCGCGGCGCGCAGGCCTGCCCGGCTCGCGGCGGCGACCTGGTCACGCATCAGTGAGAGCAGCGGCGAGACCACCAGCGTCGGCCCGAACCCTTCGGCCCGGCGGATCGCGGTCGCGGCCCAGTACACCGCGGACTTGCCCCAGCCGGTCGCCTGCACCACGAGCACCCGCGCCGCCGCCTCGCACAGCGCCGCGACCGCGGTCTCCTGGTCCGCCCGCAGCCGCGCGGCGTCTCCCGCGATCGCCCGGATCACGTCCCCGGCGACCTTCGCCCGGTCCTCGGTCAGCATCAGCATCGCGTCGGTCTCACCCATGCCGCAAACCCTAGACGGCGCCACCCCCAACCCGCTCGTCCACGCACCCAAGCCTGTGGACAACTCACGTGGGCCGCTGGGTCAGGCGCAGTGGGCGGGGTGGCAGGGGGCGTCGTCGGCGGTCAGGAGGCGGCGAGGGCCGGGACCGGTGGTGGCGAGGGTGTCGTGCGGGTTGGCGAGGGCGCAGCGGTCGAGCGAGAGACAGCCGCAGCCGACGCAGTCCTTGAAGTCGTCGCGGAGTTGTTCGAGGTGCAGGATCCGGCGGTCGAGCTCGGCCTGCCAGCATTCCGAGATGCGTTCCCAGTCGGCGCGCGTCGGCGTCCGGTTCTCCGGCAGCAGCTTGAGGATCGCGGCCACCTCGGCGAGCGGGATGCCGACGCGCTGGGCGATCCGCACCAGCGCCACCCGCCGCAGCGTGTCGCGCTTGTAGCGGCGCTGGTTCCCGGACGTACGGCGACTGACGATCAGCCCCTGGCGCTCGTAGAAGTGCAGCGCGGAGATCGCCACGCCGCTGCGTTGCGAGAGCTGCCCGACAGTCAGCTCACCCGGCTCGATGTCCATTCGCCCTGCCCTCCGACCTCAACTTATATCGAGGCTAGCGGACGGAGTCAGGCAGTCACGACCCGGCGCCCGATACTCGCGGACATCAACGCCGCCGCCGCACACAACCCACCGGCCAGGTACCACGCGAGGTTGTAGCTCCCCTGCGCGTCCCGGATCGCCCCCGCACCCGTCGCCGCCAGCGCGGCACCGACCTGATGCGACGCGAACACCCAGCCGAACACGATCGGCCCGTCCTGCCCGAACCACTCCCGGCACAGCGCGACAGTAGGAGGCACGGTCGCCACCCAGTCGAGCCCGTAGAAGATGATGAACACCCATGTACTCGGTGCAGCGGTCGGACCGAGCAGCGACGGCAGCACCAGCAACGACAGCCCACGCAGCGAGTAGTACGTGATCAACAGGTACCGCGGATCCCAACGGTCGGTAAGGAACCCGGAGAAGATCGTCCCGCCGACATCAAACACACCCACTAGTGCCAGCAGCGACGCAGCGGTGGTCGCAGGCATCCCATGGTCGTGTGCAGCCGTGACGAAGTGCGTGCCGACGAGCCCGTTGGTCGACGCACCGCAGATCGCGAACCCGCCGGCCAGCATCCAGAACGCCGGCCGCCGCACAGCCATCCGCAGCGCATTCAACGCCCGTACGGCGCTGCTGCCGGTCGCCACGACCCGCTGTCCCGCGCTACTCCCCTCCGGAGCCCCGTACGCACGCAGCCCGACGTCGCTCGGGTAATCGCGGAGGAACAGAATCACGAGCGGTACGACGGCCAACGCCGCCCCGGCCGCCACGAGCGCAGGCACCCGCCACCCGTACCGCGCGGCAAGGGCCGCAATGAGCGGCAGGAAGATCAGCTGACCCGTAGCACCCGCAGCAGTGAGGATCCCGGTCACCAACCCGCGACGGTGCACGAACCAGCGGCCGGTAATGGTCGCCACGAACGTCATCGACATCGAGCCCGTACCGACACCGACCAGCAGACCCCAGCACAGCAGCAACTGCCACGACGCGGTCATGAACACGGTCAGCCCGCTGCCCAACGCGATCAGTACCAGCGCCCCGCCGACCACCTTCCGCAGCCCGAGCCGGTCCATCAGCGCGGCCGCGAACGGCGAGATGCCGCCGTACAGCAGCAGGTTGATCGACACCGCCGTCGAGATCGTCGCGTGCGACCAGCCGAACTCCTCGTGCAACGGGTCGAGCAGCACACTCGGCACCGACCGGAAGCCGGCTGCTCCGATCAGCGTCACGAACCCGACCACCGCGACCGCCCAGGCCAGATGCACCCGGGGAGCCTTCTTCGTCTCCAGAATCTGCGTCACCGGACCAGAGTGCCGGTTCGACGCCGATCGAACTAGTGGCCACATAGTCAACATGTGTCAAGATATGGCCATGAGCCGTCAGTCCGCCGTACGACCGCACGTGATCGCAGTGCTCGCGCTCGAGCCGGTGGTCGGGTTCGACCTGACCATCCCGCCGACGGTCTTCGGCGCCGCGACCACGGCCGACGGCAGCAAGTTGTACGACGTCCGCATCTGCGGCCTCGGAGGTCCGGTCCGCGCCGGCGCCGGGTTCACCCTCACCCCGGACCACGGGCCCGAGGCCCTCGCCGCGGCGGACACGGTGATCGTCCCGGGCACCTACATCCACCAGCCGCGGTACGAGGGAACGCTGCCCGCGGACCTCGCCGCCGCCCTCGCGACCGTGCGGCCCGGGACCCGGATCGCCTCGATCTGCACCGGCGCGTTCGTCCTCGGCGCGGCCGGGTACCTCGACGAACGACCGGCGACCACGCACTGGGAGCGCGCCGAGCTGTTCCGCACCGTTTATCCACAGGTGAAGCTCGACGAGGACCGGCTGTTCATCGACGACGGCGACGTACTCACCTCCGCCGGGCTCGCGGCGGGGATCGACCTCTGCCTGCATCTGATCCGCCGCGACTTCGGTTCCGAGATCGCGAACCGGGCCGCCCGGCACTGCGTCGTCGCCCCCTGGCGCGACGGCGGCCAGTCCCAGTTCATCGAGCACGCCGTACCCGAGGAAGGCAGCGAGGGCACGTCGCCGACCCGGGCGTGGGCGCTGCGGCACCTGAACACCGAGATCAGCCTGTCGGCGATGGCGGCGTACGCGCAGATGAGCGTGCGGACGTTCAGCCGGCGCTTCAAGGCCGAGACCGGTCAGTCACCCGGGACATGGCTGCTGCAGCAGCGGGTGCGGCACGCCTGCCACCTGCTGGAGACGACCGACCTGTCCGTCGACCGGATCGCCGAGGAGGCCGGCCTCGGCACGGCGGCCTCCCTGCGACACCACCTGCGGTCAGAGCTCGGGGTTTCCCCGCTCGCCTACCGCAAGACGTTCCGAGCCGGTTAGACCTCGACCAGGTCGTGGGGCTGTTTGTTCAGCGGCTCCACGCCGTCCGCGGTGACCACGACGATGTCCTCGATGCGCGCACCCCAGCGACCGGCCTGGTAGATGCCGGGCTCGATGCTGAACGCCATCCCCGGTTCCAGTGTCAGGTCGTTGCCCGCGACGATGTACGGGTCCTCGTGCACGTCCAGCCCGATCCCGTGCCCGGTCCGGTGGATGAAGTAGTCGCCGAACCCGGCCGCCGCGATCACGTTCCGCGCGGCCGCGTCGATCGCCTCGGCGGTCACGCCGGGCCGTACGGCGTCCACCGCGGCCTGCTGCGCCTCCTGCAGTACGGCGTACGTCGCGGTCACGTCGGTGTCCCGCGGCGCGCCGACGGAGTACGTCCTGGTGGAGTCCGAGTTGTAGCCCTCGGCAACGGGTCCGCCGATGTCCACGACCACCACGTCGCCGGCCTCGATCACGCGGTCGGACAACGCGTGGTGCGGGCTGGCGCCGTTCGGGCCGCTTGCGACGATCACGAAGTCCGCCTCGGTGTGGCCTTCCGCGACGATCGCGGCCGCGATGTCGGCGCCGACCTCCGCCTCGGTCCGGCCGGGACGCAGCCACTCGCCGACCCGGGCGTGTACCCGGTCGATCGCGGCGCCCGCCTTCCGCAGGGCGTCGATCTCGGCGGCGTCCTTGCGCATCCGGAGCTCGCGGACGATCGGGCCGGCCAGCACCTGCTCGGCCTTCGGCAGCGCGTCCCGGATCGCCAGCACGTGCAGCGCCGGCGTGAAGTCGCTGACCGCGACCTCGGCCGCACCGCCGAGCCGCTCCGCGGCCAGCTTGTACGGGTCGACACCGTCCACCCACGTCACGACCTCGACGCCGAGCTCCTCGAGTGGCAGGCCGCCGTACCCGGGTGCTTCGAGCTTCGGCACGACGAGTGCCGGGGCGCCGTCGGCCGGGATCAGCAGCGCGGTGAGCCGCTCGAACGAACCGCCCGCCTGACCGATCAGGTAGCGCAGGTCGGAGCCCGGCGCGATCACCAGACCGGCGCCGGCCGCGGCCTCGCGGGCGCGGTCCAGGCGGGCACGGAGTACGGCGGCATCGGGAATCGGGGGAAGTGCTGAGCGACGGGCCATGGTCAGACTCTAAAACTGTCCGAAGGGCTTGCTACAACTGGGTTTCGCTTCAACCCCTGCTCGGCGAAAGGCACCTCGATGACACTGCACTTCGTGTCCCACGGCGACGGCGTACCGGTCCTCGCGATCCACGGATGGACGCCGGACCACCGGCTGATGACCGGCTGTCTGGAGCCGATCTTCAGCGAGCTGAGCGGCTACCGCAGGCTGTATCCGGACCTGCCCGCGATGGGCCAGAGCCCGGCCGGCGACATCGACAGCTCGGACGGGATCATGGCGGCGCTGCGGGAGTTCATCGACGAGCAGATCGGCGACCAGCCGTTCCTGCTGGTCGGCGAGTCGTACGGCGGGTACCTCGCGCGCGGACTGGTCGCGGAGAGACCCGAGCAGGTCCGCGGCCTGGCGATGATCTGCCCGATCGGCGAGCTCTGGCACAAGGACCGGAAGCTGCCCGAGCACGTCGTGCTCCGGACGGAGCCCGGCGTGCTCGAGTCGCTCGAGGAAGGCGAGGACTTCACCGACCTGGCGGTGGTGCGGACCGCGGCGGCGCTGGCGGCCTACCGCGCCGACGTGGCGCCCGGACTGGCGGTCGCCGACGAGGCCGCGATGGAGCGCATCCAGAAGAACTGGGCGCTGACGATCGCGCCGGAAAGCGGCCCGCCGTACGTCGGGCCGTCGCTGATCCTGTGCGGGCGGCAGGACGCGGTGACCGGGTTCGAGGACCTGTTCCCGCTGCTCCCCCACTATCCGCGCGCGACGTACGCCGTCCTCGACGTTGCCGGGCACAACCTGCAGATCGAGCAGCCCGAGCTGCTGCGCGCGTTCGTCAGGGAGTGGTTGCTCAGGGTGGGTTGAGGGCTCCCGCCGATGACTACCAGCGGGTAATGTCGGCGGCATGGTGGCTTCGAAGCGTCCGATCGGGTGGCCGTTGCTCGTCGCGCTGACCAACGGGCGGACCCGGATCTCCGACGAACGGCTCGCTGCTGCCGTGCGCGGGAAGGTCGTCCTGGTGACGGGCTCGTCGTACGGGATCGGCGAGGCGACCGCACGCCGGCTGGCCGCGGCCGGCGCGACCGTGCTGCTGGTCGCGCGGACCGAGGAACAGCTGCGGGTGGTGGCCGACGACATCCGGTCGGGCGGCGGGTCGGCGTACGTGTATCCGGCGAACCTGGCGGATCCGGGCGCGGTCGAGGAGCTCGTGCGGATCGTGCTGGCCGAGCACGGGCGGGTCGACGTACTCGTGAACAACGCGGGCAAGTCGATCCGGCGGTCGATCGCTGACACGTACCAGCGGTTCCACGACATCGAGCGGACCAACGCGGTCAACTACCTCGGGCCGGCGAAGCTCGTCCTCGAACTGCTGCCGTCGATGCGGGAGCGGCGGTCCGGGCACATCGTGAACGTGTCGACAGCCGGCGTGCGGACGCCGCCGATGGCGCGGTGGTCGGCCTACCTGGCGTCGAAGAGTGCGTTCGACGTGTGGCTGCGGTGCGTCGCGCAGGAGGTGCGCGGCGACGGCGTGACGACGTCGACCGTCTACATGGGGCTGGTGCACACGCGGATGAGCGAGCCGACACCGCTGCTGAACAAGATGCCCGGGTTGTCGCCGGAGCAGGCCGCCGACCAGGTGTGCACGGCGGTCGCGGACCGGCCGCACAACATCACGCCGCCGTTCGTCCGGCCGGCCGATGCCGTGGGCAACCTGCTACGGGTGCCGACGGATCGGTTGCTGGAGCAGTACTACCGGCGTACGGGAGGCGGGAAGAAGCGATGATCCACCCGATCGGACCGCTCCGCCCGCCGGGGTGGCTGGTGCAGGGCGCGGCCGAGGTGGGCGGTCTGTCGGTGGCGCTGATCCGGTCCGGGGTGTGGCGCTCGGCCGGCCCCGCGCAGCTGGTGCGGATCGAGCGGGCGCTGCGGACGTGGGGTCAGTCGATGGCCGCTCTCGGCGCGGTCGCGGCGATCCGGTTCCCGCAGCGGGCGGCGGTGATCTGCGGGGAGGACCAGCTCACGTACGCCGAGCTGGACGCCCGGTGCGAGCGGATCTCGGCCGGGCTGCACGCCGACCACGGAATCGTTGCCGGGAGCAAGGTCGCCGTCCTCTGCCGCAACCACGCCGGCTTCCTCGCGGCCACGCTGTCCGCCTCCCGACTCGGCGCCGACGTCCTCTTCGTCAACACAGAATTCGCCGCACCCCAGCTCCGGGCCGTCCTGGACCAGCACAAACCCGACGTCCTCATCCACGATCCGGAATTCACCCCACCCGCCGAAGTCCCGTCCATCTACTCCACTCCTGCTGCGGCGCCGGACCGGGAGGGGGAAGGCCGGGCCGGCTCGGCAGTTGCAACCCTGCGCGAGCTTGCCCTGAGTGATGCGCCACCGGCGCCAGTGGGGACGCAGGTCGGGCGGATCGTGTTGCTGACGTCAGGGACGACGGGTGCGCCGAAGGGTGCTCCTCGGGTGCCTACCGCACTCGGGCTGGCGGGGTTGACCGGGAGCGCGTTGCAGCGGTTCGGACTGCGGGCCGGGGAGCCGATGGTGATCGCTCCGCCGTTGTTCCACGGGGTCGGGCTGTTGATGTCGATGCTGGCGTTGTTCCTCGGGTCGCCGTTGGTGCTGCGGCCGCGGTTCGACGCCGGCACGCTGCTCGCGGACGTCGAGGCGACGCGGGCGGGATCGGTGGTCGCGGTGCCGGTGATGTTGCGGCGGCTGCTCGAGCTGGGGCCGACGGCGACCGCGCAGTACGACCTGCGTTCGCTTCGCGCGGTGATCTCCGGCGCCGCGCAACTCGGCGCGCCATTGGCCGGAGAGTTCATCGAGCGGTTCGGCAAGGTCCTGTGCGACGCGTACGGATCCAGCGAGGTCGGCATCGCCACCATCGCCACCGCCGCCGACCTCGTCGAAGCGCCCGGCACCGTCGGACGGCCCTGTCTCGGCAGCTCGATCCGCATCCTCGACGACCACGACCGCCCGGTGCCCGCCGGCACGACCGGACGGATCTTCGCCGGCGGCGGGCTGGTGTTCGGCGGGTACTCCGACGGCTCGAACAAGACCGTCGTCGACGGCCGGATGAGCACCGGCGACCTCGGCCACCTCGACGCGGGCGGCCGGCTGTACGTCGACGGCCGCGAGGACGACATGATCGTGTCCGGCGGCGAGAACGTCTATCCGGTCGAGGTCGAGCAGTGCCTCGCCGCGCATCCCGCCGTCGCGGAGGCGGTTGTCGCCGGCGTACCCGACGACGAGTTCGGCCAGCGACTGATCGCGTACGTCGTCCTCGCCGCGCCGGCTACCGAGGACGAGCTCATCGCGCACGTGAAGGCGAACCTGGCCCGCTACAAGACCCCGCGTCAGATCGTGATCCTCGACGAACTCCCCCGCAACGGCACCGGCAAGGTGCTCCGCAACCGCCTCACCCCGCCGTGAACAGGGCGTGAAACCGCGTCATCCGATCCAGCGCCCCGCTCTCCTCCCCGAACGACACCGCCAACGTCTCCGCCCCCGCCTCGGCCAACTCGTGCGCCATCGCGACAACCGGGCCCGGATCACCGGCGGACCAGTCAAGCCGCGTCCCGACCCGCACCGGCCGATCGCCGTACGACCGCAACCGCGACACCGCCGCCGCGAACCCGGCACCGTCCAGCCCGAGCCCCTGCCACTCATCCCCGTACCGAGCGGCCCGACGCAACGCCGGTCCCGTCGTACCGCCGACCATCACCGGCAGCGGAGCGCGCGGCGCGGGCTCGAACACACCGCCCCGGTCCCGGCCTTCGAACAGGTCCCGGATGATCCCGAGCGACTCGTCCGTACGCCGGCCTCGCTCCTCGAACACCGCGCCCACCGCCGCGAACTCGGCCTCGACCCATCCCAGGCCGACACCGAGCACAAGACGTTCGCCGGACAGCCGGTGCAACGTCGCGGCCTGCTTCGCCACGGCGTACGGGCTGCGCAGCGGCAGCACGAGCACCGACGTACCGAACCGGATCCGGGTCGTCCGCGCCGCGAGGTAGCCGATCGTCACCAGCGGCTCGTAGACACCGCCGTACGTCGAACCGAACTCGCCCGGCGGGAGCAGATGGTCGGGCAGCCAGGCCGTGCCGTAGCCGAGCTGTTCGGCGGCGATCGCCAGCTCGACGAGGCGTTCCGGCGGCATCGCGGCGGACTCGTTCGGGAGGACCACTTGGAGTTCGGGCATGGTACGACCTTATGCGGGGCGGGTTGCCCGCCGGAGCGGGTGATTGATGGAAGAGTGGGGGCCGTGAAGATTCTCGTCGGATACGTACCAACGCCCGAGGGTGAGGCGGCGCTCACCGCGGCGGCGGCCGAGGCCGAGCTGCGCGGGGCCTCGATCCTGCTGCTGAACACCAGCCGCGGCGACACCTATATCGACGCCCGCTACGCCAACGCCGACGAGTTGGCCGCCGCCGAGGCGAAGCTGCGCGCGCAGGGTGTCGAGGTGACGATCCAGCAGGCGCTCTCCGAGGGCGACGTGGCCGGCGAGCTCCTGAAGGCCGCCGCGGCGGACGACGTCGCGCTGATCGTCCTCGGCCTCCGCCGCCGCAGCCCCGTCGGCAAGCTGATCCTCGGCAGCACCGCCCAGCGTGTGCTGCTGGAGTCACCGGTCCCGGTCCTCGCCGTCAAGGTCCCCTCTCCGCACGACTGACAGGCCGCCGGGTAATCAGGGTGAGGGGTTCGCGGCGGCCGCCTAAACTGGTCGGGTTATGCCTGATGCCCGGACCGAGTCCACTTCCCCAGCCCCCACTTCCCCGGCCCCGGCGTCCCGTCGGCGCCGCCGCGGCGGCAAGGGCCGCAGGAGTCCCGCCGACACGCCGTCCGGCGCTTCCCAAGGCAGTAGCCCGACGCCTGGCGGCGCTGAGGGTGGCGACACCTCCAGCTTGAGCGAGGTCGCCGGCCGGCTCGACGGGTTGACGGCGTACGACCGCGAGATGCTCGGGCGGCGGCTCGAGCGGGTCCGGCGTACCAAGGAAGAGCAGAAGCGGGCCAACGAGCTGCGCGCCGTGGTCACCGCGGTCGAGCAGGCCGAGCGACGGGTCGAGGTACGCCGCCAGGCCGTGCCGGAGATCACGTATCCGGAGGAGCTCCCGGTCAGCCGGCTCAAGGACGAGATCGCCGACGCGATCCGCGACCACCAGGTCGTCGTGGTCGCCGGCGAGACCGGATCCGGGAAGACCACCCAGATCCCGAAGATCTGTCTCGAGCTCGGTCGCGGGATCCACGGCATGATCGGGCACACCCAGCCCCGGCGGCTCGCGGCCCGGACGGTGGCGGAGCGGATCGCCGAGGAGCTCGGCACCGAGCTGGGTGAGACGATCGGGTTCGCGGTCCGGTTCACCGACAAGGTCAGCGAACGCTCGCTGGTCAAGCTGATGACCGACGGCATCCTGCTGAACGAGCTCCAGCGCGACCGCGACCTGACCCGGTACGACACGTTGATCATCGACGAGGCGCACGAGCGCAGCCTCAACATCGACTTCATCCTCGGGTACCTGAAGCGGCTGCTCCCCCGCCGCCCGGACCTCAAGGTGATCATCACCTCCGCGACCATCGACCCGGAGCGGTTCGCCGCGCACTTCGCGGCCGCCGACGGTACGCCGGCTCCGATCGTCGAGGTCTCCGGCCGGACCTACCCGGTCGAGGTGCGGTACCGCCCGGTCAACGACCCGGACGACCCGAGCACGATCGACCGCGACCAGACCCAGGCGATCCTGGACGCCGTCGACGAGCTCGAGTACGAGGCGGACGGCGACGTCCTGGTGTTCCTGTCCGGTGAGCGCGAGATCCGGGACACGGCCGACGCACTGAACGACAAGTTCCGCGGCGAACGCCGGACCACCGAGATCCTCCCGCTCTACGCCAGGTTGTCGAACGCCGAGCAGCACCGCGTGTTCCAGCCGCACTCGAACCGCCGGATCGTCCTCGCCACGAACGTCGCCGAGACCTCGCTGACCGTCCCCGGCATCAAGTACGTCATCGATCCCGGTACGGCGCGCATCTCGCGCTACAGCCACCGCACCAAGGTCCAGCACCTCCCGATCGAGCCTGTCTCGCAGGCGAGCGCCAACCAGCGCAAGGGCCGCAGCGGCCGGACCAGCGACGGCATCTGCATCCGGCTGTACTCCGAGGAGGACTTCGAGAACCGTCCGGAGTTCACGGATCCGGAGATCCTCCGCACGAACCTGGCCTCGGTGATCCTGCAGATGACCGCGATCGGGCTCGGCAACATCGCCGCGTTCCCGTTCATCGACGAGCCGGACAGGCGCAGTATCACCGACGGCCTGCAGCTGCTCACCGAGCTCGGCGCGATCGAGAACCCGAAGGGCGGCCGGCTGACCCCGATCGGCCGGCAGCTCGCGCAGATCCCGCTCGACCCGCGGCTGGCCCGGATGATCGTCGAGGCGGACAAGCACGCCTGCGTCCGCGAGGTGATGGTGATCGCCGCCGCCCTCTCGATCCAGGACCCGCGCGAGCGCCCGACGGACGCCGAGGCGCAGGCACAGCAGGCGCACGCCCGGTTCCGCGACCCGAACAGCGATTTCCTCGGGTACCTGAACCTCTGGGGCTACCTGAAGAAGCAGCAGAAGGAGCTGTCCGGCAACCAGTTCCGCCGGATGTGCCGCAGCGAGTACCTGAACTACCTGCGCGTCCGTGAGTGGCAGGACATCTACGCGCAGCTCCGTCAGGTCGCCTCGCAGATCGGGGTGAAGCTGAACTCGGGTGAGCCGGCCGACCCGCAGAGCGTGCACATCTCGCTGATGTCCGGGCTGCTCTCCCACCTGGGCATGAAGGACCCGGCGAACCAGCACCAGTACCTCGGCGCCCGCGGGACGAAGTTCGCGATCTTCCCGGGCTCCGGTCTCTTCAAGAAGCCGCCGCAGTTCGTGATGGCCGCCGAGCTGGTCGAGACGTCGAAGCTCTGGGCCCGGGTGAACGCGAAGATCGAGCCCGAGTGGGCCGAGGATCTCGCCCCGCACCTGATCAAGCGCTCGTACTCCGAGCCGCACTGGGAACGCAAGGCCGGTGCCGTGATGGCGTACGAGAAGGTCACGCTCTACGGCGTGCCGATCGTTGCCCGCCGCAAGGTGAACTACGGCAAGGTCGACCCGGAGGTGTCCCGCGAGCTGTTCATCCGGCACGCGCTGGTGGAGGG
This sequence comes from Kribbella sp. NPDC051137, assembly GCF_040682535.1. Taxonomy (NCBI): domain Bacteria; kingdom Bacillati; phylum Actinomycetota; class Actinomycetes; order Propionibacteriales; family Kribbellaceae; genus Kribbella; species Kribbella sp. NPDC051137. Next base: position 638,101 of record NZ_JBFBBI010000004.1, read on the forward strand.
CGACTGGGACACGCACCACAAGTTCTTCCACGAGAACCGCAAGCTGATCGAAGAGGTCGAGGAGCTCGAGGAGCGGACCCGGCGGCGCGACCTGCTGGTCGACGACGAGACGCTCTTCGCGTTCTACGACGAGCGGATCGGCGCCGAGGTCGTCACCGGCCGGCACTTCGACACCTGGTGGAAGACGGCCCGGCAGCGCGACCACGACCTGCTCGACTTCGAGCGTTCGCTGGTGGTCCGCGAGGGCGCCGAGGTGAAGGAGGACGAGTTCCCGCTGCACTGGACGCAGAACGGGATGACGTTCGACCTCACCTACGCGTTCGAGCCGGGCACCGACGCCGACGGCGTGACCGTCCACATCCCGTTGCTGGTGCTGAACCAGGTCACCGCGGACGGCTTCGAGTGGACCGTGCCCGGCTTCCGCGAGGAACTGGTCACGACGCTGATCAAGTCGTTGCCCAAGGCAGTACGGCGGAACATCGTGCCCGCGCCCGATCACGCGCGGCAGATCCTGCCCGAGCTGGATCCGGCGTCCGGGCCGCTCACCGACGCGATGGCCCGCGCGCTCCAGGAACTGCGCGGCGTGGTCATCGAGACCGGCGACTGGGACTGGAGCCGGGTGCCGGAGCATCTGCGGATGACGTTCCGGGTCGAGGACGACCAGCGCAAGACGGTGGCCGAGGGCAAGGATCTCGCCAGGCTGAAGGAGAAGCTGAAGCCGAAGACGACGGCCGCGATCTCCCAGGTCGCGTCGAAGGCGGTCAGCGGGCTGGAGAGGTCCGGGCTGACCGACTGGACCTTCGGCGATCTCCCCCGAAGCTTCTCCGAGCACCGCAACGGTCTCACCGTGGCCGGGTATCCCGCGCTCTACGACGAGGGCAAGAGTGTCGCGATCCGCCTGCAGGAGACCGAGCGGGACCAGGCGGCGGCAATGTGGGCGGGGACGCGGCGGCTGTTGCTGCTCACGATGCCGTCGGTGATCGACGTCGTGCAGCGTCACCTGAGCAACCAGCAGAAGATGACGCTGATGGCCGGGCCGCACCGCAACGTCGGCGAGCTGCTGGACGACGCGATCGGCGCAGCCGTCGATCAACTGATGGCGGCCGCGGGCGGACCGGCGTGGAATCTCACGGCGTTCTCGATCCTGCGGGACGCCGTGCGGTCGGACCTCGCGGACACCGTGCTGACCATCCTGCAACAGGTGGAGCAGGTGCTGGCGCATGCGCGGACCGTCGACAAGCAGATCTCCCGCGCGTCGTCGCCGGCGTTGCTCGCCGCTCTGTCCGACGTCCGCGGGCAACTCGAAGGGCTCGTGCACCCGGGCTTCATCACGGAGACCGGCGCCAAGCGGCTGCCCGATCTGGTTCGGTACCTGCGCGGGATGGAGCAGCGCCTGGACAAGCTCGGCGCCAACGCGGCCCGGGACCGGTCCGGGATGGCCGTCGTCGACATGCTCACCGACGAGTACCGCAAGAAGCTCCGCGCGGTCCCGACCGGCAAGTACCCGAGTCCCGCCCTCCTCGAGGTCCGCTGGATGCTGGAAGAACTCCGGGTCAGCCTGTTCGCCCAGACCCTCGGTACGCCGTACCCGGTCTCCGAGAAGCGCATCCGGAAGGCGCTGGCCGAGAGCTAGGAGTCGAGCAGGCGCCGGGCGTGGTCGTGGACGGCGGCTCGTAGTTCGGGTGGGTCGAGGATCTCGAAGGGCCAGTAGATCCGGGTGACCTGGGCGACCAGCGGGCCCAGGTCGTTCGCGGCGAAGCGGACCTCGCAGGTGGTGGCGTCCAGAGCTTCGACGACTCCCTGGGTGGGTGGGATCAGCCGAGCGACGGTCTCGGCGGGGGCCCGGACGCGGAGCCGGGCGACGAGGTCCCACGGGGCGACTCCGGTGCCTTCGGCAACCAGTGCGGCGGGGTCCGGCGGGTTGTCGAACCGGTACCGGGAGCCGGTCAGCTCGGGATGCGTGATGCGGTCGACGCGGAACGTGCGCCACGCCTGCCGGTCACGGTCGCGGGCGACCAGGTACCAGCGCTTGCCGGTGTGCACGATCTGCAACGGTTCGACGCTGCACTCGGACTCGGTGCCGTCGTGGGTTCGGTAACCGAACCGGATCCCCTCGGTACGCCGGCAGCCCGCGGCGAGCGTGACGAGTACGCCGGCGTCCACGGCGGGCAGTTCGCCCTGCGGGAGCTGGGTCGTGTGGGCGCCGATCGCGTCGACCTGTTCGCGGAGCCGAACGGGGAGCACCTGGTGGAGTTTGGCGAGCGCGGAGATCGCCGCCTCCTCGACGCCGGACACGGTCGTGGTGGTCGCGACGCGCAGGCCGACCGCGATCGCGACGGCTTCGGCGTCCTCCAGCAGCAACGGTGGCAGCCGGCCGCCCGGGCCGAGGCGGTAGCCGCCGCCGATCCCGGCCTCCGCCTCGATCGGGTAGCCGAGCGAACGCAGCCGCGTCACGTCCCGCCGTACGGTCCGAGGCGTGATCTCGAGCCTTGCGGCCAGCTCCGCGCCGTCCCACTGGGGACGCGAATGCAGCAAGGACAGCAGGCGCAGCAACCGGGTCGCGGTGTCCATCGTCAATATTCTGCAACCTGCGGACCGATCCTGTCCGCAGGTCGTCCTACCGTGAGGACATGACGACGCTCTCGCAGAACCTCCTGGACCTGTCGGACTTCGCCTGGCAACGGCTGCGGCAGCGGGTCGAGGGGCTGACCGACGACGAGTACTTCTGGGAACCGTTCGACGGCTGCTGGACGGTACGGAGGACCGCCGGCGGGTACGCCGCCGACGGATCGCGGATCCCGCCCGCACCGGCTCCGTTCACGACCCTGGCCTGGCGGATCACGCACATCGTCGACATCCTGCAAGCCGAACGTACAGCGACCTGGTTCGGGCACACCGCGACCGGCGAGGCGCCGCCCGTCCCCGGATCCGCCGCGGACGCGCTGGCCGCCCTCGACCGGGCGTACGAGATCTGGCGAGGACGGCTCGACGCGCTCAGCCAGGACGATCTCGACCGGGCGATGGGTCCGATCGCCGGCCCGTACGCCGAGAGCGACGGCACCTCGTTCGCGCTGCACATCCTCGACGAGCTCGTCCACCACGGCGCCGAGGTCGGCACCGTCCGCGACTTCTACCGCGGGCTCAACCCCGACGATCCGTTCCCGGCCGCGCTCGCCGGGGATCTCACTCCGGCCGACCGCCCCGGGCTCCTCGCCGAGGCGGCCGCGGCCCAACGCTGGGACGTCGTACGACAGCTCGCCGACCGCGGTTTCGGCGTCGACGAGCGGACGGCCGGCGGCATGACCGCCGCCCACCTCGCCGCCGGGACCGGCGAGCTCGACACGCTGCGCTTCCTCATCGACCGCGGCGCGGACCTGTCGCTGAAGGACACGCAGTACGACGTCGACGTCCCCGGCTGGGCGGAGTTCTTCCAGCAGCGTGAGGTCACCGACTACCTCACGGCACGAAGGCGCGCTGGGAGCGGTGCCTGAACTCACTCGGGGTGAGTGCGTGCGCGGTGCTGAAGCAGCGGGTGAAGTACGACTGGCTGCTGAAGCCGCAGCGGCTCGCGATGCCGGCGATCGAGGTGTTGGTTGCCGCGAGCAAAGATGCGGCGTGCTCCAGCCGGAGATCGGCGACGAAGGCCGTCGGCGTCACGCCGTACGCGGCCCGCAGCGAGCGCGAGAGATGCGCGGCGCTGACTCCTGCCAGCTGGAGAAGTCGCGGGACTCCGCCGCGGAGGTTCTCCTCGGCACGCATCGCCGTACACGCCTTGGCCAGCCAGTCGGGGACGCCGGGAGCGCCCGGCTCCCCGGGGGTGAGCAGTTCCAGCAGATCGGTCCAGAAGCGCAACAGGTCATAGGTGCTCGGGTTGGTCTGGAAGCGGTCCAGCGCCCGCTCGAAGACGGGGACGGCGGCCGGCTGATGGAAGCCGACCGGGCCGCGGGAGGACCATCCAGCGGTGCGCGTCAGGTCGAGGAACCCCTGCCACAGCGAGCTCGGGAACGCCACGTTGACGAACTCCAGGCCGTCCGCCGACCCACGGACGGCGTGCCGGTCACTCGGCCGCACCAGTACGACGTCCCCGGCCCGCAGCTCCTCGACGCCCGTCGTCAACAGGTGCTCGCCACCGCCCGACACGACGCCCATGAACTCGTGGAAGTCCGCATGCGTGTGCAGCTCGGTGTCCCGGGCGCGCGCCGGGATCCGCACCCGGGCCGCATGGTACGGCCGGCCGAACGCGTGCGCCTCGAACCGCAGGACCTGCTCCACCTCAACACAGTACAAATTCTCGTCGTACCGCTGCTAGTTCCCCACACCCTTGTCCCCCACGCTGGATGCATGTTCGAAACCGACGGCTATGCCATCTTCCGCAACGTCATCGACCAGGACCTGATCAAGGAAGTGAACGATCATGTCGAGTGGCTGCAGGCCCGGCACCCCGACGTACGGCCCGAGCAGCTCGGGCACGTCTATCTGCGCGACGACCCGTTCTGGGTCCGGCTGGTGAGCGACGACCGGCTGGTCGACATCGCCGAGAAGTTCATCGGGCCGGACATCGCGCTGTTCGCGTCGCACTACATCTCGAAGCCGCCGTACTCCGGCCAGCCGGTGCTGTGGCACCAGGACGCCGCGTTCTGGCCGCTCGACCCGATGGAGGTGGTGACGCTCTGGCTGGCCGTCGACCACTCGACGCCGGAGAACGGCTGCGTCCGGGTGATCCCGGGCAGTCATCGCTCAGGGATCGAAGGAATGCGCGACAACACCGCCGTGGAGAGCGTGCTCGGCAAGGAGATCGCGGTCGAGGTCGACGAGGCGCAGGCCGTTGACATGGTGCTCGCGCCCGGCGACGTCGAGGTGCACCACCCGAACATCGTGCACGGCAGCAACGCGAACACGTCCCCGCACCGGCGCTGCGGGCTGACCATCCGGTACATCCCGACGTCGACGCGGATCACCGACCCGGAGACGCCGTACCCGAGCGCGTTCCACCTGCGCGGGGAGCCCGGGGTGAACAGCTACCAGCCGGTCCCGCGGTACGACGCCTCCCGGCACTTCAACTACAGCGGGGCCTGACATGACGAAGGGCCCGTCTCCTGCGGCGGGCCCTTCGTCGGTGACCTACTCGAGACAGATCCGGAACGGATGCCCCGCCGGATCGGCGTAGATCCGCCAGCCGCGAGCGTTCTCGGCCGGCGGCGGGTCCAGCGGGTCGAGCGGCTCGGCGCCGAGGGCGACGACCGTTGCGTGACCGCTGGAGATGTCCTCGACGATCAGGTCGAGGTGAAGGTCCTGCGCTTCGGTGCCCGGCCACGTGGCCGGCACGTACTCCTCCGAGCGCCGGAAGGCCAGCGTCGAGAACCCCAGCGAGGAACCCGGGCCGGTCAGGCTCCGCCAGTCCTCGTCGCCGTTCTCGTCGATGTCCAGCCCCAGCAGCGCCGAGTAGAACTGGGCGAGCTCGAGTGGGTCCGGGCAGTCCAGCACCACCGAGCCGAGCCGCCCGGCAGTACTGCCCGGCTGCTCTGCCACCTGCGTCATCTGTCCTCCACATCCTGTTTCGTACGCCCTGCTCCGTGGTGGGGCAGGACGGGCCAAGGCCCACTTGGTCGGAAGGCCCGGCCGCCTACGATGACAGGTCGCGAGGACAATTCGCACCTTTCGACACGCGTTCTCGCGTAGTGAGCCCGTAGCTGACGGTATTACTACCACTAAAAAGCCGGTACGCCGGTAGCACGCCGGCGCTCACCGAGCTTGCGGATCTTGACCCGCGTACCGCAGTCCTCCATCGCGCACCAGCGCCGCGAACCGTTCCGGCTCCGGTCCAGGAACAGCCACCCGCACCCGCCGTCGTCGACCGGGCAGGCCTTCAGCTGCCGCAGGTCGACCGTCCGCACCAGCTCGACCGCCGCCACCACCAGGCGGTCCGGGATCAGCTGGGCCGGCGACGTCCCGACCACCAGCTCCGCCACTCCGCGCTCGCGGCTCCGGTCCGGGATCAGCATCGACCGCGCGGCCGCCGCCGACCATCGCAACATCAAGCGCTCGAACGCGGAACCCGTACTGCGGTTGCCTCCGGGACCCGCGGCCACCGCCCCGTCGGCGCGCTTCGCGAGCACGTCGTACGTCGCCTCGCGGATCTCCAGCGTGGCGCGCAGTGCCTTCGCGGCCAGCTCCGGCGTGGTCCGCCAGGTGCCCTCGACCGAGCTGAGATCGCGGGTGTCGACGAGCTCGACCCGGCGGCTCCAGGCGAGCAGGTCGGCCGCCGACGTCAGGTAGTCGTGCTCCGGATCGCCGCCGCGCAGCCGCGGGGTGACGGTGTTCACCAGGTCGAGCGCAGGATGCCCGCCCACGATGCGGAATTCCCCGTGAAACCTGTCGGCCATAGGTGAGACGCTACCAGTAACCCTACTCATGCCGGGATCAGGTGACTCATGCCCCTCTCGTCCCGTCGAGCGAACGCCGCCCTGGCGTTCCTCGGCGTCTCGACTTTCTCGTTCGTGACCATCGAGGTGCTCCCGATCGGTCTGCTGACCGTGATCGCCGACGACCTGCACCGCTCCCGCTCGCAGGTCGGTCTGCTCGTCACCGGGTACGCCGCGGTCGTCGTGCTCGCGTCCCTCCCGCTCGCCCGACTGACCCACCACCTCCCCCGCCGGCTCGTGCTGTCCGGAACGCTCGGGGTCCTCACCGTCGCCACCGCGCTCTCCGCGGCCGCCCCGTCGTACGAGCTGCTGTTCGCCGCGCGACTCCTGATCGCTGTCTCGCAGGCGCTGTTCTGGTCGATCGCGCCGCCGATCGCGACCGGCCTGTTCCCGCCCGAGTTCCGCGGCCGGGTGGTTGCCCGGCTCGCGATCGGTACCGCGCTCGCGCCGATCCTCGGCATCCCGCTCGGCACCTGGCTCGGCGAGCAGGCAGGCTGGCGGATGCCGTTCGTCGTGATGACCGTGCTCGGCGCGGCGGCCTGTGCCGGCATCGTCGTCCTGCTGCCGCGCACCGAGGTCGCGGACAGCCCGTCCCGGCGAGGTACCGCCCCCGACCGGATGCGGTACGTCGTACTGCTGGTCACGTCAGCTGTCGGCGTGACCGGGTTCCTGACGTTCAACACGTACGTCACGCCGTTCCTGCTGGACATCACCGGACTTTCGCCTGACGCGCTCGGTCCGATGCTGATGGCGAGCGGCGCTGGTGGGCTGGTCGGCACGTTGGTCGTGGGGCGCGTCCTCGATCGGTACCCGTGGGGCGCTGTGGTGATTCCGCTGGGTCTGCTCACGGCCTGCTTGTTCCTGCTGTTCGCGTTGGGCCAGGTGCAGGTCGTCACGGTGGCCCTGATCGCGGTGATCGGGTTGGCGTTCAGCGGCCTGGCTGTCGCCACTCAGAGCCGGACGCTGCATGTCGCGCCTGGCAGTACGGACATGGCGTCGGCCGGGACCAGTTCGGCGTTCAACGTCGGGATCGCGGCAGGAGCGTTCGTAGGTGGCGCACTGATCGATCACACGTCCGTACGAGCTGTAGCACTCGTCGGCGGGCTGCTGACCGCGGCCGCGGCTTTGGTGATGTTGAGCGAGCCCCTGCTGACAAGGCGGCGTACGGGCGTGCAAGAGTCGCCGCATGACCTTTGTGAAGAGCCGGCGTGACGCACCAGCTGGGTTCTTCGAGGTAGAGGCCGCAGGGCTGCGGTGGCTCGCAGTACCAGGCGGAGTGCCCGTGGCTGAGCCGCTTGAGGTCTCAGCCACGCACCTGACCACCAACAGGTTGGACACGGCTCCGCCGACCGCGGCTGCCGCAGAGGAGTTCGGCCGGCGGCTGGCCGTCACGCATGACGCCGGCGCCCGCTACTTCGGCGTACCGCCGGACGGGTGGGACGGAGACGGCTACATCGGCGCCCTGCCGCTGCCTCACGCCAGGGAGCCGTCAGCCTCGTGGGGCGCGTTCTACGCGAACCTGCGGCTCCGGCCGTACGGCCTGCCTGGTGTGGAGCGCCTCTGCGAGCGGCTGGAAGCAGGCGCGTACGACGCCGCCGACGAGCCAGCCCGGATCCACGGCGACCTGTGGTCCGGTAACGTGCTCTGGACCCCGGACGGCGTCCACCTGATCGACCCCGCCGCGCACGGCGGACACCGCGAGTCCGACCTCGCCATGCTCGCCCTCTTCGGCCTGCCGCACCTCGAGCGGGTGCTCCGCGCGTACGACGAGGTGCACCCGCTGGCCGACGGCTGGCGGGACCGGGTCGGGCTGCACCAACTCCATCCGCTCCTGGTGCACGCGGAACTGTTCGGCGGCGGTTACATCAGCCAGGCGCTCGACGTCGCGCGGCGATACTGAGCGATATTGAAGCCTCTTGACGTAACCGTGTGCGCCGCGAACACTCACGAGCATGATTCCGCAGCCCACCGCGCAGCAGGCGCTTCCCGAGCAGACGTTCACACTGCAGCCCGACGCCACCATCGGCACTGACCCCGCCGCACGCGCGATCGCCAACCAGTTCGCCACCAGGCTCCGCCGCTCGACCGGCTACCCACTCCCGGTGCAGGACGGCGCCGGCACGATCACGCTCTCCACGCAAGGCTCCCAGGCGGGTGAGGCGTACGAGCTGCACGCGGACGCATCCGGCGTGACGATCACGGCAGGCACCGCCGAAGGCGTGTTCCGCGGCGTCACTACGCTCCGCCAACTCCTGCCCGCGAAAGCAGAGGCCACCACCCAGCAGGACGGGCCGTGGCAGGTGGCCGGTACGTCGATCACGGACGCCCCGCGGTACGGCTACCGCGGCGTGATGCTCGACGTCACCCGGCACTTCTTCACCGTCGACCAGGTGAAGCACTTCATCGACCTGGTGTCGCTCTACAAGATCAACCGGCTGCACCTCCACCTGTCCGACGACCAGGGCTGGCGCATCCAGGTCGACTCCTGGCCACGTCTCACGCAGTACGGCGGAAGCCTGCAGGTCGGAGGCGGTACGGGCGGCTCGTACACGAAGGACGAGTACGCCGAGCTCGTCCGGTACGCCGGGGAGCACTACGTCACCGTCGTACCGGAGATCGACACGCCCGGGCACACCAACGCGGCGCTGGCGTCGTACCCAGAACTCAACGCGGACGGGGTCGCTCCGAAGCTCTACACCGAGACCGAGGTCGGCTTCAGCACGCTGACGGTCGACCTGGACCGTACGTACGAGTTCCTGGACGACGTGTTCCGCGAGGTCGCCGAGCAGACGCCGGCCGAGGTCGTGCACCTCGGCGGAGACGAGGCGCACTCGACACCGCACGAGGACTACCTGACCTTCGTGCCGAAGGCGGCCCAACTGGTGGTGAAGCAGGGCAAGCGGGTGATGGGCTGGCACGAGATCGCGGACGCACCGCTGCCGGCCGGGACTGTGGTGCAGTACTGGGGCACCGAGGACGAGAAGGCGCAGGCACTCGCCGTCAAGGCCGTCGAGCAGGGCGCGACGCTGGTCCTCTCCCCCGCGAACCGGTCGTACCTGGACATGAAGTACCACGCGGAGACGCCGCTCGGCCTGGACTGGGCGGGACTGGTCAGCGTCGAACAGTCGTACAGCTGGAACCCGGCCACGCTGATCCCGAACGTGCCCGCGAGCGCGATCGACGGCGTCGAGGCGCCGCTGTGGACGGAGACACTCGACGACCTGGCGAAGGTCGAGTTCATGGTGTTCCCGCGGCTGCCCGGGATCGCGGAGCTCGGGTGGTCGGCGGAGGACGCGCTCGACTGGACGGCGTACAAGAGCCGGCTTGCCGAACAGGGTCCGCGCTGGGACGTCCTCGGCGTCAACTTCTACCGGGCGCCGGAGATCGACTGGGCCTAGTGGGACGTGCCCTAGTGGTCGAGGACCCGGTCGAGCAGCCAGGCGGTGGTCGGGTCCACGTCCTGCTCGGCGACGGTGTGCTGCGTGACGGCCGCGCTCTGGCCGTCACGCACCTCCAGCCGGTACACGTACCGGTCCGGCTGCGGCCGGCCGGAGCCCAGGTCCTTGGCGGCCAGCGCGCGGGCCGCTGACTCGACGCGGTCGGCGTCGGGCTGCCCCGCGGTGTCCAGTTCGCCGCGCTTGGTGAGTCCCGCGAAACCACCACTCCGCGTCACTGTCACTATCATTTCCGTCTCCTTGTTGTTGCACTTCGCGCAACTGTCCACAGCCGCGCGACACGCCGGGAAATTCGATCAGAATCCTGCGCCCATCACCCGGCGTACCGGTCAATTGTCCGACGTTGCCAATCTCCCGCACCCGGCGCCGCCCGCGAAACAGCAGGTCGGCGCCGGATTTCCGGTTCCGGGCAAGGCCCAGGACGCCCCGGATCGGCCGGCCACGGAGGGTAGCGATTCGCGACAATCAGCGACACGTGTTTGTGGTCACCCCTACCATCGCGCCGCAGAACGGCTACAGTTATGGCGTTGCAGTTTTGGACTCCCTGACTTTGCTGTGCTGCATGGCCGGTCTGTCGTCTGGGGCCTTTCGGCGACGCGTGGTCCATGAGGTGTGGGCCACGGATTGTTAATAGCCATCGAGGAGATAGACAAATGGCTGTCGGTACTGTCAAGTGGTTCAACGCTGACAAGGGCTTCGGCTTCATCACCCCGGATGACGGTGGCGCGGACGTGTTCGCGCACTACTCGGCCATCCAGATGTCGGGCTTCCGCTCGCTGGACGAGAACCAGCGCGTCGAGTTCGAGATCACCCAGGGCCAGAAGGGCCTGCAGGCGGAGAACATCCGCGCGATCTGATCGCCCTTCCAGCACACCACGAAGGGGCCGTACACCGACCGGCGTGCGGCCCCTTCGTCATGCTCGGCGCAGTCTCGGGATCACGTCCGTCGCGACCTGCTCCATGACCTCCTCGGAGCCGCCGTACACACCCTCGGCACGTGGCCAGTGGGTGATGACATCGGTGAAGCCGAGGGCGGCGGCGCGGCCTACCGCGTCCTCGAAAGCCGCCGGGCTGGAGAGGGCGTAGACGACCGAGTCCAGGGACAGGTACCGATCGAACGGGCGGCCTTCGACCAGGTCGTCGAGTCGGTGGCTGAGGTCGGCGACCGACCGGAACCAGCCGTCCAGGTCGTCAGCCGCTCCCCCGGTCGTCATCCAGCCGTCGCCGTGCCCGGCGGCGAACCGGAGTGAGCGCGGGCCGTTACCGGCGAGGATGAACGGCACTCTTGGTTGCTGGATGCAACCAGGCAGAGTGCGGCCGTTGCGGGTCTCGTAGTACTCGCCCTTGAAGTCCACGCCGTCGGTCGTCAGCAGGATGTCCAGCAGTTTCACGAACTCCTGGTAGCGGTCCTGCCGCTGCCGCGGGGTCAGCTCCGGCCCGCCCTGGATCGTCGCGTCCAGGCTGCCGCCGGCGCCGATCCCGCACAGGAACCGGCCGTCGGACACGTCCTCGATCGCGAGGATCTCCCGGGTCAGCGCGAGCGGATGCCGGAAGTTCGGCGACGTCACGAACGTGCCGAGCTTGATCGTCGACGTCACGGTCGCGGCCGCCGTCAGCGTCGGCGTCGTCCCGTACCAGGGCGAGTCCTGCAACCCGGCCCAGGTCAGGTGGTCGTACGTCCAGGCGTGGTCGAACCCGTACTCCTCGGCCCGCCGCCACCGCGGCGCGGCGTCCCGCCACCGGTACTCCGGAAGAATCGCAATCCCGAAACGCATGCCCGCACCCTAGCGGGTGCCCGCAGTGTGGCCGAAACCACGATTGTTGCGTTTCGCCACGATCTCCGACACGGTCAGATGGCACTTATCCCGAGACGAGAGAACGGAGGCGCGCCCGAGCGAGGCGTGACTTACCTGTGGCCATCGATATCGACCGCCAGGCAGACACCCCCGACCCCGCAACACATCCCGCTATCGCAACTCCACCACCTCCCGGCAGCCGAAGTCGCGGCTCCGGCCTCGACCGCGTCACCTTCGGGGTCACCGCGGTCATCGCCCTGGCGTTCGTCGCCTGGGGCATCGTCGACGCCGCCGGCCTCGGTACGGCGTCCACCTCGGCCCTCGGCTGGGTCGAGCAGAACACCGGCTGGCTGTTCGTCCTGCTGGCCTCCGGCTTCGTCGTCTACGTGATCTGGCTCGCCGCCGGCCGGTACGGGCGGATCCCGCTCGGCCGCGACGACGAGAAGCCCGAGTTCCGGACCGTGTCCTGGGTGGCGATGATGTTCAGCGCCGGCATGGGCATCGGCCTGATGTTCTTCGGCGTCAGCGAGCCGCTCTCGCACTTCACCAGTCCGCCGCCCGGCACTGTCGAAGGCGGGTCGTCGCAGGCTCTCGAGACCGCGATGGCGACCACACTGTTCCACTGGACACTGCACCCGTGGGCGATCTACGCCGTCGTCGGGATCGCGATCGCGTACGGCACCTTCCGGCGCGGCCGGTCACAGCTGATCAGCGCGGCCTTCGCCCCGCTGCTCGGACGTCGTACCGAAGGACCGATCGGCAAGCTGATCGACGGGCTGGCGATCTTCGCGACGCTGTTCGGATCGGCCGCCTCGCTCGGCCTCGGCGCGTTGCAGATCGGCTCCGGCGTCCGGATCCTCGGCTGGCTGGACAAGACCGGCAACGGGGTCATGGTCGGCGTGATCACCGTCCTGACCGCCGCCTTCGTCGCCTCTGCCGTCTCCGGCGTCGCCAAGGGCATCCAGTGGCTGTCGAACATCAACATGGTGCTCGCCGTGGTGCTCGCCGTGTTCGTGTTCGTCGTCGGTCCGACGGTGCTGATCCTGAACCTGGTGCCGACCGCGATCGGCGACTACTTCCGCGATCTCGCCGAGATGGCGGCGCGGACCGAGGCCAGCGGCGGTGACGCGATGGCCAAGTGGCTGTCCGGATGGACCGTCTTCTACTGGGCGTGGTGGATCTCGTGGACGCCGTTCGTCGGCATGTTCATCGCCCGGATCAGCCGGGGCCGGACGATCCGCCAGTTCGTCACCGGCGTTCTGCTGGTGCCGTCGCTGGTCAGCCTGATCTGGTTCTGCATCTTCGGCGGTACGGCGATCGACATCCAGCGCGGCGGGACCGACATCGCCGGCGCGTCGACCACCGAAGGCCAGCTGTTCGGCATGCTCGACCACCTCCCGCTCAGCGCGGTGACGACGATCCTGGTCGTGATGCTGGTGGCGATCTTCTTCGTCTCCGGCGCGGACGCCGCGTCGATCGTGATGGGCACCCTGTCCGAGCGTGGCGCGATCGAGCCGAAGAAGCCGCTGGTGGTGTTCTGGGGCGTCCTCACCGGCGCCGTCGCGGCGGTCATGCTGCTGGCCGGCGGTGGCGGTTCGGACGCCTTGCAAGGTCTGCAGAACGTCACCATCGTCGCGGCCCTGCCGTTCGCGGTCGTGATGGTCGGCCTGGCGGTCGCACTCGCGAAGGACCTGCGCACCGACCCGTTGATGCTTCGGGACGCGATCGGTTCGGAGGCCGTCGAGGCGGCGGTCATCGAAGGCGTCAGCAACCACGGCGAGGACTTCGCCCTGGTGGTCAAGCCCCAGCAGGAGTAGCCGGCGTCGGGAACGTGGCTAGGGAGCTGGTGCCGATGCTGCCTAGCCACACCTTCCCGTCGCGCTCACGGACGCCCGTCGGCATGTGGAACGCCGGGTGTTTCGCGCGCAGGTCGTGCACCAGCCTGCCGGTCTCGTCGTACGCCTGGATCTCGATGATGTCCGCGGCCTTCGGCTTCAGGGCGTCCGGCAACGACCACACCAGCTTGCGGAACACCGGATGCTTCGGCAGCAGCAGATCGAGTACGGCGTTCCGCGGCGACCCGACGGCGACCCAGATCAGGCCGTCGGAGCCGCGCGCGATGTTGTCCGGGAGGCCGGGGATCGTGGCGACCTGCACCGGCTCGACCCCGTCCGTGGTGAGGTCGAGCTTGTAGAGCCCGTACGTCGCGGTCTCGGCCCAGAACAGCGAGCGGCGATCCGCGCTGAGGGCCACGCCGTTCGGGAAGCCCCGCCCGGTCGCGAGCCGGGTGACCTCGCCGTCGGGCGTGCGGCGGTACACGCTGCCCGTCGTCGAGTGCTCGAGCAGATCGGCCATCCACTCGTCGATGCCGAACCGCGTCGACGAGTCGGTGAAGTAGATCGTGCCGTCCTCGGTGACGTCGGCGTTGTTGCAGAACCGCATCGGGCGGCCGTCGACCTCGGACAGCAGCGTGGCGATCCGGTTGTCCCGGTCCAGCGTGAGAAGGCCGCGGTTCGCGTCGCAGATCAGGACCTTGCCGTCCGGCAACCACTCCAGCCCGAGCGGGCGGCCGCCGGTGTCGGCGAGGGTGCTGATCGTGCGGCCGTCCGCGGAGACGCGCAGGATGCGGCCGTCGTACAGACCGGTGAGGACGCTGCCGTCGGTGTCGATCAACGTGTCCTCGGGGCCGGGGCCGGGCAGCTCGACGACCTCGACGTCGAGGTTCGCCGGGTGCCGCACCGGCGGGGCAGGCGGCGGCGTCCAGCGGACCGGAGCGATCGGCGACTTCATGCCGCCGACCTTAGCGCGCTGCAGCCGTCCGGCCACAAGCGGTACAGAAACGGAGACAGCCCGGCCGGATCCGGCCGGGCTGTTCACGATGCTGCTAGTAGATGACCTCGCCGCGCGCGCGGCGGGCACGGAGCTTCTCGAGCGCTTCGCCGAGGATCTCCTGGGCCTCCTGCTCGGAGCGGCGCTCCTTCACGTAGGCCAGGTGCGTCTTGTAGGGCTCGATCTTCGGCGGCGGAGGCGGGTTGTTCACATCGGTGCTGGTCGGAAGACCGCACCGTGGACAGTCCCACTCCTCCGGGATGGCCGCCTCGACCGCGAACCAGGTCGCGGTCTCGTGCCCGTTCGCACAGAAGAACACGATGCGCTGCCGGGGCGCGGTGTCGCCGCGCTCCGCCTCGCCCATCGGCCCGGCACCGACCCGGCTGCCACGAATCGCACTGCCACCACCAGCCACGGGAACCTACTCCCCTCAGCCGAGCTTGTAGAGCAGGCCGAGCGCGACGATGGCAGCGAACCAGACCAGACCGATGCCGATGGTGATCCGGTCCAGGTTCCGCTCGGCGACCGAGGAGCCGCCCAGGCTGGACGACACACCGCCACCGAAGAGGTCCGACAGACCGCCACCGCGGCCTTTGTGCAGCAGGACGAGCAACGTCAGCATGAGGCTGCAGACGATCACGACGATCGAGAAAGCGAGAATCACGAGGAGTAGCCTAACTGAAGGTCCAGGTAACGGCAGATGCCGGCGAACTCGTCCACCTGAAGGCTCGCACCTCCGACCAGGCAGCCGTCGACATCCGGTTGGGCCATGATGCCACCTGCACTGGCCATCTTCACCGATCCACCGTAAAGAATCCGTACCGAGTCGGCGACCGAGGGTGAAATCGTCTCCTCGATCCGGCCACGGATCGCGGCGATCACCTCCTGCGCGTCCTCCGGAGTGGCCACCTCGCCGGTGCCGATCGCCCAGACCGGCTCGTACGCGATGACGAGCTTGCGGACGTCGTCCTGCTTCAGCCCGGCCAGTCCGGCGTCGACCTGGCCCAGGCAGTGCTCGACGTGGCCGTCGGCCTTCCGGACCTCCAGGCCCTCGCCGACACACATGATCGGGGTCAGCCCGGCCTCGATCGCCTTCGCGGTCTTCGCGTTGACGACCTCGTCGGTCTCGTGGTGGTGCTGCCGGCGCTCCGAGTGGCCCGTCAACACGTAGGTGCAGCCGAGCTTGGTCAGCATCGACGCCGAGATCTCGCCGGTGTACGCCCCGGAGTCGTGCGTGGACACGTCCTGGGCGCCGTACTTGATCTTCATCCGGTCACCGTCGACCAGCGTCTGCACGCTGCGGATGTCGGTGAACGGCGGCAGCACCGCCACCTCGACCCGGTCGAAGTCGTGCTTCTTGTCCTGCAGCGTCCAGCTCAGCTTCTGCAGCAGGTGCACGGCCTCGACATGGTTCAGGTTCATCTTCCAGTTGCCCGCCATCAACGGCGTCCGGGCAGCTGTGGGGTCGGCCATCGGTGTCAGTCCTCTTCCAGTACGGCGAGACCCGGGAGCTCCTTGCCCTCCAGGTATTCGAGCGACGCCCCGCCACCGGTGGAGATGTGGCCGAACGCGTCGTCGGCGAAGCCTAGCTGCCGGACGGCGGCCGCGGAGTCCCCGCCGCCGACGACACTCAGGCCGTCCACCTCGGTCAACGCCTGTGCGACCGCCTTGGTTCCGCCGGCGAACGCAGCCATCTCGAAGACGCCCATCGGGCCGTTCCAGAACACCGTCTTCGCGGTCGCGACCTCGGCCGCGAACGCCTTGCCGGACTCCGGGCCGATGTCCAGGCCGAGCTGGTCGGCCGGGATCGCGTCGGCCGCGACCACCGTCGCCGGGGAGTCGGCCTTGAACTCGGGCGCGACCACGATGTCGGTCGGCAGCACGATCTTGTCGCCGGCCTCCTTCAGGTAGCCGCGGACCACGTCCAGCTGGTCCTCCTCGAGCAGGCTCTTGCCGACCTCGTGGCCCTGGGCCTTGAGGAACGTGAAGACCATGCCGCCGCCGATCAGCAGCTTGTCGGCCTTGGCGAGCAGGTTGTCGATGACCGCGAGCTTGTCCGACACCTTCGCGCCGCCGAGCACCACGACGTACGGCCGGGCCGGGTCCTCGGTGAGCTTCTTCAGTACGTCGACCTCGGCGAGCACCAGGCCGCCGGCCGCGTGCGGGAGCTTGCGGGCCACGTCGTACACGCTGGCCTGCTTGCGGTGCACGACACCGAAGCCGTC
Source organism: Kribbella sp. NPDC051137 (assembly GCF_040682535.1). NCBI lineage: Bacteria > Bacillati > Actinomycetota > Actinomycetes > Propionibacteriales > Kribbellaceae > Kribbella > Kribbella sp. NPDC051137. The sequence continues at coordinate 654,828 of NZ_JBFBBI010000004.1, forward strand.
GCTGACGAACACGTCCGCGAGCGCCGCGAGCTCCTCGGCCAGCGCACCGCGCTCGGCCTCGTCCTTGCTCTCCTCGCGCGGGTCGTACCGCACGTTCTCCAGCAGCAGGACCTCGCCCTCGTCCAGGTCCTGCACGGCGGACTGGGCCGCGTCACCGGTGACGTCGGTGGCGAAACGCACCGTGATGCCCTCGGGCTGCAGCAGCTCGCCGAGTCGCTTGGCCACCGGGGCCAGGGTGAACTCCGGGTTCGGCGTGCCCTTCGGGCGGCCGAGGTGGGCGGTGACGATCACCTTCGCGCCGGCCTTCGCCAGCTTGATCAGGGTCGGCAGCGAGGCGCGGATCCGGCCGTCGTCGCCGATCACCTCGTTCTTGATCGGCACGTTCAGGTCGGACCGGACCAGTACCCGCTGGCCCGCCAGGTCGCCGAGATCTTCGATGGTCTTCACAGTTCAGCTTCCTCGGGTGAACGAGCCCTGCGTCCGGGACAGTTCGTCCGGACGCAGGGCGACGGGATGCGTCAGAGCGAGGCGCCGACGTGGTTGACCAGGTCGACGAGGCGGTTCGAGTAGCCCCACTCGTTGTCGTACCAGCCGACGACCTTGACCTGGCTGCCGAGCACCTTGGTCAGGCCGGCGTCGAAGATGCAGGAGGCCGGGTCGGTGACGATGTCGGTGGAGACGATCTCGTCCTCGGTGTACTTCAGGTAACCCTTGAGCGGGCCCTCGGCGGCGGCCTTGACGGCGGCGTTGACCTCCTCGACCGAGGTCTCCCGGCCGACGTTCACGGTCAGGTCGGTGGCCGAGCCGGTCGGCGTCGGGACGCGCAGCGCGTAGCCGTCCAGCTTGCCCTTGAGCTCCGGCAGCACCAGGCCGATCGCCTTCGCGGCACCGGTCGAGGTCGGCACGATGTTCAGGGCCGCGGCGCGGGCGCGACGCAGGTCCTTGTGCGGGCCGTCCTGCAGGTTCTGGTCCTGGGTGTACGCGTGGATCGTGGTCATCAGACCCTGCTCGATCGTGAACGCGTCGTGGATCGCCTTCGCCATCGGGGCCAGGCAGTTCGTGGTGCAGGACGCGTTCGAGATCACGGTGTGCTTCTCGGCGTCGTACAGCTCGTGGTTCACGCCCATCACGATCGTCAGGTCCTCGTTCTTCGCCGGGGCGGAGATGATGACCTTCTTGGCACCGTTGTCGGCGTGCGTCTTGGCCTTGGTGGCGTCGGTGAAGAAGCCGGTGGACTCGATCACCACGTCGGCGCCGACATCCGACCACTTCAGGTTCGCGGGGTCGCGCTCGGCGAACGCCTTGAACGAGTGACCGGCGACGGTGATCTCGTCGTCGGTGGCGGAGACCTCACCCGGGAAACGGCCCAGGATCGAGTCGTACTTCAGCAGGTGAGCGAGGGTCTGGTTGTCGGTCAGGTCGTTGACGGCGACGACCTCGATGTCGGCACCGGACGCCTGCACGGCGCGGAAGAAGTTACGGCCGATGCGGCCGAAGCCGTTGATACCTACGCGTACGGTCACGGGACTACGTCTCCTCTGAACTGGCTTTTCACTGCCGCTACATTCCGAACCCTAGCCCAACAGCCCACCTGGCCAACTGGTAGCGTCCACATCAGACCACCGCAACCGGTCGGTAGCCGTCGGAGCAGACCACCCCGACGTGACAAGGCCCCGGAAACAGACCCGGGCCACGTCGTGAATACCAGTTGACCAGCTGGTGCCGGATCGACCGCTCAACCGAGGCCGAGTGCGGGGTTCGCGGCCCGCCCGCGGGCCTGCTGCTGCCGGGCTCCGTCGGCGCCCTGCTCGGGCTTCGAAACCCCGCCCAACGGCGTCTGGCCACTGCTCAGCAGGTCATGCGCGAACGCCGCGTCCCCGGCCTTCCCGACCCGCAGCGCGCCGGCCACCTTGTCCAGCGCACCAGGTGCGGCCTGCACCTCGTTGTCCGGCCAACTGACCGCCGGCCGGCCGTCGGCGACCATCTTGTTCTGCTGCTGCTCCTGGAGCTTCCGCAGCTCTTCCGCGCGCTGCATCTCCTTGATCGCGTTCTCGGTCCGTACGCGTTCGAGTTCCGCCAGCGCAGCGGCTTCTTCTTCCTGGGTACCCATCGTCGTCCTCACGTGTTCATCGGATGGCAACCCCCGTTGCGCCGATCCAATCAACTTCGCAAGCGTCGTACGGGCCCGTGAAGATAACGATCCGGTCAGGCCGGGTCGAGCATCTCCGGGGTCAGGTTGGCCTCGGTGTTCGGGACGCCGAGGTCGGCGGCGCGCTTGTCCGCCATGGCCAGCAGCCGCCGGATCCGGCCCGCGACGGCGTCCTTCGTGAGGGCCGGCTCGTGCAGCTGGCCGAGCTCCTCGAGGCTTGCCTGCTTGTGCTCCAGCCGGAGCTTGCCGGCCACCTGCAGATGATCGGGTACGTCGTCGCCGAGGATCTCCAGCGCACGCTCCACCCGCGCACCCGCGGCCACCGCGGCCCGGGCCGAGCGGCGGAGGTTCGCGTCGTCGAAGTTGGCGAGCCGGTTCGCGGTGGCGCGGACCTCGCGGCGCATCCGGCGCTCCTCCCACGCGAGCACGGACTCGTGCGCGCCGAGCCGAGTCAGCAGCGCACCGATCGCGTCGCCGTCGCGGATCACCACCCGGTCGACGTTGCGGACCTCGCGCGCCTTCGAACCGATGCCGAGCCGGCGGGCCGCGCCGACCAGCGCGAGCGCCGCCTCCGGACCCGGGCAGGTCACCTCGAGCGAGGACGACCGGCCGGGCTCCGTCAGCGAACCGTGCGCCAGGAAGGCGCCGCGCCACGCGGCAACCGCGTCGCACGACGCACCGGACACGACCGCCGGCGGCAGGCCGCGGACCGGACGGCCGCGGTTGTCCACCAGGCCGGTCTGCCGCGCCAGCGCGTCACCGTCGCGGACCACGCGCACGACGTACTTCGTCTGCTTGCGGATGCCGGACGGGGAGATCACCACGACGTCCGACGGATGCCCGAAGATCTCGGCGATGTCCTTGCGCAACCGCCGGGCCGCGGCGCCGCTGTCCAGCTCCGCCTCCACGACGATCCGCCCGGACACCAGGTGCAGCCCGCCCGCGAACCGCAGGATCGACGAGACCTCAGCCTTGCGGCAACACGGTTTCGTGACCTGAATGCTGGTCAGCTCGGACTTCACCTGTGCTGTCATCGCCATAGAAAGCATCCTCCCACCCATGTCAAAGACCCTCGGAGGACCAACGGGCGCCGCGTGCCGCGGTTACGTTGCAACCTTCCGCGCGGCTGGTCCCGTTACCTCGTCGACAACCTGAGAGGAGGGGCATGAAGGCACCGGACGAAGCCGAGTTCACCGAGTTCGCGACGTCGGCGATCCGCCGCCTGCGCCGTACGGCGTACCTGATGTGCGGCGACTGGCACCGCGCCGAGGACGCCGCGCAGGACGCGCTGGTGAAGGTGTATCGGCGCTGGCACCGGATCGACCGTACGCAAGGCCTGAACGGGTACGCCCACAAGTGTCTGGTGACCGCAGTACTCGACCAGTCCCGCCGGCCGTGGCGCCGCGAACGCCTCGTGGATGCCGATGACCAGGCCACCCGCCTGCCCGATCCGGCCGGCACGGTCGACGACCGGCTGTTCGTCGTACAGGCCCTCGCCGCGCTCCCGCCGAGCCAACGAGCCTGCGTCGTCCTGCGGCACTACGCCGACCTCAGCCTCGAACAGACCGCCGACGTCCTCGGCATCAGCACCGGCGGCGTGAAGAGCCAAACCTCCCGAGCCCTCACCCGCCTCCGTGAACTCATCGACCAGACCGAAAGGAGCGCTTCGTGAGCACCGATATCGAACGTCTGCTGGCCGCGGCCGCCGACGACACCGACCGTCCGCTGAGTACCGACGTCGACGACCTGCTGGTCCGCGCCCGGCGCTCCGTCCGGAAGACCCGGATCGCGACGGTCTCCACCGCCGTCCTCACCACCGGCGCGATCATCGCCGGCGTCACCACCTGGTCCGCGAACCGCACCGATGGCAACGGCCCGGTCGGTACGCCGACGCCTGGCGTGACGCTGACGATCGACGTGAAGACCGGCCAGATCCTCGACGACGAGACGGGCAAGCCGGTGCTGGCACCCCCGCCGGTCAGCAACCTGAGTGACGCCGAACTGCGTGACCGGTGCAAGCCCGGCGACCAAGAGTTCCGGGACGCCGCGCAGGAGCACGGCGGGAACGATCCCGACAAGGCCGGAACGCTCGCCGCGGACTGGAAAGTCATGGTGAAGTCGGGCACCGGCGACTCCGCGCAGGCCACCTTCTTGTCGCCGGACGGGTCGATCGCCGCCACCTGCATGCTGTCGGGCGTCAGTCTGGTGCAGGCCTACGGACGCTTCCCGACCAAGGCCATCACCGGGCAGGTCCCCTCCGAGGCGAGCCTGAACGCCCCGCGGGTGCCCGCCGACGTCAGCCGGGTGGTGGTGAATCTCGAAGGCGGCGGTGAGGCCCGGCAGGCGCTCGTCGGTGCAGACGGCTTCTACAGCCTGGGCGATCTGCCTCTCCCCTCGCGCATCCAGCGCATCCGTGGGTACGACGCAGCGGGTCACAAGACCTACGACGTCACCATCCCGACCCCGGAAACAGCACGCGTGCAGCCCACGGTCCCGTCGAACGTCACGCTCAAGACCGCCGCGCCGGTGATCCCGGACGCCGTACTGACGAAGGACCCGCTGACCGGCAAGGCTCTCGTGCCGGCGCCACCGGCGAGCCCACTCACCGACGACCAGGTCAGGACGCGGTGCCGTGGCGTCGACGACATCTACATGCAGAACCCGTCGGGTGACCCGCGCATCACCGCCGCCGGACCGCTCACCAAGGACTGGAAGGTCGCGCTCAAGACCGGCACCGGCGACAAGCTGACCGCCGTACTGATCTCGCCGGACCGGAAGGTGTTCGCGTGGTGCCACATGCTCGGCGCGACTGCCAAGGGACCGTACGACTACACACGGGGTGCTGTGCAGGCGAACGGGAAGTTCGCGGACTCGTTCGACTTCGGGATGGTGCCCGACGGCGTTGCGCAACTCGTGGTGGATCTGCCGAAGCAGGGACCGACCCGGGCCCTGGTCTCCAACGGGTTCTACATCTGGGGCCTGACCGGTGGGAACTCTGACCTGCAGAACGTGCGGGTCCGGGGGTACGACGCACACGGGAAGCAGATCTACACCGCGACCAAGCAGATCGACGCCGATTTCGACTAGGACCTGTCTGGTGATCCAGCGTCGTAGCGAGGAGATGCCGTGCCGAGTGCCCCGCAGTAGGCGTTGGATTACCAGACAGGTCCTAGCTGAAGATCTCCCGGTAGACCTTCGCGAGTTTGTCGGGAGCGTGGTGGAGGTCGCGGTCGTCGTCGGCGATGTCGGCGATCACGAGCTCGGCTCCGAGGGACTGCGCGGTACGGCGCAGCGACTCGGGGTCGGGCACGTGACCGGCGTCCGCGAGGACGACGTCGATCCGGAGGTCGGGGGCGTGGCCGGCCAGCACCTCCAGGTGGGTCTCGGGTGAGAAGCCGGCGGTCTCGCCCTTCTGCTCGCCGAGGTTGAGCGTGAGCAGCCGGCGGGCGCTGGTCTGCTCGAGGCCGCGGCACAGCTCGGGGACCAGCAGGTTCGGGATCACCGAGGTGAACCACGAGCCGGGCCCGACGACGACCCAGTCGGCTTCCGCGATCGCGATCAGCGCCTCGGGGCAGGCCGGCGGGTCGGCAGGGTCGAGCGCGACGTCGACCACGTGGCCGTCGGTGGACGCCACCTCCGCCTGGCCGCGGATCTCGGCGATCGCCTCCGGGTGCTCCGGGTCCAGGCCGAGCACGCGCGCGGTGATGTCCAGCGGTACGGCGGACATCGGCAGCACCCGGCCCTGCGCACCGAGCAGCCGGGCGACCCAGTCGAGCCCGTCGACCGCCTCGCCGAGCAGCTCCCACAGTGCGACGATCAGCAGGTTGCCGACCGCGTGGTCGTGCAGCTCACCGTCGCTGCGGAAACGATGCTGCAGTACGTCGGCCCACGTGCGGCCCCACTCGTCGTCCCGGCACAACGCGGCCAGCGCCATCCGCAGGTCGCCGGGCGGCAGTACGCCGAGCTCGCGCCGCAGCCGCCCGGACGAGCCGCCGTTGTCCGCGACCGTGACGACCGCGGTCAGCTGGTCGGTGACATGCCGCAGCGCGGACAACGAGGCCGCCAGTCCGTGTCCGCCGCCCAGAGCGACGACCCGCGTCACTCGCGCCCCAGATCCCGGTGCACTACCAACGTCGGTGAGCCCTTCTCGCGCAGCCTGCGGGCGATCTCCTCGGCCATCGCGACGCTGCGGTGCTTACCCCCGGTGCAGCCGATCGCGACGGTGACGAAGCGCTTGCCCTCGTTCAGGTAGCCGGTCCGCAGGGTGTCCAGCACGTCCACGTAGTTCTGCAGGAACTGCTGGGCCAGCGGATGGCCGAGCACGAAGTCTGACACAGGCTTGTCCTGGCCCGTCATCGGGCGCAGGTCCGGCTGCCAGTACGGGTTCGGGATGAACCGCATGTCGGCGACCACGTCGGCGTCGACCGGGATGCCGTACTTGAACCCGAACGACACCACGGTGGCCCGGAGCTCGGCGTTCTCCTCGTCGCCGAACGCGTTCACGATCTTCGCGGCCAGCTGGTGGATGTTCAGCGCGGAGGTGTCGATCACCAGGTCGGCGCCGGCCCGGATGTCGCCGAGCAGCTCGCGCTCACGCTGGATCCCGTCCAGCAGCCGGCCCTCGCCCTGCAACGGGTGCGGCCGGCGGACGCTCTCCTGCCGGCGGACGATCACGTCGTCGGACGCCTCCAGGAACAGCGTCAGCGGCCGGTACCCCTTCAGCCGCAGGTCGTGGATCGCGGAGCTCAGCTCCTCGAAGAACAGCCCGGTCCGGACGTCCACGACGACCGCGAGCCGCGGCGCCGCGCCGGTCCCGACGACCTGCTCGACGAGCGTGGTCAGGAACATCGGCGGCAGGTTGTCCACCACGAACCAGCCGAGGTCCTCCAGTACGTCGGCGACCGAACTCCGGCCCGCGCCCGACATCCCGGACACGATGATCAGGTTGCCGCCCGTGTCGTCCATCAGTTCTCAGTTCTCCCCTGCATCCCCGTCGGGCGCCTCGGCAGGCGCCGGGACGTCGTCGCCCAGTATCTCGCCTGTCGCCGTGTTGACCGCCGGAGCACGGCCGGTTTCCGCCTTCGTTGCAGCAGCGTTAACCGCCAGTACGACGGACTCCGCGAGCCGCGGCCCGAAACCGGGCAGCTCGGCCACCTCGCCGACGGTGGCGCCGCGCAACTTCTTCAGCGAGCCGAAATGGCGCAGCAACGTCTTACGCCGCACCTCACCCAGTCCTGGCACCTCGTCCAAGGTGCTCTCGACCATCGACTTGGACCGCCGGTTGCGGTGGTGGGTGATGGCGAACCGGTGCGCCTCGTCACGGAGCCGCTGCAGCAGGTACAGGCCTTCGGAGGTCCGGGAGAAGATCACCGGGTCCTCCTCGTCCGGGACCCACACCTCCTCCAGGCGCTTGGCCAGGCCGACGACCGGGATGTCGCCGACCCCGAGCTCGTCCATCGCCTGCCGGGCTGCCGCTACCTGGGGTGGACCGCCGTCGACGACCACGAGTCCCGGCGCGTAGGCGAACTTTTTCGCACGACCGGTCTCCGGGTCGATCAGGGCCGCGTTCGGATCGTCGTCGTCGGTGATCGTCGCGCGTTCGTCGAGGAGGCGTTTGAAGCGGCGGGTCAGGACCTCGGCGATCGAGGCGACGTCGTTCTGCCCGTCGACGCCCTTGATCACGAACCGCCGGTACTCGCTCTTCCGCGGCAGGCCGTCCTCGAACACCACCATCGACGCGACCACCTCGGTGCCCTGCAGGTTCGAGATGTCGTAGCACTCCAGCCGCAGCGGCGCCTCCGGCAGGTCGAGCGCCGCCTGGATCTCCTCGAGCGCCTGGTTCCGGGTGGTGAGGTCGCTGGCGCGCTTGGTCTTGTGCATGGTCAGCGTCTGCAGCGCGTTCCGCTCGACGGTCTCCATCAGCGACTTCTTGTCGCCGCGCTGCGGGACCCGGATCGACACCCGCGCGCCCCGGATCCCCTCGAGCCACTCGGTCAACGCCGCGGCGTCCTCCGGCACGGTCGGAACCAGGATCTCCCGCGGGATCGCGTCCACCGAGTCGTCGGCGTACATCTGCTGGATGAAGCGGGAGACCAGGTCCCCGGTGGTCGCCGTACCGTCGGCCTTGTCGGCGATCCAGCCACGCTCACCGCGGATCCGGCCGCCGCGGACGTAGAAGATCTGCACCGCGACCTCGAGCGGGTCCTCGCTGAGCGCGATCACGTCGGTGTCGGTGCCGTCGCCGAGGACCACCGCGTTCTTCGCCAGTGCCTTCTCCAGAGCGGCCAGGTCGTCGCGGATCTTCGCGGCCCGCTCGTACTCCAGCTCGGCGGCCGCGGCCTGCATCTCCTTCTGCAGGCGGCGCACGTACGTCGCGGTCTGCCCGGACAGGAACGCCGCGAAGTCGTCGACGATCTTGCGGTGCTCCTCCTGGCTGACCTGTCCGGTGCAGGGAGCCGCACACTTGCCGATGTACCCGAGCAGGCAGGGCCGGCCGATCTGGCGGTGCCGGTTGAACACGCCCTTGCTGCACGAGCGCATCGGGAACACCCGGAGCAGCAGGTCGACGGTCTCGCGGATCGCCCACGCGTGGCTGTACGGGCCGAAGTACCGGACGCCCTTCTTCTTCTGGCCGCGGCCGACCATCACCCGCGGGTAGTCCTCGTTGAGGGTGATCGCGAGCCACGGGTACGACTTGTCGTCGCGGTACTTCACGTTGAAGCGCGGGTCGTACTCCTTGATCCAGGAGTACTCCAGCTGCAGCGACTCGACCTCGCTGCCGACCACGGTCCACTCGACCTTCGAGGCGGTCGTCACCATCGCCTGGGTCCGGGGATGCAGGTTCACCAGGTCCTGGAAGTACGACGACAACCGGGCGCGCAGGTTCTTCGCCTTGCCGACGTAGATCACCCGGCCGGCGGAGTCGCTGAAGCGGTAGACGCCGGGCGAATCGGGAATCGAACCCGGAGCGGGACGGTACGAGGACGGATCAGCCACCCAACCACCCTAGTTCGGCCCGCCGACAAACCCGGAATCGGCACAAAGCTTCAATGGGCGCTTAAATGACACACTTGAAGGTATGAGATTCGGAGATGTTGATCGGACGATCCGCGCGTACGACGGCGTCCGGGTGCTCGAGGCCCAGGACGACCTCTTCTACCTGTACGACCCGGCCGGCGACCTGCCACCGGAGCGGCAGCAACCCTTCGCCACCATTGTCACCGGCGACCACTACGAGAAGGTGTCGAACCTCGACCAGCCGGGCGCCTGGCGGCTCAACCTCGGCCTCACCAAGGCGACGTACGGCGAGCTCTTCGGCCCGGTGCCCACCGACCGCGACGCCGACTGGGTGCTCGACTCCGGCCACGACTACACGGCCCGCGACACCCTGATGCCGCATCCGTTCTACGCCTCGCAGTACTGGGTGGCGATCGTGAACCCGACCGGTCTGGACCGGCTGCTGCCGTTGATCGAGGAGGCGTACGGGTTCGCGGCCCGGAAGTACGCCAACCACGAGGCCCGGCAAACGAGCTGAAGATTGCGGTCCTGTTTCGGGTTGGCTCATAAGTCGAGATTTATCCCCGGCTGGGATGGGCGAGCTGTCTTACTTGTGGACAAGGGTAGATGTGCAGGTCCTTTGCGTGAGGCAACAAGGCCTTGCGCTGACTCGAGGGAGTTCCGCCCATGTCCCCTTCCCTTAGCAGACCACGCGCATTGTTCGGTATCGTCGCAGCGTCGGCGCTGGCCGTCACCGGAATCGTCTCTGCTGCCACCGGCAGCAACGCGGCGCAGCCCGCACCGGTGAGTATCCGCGGCGCCGGCAACCCGAACGCGATCCCCGGCAGCTACATCGTCGTGCTGAACGACGCGACCACCCGGGCCCAGACGCGGGTCGCCACCCAGAGCCTGGCGGCGAGCTACGACGTCAAGGTCAAGGACCAGTACGACGCGTCCATCAAGGGCTTCTCGGCGACCATGTCCGAGGACCAGGCGAAGAAGGTCGCCGGCGACTCCCGGGTCGCGTACGTCCAGCAGAACCAGAAGATCACGGTTGCCCAGGACAACCCGCCGTGGGGCCTGGACCGTGCCGACCAGCGGGACCTGCCGCTGGACAAGAAGTACGAGCCGTCGACGGACGCCAAGAACGTCAACGTCTACATCATCGACACCGGCATCTACGCCAAGCACCAGGACTTCGGCGACCGCGCGTCGGTCGGCACCGACACGGTCGGCGACGGCCAGAACGGCGTCGACTGCATGGGCCACGGCAGCCACGTGGCCGGCACCATCGGCGGTACGACGTACGGGCTGGCGAAGGCCGCGAAGCTGATCGCGGTCCGGGTACTGGACTGCAAGGGTTCGGGCTCGACCGAGTCCGTGGTGGCCGGGATCGACTGGGTGACCAAGAACGCGAAGAAGCCCGCGGTCGCGAACATGAGCCTCGGCGGCGGCGCGGACGACGCGCTGGACGCCGCGGTGAAGGCGTCGGTCGGCGCCGGCATCACCTATGCCGTTGCTGCCGGCAACGACAACGCGGACGCCTGCCAGAGCTCGCCGGCCAAGGAGCCGTCGGCGATCACGGTCGGCGCCACCGACGACCAGGACCAGCGCGCGGAGTTCTCGAACTACGGCAAGTGCGTCGACCTGTTCGCCCCGGGGGTGGACATCACCTCGGTCGGCATCACCGGCCCGGACGCGACCGCGAAGATGAGCGGTACGTCGATGGCGACACCGCATGTCGCGGGCGGAATCGCGCTCTACCTGGCCGACCACCCGGACGCCACCCCGGCCGACGTCGCGAAGGCGCTGGTCACCGGCTCGACCGCCGACAAGGTGGGCGACCCGGGCACCGGCTCACCGAACAAGTTGCTGTACGTCGGGGCGTCTGACCAGTCCTGACCCTGCGCCGAAGGCCCGGTCCCCCGGTGACCGGGCCTTCGCCATGTCCGGGGCTGCGTGTCAGGCGGACTCGACGATGTTGCCGCCCTCGACCTTCACGTTGACGGCCGGCAGCGGCGACGGCGCCGGTCCGCTGACCACGCTGCCGTCCTTGATGCTGAAGTGGCTGTTGTGGAACGGGCAGATGATCTGGCCGCCCTCCACCGAGCCGATCGGGTTTCCCTGGTGCGTGCAGACCGCCGAGAACCCCTTGTAGGTGCCCGCGGTCGGCTGCGTCACCACGACCTTCGCGTCGGCGAACACCTTCCCGCCGCCGACCGGTACGTCGGACACCGGGCCGAGCACCGTACCGCTGCCACCCGCGCTCGACGAGGCGCTCGCGCTCGGAGCGGAGCCGGTCGCGGACGGCGACGTACCCGTGCCGGCGCCCCCGGTGCTCCCGTTCCCGGACGTGTCGCTGCCACCGCAGGCCGCGAGGATCGGCGCGCCGGCACCCGCCAGGGCGACCATCGCCGCGCAGCGCAGCACCGTCCTGCGGTCCCGCAGCCCGCCGTCCGCCGATGGGGTGGTCGATGCCGTCGTGTCATCGCTCATGAATCTGGACCTCCAGGAGCCTGCTGATCGAAGTTGTTGAACGCTGTCCGTCTACTCAAACGACCGGATCAGCCGAATGGTTCACCCGATCCGGGTTGAACCGCTGTTTGAAGGTTTCCTGTGAGTCAGCTGGGAGCGCCGGTCCTCGTGCCGGTCACTGTGCCGACGACCCGGGCGGCCAGCTCGAGCACGGCGTCCCGGGTTTCGGACCGGAGCTGGTCCGACCGCAGCGGCCAGCCGGTGACGATGTGCTCGTCGTACGGCAGCACGACCGGCTGCAGACCCCGCTGCCGGAACGCCTCGACGAGCCAGTCCACCGAATCCGGCGGCACGTTCTCGACGACGGTGATCACGATGACGCCGCGGTGCAGCAGGACGTCCTGGCCCTCCGGCGGCAGTTGGTCGAGCTGCGCGAGGCAGTACTGCGCGAACTGCTGGGCGGACGGTACGACGAGCACCGCGCAGTGCGCGGAGACCGCCATCTCCGATCCGATCGGGTCGTACATGCTGCCCGGGCAGTCGACGACCGCCAGGCCGACGTCGCGCGCGCCCTGGCCTTGGACCTCGGCCAGCGTCGAACGGATCGCCTCGGCGGTGCTCTCGCTGCGGACCAGTGAGACGCCCTCGACCGGCCCGGCTCCGAACGACACCTCCAGCCGCCGGGACAGTTCGGCCCCGGCCGGGTCCGCGTCCACCACGACGACCCGGTCAGAGCGCTGGGTGCTGAGCATCGTGGAGAGCAGCGCGCTGACGGTCGACGTACCGGCGTTCGTGATCGGGCTGAGCACGCCGACCCGGCGCATGATCGCGATCGGGCGGCGGACGGTCGCCAGGTGGTTCACGTCGCGGCGCATCCGGCCGGAACCGCCGACGACGTACGCCGCCTCGGACGCGATCCGGCGGAACCGGCGGAACACCGAGTCCCCGTCGGACCCCTGCGGCCGGCCGAGCTGGTCGGACTGCGGGGTCGGTGGCGTCGACCACGTCCCGCCGGTGGGTTCCGGCGGCACCTGGTCGTAGTAGTCCTGGTACGGCACCTGGCCCGGGTTGTGCTGCCCCTGCGGCGGATACTCCTCGTACGGCGGCTGCTGGTACTGCGGCTGGTACTGCGGCTCCTGCTGGTACCCCTGCGGCGGGTACTGCTGCTGGTACTGCTCCTGGTACTGCTGCGGCGGGTACTGCGGAGGAGGAGGTGGCTGCTGGTACTGCGATGGTGGTGGTGGCTGCTGGTACTGCGGAGGAGGTGGCGGTGGCTGCTGGTACTGCTGTGGATAGGGCTGTTGGTAAGGCTGTTGGTACGGCTGCTGCGGATAGGGCTGCTCGTACTGCTGCTGCTGATATGGCTGAGGATACGGGTGCTGGTACTGCTCCGGCGGGGTCGGCTGCTGGGCCGCAGGGGGCTGTGGCGCAGGTGCCTGCTGGGCAGGTGTTTCCTGGGCAGCCTCGGGCTGGTCGGGGTGGTCGGCCGGTGACTGCTCCGCCATCCGGCGCAGCATGTCCCCCTGCCAGTTCGATTCAGTCATTCCATCCGAACGTCAGAACGCGTGCAGCAGCTTGGAGTAGACGCCGAAGACTCCCAGCGCCAGCGGGACCATCGTGATGATGGCCGCCACCTCAAGATAGTCGAGCAACTGCGTGAGCCGCGCGCGGACGTACTCCGCCGGTGTGAAACTGAGACCGAACGCGCAGACCATCGCGACGACGACCAGCAGCCCGAGCGCGATGAACGCGCCGCCCTGACCGTTCACCGCGGCGATCAGTACACACCCCGAGACGATCGTGAACGCCGCTGCGAACAGCACCGCGACCTCGCTCACCAGCGGGTACAGCCGGGACCGCGACGCGAGCAGGAACGCCAGCACCAGCGCCAAAGCGACCGCCCACGGCCCGCCCGCCTTCAGCAGCATGATCCCGGCGACGGCCGACGACAACGCGATCGGCACGGTCGCCAGCGCCAGCCCGAGGTGCGCCGCGTTCAGCGCGCTCTGGACGTCGCCGCGCATGATCTCGCCGCCCGACGCCCGCTTGTCGTCCAGGCTGGCCAGCCCCGACAACGACAGCGCCATCCGCGGCAGCAACCCGAGCAGCAGTACGGCGAGCAGCCCGGCCAGCGCGCCGGTCCGGTCCATCGCGAGCCCGGTCCCGGCGCCGATCATCCAGACCGCGACGAACAGCACCGAGGTCGCACCCGCGACCACTCCGCCGCCGGCCACCCCGGCCGCGGCGTAGAACATCGGCCCGAACGCCAGGCACAACGCGCCGACCGTGATGACCAGCCCGAGCTCCCAGCCCGCCTGCAGTGCCCAGAAGCCGACTGCCAGCGCCAGCAGCACCGTCGCGACGCTGACCAGCGGCACCGCGACCAGCTTGTTGTCGCTGCGCCCGAGCGCGATCCCGACGAACGCGCAGATCGCCGCGACCACCAGCAGGATCGCGGAGGTCAGGCCGTGCGGCGCCGCGACCAGCAGTGAGATGCCGCCGGCGATGATCGAGAACACCAGCCCGGCACCGGCCAGGATCTGCCGGTGCTTCGGCTTGAACGTGGCACCCCGGCGCTTGAGGTCCTCGACGGCTTCCTCGGTCACGTCGTACACGGTCGGCGGCGGGGGCAGCTCGCCCTCCGACGCCAGCCGGAGCACGGTGCCGTCGATGATCTGCGCCGACGACAGGGTCCCCTCCGGCGGCACCAGCACCCCGGTCGCGGTGGTGAGGAACCGGCGTTGCGGGGTCTGCTGCATCGGCTCCTCGAGCATCCGCAGCAGGTCCGGGAGCAGTACGCCGAGCGGCTGGTCGGCGGGCAGCACGGCGTCCAGCCGCCGGCGTTCACCGATCACCGTCACGCGGCTGTAGGTGCTCATCGCTGATCTCTCCTGTCCTGGTGGTTCGTCACGCCTTGGCCGCCTGCGCTCCCGACGGGATCAGGCTGCGCATCAGTGCCGAGTAGGTGTCCCAGTCGCGCGGGCTCCGCCCGTCGCCGATCGGATACCAGACCGCCGGGGTGTGCGCCGGGCCGATCGCCATCGCCCGGTTCCCGGCCTCGAGACCGAGCATCTTGTCCAGCCCGTGCTCCTGCACGGCCTCGTTCCCGGCGGCCAGCCCGATCGGGCACGGCATCGCGAGGAACCGCGGCCGACAGGTCCCGTCTGCCTCGCCGTTCGCCCCGAGCACCATCGCCGAGACCAGTTCCAGGTCGTCGGCGATCGCGTCGATCCACTCGCCGATCTGGTTCACGTTCGGGAACTCCAGGCCGGGCTGCGCGACCGAGAGGGTCAGCGTCTCGTCGACGCCGGACTTCACCCGGCGCACCTCCAGCGTTCCGACGGCGGGCCGGAACTCCGCCCCCGGCTGACCCGACACGATCAGCCAGGTCGGGCTCGGCGCCCGATCCCGGCAGTACTCGGTGAGCGCCTCCGCGCTCCACGGCTGCGTCACCGGCTCGGAGGTGGACCAGCCGGCCGGGCCACTGCCCGTCGCCGCGGTGAACAGCTTCTCGGCCACGCCGCCCAGCAGCAGGCTGTCGACCGGCTTGTGCCGCACCCGCACGGTGAACTGCAGGTGGCCGACCAGCTCGTCCTGGACGCCGTAGTCCGGGTGCATGTCCGAGGTCGACTGGCCTGCGACAGCCGGCTCCTTGGCGAGGAACTGCTCGCCGTTCCACTTCAGCCGGATGCCGTTCAGACCGTCGAAGTACTCGCCGTCGCTGCCGATCACGACCCAGCGCGAGAACACGCCGGTGAAGAGTGCGGACCGCACCGGCCAGGTCAGGCGCGAGTGCTTCGGGGTCACCAGCTGGACGTCCCGGTCCTCCATCCGCGCCGAGGTCAGCGCGTCGCTGAGCCAGGCGGACATGCCGATCACCGGGCGGTCCTGCATGACGACGGCGACCTTGTCGGTGATCAGGTCGACACCCGGGCTGAAGGTCAGTTCGTTCGGCATCTCAGTTCGTTCCCTCGGTCGCACTCGCCGGCAACTCGTCCGCGGTCCGGACGCCTTCCGACGTCCACACCTTGCCGCCGAGCCGTTTGATCAACGTCCTCGCGTACTGTTCGGCGATCTCCCGCGCACCGTCCTGCGAGGTGGCGCGGATCTCCACCCACCAGGCGGGGGTGTCCACGACGCCGACCGACGTACCGAGCATCCGCTCGACCTCGCCCGGCACCTGGATCAGCAGCGGCAGCTCGATCGACACCAGCGGCAGGTTGTCGTCGCCGCACAGCTGGACGACGGCCCCGCCGCTGACCGCGCGTACCCCCAGGTCCTCCCCCGCGGCGGCCAGGCCGGCCAGCACGTCCTCGCTCGACGGCCGCCCGTCCACAAGGGCCACCAGATCGTAGGTCATATCGCTCCTTCGCTGCTCCGGCTCACGGACTGCGCCGCGTCGGCCAGCGCCGTCTGGACCAGCTCCGGTCCATCGCCTCGTCGTACGAACAAACCGCGGCCGGGCGGGTAGTCGCCCGGGTACGCGCCGGTGAAGAGCTGTCCCTCGCTGCGGTCGCCGGACAGCACCAGCCCGGCCGCGCCGGACTCCATCACCGCGGACAGGAACGGCTCGTACAGCTGCCGCGACGCACCGGACGCGCGCCGGGTGACGATGAAGTGCAGCCTGATGTCCCGGCCGGCCGCGACGTACGGCAGGAACGGGTCCATCGGCGACTGGCCGCCCGAGGTCAGCAGGTCGTAGTCGTCGGCCAGTACGACGATCCGCGGGCCGCCCTGGCCCGCCTCCGGGATCGCGCCGGTGTCGTCCGGCATCCGCTTGGCCAGCTCCTGCGACACCCCGGCCGCGAGCCCGGCGGCGACCCGTCCGGTCGGGGCGTACCCGCCGAGGTACGGCTCCGGGACGAACTCGCGCAGCCCGCGCCTCGGGTCGAGGACCGCGAACACCAACTGGTCCGAGGTGTGCCGCTCGACGAGCTGCTGGACGATCAGCCGGACGATGTTGGTCTTGCCAGAGGCGCTGTCGCCGAACACGACCAGGTTGGTGTCCCGGCCCTCGAGGTCCAGGTACACCGGCGCCATCGCGCGCTCGTCCAGACCGATCGGTACGACGGCCGGCCGGCGGACGTCGTCCCCGACCTGATCGCGCGGCAGCTGCAGCGGAAGGATCCGGACCTCCGGCGCCCGCGGCCCCTGCCAGGTGGACCGGACCGTCACCGCCTGCGCCTCGAGGATCTCGGACAGGTTCTCGTCGTCGGCGACGCCGTCGACCCGCGGCAGCGCGAACTGCGCGAACAGCTTGCTGCCCGGTACCAGCATCCGGCCCGGGCCGGCCTTCCGCAGGACCTCCTGCAGCCGCCGGTCGATGTTCGAGTCGGTCGGGTCGTTCAGCCGCAGCTCGAGCATCGTGCCGAACATCGCCTGGTTCTGCATCCGGACGTCGTTCCAGCGCATCATCGACGCGACCACGTGCACGCCGTAGCTGCTGCCGCGCTGCAGGATGTCGGTGATCGGCTCGTCGAGCTCGTCGAACGTGGTCCGGATCGCGCCGAAGTTGTCGATCACCAGCACCACGTCGGCGACCGGCAGCTCCGGCAGCATGCCCGCCGCGTGGTCCCGGCGCAGGCCTTCCATCGTGTCGAGCGCGTGCTTGCGGAACACCTGCTCGCGCTCGTCGATCATGCCGCGGATCTCCTCGACCGTCCGGCGGATCCGCTCCCGGTCGGTGCGCAGCGCGACGCCGCCGACGTGCGGCAACTCGGACAGCGCCTGCATCCCGCCGCCGGCCAGGTCGAGCGCGTAGATCGCGACCTCCCGCGGCGTGTGCGTGTGCGCCAGCGAGGTGACCAGCGTGCGGAGCGCGGTCGTCTTGCCGGACTGCGGGCCGCCGACGATCGCGGCGTGCCCGCCGGCCCGGGTCAGGTCCAGCCGGTACACCGACTGCTGCTGGTTGGCCGGGTCGTCCACCACCGCGACCGGCGGCTGCATCTGCGGCGCCCGGACCGACAGTTGCAGCCCCCGGCCGTCGACGAAGTCGGTGCGACCGGCGAGCCCGTCGAGCGTGCAGGCCTTCGGCAGCGGCGGCAGCCAGATCTTGAGCACCTGCTGCGCCGCCTTGCGGACCTGGTCGACGAACACGTTCAGCTCGGTCGGCCCCGTCGTACGCTCGGTGGCCTCCAGCGGCTTGGACACGTCGACTTCCGCCTCGGACAGCTGGTACGGCGGGATCTCGAGCGGCCGGACGTCCACCTGCGCGTCCTCGACGACCTCGTCGTTCGGCGGCACGTAGGCACCGGACACGTAGGCCGCGCGGAACCGCTGGTACACGCTCGTGTCGACCTTCAGGAACCCGAAGCCCGGCAGCGGCGGCAGGTGGAACGCGTCCGTGCTGTCCAGCACCGTGCGGCTCTCCTCCTCGGAGAACGTCCGCAGGCCCAGACGGTACGACAGGTACGTCTCGAGGCCGCGCAGCTTGCCGGACTCCACGCGCTGGCTGGACAACAGCAGGTGTACGCCGATCGACCGGCCGATCCGGCCGATCGACAGGAACAGGTCGATGAAGTCGGGCCGCTCGTTCAGCAGCTCGCCGAACTCGTCGATGATCACGAACAGGTGCGGCAGCGGCTCCATGTCCGGCCGCTGCTGCCGGTACAGCCGGTAGTCGGTGATGTTCGCGATGTTGCCGGCGTCCTTCAGCACCTGCTGGCGGCGCAGCACCTCGCCTTCGAGGCTCTTGTACGCGCGCTCGATCAGGCTGGCGTCGTCCCGCAGGTTCGTGATGATGCCGGCCACGTGCGGCACCCGCTCGAACGGCGCGAACGACGCACCGCCCTTGAAGTCGACCAGGACGAACGACAGGTCCTCCGGACTGTGGGTGGCCATCAGCGCCATCACCATCGTCCGCAGTACTTCGGACTTCCCCGAACCGGTCGCGCCGACACACAGTCCGTGCGGACCCATACCGAGCTGGGCGGACTCCTTCAGGTCCACCTGCACGATGCCGCCGCTGTCGTCGACACCGAGCGGCACCCGCAGGAACGCCCGCTCGGACCGCGGCTGCCAGAGCTGCCCGAAGTCGAGCCGAGCCACGTCCTGGATCCCGATCAGGCCCATGAAGTCGACGTCGTCGTGCTGGCCGTCCTGGTCCAGCGACTCCGCGGACAGCCGCAGCGGCGCCAGCTCGCGGGCGATCCCCTCCGCGACGGCGGCGTCCAGCTGGTCCACCTGGCCGCTGGCGACCATCGGGTACTGCCCGCGCAGGTCCTCGATCCGGACCTCGTCGCCGAACACCGTGATCCGCATCGTCACCGCACTCGGCTCCTGGACCCGGTCGGCGACCAGGTGCAGCACCGTCACCCCGAGCTCACCCGGGACGAGCGTGTCGTCGGCGTCCGGACGGACCTCGGCCGAGACACCGCCGTACGTGTCGTGCAGCACGAGCAGCCGGCGGGTCAGCTTGCGGCGGTCCTCGAAGTTCACCGAACCGCGCCGCGACTCGGTCGCCCACTGGACGCGCTCGGCCAGGTCGTCGGACAGCAACTGCGACAGCTTCCGCGGGTCCTCCGCGATCCGTCGGAACGGCGCGGCGCCCTGGCGGCGCTCGGGGTCCTGGACGTGCGGCAGCCAGTTCATCCACTGCCAGTCCGGCAGCGCCTGGCCCGGGAACGCCGCCGCGATCGACACGTCCTCGGGCGCGTGGAACACGGCCGTCTGGACGAGCAGCGAGCGGGCCACCCGGACGACGCCCTCACGGTCGCCGACGATGCTGACGTTGCCGACGTGGTCCAGCGGGACGGTCAGCGGCATGTTCGGCATCTCGGTGAAACGCCGTACCAGCGCGTTCGCCTCGGCCATCATGAACTGGTCCGGCGGCTCCATCGCGGAACCGCCCTGACCGACCATCGCCGGCACCACCGGGACCCGGCCGCTGCCGCACCGCGGCTGCAGGAAGTCGCTGTCCGTGCGGCGCCGCTCCCACAGCCGGGACACGTCGGCGACGCAGTCCAGCAGGGCGTCCGGGGGCGGATTCAGTTCCAGAGCCTCCGCGCGCGCCGTACGCTCCTGGGTGGAGAAGTCGTCGCGCATCCGCTCGAGGTAGTCCAGGTAGCGGGTGCGCTGGTTCTTCCGGTCCTTGCCGCCCTTCCCGCGAGAGGTGATCATGCCGCCGATCGACCCGAGCAGGGTCAACGCGAGCAGGCCGACGCCCACCATCACCATCGGACCGGACCGGCCCATCGTCATCATCGCGACCGAGCCCACGCTGCCGACCATCGGCAGCAGCATCTGCATCGCGCTGCCGCCACCTCCGCCGCCACCGCCGCCGAGACTCGGGGCCGGTTCGATCACGCGCTGCTGCTGTCCCGCGGGGACAGGTGTACGCCGCGCCGGGCGGTGCACCATCCGGCTTGCCACTAAGGTATTCCTCCGCTGGACCAGCCCGCGGTTGCGCGGGGGACTTCGTACTTCTTACAGACGGATGTGCGAGACACTGTAGTGGTGGGTGAGGTCAGTACATGACAGACACGAGCGATTCAACCGTGGTCGAAATGATTGCGGAACTGGCACCGATCTGGTTACCGGGTTGCGTTGTGGACGTCGCGCAGCGCACCGTCGAGGTCGGCTGGGGTCGTGGCGCGCTGCAGATGTCTGCCGTGGTCGGCGTCGGGGAGATCGTCGATCGTTGCCTCCAGCTACCAACGGCCCGGTGGGCGGAGCAGATCGAGGCCTGGTTGCACGCCGTGGTCGCCGAGGGCGAGCTCGCCACCGAGGAGCACCGGTTCGGCGACGTCGCGGAACGGCAGCGTGCGGTGCTCGTCCAGCGCGGCTGGTCGGCGCGGACGGCCGGCCCGGTCGCGGACGCGCTGATCCCGTTCGGCGACCACTTCGAGGTCGTGGTGTTCGTCGGTACCGGCGACCAGTTCCGGCGGCTCACCGTCGTACGGCGATCCATGCTCGGGCTCGGGGATCCCGACGTACCGTCGCCCGTCCAGCTCAGCCTGGCCGCGATCTCGGACCTGCGGCCGGAGCAGCAGAACGGCATCTCGGTCCTCCGCCGCGACGGCGACCCGCTGGTGTCGATGGCGGTCGTCGACCGGGACAACCTGTTGCCGGAGGCATCGTTGGGCGCGGGCGTGCTGATCGGCGTACCGCGGCTGAGCGAGGTCCTCTACTGCGCCGCCGACGCCGGGCAGGAGCGCGCCGACACCCTCGCCGGAATGGTTGCCGAGAGCTACCGTTCCGCGACCGACCAGTGCTCGCCGGACCTGTACTGGCTGCAGGGCGATCAGATGGTGCAGGTGCCGGTGACGTTGGGGACTCCCCCGACCGCCTTGGTGCCGGCGGCGCTCAAGCCGCAGCCGCGGCGGACCTGGCTGCGGCACCTGTTCAGTCGGCAGTCGGGCGATCTCGGCGGCTGACCTACCGCGCCGGTGACGGGCTGACCGGTCCGTTCGTGGTCTGGGCCGGCGTCGGCTGCTGCTTGTCCTTCTCCTTGGCCTGCGCCGACTTGAAGTACGAGACCCCCGCACATCCGGCACACGCCAGCGCACCGATCATCACGCTGGCCAGCACCTTCCCGGTCTGCTCGTTCAACGTGTTCTTGGCCCGCTCGGCCCCGAAGAGCCACGCCTCCCGCAGCCGGCGCCGGCGTACGGCGACCGACTCGATGACCTGCGTTCCGTATGCGCCCGACACTCAGGCCTCCTGGTCCACGGCCACCCACGGCCGCCACTCGTCCGCGTCCGGCGTGTCCACCGTCGTACCCTCGGGAAAATCGTGAACTCCCTGCCCCGGCCGGTACGCCGCGACCAGCAGGTCCAAGTCGTGACAGAGCAGCATCGGCACGTCAGGACGCGCCGCCACCAGCCGGTCGAACACCAGGCGGGCCTCCGCGGCCTGCTCCGGCCCCCGCGTACCGAGCCAGATGTCGATCTCGACCGGGTAGCTGTCGAACGCCTGGGCGTCCTCGGGCTCCGCGTCCGGGTCGACGTGACCGTTCGGCTGGACCAGGTACCCGACGGTGCCGGCGACCGCGGTCGCCGGCCCGCGCAGACCGTACTGGTCCGGCAAGGCACCCTCGGTGTTCGGGATCGGCTCCAGCCCGAGCAGCTGCTGCAGCCCGTCTGCCTCGTCCCGCACCGCGGACGCGGACCGCACGAAGATGTTCTCCCGCTCGGCCATCAGCTCTCCTTCACGTAAGTCACCATCCGGCCGTCGCCGAGAATGATGTGCACCGCGCTCGCCACCGTCTTCTGCTGCTGCAACACCGCCCGCTTCCAGGCTCGCGCCGCGTTCTCCTCGGTCAGACCGACGGCCCGCCCGTCGATCACCACCTCACCGTCCGCCGGAACCTGCTCACTGGCAGCGTTGATGTTCCGCTTCACGGCGTTGTTGGAGTCGCTCTCCAACGTCTTGTACTCGGCGATCAGGCCTTCGTCGGTACCGTCCTTGCGCAGCATGCATTCGGGATTCTTCAGATTGTCGACGGTGTGGTCGGGGCGGCGAGCATCCACCCGCCACCCTTCCTCCGCCAGCCGATCCCCGATCGCTCGCTCCTTGGGGCTGAACACGTTCCCGGCATCCTGCACACCGGGCGCGAACTCGTCCCCCAGCGCCTTGTGATGGAAGGCAGGATCGAACCCGGCCTTGTCACTGATCCCATACGCGGGATCCCCACCCCGCCAGCCCTGCTCCCCCCCGGGTTGCTGCGCTGCCTGCGCGGGGTTCGTCTCGTGCGGTGCGTCGGCCGGGCCTTGGTCTTGCCCGCCAGAGGCGGCCTGTCCACCCGGCCTGCCACCATGAGCGGGCTGACCACCAAACGGCTGCTCACCACGCGCGTGAACCCCGTGCGGAGACTCTCCACCGCCCGGCTGACCTCCGTACGGCGCCTGCCCATCACGCGGCGAACCACCATAGGACGGCTCCCCACCGTGCGGCTGCCCGCCGTACGGAGACTCATAGGACGGCTCGCCGCCGTGCGGCTGACCGCCGTACGGCGGCTGCCCCGGCTGATGCCCGACCGGACCGAACCCTTGCTCAGGCTGATGCCCCGTCGGCCCGAACCCAGGCTGCTCACCCTGATGCCCAACCGGACCGAACCCGCCCTGCGGTTCGTACCCCGGCCGGCTCGGGTACTCCTGCACCCGAGGCTCGTACCTAGCCTGCTGCGGCTGCCGCGGATCGTATCCAGGCTGCTGCTGGCGCGGGTCATACGCCGACTGCGGCTGACGCGGGTCATACCCAGGCTGCTGGTGCGGCGCGTGCCCGCCAGGACCATACCCAGGCTCGGGCTGATGCCCGGTCGGCCCAAACCCAGGCTGCTCAGGCTGATGCCCTCGCGGCCCGAAACCACCCTGCGGCTCATACCCCGGCTGCTGCGGCTGCCGCGGGTCGTGCACCGGCTGCTGATGCGGCGCGTAGCCCGGCTGCTCCGGGTACTGCTGCGTCCGCGGGTCGTATCCGGCCTGCCGCGGATCGTACGCAGGCGCCTGCTGCCGCGGGTCATACCCAGGCTGCTGTCGGGGATCGTATTCAGGTTGCCGCGGCTGCCTCGGGTCGTACGTCGGCTGCTGCGGCTGCCGTGGGTCGTACGCCGGCTGCCGGTGCGGGTCGTACCCGCCCGACGGGAACTCCCCTGGCTGCTGGCCGCCCCGCGGCCCGAAGTCAGTCTCCGGGTTGTATCCCGGGTGCTGCGGCCCGAACGACCCCGGCGGCGCGTACCGCGGATCCACCGGCCCCGGCCGGTACTCCGGCTGCCCCTGCTGCCAAGCCCCGGACGGCTGCTGCGGCTCGCCCGAGTTATACGGCTGCCCCTCGCCCCGGTTGTACGACGGCTGACCTGGGTTGTACGCCGGCTGGCCCGGGTTGTGCTGCTGCCCCGGGTTGTACGCCGGCTGGCCCGGGTTGTGCTGCTGCCCCGGGTTGTACGCCGGCTGGCCCGGGTTGTGCTGCTGCCCCGGGTTGTACGCCGGCTGC